>CALRHH010000001.1:0-99313 GCA_943359395.1 Candidatus Nomurabacteria bacterium
GAGATAGTGGTGCGCCCGATAGTCGCGCGTGGAGATTTTCGGGACAAGTCAAAGATTTCATTAAAGAAGCGGAAATGGTCACCAAGCGCGGTAGCCGTTCGATGGTCACCGTCCTCACGAAAAAGATGGCGGAAGATTTGGCTACATTTCTCGAAGAGCGAAAAATAAAGGCCCGATACATACATAGTGATGTAAAGACAATTGAGCGTATCGAAATTCTCACGGATTTTCGAAAGGGAGTTTTCGATGTGTTAGTCGGCGTAAACCTCTTGCGCGAAGGTCTCGACCTGCCTGAGGTGGAACTGGTGGCGATACTCGATGCTGACAAAGAAGGATTCTTGCGTAGCGAAACATCACTCATTCAGACAATAGGCCGCGCCGCACGCAACGTACTGGGACGGGTGATTCTCTACGCGGACAACATGACAGGCTCGCTTGAGCGCGCGATAGGGGAGACAAATCGCCGCCGCACGGTACAAGAGGAGTACAATAAAAAGCACAACATTACGCCAAAAACAATTGAGAAACGAATACATGACATCGTCGGAGATATCCAGCGTACACGTAGCCGTGCAGTGAGTGAGCTCGCCGAACTTGATACGGCGGCGTATGGCGGAGATGTAAAGAAGCTCATCAAGGACAAGCGGAATCAGATGCACGAAGCGGCTGATAAACTAGACTTCGAGACAGCAGCGCTATTGCGTGACGAAATTTCTAAGCTTGAAGAAAGAAATAAAAAGAGTGCGAAGAAGGCAAAAAAGTTCAAAACACCTAAATAACCATCCATACATAATAAACGGACGGTCGTCCGTTTATTATGTATCTCGATTTGGGCGGGCAAAGAATCAGTATTTCGTGTAAGCTGACGAATATGGAGATTCTCGAGAACGTTCCGCTCGCGCCGCTAACGACCTTCAAAATAGGGGGTCAGGCACGATATATGGTTGAAGCGCGCAAGGATGACGATATCCGAGAAGCTGTTCAATGGGCAAAAGATAAGGGCGTCCGATTTTTCGTGCTGGCGGGTGGAAGCAACGTGCTCATACCTGACGAAGGATTGAATCCACTCGCCATACGGCTTAACGGTAATCTGTGGGGGGTATCGGGGAACGTAATAGATGCATGGGCGGGGACAAATCTTTTGGAGCTTATCCGCGCATTCGGTGCGCAAGGAAAGGGCGGATGGGAAAAACTTGCGGGCATTCCGGGGAGTGTTGGTGGCGCGGTGCGCGGGAATGCGGGGGCGTTTGGCTCGGAGATTAAAGATGTTGTGACGAGTGTACGAGCGCTCCATGTGAGGAATGGTGAGGTGAAAGAATTCACGAACGCCGAATGTGATTTTTCATACCGCCACAGTTTTTTTAAGGATAATCCGCAGTGGATAATTACACGCGTCAATGCCACGCTAAGCCTCATCAATTCGGAGCAAAGTAAACGTCTGGCAGAAGAAACGATAGCCGAGCGCGAGAAGCGCCATCTCCAAAACGTAAAAGCTGCGGGAAGTTTCTTTATGAACCCCGTCGCGCCTTCGGAAGTAATCGCGATGTTTGAAAAGGAGAAGGGAGTCAAATCGCGCGAGGGGAGGGTCCCCGCCGGATGGCTTATCGAAAAGTCGGGCATGAAGGGCGCTACGGTCGGAGAAGCGATAGCATCTCTCCAACATCCGAATTACATCGTGAATCAAGGAAATGCGACGGCGGAAGACGTTTTGTCGCTTTCGGAAGTAGTAGAACAAAAGGTTCAAAAGGATTTCGGAGTTCGACTCGAAAGAGAGGCTGCGATTCTGTGAGTAATGTTGACAAGTATACTGTTTAGATGCATTATATCGCTTGCTTTCTGTACGTTGACTTTGTAATGCGTAGCCCAGAAATCAAAACTACCTGAACTGTCAGAAACATCTAGAAAGAAACAGGGGCTGCAAAATGCGCACTATTAACAGTGCTATACAACAACCTGAAATCGAGAAATTGGGATGTCCAATCCGGACAACCAAAAACCTTGCGCTCGCCGCTCTAAATACCGACGAACCGGTCGTCCCGTATGTCGGCTTCGAACGCCAAGCTGCAAGTGCTATCGGCACGGTACTACTACTTTTGCTCGATGCCGGTATGCCGAACCATCATGAATACGCGACACCGAAGACGCGTTTTTCGGTGCTCAGCAATCAACTAATGGAAGCCTACAACCAACTGCGGTTCGGCACCGGAAAGGTTGAAGAATTGTTTCGGCAGCTGTTCCGAGAAAAATTCCATCGCCATCCCGAAGACGTGATCGATCCCCGGGGCGACGAGAGGCGTCTCAAAAGACGTCTCAAGGACGCAGAAGCTCTTGTACGCGTTGTTGGAAAATTCTCCCCTTGGCCGGAAGTTGCCGATAACTTCCAGCAATACGTATTCGACAGTGATCGGCAAATCTCGGTGAGATTCCTAACCTTCTATTCGACGGTTTTGCGGCCCCAGATGGCCGGACGCGTGCTTGTTTCCGGTTTGCACACAAAGCACCATGACAGCACCAACGTGGCCGTTTTGTCTATGGAGCAGCAGGGCAGCGAGGTCAAACTGATGTTCGGTCCACGGTGGGGCTTGCGCAGAGGCACGATCGAGTTCGTCGGCGACATCGGCGATAGATGCGGCGAGACGTTCAAAATCAAGAGCTCGACCTTGCCGGTGAGTAAAGTACTGGCAGCGCTGGATTCCTTCAATTTCCGGAGCGAAGGTATGCCAGTCGAGCTCGATGCCCGAAGGAGAGCTCTCAACAGTCACGGATTCAAGGTTGTAAAGAATCCGAAAACTCAGGTACCGACGCTCGTCAACCAAGCATCGGCATTGGCGTAGGGCTACAACTATTAGCGACGACGGGCACACATCGTGTCCGTCGTCGTTTCGTTTTCTCTTTTGGAGTCACGAATGCTATAGTCATTCGTACCAACCCCTAGCGCAAAGCGGGGGTCGGGATTATATGTATGGCTGAAAAAGATAAAAAAGACACAGGGGCAGGTAAAATCGTCATAAAAGGCGCGCGAACTCACAACCTCAAGAATGTGAGCGTCGAAATACCGCGCAACAAAATGGTAGTTTTTACGGGACTTTCCGGAAGCGGGAAATCTTCACTCGCATTTGATACCATCTTCGCCGAAGGGCAGCGCAAGTACGTCGAATCACTTTCTGCCTATGCGCGGCAATTTTTGCGGCAGATGCAAAAGCCTGACGTCGATGAAATTACGGGGCTCTCGCCCGCAATTTCGATAGACCAAAAGAGTCGCTCAAACAACCCACGCTCTACCGTTGCCACGATAACCGAAATTTATGATTATCTTCGCGTGCTCTATGCGCGCGTGGGTACGCCACATTGTTTGACGTGTGGCAGGGTGGTGCGCAAGCTTTCAAATGAAGAAATCCTCGCATCCGTTTTGAGTATAGTTGAGGCTGCCCGCAAGCAGAAAATTGTTGCGGGTGGCAAGCTTACGAAAGGTGTTTCTGCCGCAAAGATACGTATCAGCTCACCTGTCGTCGTTGGTCGCAAGGGCGAGTATTACCAAATGCTTTACGACCTTTTGAATAAGGGGTTTGAAAAAGTGATGGTGGATGGAACGGACAAGTCATTGCGCGAGCGCATTGAACTCGAAAAGCACCACAAGCATGATATCGACGTGGTTGTTGACGAAATATTCGTATCGGAATTCGTAGATAATGCGAAGGCCGCGCGTGAGCGGGCAAGCGAGGCTATTGAGCGCGCACTCGCCGAATCCGAGGGTCTTGTGAAGATTACCGATGCCGCGGGGGTGAGCACTATCGTGTCTGCAAAATTCATGTGCCCTTATGATGGGTTCTCATTCCCGGAAATTGAGCCACGCCTCTTTTCATTCAATTCGCCATACGGTGCCTGCCCGGAATGTAAAGGCTTAGGCAGTAAGTATTTCTTTGGAGATGAGCCGTGTGATGTCTGCAAAGGTGCGCGCTTGCGCCCGGAGGCATTGAACGTATTTCTGGGAAAAATCACCGGCGAAGAAGGGGAGGGGCCCGTTGAGGGAATGAATATCGTTCGACTCGCCGGCCTGTCCATTGAGGATGCGATGGACTTTTTTGCCAAACTGAAGCTGACCAAACAGGAACAGGATATTTCACGTGTCGTCATTAAGGAAATCACCAATCGCTTGCAATTTATGCTCAATGTCGGAATCGAGTATCTGACGCTCGACCGAAAGGCAAATACGCTCTCCGGGGGCGAGGCGCAGCGCATCAGGCTCGCCTCCCAACTTGGTTCAGGCCTTGTTGGGGCATTGTATGTACTCGATGAACCGACTATTGGCTTGCATCAGCGCGATAACGACAAGCTCATAACGACGCTCAAGCACTTACGCGACCTCGGCAATACGGTACTCGTTGTTGAACACGACGAAGACACTATTTTCGCTTCTGATTACCTCGTCGATCTCGGCCCAGGGGCAGGGGTGCATGGAGGCGAGGTTGTGGCAGAGGGTTGGCTCGACGAGCTCCTCACGGCCAAGACCAACAAATCGGGTTCCCGCACACTTTCGTACCTCCGTGAGGAAACGATGATAAGGATTCCCGAACAGCGGAGGACAGCTGACAGGGGTAAGATAAAAATCCGTGGCGCCAGTAAATTTAATGTACAAAATCTCAGTGTGGATGTACCGCTCGCGAAGTTTGTCGTCGTTTCCGGAGTTTCAGGTTCGGGCAAGTCGACTTTTCTCTACGAAATTCTTCACCGCAACTTACAAGCGAGATTCGATAAGCGATACCGCACCGCCAAGACGTACAACGCAAAAGAATTCTCGGGGACGGAATATCTTGGACGGGCGATATTGATAGATCAATCTCCGATAGGGCGCACGCCGCGCTCGAACCCTGCTACTTACACAGGTGCGTGGGCGCATATCCGCGATATGTTTGCGATGAGCGAAGAGGCGCGTGCGCGAGCGTGGGGACCGGGGAGATTTTCTTTCAACGTAAAGGGCGGGCGCTGCGAGGCGTGTCAGGGCAACGGACTTGTGGCCGTCGAGATGCACTTCTTGCCGACGGTGTATGTGACCTGCGATGTGTGCAACGGCAAGCGCTTTATGAAGGAGACGCTAGAAGTGAAATACAAGAAGAAGAGTATCCACGATGTACTCTCAATGACGGTGGAAGAAGCGCTCGCATTCTTTGAGGATATTCCCGCTATTTCAGACAGGATGCAAAGCTTGATGGATGTGGGGCTCGGATATCTGGAGCTCGGGCAAAGTGCGACGACGCTCTCCGGCGGAGAAGCGCAGCGTGTGAAAATTGCATCTGAGCTCTACCGCCCGCTTATTACCAAAAGCATCTATTTGCTCGATGAGCCGACTGTAGGTCTTCACTATGATGACGTCGCAAAACTCGTGGATATTCTCCAGAAGCTCGTCGAACGCGGCAATACCGTCATAGCTATCGAACACAACCTCGACGTTCTGAAGTGTGCGGATTACATCATCGACATGGGCCCCGAAGGGGGCGCGGGCGGTGGAAAGATAGTGGCAAGAGGCACACCTGAAGAAGTTTCAAAGACAGATGGTTCACATACGGGATACTATTTGAAGAGAGTGTTGAAGAAATCGTCCAAATAAGGTATACATGTTTTTCACTCCGCCGGTAGCTACGCTGCCCAGCTAAGTCTTTCGGCGGACTCCACGGACCTCCAGTTGTAAGCTGGAATACCCGTGAGGCAACGTAAGTGGCGAACAAAAACGCCACCCGATGCGCTCCCTAGTAGGGATGTTGTGCCGTTGCGTTCGTTGCGTTCTTTTTGGCGTCAGTTGCGTTCGTAGCGTCTGTACGCGTTAGTTGTAGGTGCCGTAAAGGTGCCGGGAGGAGAGGGGGCTTTCATTGTTTTGCGCGTTCCCCTCTCCTTCTACCTTTTTATGAACGATACTCATCCCACGACTTCGTTTTTAGTCCGTTTCCTTTTTGTTCGTGAAGTGCGGTGATGAAGCCATCAGCAAGCTGGCGGTTCGTAATGAGTGGGATATTCATGTCTATCGCTTTGCGGCGGATGGTGAAGCCGTCGGTCGACTCACGTTGAAATGCGTGCGTGGGAATATTGATGATGAGGTCGAGCGTACCTTTCTCCAACAGATCGGACACGTTTGGATGTTTGGCAGTGCTAATTTTGTAGACCTTTTCGCACGGGACGCCTTTCTCGGTCAGGAACTCTGCGGTCTGTTCCGTCGCAAATATTTTGAAACCCATGTCTGCAAGCGTTTGGATGCCGGGGAGCAATTTCACTTTATTTTCTTCTTTGCCGAGCGACACCAAGACGTTCTTCTTGGGCAACCGGAATCCTGCAGCAATCATGGATTTCAAGAGCGCCTCGGAGTAGGTATCGCCGAAGCAGGCGACTTCGCCTGTAGAAGCCATTTCTACGTAGGAGATAGGATCTGCGCCCTTGATGCGTCCATATGAGAATTGCGGGGATTTAACGGCAACGAGGTCGAGTTCGAGTGTACGGTAATTTCCCGCGACGTCGAGACCGAGCATCGCGCGTGTTGCGATGTCGATGAAATTGTACCCCGTGACTTTTGATACAAAGGGAAAGCTGCGGGAAGCGCGGAGATTGCACTCGATAACTTGCAGCTTGTTGTCTTTTGCGAGGAATTGGATATTGAATGGGCCTGTGATATTGAGCTCTTTTACTATCGCCTTCGCTATGTGCCGTGCGCGACGGATAGTCTCGATGTAAGTGCGTTGCGGCGGCAAGACGACGGTCGCGTCACCGGAGTGAGTGCCGGCATTCTCCACGTGTTCCGTAATTGCGTAGACAACAAGGTTTCCTTTCTTTGCGACTCCATCTATTTCAATTTCGCGGGCATTTTCGACGAATTTTGAAATAACGACGGGATGGTCAGAGGAGATATCAACCGCGCGCTTGAGAAATTTGACCAGCGTATCTTTGTCCAGAGAAACGCTCATTGCCGCGCCTGAAAGTACATACGATGGCCGGACAAGGACAGGATAGCCCAGCTTCTCGGCGGTTTGTACAGCGGCAGAGAGTGTTGTGAGCTCTGCCCAGGCCGGCTGGTCGATTCCAAGAATGTCGAGCAATTTCGAAAATACGTGGCGGTCTTCCGCGCGGTTGATATTTTCCGGGGTGGTACCGAGGATTTTTACTTTGTTTTTCTCTAGCTTCAGCGCCATGTTGTTGGGAATTTGCCCGCCCGTGGAAACGATGACGCCCTGCAGTTTTTCAAAATCGGTAATGTCGAGGACTCTTTCGAGGGAAAGCTCTTCGAAGTACAGACGGTCGGATATGTCGTAGTCAGTGGAAACTGTCTCAGGATTGTAGTTAATCATAACCGTGCCGTACCCTTCGCGCTTGAGGGTGCGGAGCGCCTGCACGCTTGACCAGTCGAATTCTACGGACGAACCTATCGCATAGGGACCGCTTCCGAGGACTGCTATCTGTTTTTTGCCGCGAACAATGTCGTTCTCAGTACCGTGGTAGGTGAGATAGAGGTAGTTCGTCTCGGCGGGAAATTCACCTGCGAGGGTATCTATTTGTTTAACGACGGGGAGGACTTTGAGGCGTTTGCGGAGTGAGCGAATTGATGATTCTTTGGTCTTTTTGATAACAGCAAGCTGTGCATCGGAAAATCCGGATTGCTTGGCGCGGCGCATTAGAGAAGCATCAAGCTTTTTAGTTTTTAGTTCGCGCTCAAGAGTCATGATGTTTTGCATTTTGTGTAAGAACCACGTATCGATAGCGCTCATTCCGTGTATCTTTTCGACAGATACGCCCGCGCGCAGTGCTTGAGCAATCGCAAAGACGCGGCGGGTTGTCGGATTCTTTATTTCGTCGAGATAATCCGGTATCTGAAAATTTCCATTCTTCTGCGCCGTCAGTCCGTATGCACCGATGTTGAGCATGCGAATTGCCTTTTGGAAGCCCTCTTCAAATGAGCGACCGATTGCCATGACTTCACCCACGCTCTTCATCTCGGTACCAATGCGCGGAGCGGCATTCTCAAATTTATTGAGGTCCCAGCGCGGGATTTTCAAGACAACATAATCGAGCGCAGGCTCGAAGCAGGCGATGGTTTTCTTGGTGACAGAGTTCTTTATTTCAGGCAAGGCATATCCGAGAGCGAGCTTGGCAGCTACGAAGGCAAGTGGGTAACCAGTGGCTTTGGATGCGAGTGCCGATGAACGTGA
The DNA here is from genome assembly GCA_943359395.1 of Candidatus Nomurabacteria bacterium. Classification (GTDB taxonomy): domain Bacteria; phylum Patescibacteriota; class Minisyncoccia; order Phycocordibacterales; family UBA2100; genus UBA10103. The sequence continues at coordinate 8,187 of CALRHH010000001.1, forward strand.
AAGTCTCGCGTTGACCTCAATGACGCGATAATCACCCGTTTTTGGATGCAGCGCGTATTGAATATTGCATTCACCGACAATACCAAGATGTCGGATGGTCTTTATCGCTATCTCACGAAGTCCGTGATACTCAGCATTTGAGAGTGTCTGCGAAGGTGCAACTACAATGCTCTCTCCCGTGTGGATGCCCATTGGATCGAAATTCTCCATGTTGCAGACAGTGATGCAATTGTCGGCGCGGTCACGTACGACCTCGTACTCTATTTCTTTCCACCCACCCAAATACTCTTCAACGAGTACTTGCGATACATTTCTGAATACTTCCGAGAGTTTTGCGACTAAATCCTTTTCATTTCGTACAACCCCCGAACCCTCGCCGCCGAGCGCGAATCCAGAGCGCACCATGACGGGGTACCCGATCTCTTCCGCAGCTGAGATTGCCTCTTTGATATTCAACGTCGCTCGGCTTCGAGCGGTCTTCACTTGTATTTGTTTGAGACGTTTTACGAAAAGCTCGCGGTCTTCTGTGTCACGAATTGTTGAGACGGGAGTGCCGAGGACTTTAACTCCGTATTTTTTCAGGACGCCCGTTTTTTCGAGTGAGAGTCCGAGATTAAGGGCTGTCTGTCCTCCAAAGGAGAGGGCTATCGCGTCAGGACGTTCTTTTCGAATGACTTCGATAGCAAATTTTTCTGTAAGGGGCAGGAAGTACACCACATCAGCACGTTTGTCGTCGGTCTGCACGGTCGCAATATTCGGATTCATCAAGACGACTTTGATGCCCTCTTCTTTGAATGCCTTTATGGCCTGTGAGCCAGAGTAATCAAACTCCCCTGCCTGCCCGATGCGGAGGCCCCCCGAGCCGAGCAGAAGTACCTTCTTAGGTTTATGCATATTTTTTCTTCAATGAAACTATGAACTCATCGAATATCCATGCGGTGTCCGTAGGACCGGGATTGGCTTCGGGGTGGAATTGCACTGAACGCCAAGGCTTGGTCTTGTGGCGAATACCTTCGTTGCTCCCATCGTTGGCATTGGAGAACCACTCCTCCCACCCGTCAGGAAGCGTCTTCGTATCTACGGCGAATCCGTGATTTTGAGAGGTGATATAACACCTCCCGGTGGATGACTCAATGGCCGGCTGATTCTGCGCTCTGTGGCCATATTTGAGCTTGTAGGTCGAAGCTCCTGCGGCAAGTGCAAGAAGTTGATTACCGAGGCAGATGCCTAGTATGGGCTTATTGTCGCGCATAGCCGCTTGGATATGCTCGATAGTTGGAGCGCATTTCCTGGGATCTCCGGGGCCGTTGGAGAGGAAAAGAGCGTCGTATCTCTCGGCAGTAAAGTCGTAATCCCATGGCACGCGGACGAGGGTGACTTCCGGTCTCGCGAGCGAGTGCACGATGTTTTCCTTCATACCACAATCGACGGCGATGATTTTTACCGGGCCGTTGCCATAAGCCTGTTTTTTTTTCGGGCTCACACGGGCGACAAGATTTTCTTCATTCGGGTCTTCGAAAGGAATGTTCGACCTCGTAGGTCGAACATTTTCAATGTGGCCCAACATGACGCCGTGCTCCCGCAATTTCTTTGTCAGTGCCCGCGTATCCACTCCGGTAATCGCGGGGACGCCGGAAACTTTGAGCCATTCCGCGAGCGACTGCTTCGCGGCGTGATGAGAGTATTGCTCCGAGTACTCTGCGACGACGAGGCCCGCTATTTGCATCTTATTGGACTCAAAGAATTTCTTATCCGGCACGCCGTAGTTGCCGATGAGCGGATAGGTGAGGACGACTATTTGGCCCGCGTAGGAAGGGTCTGTGAGGCTCTCTACGTAGCCTGTCATGCCCGTATTGAAGACGACTTCACCACTGGCGTTCTTCGGCGCGCCGAAGCTTTTTCCTTCGAATACCGTGCCGTCTTTGAGGTACAACTTCATACAAAGAAAAGTCCCCGGATGGGGGACGAATTGGGAAGGTATAAAAATACACCCGGACGGGTGTTCTTCTTCGAAAGCTTCTTAGAGGTCATTAAAACCAAAGTATAGCCAAATGGAATGAAAAGTCAAACCGGGTTCGCGGTGGATAAGCCGATTCTGTATAGTGTTGGAATGACAAAAAAGGAGCTCAAAAAATCCAGGCTGCCGGATGAGCCGGGGGTATACTTCTTCAAGAAGGGCCCGAAAATCCTATACATCGGCAAGGCTACGTCACTCCGCGACCGCGTGCGGAGCTACTTTTCGGCCGATTTAGCAAAGGGCCGCGGTGAAAGAATTGTTGCGATGGTGGCCGAGGCGAAATCGGTCGCACACACGAAGACGAGCTCGATACTCGAAGCTCTGATACTCGAAGCCAATCTCATCAAGCGACATCAACCTCCCTACAATGTTGATGAGAAGGATAATACGAGTTTCAACTACGTGGTCATTACGAAAGAGAATTTTCCTCGAGTGCTTATTGTCCGAGGTCGCGAGCTCTTCCAAAGTTGGGATATAAAAAATGTTGCGCAGACATTCGGACCATTTCCGCACGGAGGTCAACTCCAGGAAGCGATGAAGATTGTCCGCAAAATATTCCCATTCCGGGATGCGAAGTGCGTGCCTTGCGAAGAACAGCACGCGGCAAGGCCTTGCCTTGCCGCGTGCAAACCATGCTTCAACCGGCAGATAGGGCTCTGCCCCGGTGTCTGTATGGGTGAGATGGAAAAAAGGGAATATGCGCAGCGTGTTAAGCACATTTGCCAGTTTCTGTCGGGCAATTTTAAGGGTCTAAAGCGGGAACTTTCGCGTGAAATGAAAGCGGCGGCGCGGACGGAGAGATTTGAAGAGGCGACACAGCTTCGCCGTCAGATACACGCCCTTGAGCATGTACGGGATGTCTCGCTCATAAAAGACGAACATCGGGTGGCGCCCGGTGGCGGTATCCGCATAGAGGCTTACGACGTTGCCCATACGAGCGGAGTCGAGACAGTGGCTGTTATGACCGTGGTAGATAGTGGCGAAGCGGTAAAAGCTGCATATCGAAAATTCAAAATCAATACGGCGGCCAACGACGATATTGCTTCTCTGAAAGAGGCTCTCTCGCGGCGTCTTAATCATTCCGAATGGCCTTTGCCACGTGTGTTTGTGATTGACGGAGGAAAGGGGCAGATGCGGGTAGCTCAGACGCTTTTGAAGCAAGCGGGGATAGAGATACCCATCGTGGGTGTTGTGAAGAATGAATTCCATAAGCCTGAGCGGCTTATCGGCGACAAGAGTGCAATACAAGCGTATGAGCGTGATATTTTACTTGCCAACAAAGAAGCTCACAGATTTGCAATACGGTGGCACCGTAAGCGTCGCGGCAAGATATACTGAAAGGATGTATTGGACCTATTTGAAAGCATTTACGTTCCTCCTCACACTCGCACTCATCTTTGGTGGAGGGTATGTCGCGTACCGATATTACGTAGCGGCAGCTATGGAGTCGAGTACATACCGAGAGGAAAAAGTTCCAGCCACGCGTTGCGTGTTTCAGGTCAGCAATTTCGATATATCGTATACGGGTGTTGCCTATTTTATTGGCAAGACGGCACGAGTAGATATAGAAGTCCACGACAACACAGGAACACGCGTTCGACACACAATAAGCGATGGATATACGAACTACACATGGAAAGATTCTGAGTCCACTGCCGAAGAAGTCGCGCCAGATAAACTGGATTTTCCTAATCCGCGCGGTATTCAATTCGACAAGTCGTGTGAGCCGATGTGGTGGGTGCCGTCAACCATTTTCGATATTCCCGGAGTTTCACTATAGCCTGTATTCTGATGATATAATTTCTCTATGGCACGCATGAGTGTTGGTGTTTTGCGCGGAGGAACCTCGAACGAATACGAGCTTTCTCTCAAAACGGGTGCAGCAATGCTCGCGGCACTTCCCGAAGAGAGGTATGACACGCGAGATATTTTTATTGATAAACGCGGATATTGGCATGCGCGGGGAACTCCTGCAGATTCAGCGCGAATTTTGGCTCAAATTGATGTCGTGCTAAATGCGCTTCATGGCGGGGTTGGGGAGGATGGAACGGTCCAGCGGATACTGGAACGTGCCGGTGTGCCGTATGCGGGAGCCCGTTCGCAATCCGCCGCTCTTACGTTAAACAAAATTCGAGCTCGCGAAATTCTACAAAAAGCGGGTGTTCGGATGCCCCGGGCGGTATCGTTTACACTCGGGAATGCGCTGACCACCGGTGAAATGTCGAGTCTTGTCTTCTCCCAATTTGGACCGCCTTACCTAGTGAAGCCTGCTCAGGAGGGAGCTTCTCACGGGATACGTCTCGCCACATCACTCCTCGAGTTGCCCGATATGTTAGGTGATGTATTGGATGCGTTTGGTTCGGCTCTGGTCGAGCAGTACCTTCAGGGCCAAGAGGCAAGCGTGGGAGTCATTGAGGATTTTCGCGGAGAAGAATTGTATGTCCTCCCCCCAGCGCACGTCATTACCCCTCCAGGTGCGGCGTTTCTGGGATTCTCGCACCATCAGGAGGGAAGCCTGCGGCATAATGTACCAAGCAGCTTTTCGCAGGGAGAAAAAAAGGCTCTTGCTGACGCAGCGCGCGTCGCTCATCGCGCTCTCGGGCTCGAGCATTTTTCACGCGCCGATATGATACTGACGCCGCGCGCAGTCTATCTTTTGGAGGTCAACGCGATACCCGGTCTGTATCCTGGGGCATCGTTCCAGCCCATGCTTGAGTCGGTTGGTTCATCAGTTCAGGAATTTCTTGAGCACGCAATCCGTTTGGCGATGCGTTAGCAAACAATCTTATCGGTGGACCAGCGGGGGATCGAACCCCGGACCTCCTCATTGCAAATGAGGCATTCTACCACTGAACTACTGGCCCTAGTGAGGAACGAAAATGAGAATATCAAATATTCTCATTTTCTCAGAGCGACGGGTCAGTATGAGAGAAACGATTACTGGCCCTCAGGGAGAGTTATAGCAGATAATTCCAGATTTTAAAACTCCACATACATCTGATAAGCTCTATGTCTGACTGCTATGAGTACCATTTCTCAAAAAAGTTTACACGAACACTTCATCTCCCTGGGGAAGGAGTATCCAAAAAAGATAGCCCTCGTTGCAACAGATGAGAAAGGAGCTGTCACTGAGGAGATTACATATGCGAGTCTCCTTGAAAAAATAACGGCAGCTGCCGCAGAGTTGAAAAGCCTCGGTTTACAAAAGGGGGATCGGATTGCCCTTGCGTTCCGGAATTCTCCCGCACTCTTGATATGGAGTTGGGCTGCATGGGCAACGGGGATTGTTACCGTCCCAATGGATACGAAGCGCGACACACCCGAACTCTACGAATACAAGATTAATCTAAATAAAGCGAAAGTACTTATCCTCGAACGGGGAATTCAAACGCAGAAATTACCGGGAGTACGCATCAAGGTGCATACGGAATTCACTCCAACTCCGGATGTGAAAGTCGCGTGGGAGAAAGCGCTCTCGCATCAGGCGCTTGTTCTCTTTACTTCGGGTACGACTGGTCATCCAAAAGGAGCGATGCTCTCCTTGGAGAACCTTGTGGTCAACGCTGAAGGGATTCGTGAATGGCTGCGCATCACGAGCGAGGATAGATTCCTCGTCACACTTCCACTCCATCACATTAATTCCACCACGTTTTGTCTTTCCACCTTGCTTGCCGGCGGCAGTATTGCTGTTCCACCTAATTACTCTAATTCGCACTTCTGGACTCAAATGGCAAAAACAGCCGCGACCATTACTTCCATCGTACAGTCGATAGTCTTTGACCAGCTCCATCGGGAGAAAGAGTTCGCTGCACTCAAAGACAAAATACGTCTAACGAGGATACAAATAGGTTCTGCTCCCGTCCTTGCGCAGTCTGTGCAGGAATTCAAGACGAAATTCGGCATCTCCCTCTACCAGGGATACGGACAGACGGAGACCGCGCTTCGTGTGACGGGCGTTCCTATGGATGTCAGCGACGCGCTCTACGAGCAGCTCGTTGAAGAAAACTCCATCGGCGCCCCCATGCCATGGGCGGATTTACAAATATTTGATGAAGAGGGAAGGATGCGGGGAGAAGGAGAAGAGGGGGAGCTCGTTGTTAAAGGTGCGGCCGTCATGGAGGGGTACCTTGGGCGCGAGCCAGCTTTTCGTGATGGGTACTTTCTTACAGGGGATATTGGCACGTACAAAGTCATCGATGGACGGAAATACTTTTATTTGAAGGGGAGGAAAAGGGAAATAATTATTAAGGGAGGTGTCAACATCTCGCCTGTCGCTGTGGAAAATGCCTTGCAGAGGATTTCTCACGATATCGAACAAGTGCATGTGGTTGCTGTGCCGGATGAGCGATATGGCGAAGAAGCAGGAGCGGTCATCTCTTGGAAAGAGGGAGTTGATGTCGATGCCGCAAAGCGAAAGCTCAAGACAGTACTCCTACTCGGCTCGCCGTACATAAGTGCGTATGAGACGCCAAAGTACGTTGCTTCGCTTCCAGTGAGCGAGCTTCCTATGACGTCCACTGGAAAAGTTCAGCGGAGTGTTTTGAAAAGCCAACTTCCGTATGAGAAATTTGAATCTATCTACGGCCTCTCAAAGACATCGGAATATCGCTTCACGGTTTTGCACAGGTATTCTCGTTGGAGTGCGTCTTCCTACGAATTACACAAAAAGTGTTGGGGTGACATCGCGGGCACTTCGGAAGAATACGAAAAAAGTATTGGAAGACAGCTCACCATCCTTGCCGTGAAGCCCGACGACTCTCTCGCGGGGCAGATTGCACTCGTCCGCAGCAATCTTTCCGAAAGCGAACTTTTGGCGAAGAAGTACGACGAGCTTGCTTCCGAAGCTTTTGACAGGGCGGGCGACACCCTCGTGTGCGTATCAATTTGCAACGCGGATTACAAACCAAGAGCAATTCCGGTCGTTGAACCGGTACCTTCGCCGGAAGAAGTACGCACATACCTCCAAGAAGGTCATGACCCCGTGATGAAATTCCATCAGAAGCCCAAGGGCGGTCAGACTGAAGGTGCGAAACTGATTGATGTGATAGAAGGAGGGAGACCAAAGGATGCGAGTTCTCTCGGATACAACATGCTTCTCAAATATCCTGAGCCGAACAATATTGCGATTACCGAAGATGCGCCCGTTTCAAATCAACTTATTGAGGTCGTGCTCCTGCTCGCGCAAGACCTCGGTATAAAAGATGTCTACGCTTACTCCCGCCCTGGAGCTCTGGCCTCGTACTTATCCACAAGGGCTTGAATATTACGAACACTTTGTTATATTGGAAGTACGTTTGTTCGTTCATCAGTTTGGCAGCAACACCGTCGTCACTCTTGACGGCCAACCATGGAGGCCGCGATGGTCGCCCGCACGATTACTGCTTTCGTCCAAGCACCCTTAGCCGACCTTGCGACCGCTTGCGCGGCCCAAGTCGGTTTCAAACTTGAGCGCTTGGATTCTCTTCAAAGTTGGGCCCCTGAGAATTGGGGGGACATCCGGCTCGTCGTGCTTGACGGGCATTTTGACTTGGAGCAATTGCCCTGGAGTCTACGCGGAAGGGCGATCGTTATCCGGGAAGAAAAGTTCGAACCTGCCGACATGGTTGTATTCCATGAACTGGGATATCGCCGGGTTTGCAGGTATGAAGAATTGACGCAGCTTATGCGTGAGCTTTTGTCGGATGACCTCTCCAAAATGGCAAGAGCCGGACTCGATGGTGGGTAATTGTGCTCAGCACTTTCTGGGCACACCGCTAACTCAATAATCGGTTAAACCGACGGCTACCGTGACTACCTCCATCTTTCCTTCGTTGTTCTTCAGCTCTTTTCTCCTACTTTTGCCACCGAGAATCATTCTTTCGATTCTCGGTGGCTGTTTCTTTATCCTCCGACGCGTTCTTGACAATTTCGCACCGTACGGCATCATGGCGGGGAATGTAAGTTTTCCATACATTTGGAAAGGTTGGTTTACATTATTTTAGAGGAAACACATACAAAAGAATCATGGCTAAGAAGCTATACGTCGGCGGGCTCCCTTACAGCACGTCCGATACAGAACTCAAAGACGCTTTCGCGCAATGCGGAGCCGTCGAATCAGCCGTTATCATCATGGATAAGATGAGCGGTCGTTCGAAGGGTTTCGGATTCGTCGAAATGTCTTCCGACGAGGATGCACAGAAGGCGATTGAGATGTGGAATGGGAAGGATTTCGGAGGACGCTCTCTCACGGTAAATGAGGCACGTCCGATGGAGGATCGCCCACGACGCGATTTTCGTAGCGGCGGTGGCAACGACCGCGGCGGTTACGGCGGCGGACGGGGAGGCAGCGGTGACGGTGGAAGCCGAAGCTGGTAATTCCGCGACGTTATTTTTTGAACGGCCCCGGCTTTTTGTCGGGGCCGTTTGTCATACATATCCACATGCAACCTAAGTATTTTGAGGAATATCGCTCATAATGATGCGATGAAGTACGGCTCTCTTCTCGGTTGGGGTGTTGTCATATACGCCGTGATGTCTCTGACTTGGTCTGGGCTTGTCATGTATGGTCTGGCAGTGGGGATGCTATCTCTCTTTTTTCGACTATGCGTACTGATAATCGTTACGACCATCGCAGGTCACTCGCTCCGCTTCCACTCATGGAAAGATATCCTCCCGTACTCAATGTTCTGGGCAATTATGATGGCAGCACTCGATGCCATATATACGGTGCCCTTCTCGGGCTGGGCGATATATAGCGATTGGTACCTTTGGGTGGGCTACGGATTGGTCGCACTTGTTCCTCTTCTTACCCCACTCCTGCGCCCACTACCTGAAAATCACGAAACGTAGTATGCGCAGCTTTTCTGTGCGGGAACCACGTCTCGCATCTCCACTCTTGAGTGCGAGAGCGCTTTCATTGCACCGCTTCCTCTTTCGTTTTGCATTTGCGGGGGGGAATGTCTTTGCTTGGGTATTCGTCTTTCAATATTTTTATATCGTCGAGCCGAGCATAGCAGATGCGCTTGCGCGCACCGCACTCCTCTATGCGCTCTCTCAAATTACTACGTGTCTCGCCACCCCATATACGGCGCGTCTTTTGCGTTTTGGCGCGCGAAGGTTGTTTGCAATCGCCATTATTGTCTCGGCGACCTCTTTTGTTGTGCTCGGCGCGGCATTTGGAGGTTTTTGGGGAAGCGCGTATACGCCGACGTCGTTGGCGCTCTTCGCTATCGGTCTAGGGTTTTACCGAGCATGCTATTGGATACCCTATGAGGTTGAGATACAGGCGACAGGAAAAAGCCGGGGAGGTATATTCGCGGAAATGTTTATCGCGCTCGCGCCGGTTCTTGCAGGGTTTTGCATTGTTGCGATAGTCTTTGGTACGCTCTGGCTGCTCTTCATTGCTGCGGCTCTGATGCTCTTCTCCTTAGTGCCCATCTTTTATCTGCGTGACGTACACGAAAAGTACTCATGGGGATACAGGGAGACCTTTGGGAGATTGGTAGAACCTGCCAACCGTTCTCCGGTACTTGCCGCATTATTTGAAGGTATGACCGGGGCGGCTCTTCTGTTGTTCTGGCCGCTTGCCATATTTGTCATCACGGGATGGTCGTACGGAATGTTGGGGATTATACTCTCTGTCACGTTTATCTTAGCCATACTCACTCGGTCGCTTGTTCGAAAGGGTATCCGACGAGTACATTTGCATAAGTCCAATCTCTTGAATGTGCTCTTTGCCGTAACCCCTTGGGCATTTCGCGCACTTGTGGGGACTCCTCTCGGAGCTGTCGCCGTCGATTCCTATTTTTACACGACGACTCCGCGCAGAATCGGACTCGACCCTTTGACTTTCCAGCAAGCAGCAGATGCGGGAACATACGTCGACGAGCACACTGCGCTGAAAGAAATGGCGCTTTCACTCGGCAGAATTGCAATCTGCGCGGTAGGAGCGATTGCCGCACTCACAACATCTCTTCCCGCGGCGTTTATTTTGGTCTTTTTCTGCGCAGCTAGCGCGTCCGCTGCAACTGCACTTCGTTCCCACTAGGTGAATAGGGAAGCGATAACTTCTTTGACTAGATTTCCGTCGGCGGTCCCGGAGAATTCCTTCATAACGACACCCGTGAGTTTGCCGGCGCCTGAAGCATCAGTCACGCCGAGAGACTCTTTTTTTGCTCGAGCTACTTTTTCAATATCTTCTCTGCTTGCCATTTGCGGCAAGTAAGATTCTATTATCTTTAACTCATCAATTTCCTTTTCGGCAAGTTCAGCACGTCCGCCTTTTGTGTACACATCGGCAGCCTCTTTTCGCTGTTTTGCGAGTCGCTTGAGTACGGTAACAGCATCGTTGTCGGCGAGTTCCTCAGTAGGCTTTTGTCCCTTGGCAACGAGCTCGTTGGTAAAGGCGGCGAGAGCTCCACGCAAAGTATCTACACGAATTGAATCGCGAGCCTTCATCGCTGCTGTCATTTCAGAACGTATTTGAGTGGTTAACATCGGATAAGTATACCCCGTGAGATAGGTATTTTCACCTCTTCAGGTAGGTCTTAACCTGTATATCTCATGGGGTATAGCAAGAACCTCACATGCTACAATCGCTGCATGGAATGGCTTGTTATCGGGCTGCTTGTAGTGGTTCTCGGTGCACTTCTTGCACTTTTCTTGCGGAAACCAACGGTGCCGCAGGATACGCAAGGGATGGTTTTACTGCAAAAGCAAATGGAGAACCTTGAGCGTTCCCTTGATTCCCGTATGCACGAATCAAGCAAGCAAATGCATGATACGGTACGTGGTCAATTAGGGGAGTCGGCGCGCCTCATAAAAGAAATCACTCAAGAAATAACGTCCGTAAAGGAAATAGGTCGTCAGACGCAATCATTTGCAGAACAATTACAATCATTGCAAGACCTCTTAAAAAATCCGAAACAAAGAGGAATCTTGGGGGAGTACTATCTTGAAACGGTGTTGAAGAATGTGATGAGTCCGCAAGATTACCGGATTCAATATGCATTCAAGAATGGGGAAATTGTTGATGCGGTTGTGGTTATTGACAAGAAACTAGTTCCCGTCGACTCCAAATTCTCTCTAGATAATTACAACCGATTTGTCAGTGCTCCGGTGGGATCTCCGGAGCGTGCTGCGCTTGAAAAAGTGTTTGTGAACGATCTCAAAATGCGGATACAGGAAACCGCAAAGTATATTCGGCCCGAGGAAGACACGATGGATTTTGCGTTTATGTTCATTCCGAGCGAGGGGATTTATTATGACTTGTTGACCAATCAGGTTGGTGGTGGCGAAGAGGAGAACCTTATTCAACGAGCGGCCTCAAAATACAAAGTAATAATCGTTTCCCCGACATCATTCCTTGCGTATCTTCAAACCGTCTTGCAGGGCCTACGGGCTCTTGAAATTGAAAAGCGAGCCGGAGAAATTCAGAAGCGGGTTGGTGAACTCGGCAAACATGTCGGCTCCTATGAAGGATTCTTCCAGAAGTTAGGCGTTGCGCTCGGCACTACGGTGTCGCATTACAACAACGCATACAAAGAACTCGGCAAAATAGACAAAGACGTATTCCGCATTACAGAGTCGAAAATAGGAATAGAACCCGAACTCCTCGAGAAGCCGTCACTTGCGGCGGACGAATAAATGGGGTATATTTGCGCCTTCATGGCGGCTAACGAGGATTCGAAGTGAAAGTTTGCTTTCACTTCGTCCGAGTGAAGACGACATATGAATATATGGCTAAGATTGCAATTATTGAGACAGGAGGGAAGCAGTACGTTGTCACGCAGGACAGCGTTTTGAATATTGAAAAGATAACAGGCACAAAGGCGGGGGATAAGATTACCTTCGACAAAGTGCTTCTGACCGACGATGGGAAGGCTGCAGTAGTCGGCGCTCCGTACGTCAAAGGTGCTACTGTCTCTGCAGAACTCGTCGAAGAGGGGCGGGAGGCTAAGGTCACCGTCATCCGCTACCGCCAAAAGAGCCGCTATTTCAAGAAAAGAGGACATCGCCAATCGTTTGCAAAGATTCGTATTACGGCGCTATCGTAAGTATGGGAGTTGATAAGATCCCAACAATTTCAGGGGTCCCTAATCAATTCTCTCGTGACAAACGAAACCGTCTACCCAATAACCACGAAATACCTGAAGAAATTCAACGGCCTTCGGTTGTGGAAGCGGTGATACCGACTTCCGAGGAAGTAGAGGATGAGGAAAAGAGGAAAGGGATTGGTAACATCATCGATAAAAAAGCCTAGCGCCTGCTCTCCAGGGCGTTTTTGATGGTCTCAGTGTCGGCGTATTCGAGCTCGCTTCCAGTCGAGAGTCCGCGACCAAGTGAAGTTACTGTAAGTGATGGAGGGAGAATCTCCATCAGTTTTTCGCGTACTTGAATTGCGGTCGCGTCGCCTTCAGGATTTGCAGGGAATGCAAGAATTATTTCTTCCAGCCCCGTCTTGATTCGGGACGGAATGGATTCAAGGAGCTGTTTAATGCGCAAACCATTCGTTTTCTCCGATGCCAGCGAGATGGTGCCCCCAAGGACAAAGTAGAATCCGCGATAGATACCACCGCGCTCGAGCGCCGCGATGTCAGCGTCTGCGGCTACAATGGCAAGTAACTTCGGATTCCGTTCAAGATTTGAACACATACTACACATTTTTCCGCTGTTGGAGGAGAATCGCATGCATTGAGTGCATTGCTTCACCGAACCACCAAGTGACTGAAGGAGCTCAATGAGTTCGCGGCGAGTGGAAGAGGAACCGCGGAGCAGAAATTGGACGAAGCGCTGTGCCTGACGCGGACCGATACCGGGAAATTTCTGAAAGATGGCGGTCAGGCGCTCAATGGTATCCATACGCTCGCCATCGTATCATAAGCCTCCGGAAGATAAATTTCTTTAGTTTGTCGCTCACATTCTTGCGCATACATAATAAAAGTACGGTCGTACTTTTATTATGTATGCGGTCAAAACGGCGAAGAGCCTGGTTCTACTTCAGCCTCGGAATTAAAATCGCCAAAATCACTTTTATCGACGGAGAGGAACGTGGTTTTCTCTTCGTCAAAACGCAGGTCTATCTTTCCCACAGGCCCGTTGCGGTGTTTTTCTATCAATATTTCCGCAATGCCCGGTCGGTCAGATGCATCATTCATTTTGTCTTCGCGGTGGATAAACATGACCACGTCTGCATCTTGTTCGATGGAACCTGAATCGCGGAGATCAGACAATCGAGGACGTCCTCGGCGCTGTTCGACAGCGCGTGAGAGCTGAGAGAGCGCCAAAACGGGCACCTCCAAATCGCGTGCCATAGATTTGAGTGAGCGGGAAATTTCCGTAACCTGTTGGACGAGATTGTCGCTTCCCCGCGAGTGAGCTGGAGTGATGAGCTGTAGGTAGTCAACGATGATAAGACCAAGATCCTTTTCCATTTTGAGACGGCGGGCAACCGAGCGCATGGCTAGAATGGTTGAGGAGGACTTGTCATCGATATAAATCGGCGCTTCAGCCAAAACACCCATACCTTGCTGGAGACGTTCAAACTCATCTTCGTCTTTTATCTTTCCTGTACGGAGGCGCCATGAATTGACGCCCGCCTGTGCCGCGAGCATGCGGTCGACGAGTTGCTGCGAACTCATTTCGAGGGAAAATATGCCGACTGCCGTTCCGTGCTTTGTTGCGGTTTGCCGGGCGATATCCAGTGCAAGTGCGGTTTTACCCATTGAAGGACGTGCGGCGAGAATGATGAGGTCAGATTTTTGGAAGCCTGCAAGAAGATTGTCAAGTTGCGGAAAGCCGGTCGGAATGCCACGCATGGTACCTTTGTGCTTCTGCAAACTCTCGAGACGCTCCCAGGCCTCGGCGAGCTCGTCTTTGATGGTCGTGAAGGTACGGAGCATTGGCGTCTGAGTTACGGAGAAAACCGCAGACTGCGCCTCGTCGAGAATAACCTCAATATCGCGGTCTTCTTCGAATCCAAGCTCACCAATTTTTGCTGCAGCATCTATAAGGCTGCGAAGAATAAATTTACTTTGTACGCCCTGTGCGTAATGCCGCGCACTACCTGGGGACGCCGCGGCCCCAACCATCTCCGAGAGATAACTCGCGCCCCCGACTTCGTTTAGAAGCTTTCTCTCTTTGAGCTTGCTTGAAAGAGTAACGACGTCTATCGGTTCGCCCTTGGCGAAAAGGGCAAGCATCGCACCGAATATCGTACGGTGCTTGCCCGCATAAAAAGAATCTACACCAATCAAATCTGCCACCTCGTAAATAGCGTTCTGATTGAGCATCAGGGCGCCCAAGAGTGCGCGTTCCATTTCGATATCTTGGGGAGGGACTTTAACGGCTGTGGTTGCCATGAGATCATCCTAGCATTCCGTCTTTCTGAGTAGAGCCTCCAGGTGAGTGCCGTATATGTGCCTTATATGTGGACAACGGGGGTCGGTCGGCATAAACCTCTCGCATCGGCCTTCAGCCGACACTCGACTCGCCTGCGGCGGCACACTCTCGTGTGGGGTCATCCCCCAAGGGGACTGCGATTTGTAGCTACGCTAGACGTAGACAAATCGGGAGCTTGACTATTACCCGTATATTTGATACAACGAAGCCACAGGAATCAAATATAGTCAATAACCAAGCATTTATGCTATCTTTTCAGCCAAAATTGGTCACTAAAGAGCTCCTCTCTGGTCTGCCTGAGCGCTCTCGCCGCGTCCTTACAGACCGATTTGGGCTTGCGGGAAAGGGCGAGCGCAAGACGCTGGACGCCATAGGACAAGAGTATGGAATAACTCGCGAGCGCATCCGCCAAATAGAGAACCACAGCATCTCAGCCGTGCGCGATTCCGACGCGTACGTTGCTCTCACGCAACATTTGGAAAATCTCAAAGAGGCCGTCGCCGCTCTGGGCGCTTTTCTTTCGGAAGAGACTGTTCTGCGGGAGCTTGGCAAGAGTGACACGGATCGCAACCATCTCGTTTTTCTACTCACTGTAGGACATCAATTTGAGGACCGTCGCGAGGATAACGACTTTAGGGCTCGCTGGCATGTCGATGAACAGCTTGCAGAACAAATTGAGAATGCACTTTCTACTCTCTACGAATCTATTGAGCCTAATAAGCTCACTCCAGAGGAAGAATTCTTGGAGCTTTTCGCAAAACATCTCAAACAAGCTGGCGTGAAAAATCGTACCAACGAGGTTCTTCCTCGGTGGCTTATGGTGTCGAAGCGGATTGGAAGAAATCCCCTCGGCGAGTGGGGCCGACAGGATTCCCCGCACGTCCGCATCAAGAATACACGCGATTTTGCTTACCTCACGCTCAAGCGCCACGGCTCCCCAATGCACTTCACTGAGGTCGCAAAAAACATAGAAAAGCTCTTTGGCCGCAAGACTCACCCAGCAACGACTCACAACGAACTCATCAAAGACGGACGATTCGTCCTCGTTGGTCGCGGACTCTATGCACTCAAGGAGTGGGGTTACGAGCCAGGTGTCGTGCGTGACGTAATCGCCGGAATACTAGAGCGCGAAGGCCCTCTTACACGAGATGAAATCATTGAGCGGGTAAAGCGCGAGCGGTATGTCAAAGATGCGACTATCGCAGTGAACTTGCAGAATGCAATGTTTACTCGCTTGCCTGAGGGTAAGTACTCTCTAACGAAGTAACGGCAATTGCCAAACAAAAGAGCTTCCCGATGGGAGCTCTTTTGTTATCAGCGCCAGTGTTGATATCACGACGATTTCGTGTCGGTTAATGCTACAATTTCTCGGTGATGGATGAATTTGAGCAAAAGGGGATTATCACCTCGGGCGACTTGCGTGCTTCTATTAGTGCCGTTACGAGTTTCGACATGCATGGGTTTGTCGACGGGTACATGGGCGGCTACTGGGGCATCTCGCGTTGTCTTGTTTTAAGCATCTTCTTTTGGGGCTTGTTCGCTGTGATGTGGGGCATGGTGCCAAGCTTGCCGCTCTTTGCCTTTGGGTGGCTCTTGGGAACGGCGCCCATCTGGCTCCCCGTCGCGGCACTCATAACGGCGTGGAAGGTGTGGGTGTGGTATGCGCATGCGGGATACATTTTCACTCGCGACTCCGTTCTTCTTGAAGTAAAAATGCCCCGGGATGTCACACGTTCACCACGAGCCATGGAGAACGCTCTCTCCAAGCTTTGGACAGACTCTGGGGAGACAACTTTCCTAAATAGAATTTGGCAAGGCCAGGTGCGCCCTTACTTTTCATTCGAGATAGCTTCTTTTGGCGGACAAATTCACTTTTATATCTGGTGCTGGCGCGCATGGCGACCGAATGTCGAGGCGATGATGTACGCATACTACCCAGAAGTCGAGATGGTGGAGGCGGAAGATTACGCGTCGAAATTCAGATTTGATCCCGAAACGCAGGACGCGTTTCCCACCGATTGGCGCTACGAGCCGCGCAATGACGCGTACCCTATCCGTACCTACATCGAATTCGAACTAGACAAAGACCCTAAGGAGGAATACAAGATAGATCCACTTTCTGAAATATTAGAGAGGATGAGTATTCTTAAGCCCACGGAGCAGATGTGGATACAAATCATCATTACTCAGAGTCGAGATAAACGTCGCAAGAAAGGCGGTACGTGGCTTCAGCTCGAAGATCGTTTCGTTGGTATGGTCAAGGAGGAAATCGACGCGCTGCGAAAGGAGACCGTCGGAAAGGGGGCTGATCCGAATCCTGATAATCCCGAGCGTTGGAAGTCGTTCGCGCGCGTACCGATGTATCGCTACACGGAGGTTATAAAGGCGATGGACCGCAATATGGGGAAGCATATATTTAATGTGGGTATGCGGGGTGTGTATATTGCCGATTCGAAGGACTTCAGTGCACCTGGATACACGGGTATCCGTTGGATATGGCGACCTGTTGGAAATCCGCAGTACATGAACCAGCTGCGCCCGCGTCGTTGGGGCAACCCATTCGACTGGCCGTGGCAAGACTTCAACAACATGCGTTGGAACCTTATGGTGCGACGCTACTTCGACACATATCGGCGCCGCTCTCATTTCTATGCTCCCTATCTCATGCCGCACAACATGATGTCTACAGAAGTGCTTGCCACCATATGGCATCCACCAAGTGCTGCAATCGGAGCTCCCGGTATTGCACGCATCCCTGCGAAGAAGGCGGAACCGCCGGCCAATTTGCCCAAGTAAGGTTTTCGTGCCTAAGTAAAGCATATATTATGCCCGAGTCTGAACGACTTCTTGAAAAAATATTTGAAAGAGGACATGCTCTTCTTGAGAATCTCTCCGACCGTTGGGATTTGAATGTAAATCGTCGGACCGTCATAATTCTTCTCCTCGCAGGTGCCCTCGCGACCTTTCTCTACATCGACGTTATTCAGCCGCCAGCTAATTTTCCCTTGAATGAGCTCGTGGCCGTCTCAGGCGGACAATCGTTGGCTGAAATCGCCGACACTCTCGAACAGGGTAACGTGGTCCGTTCCTCATTTGCCCTAAGAACCGTAATCAAGCTCATGGGCAACGAACGCAGAGTCCATGCGGGGGATTACATTTTTAAAGAGCCTCAAGATATCTTCAGCATTGCACACACTCTTGCTATTGGTGCATACGGGCTCGAACCCACGCGTGTCCGGGTCAACGAAGGGGCAACGACGTATGAGATGGCGACACTCTTCAAGGAGCGGTTTGAACGATTTGATGCAGAGAATTTTTTAGCCCAAACAAAGCTGCAAGAGGGATACCTGTTTCCTGATACCTATTTCTTTTTACCGAATGTTACCGAAGACACGGTGATTCAGGCCATGCGACAAAATTTTGATAGCAAAATTGCAGAGCTCGCGCCTCAGATTGCAAGCTCCACGCACTCGCTTTCCGATATCGTGATCATGGCGTCACTCATAGAGCGAGAGGCACACAACAGCGTCGACCGTCGGAAAATATCCGGAGTTTTGTGGAATCGGCTTGAGCGCAACATGTTGCTCCAAGTCGATGTGGCGTTTCTCTACACGATAGGAAAGGGGACCTACCAGCTCACGGTAAAGGACCTCGCCAGTGATTCCCCCTACAACACATATAAGAACAAAGGCTTGCCGCCCACAGCTATCGGGAGCCCCTCGCTCGATTCCTTGAGGGCCGCGGTCGACCCCATCGAAAGTGATAATCTCTTCTATCTTGCCGACCGCAGTGGCGTAACATACTTTAGCAAGACGTATGCGGAACACCTTCGCAAGAAAAATTTGTATATTGGTAACTACTGAACATCAGTAATGGTATTGTTGCCGTATGAGGCAAGAGATATACGTAGGATTGTCAGGCGGTGTAGACAGTGCAGTTTCCGCGGCACTTCTAAAGGAACAGGGATATGACGTTGTTGGTGCATTCATCAAAATATGGCAGCCTGAATTTATTGAATGCACGTGGCGGGAAGAAAGACTTGACGCAATGCGCGTATGCGCCGCCATCGGGATACCGTTCCGCGAAGTTGACTTCTCTCAGGAGTACAAGACGGAAGTGGTCGAGCGGATGGTCCGCGATTATGCGCGCGGAGTCACTCCAAATCCCGACGTATTATGTAATCTACGCATAAAATTTGGTTCGTTTGCGCAGTGGGCGAAACGGGAAGGGGCCCACGGAATAGCGACGGGGCACTACGCGCGTAAGAGGGAAGTCGGGGGCCACATGGAGCTCCTGCGTGCGCATGACCTTGCGAAAGACCAGTCGTATTTCCTCTACCGCATGACGCAGCTGGACCTCGCGCGCACCATGTTTCCGATTGGAGGAATGCTGAAGTCTGAAGTCCGTGCACTCGCCCATAAATTCAATTTACCAATAGCACAGAAACCGGACAGCCAAGGATTGTGTTTTGTCGGAGAAGTCTCGATGGTAGATTTCCTTAAACGATTTATCCCCCTCTCCCCAGGAGTAGTTCTCTGTGGAGGAAAGGTCGTGGGTGAGCACGAAGGGGCGCCACTCTATACGATAGGTCAGCGGCATGGATTTTCGGTGTCGCAAGACTCGGCATCCCATCCGTACTACGTAGTGGGTACTGATACCATTCAAAACCGTATCTATGTTTCTGCCCATCGGCAAGACGCGGAGCGTTCCGCCGTGACGCTTACCGATATCCACTGGGTATACCGCGAACCAAAAATTCCACATTCTGTACAAGCACAAGCCCGCTATCACGAACGGACGGTGGGCGCGACGATTACGAAAGACGACAATACTTTCGCTGCCACATTCGACCGTCCGCACATGGCGTCTCCCGGTCAATCTCTCGTCTTCTACGCGTCGAGTTCATCCACGCAAGTCGAGGTTCCTCACGAAGACGATGTTTGTGTCGGAGGAGGCCTTATAAGATGATATTTGAAGGGAGGGTGCCAATTCACAAAATGGTTCATGTGGAGGCTCTTGAAGTGATGCGGGAGGCTATACTGTAATGATTATATGGGCGCCATACTGTCACGCTTCCTGTGGTTCTTCGTGGTGGCAAGTCTTCTCTCGTATTCGACATTCCTCGTAGTGGGAAATATTGCAAACGCTCACGCCACGGGGAAGAATCTCCCCGTCGTTATCCGTGACGAGCTGGGTGTGGGCGTGCATCATTTATCGGGCATGGTCATGGTGGCCACGTCATGTGATCAGGTGTCCGTGCGTACCGAGGCGATTTCGGACACTACATTCGCACTCGTCTTTCGCACATGGCGCGAGCCGTCCGCCAAGTGTGCTCTCGAAGAAACACCCCGATACTTCCGAGCGATCCTTTTTGCACCTTCGGCGGGTGTTGAATTTGTGGCAACTCTCGATGATGTCAGTTTTCCTATAGTAGTTGCGCCTAATCTATCGAATCGGATTATTTTTGAATGATTGTTTTCTATGTCACATATCACACATCACCCGCATATCACTCCGCCTTCCAGAACAACCACGGCTCACTCTCGGCATATGCTTATTACCAAGGCCGATGGTGAAAAAGAATCATTTGATCCTGCAAAACTCGAACACTCACTCGCCCTCTCGGGAGCGTCTTCCACCATGCGGGCGAAGGTTTTAGCTCACGTCATGCACGAACTAAAAGACGGCATGATGACGGAAGAGATTTACCGCCGCGCATTTGAGATACTACGTCGCGAAGAGGTGACGCCTGTTGCAGCGCGCTATTCCATCAAACGTGCCGTTTTTGCGCTCGGTCCTTCAGGATTTCCCTTTGAGCAATTCCTTGCTGAGGTATTCAGGGGACACGGTTGGAAGGCACAAACGGGCGTGGCACTCAATGGACGATGCGCTCCGCACGAAGTTGATGTGCTTGCGGAAAAAAACGGCAAACGCATCGGAATTGAAGCAAAATTTCATAATGACCCGGGAGGGAAAACTGACATAAAAGACGCTCTTTATGTGCATGCGCGCTACGAAGATTTACGCAACACGCCCGAAGCGTCGTCACGGGTGGACGAGGGTTGGCTTGTCACGAATACCCGCTTTACACGCAACGCCATTAGATATGCTCAATGTTCAGGACTCTCGCTTGTGGGCTGGGATTACCCGCGTACCCGTAATTTGCTAACTTTGATTGAGGAAGCACGTGTCCATCCGCTCACATGCCTCACGACACTTACTGAGACCGAAAAACGCAGATTTTTGGACCAGAAGATAGTACTCTGTAAGGACATGGGGGCCCCGCACCTCCTCAAGGAGTTCGGGGTGAAGCCCGAACGCGTTGCGGGAGTTGTACAAGAAGCTAAGCAGCTCTGTGGCGTGTAAATCTTTCTCAAATATCGTATACTGCAGCCATGCTCGATCCCGCACTCTTCATGGATCCCACGATCGTCTTGTTTGCAAAGTTACTCTTGGCGATGCTCCTCGGCGGTATTATAGGTACGGAGCGAGCAGTTCTCGCAAAGCAGTCTGCGGGCACGCGAACATTCGGCCTCGTATCTTTGGGAGCGTGTCTTTTCATTATTACGGGAAATTTCGTCGATACTGCCTACCTCAGTGTTCTTAATTCCGACCCCATGCGCACCGCCGCAGCAATTATTATGGGTATAGGGTTCCTCGGGGGAGGGATAATCGTATTTCGCGGGGATACGGTGCACGGTACGACAACTGCCGCTGGTCTCTGGATAGCAGCCGGAGTCGGTATCGCGGTTGGCTTTGGAATGTATGCGATCGCTATCTTCACTACCACCCTTTCGCTTCTGATGTTTACGGGTATGTGGTATTTGGAAAATCGTTTCAAACACTGGTTTACCGAGCACGGACCTGATATGCGGGGAAGTGATGCGGCGTAGCTCCAGAGGGGAATGATATATCCCGTGAGATAGTGCCTCTCGCGCAGTGTTCGCTAACTCGAACCTTGTTATCTCACGGGGTATACTGCTCGAATGAGCGATTACTACAAGCCGGACAGAGGACCGAAATGGAATTACGGAGGCGAGAGCTGGAAGTTATCGCGTTCTAAAATAAGTTTGTTTCTGGAGTGTCCCCGGTGTTTTTATATAGACAATAAACTTGGCACAAAACGCCCCCCAGGCTTTCCTTTTAACCTCAACAGTGCCGTTGATTCACTATTGAAAAAGGAGTTCGACGTTCATCGTGCAGACGCAACGTCGCACCCGCTCATGAGTCAATACGGAGTCGATGCTGTGCCCTTTGCAGACGACCGCATGGACGCGTGGCGAGACGCACTGAAGCGAGGTGTTGAGTACACGCATACCGAGACAGGTTTTAGGATGAGTGGCGCAATCGATGATATCTGGGTTCGCCCCAACGGCGAATTGATAGTTGTAGACTATAAGGCCACCAGCAAGGATGGAAAAATTACTGAGCTGGACCAGGAGTGGCATACTGGGTACAAGCGCCAGTTGGAGGTCTATCAGTGGCTCCTGCGCAGAAACGGATTCAGTGTATCGAACACGGGGTACTGGGTGTATGCCAATGCACATACGGATAGAAAAGCTTTTGATGGCCAGTTGGAATTTGAGGTTACGCTCGTCCCACACGAAGGCGATGATTCGTGGGTAGAGGGGACATTGTACGATATAAAAAAATGTCTCGACAGCGAAGATATCCCCGCAGCGGCTCAGGATTGCGACTACTGTAGATATCGTGAGTATGCAGGAAAGAAACTGCAGGCGCTCGCCAAAAAGAAAAAAGAAACTAAATCGTTGGGGATATGAACCCCGTTAGAAGCTTCGGGAAAAGGATTGTGATTCATACCATTGGCTTTTATACAAAAGAGTATGGCTTCTAACGGGGTGAAGACCTTTACGGAGAAAGTCCGTGATATCGTGCGGAAAATCCCGAAAGGCACGTCGATGACCTACAAGGAAGTGGCGACCAAAGCGGGCAATCCGAAAGCCGCGCGCGGCGTCGGCGCCATCATGCGCTCGAGTTACAATCGCGACATTCCGTGTCATCGCGTCGTTAAATCAGATGGTTCACTCGGAAGTTACAATCGCGGAGGCACTTCGCGCAAGAGGAAGCTCCTCGTCCAAGAAGGGGCGCTCTAGAGGTTGGGAGAAAAAAGGATATTCTTGAACTGCCACGGGTCTTTCTTGTCGACGTCTTCGACGAAAAGGTTCTGACGGTCTTTGAGCGGAGTCCAATCAGTGTAGCTGCCTGTCATGGTTCCGAGATACGGCTCCATGACTTCCATGATGCGTTCGTAGTCCATTTCGTCAGCTTCGACGACTCCCTCATTCGGGTTCTCTATCGTCCACACCATCGCGCCCAAGACGCCGACCGTCACCTGCAAGCCCGTCGCGTTCTGATACGGAGCAAGCTTTCGTGTCTCTTCGATGGTCAACTGCGAGCCGTACCAGTACGCGCCTTTCTTGTGCCCCATGAGAAGCACTCCGAGCTCGTCCATGCCGGTCTTGATGTCGTCCATGAGTATATATTGCTCCTTCTGAAGCTGCGAATTATTGCCGAAGCACTCCTCAATAGAGAGAATGGATGCATCGCACGAACGATACGCGTAGTGCACGGTTGGGCGAAAGACCGCCTTTTTGCCCTTGCGGACGGTGTAATAATCCGCGATAGAAACGGATTCGTTGTGCGTGACGGCACGGCCGAGGAACGGTCCGTGCTTAGGCGTCCAAGTGCGCACCAAGGTCTTTGCACCCGGCTGGTCGAGGTAGATGGCGGCGTCGCAGCCATGCGGATGCCGGTGTCCGTTTTTGGGGAAGTACTTCTCATGCGTGCCCCAACCCATTTCACATGGCTGACAGATGCCTTCGGAATGGAAGCCGACGACGGACCACGTATTCTCGAAACGGCCTACCTTTTTCGGCTTGTCGGATACCTGAGAGTCGTACTCCGCGATGTGAACAGTTTTCACGCCAAGCTTGCTCATGAGGCCGGCCCACTCCTCGCGAGTCTGCGGCTTTTTGGCTTTGACGCCCGTATCGCGGGCGATATGCATAAGGGCTCGCTTCAAGAAGTGCGAAACGATGCCAGGATTCGCGCCGTGTGTGGAAACTGCCGTCGGTCCCTTGCCGAATTTTTTCTTCGTCGCGAGCATGGTCTCACGCAGACCGTAGTTGGAGCGCTGTGTAGTAGAGAGCTTGGGATCGGTGTATCCGCCAAGCCACGGCTCCACGACGGTGTCGAGATACAGTATGTCGCGTTTGTTGCAGTACTCCATGAGCGCCACAGACGAGACGTCTACCGAGAGGTTCAAAAGGAAGTCTCCCTTGTCGAGATATTTGTCGAGGACTTTCTTGTAGTTGCCCCGCTTGAGCGGCTCTATTAAAAAAGGGATGCCTTCGATGCGCGCGACATCGCGGCCGAGTTCATCCGCCGTGATGATGCGGATATTCTTTCTGTCCATTCCGATATGACGCAAGATGAGAGGGAGTACACCCTGTCCGATAGAGCCGAAACCAACGATGAGCAACTTGCCACCAAACTGTACGTGAACGGAATATTTACTTTTTTTCTTCATTCGACCGATGTTACCTTGATATATAAAAAAGTCTATACCCCGTGAGATAGAAACGGTCTACGTCGATAACAAAAAACAATTGATTTTATCTCACGGGGTATACTTGGCAAATGGGGGATAAAGAGGGGAATGTAAAGATAGAAGCCTCGTGGAAGAAAGTCTTGCAAGATGAGTTCGGCAAAGAGTATTTCACCAAGCTGCGGGAATTCGTGAAAGGGGAGTATCAGCACGCCATCGTGTATCCCGCGCCCAAGAATATTTTCCGCGCCTTCGACCTTTGTCCGTTCGACAAAATAGAGGTGGTAATCCTCGGCCAAGACCCGTACCACGGTCCCAATCAAGCCAACGGCCTCTGCTTTGCGGTGAGCGAAGGCGTGCCTTTGCCTCCGTCGCTCCAAAATATATTTAAGGAATTGGCGACCGACATTGGACTCGTGAAAAACAAAACAGGGGACTTGGAGCGCTGGGCCAAGCAAGGCGTGCTGCTTTTGAACGCGACTCTCACCGTGCGCGCACGCACTGCAGGCTCACATCAAGGGAAAGGCTGGGAAGAATTCACCGACGCGGTCATCCGCAAACTTTCGGAAGAGCGCGAGAACCTCGTATTTATCCTCTGGGGCAATTACGCCAAATCCAAAGGCGCACACATCGACCGCACCAAGCATTTGGTAATCGAATCCGCTCACCCGTCCCCATTTTCAGCTGCGAATGGCTTCTTCGGCTCCAAACCCTTCAGCAAAACTAACGACTACCTGGCGGCCCATAACAAAAAACCGATCGATTGGCTTTAGGAGTACGACGCGCCGCGGTTTTGTTATACAGACGATACTTGTTTATCTGATCCGACCGGACAAATTAAACAAGGGAGTTAGACTCGCAAGAGAGGATTAAGTTTTTCCTTGTGCAAATGTGGGCCGATGATGGCTAAATTGAGCTTTTCGGTCTTTAGTATTTCTCTTGCCACGCGCTGCACGTCCTCTGTCGTCACCGCGTCAATTCCTTTGATTACCTCCTCAAGCGGACGTACGCGACCGAGCGTGATGAGTGAGCTGGCTGCATGCTGGGCTACCGAATCGCTCGTTTCGAGAGCGAGCGTCATCGTACCCTTCATGTAGGACTTCGCTTTCTTGAGTTCAGTCGCTGACACTTTGACACGCTTTATTTTGCGGAATTCGGCGAGGATAGTCTCGACGGCTTTTTCCAACTTGCCGTGTTCTACTCCCGCCTGAACGATAAAGGAACCTGTATCGGGATACTTATCGACAGATGCGTGTACTGAGTAGGCGAGCCCGCGCTTTTCGCGGACTTCCATGAAGAGCCTGCTGCTCATACCGCCGCCGAGGATGGTCGAGAGGACGCTGAGTGCGTATTCATCTTTGTGCAAATAGGGAAATGCTGTGACACCGAGCATAAGCTGTGTCTGGTCGGTCTTCTTTTCCTTGATAGAGACGCGGGAGGAGGATTGCTCGGAAGAAAAAGTGATGTAATCGGGAGGATTGCCGTGAGGAAGCCTGCCGAAGTTCTTTGTAATCTTGACGAGTACTTTTTCAGAAGAAAACGAGCCTGAGATACAGACGATGGTATTGAGGGGTGTGTAGTTGCGCTTGAGGTACCCAGCGAATTCTTTGCGATTAAACGCGCGAATATTTTCCTTTGGCCCCAAAATCGTGCGGCCGAGCGGGTGCGTCTTGCCGTAAATGAGCGCATCGAAGACGTTGTCTATCGTGTGAATCGGCATGTCCTCATACATATCTATTTCCTGAATGATTGCTCCGCGCTCTTTTGTAATTTCCTTCTGAGGCAGCGTCGAATTGAGAAAGATGTCGCTTATGACATCGAGCGCGGTGTCCACGTAGCGCCCGCTCACTTTGGCATAGTAGGCGGTACGATCTTTTGCGGTAAACGCGTTGTAAATACTCCCCACCGCATCGAGTTCTTCGCTGATTACGCGAGCGCTTTTTCTTTTCTTGGTACCCTTGAAAAACATGTGCTCGAGGAAGTGCGCGAGCCCGTTCTCCTTTTCATTCTCATAGCGCGAGCCTGTGCCCGTCATCACGACCACTGTGGCAGTTGGCGTTTGTGGCATTGCGACGAGGACTACTCGCAAGCCATTTTTGAGTGTGTGGATATCGTACTTCATTGTCCGCGCATAGTATCCTCTTGCCTCTGTTCCAGCAACGGATATAAGCTATACTCGCTTCGCTCGTTTAGCTCGCGCTCCCTCAGAAGCGAGAACAAGCTCTCGCTTCACTCGGCTCGCTAAGTTATAATCTTTCCTTATGACCATCAACGAGATACGGACGAAGTACCTCGAATTCTTCAAGGCGAACGGGCACACCATCATTCCGTCTGCTCCCATAGTCCCGCAGAATGACCCGACGACGCTTTTTACGGGAAGTGGTATGCAGCCGCTCGTGCCGTATCTCCTCGGCGAACCACACCCACAAGGTAGTCGTTTGGTGAATAGTCAGAAGAGCTTTCGAGCGGAAGATATCGAAGAGGTGGGTGACAATCGACATACGACATTCTTTGAGATGCTCGGAAATTGGTCGCTCGGTGATTACTTTAAAGAAGAGCAGCTCCCGTTTTTCTTCAAATTCTTGACTGAAGAAATCGGTCTCGACCCGAAGAATCTATATGTAACCGCATTCATCGGCGATGAAAAAAATAATGTCCCGCAAGACGTCGAATCGGCTACTATCTGGACAAAGCTTTTTTCAGAAAAAGGCATTGACGCCAAGGTCGTGTC
This sequence comes from Candidatus Nomurabacteria bacterium, assembly GCA_943359395.1. Lineage (GTDB taxonomy): Bacteria > Patescibacteriota > Minisyncoccia > Phycocordibacterales > UBA2100 > UBA10103. Next base: position 34,881 of record CALRHH010000001.1, read on the forward strand.
TATCGGCTCTGAGGCCGACGGATACCGTCTCGGTATGCAGGGTGGTCGCATCTTTTTCTATGATGCGAAGAAAAATTGGTGGAGCAGAGCGGGAATTCCTGAAAACATGCCTGCGGGTGAGCCGGGAGGCCCTGATTCCGAGGTTTTCTACGACTTTGGTACACTGCATGACGTCAAGTTTGGTGCGGAATGTCATCCGAATTGTGATTGTGGACGCTTCCTTGAGATAGGAAACTCTGTGTTTATGCAGTACATCAAAAAGGAGGATGGTTCTTTTGCCCTACTCCCCAAACAAAACGTCGATTTCGGCGGAGGGCTCGAGCGCATTGCGGCGGCGGCGCAAGGAAACCCCGATGTCTTTGCCATCGACGTCTTTGCAGATACCATCGGCCTCCTCATTCATTTTTCGGGAAAAGAATACTTAGATAGTCGTTACCAACGCTCCTTCCGCATCGTCGCCGACCATATGCGGGCGGCAATGTTTATGCTCGAAGCGGGAGTGCGGCCGAGCAATACAGAGCGCGGATACATACTTCGTCGCCTCATCCGGCGTGCAGCACAACATGCGCAGAAGTTGGGAGTGGAGCACGGACAAGGGACAGACAGTATGCTCGTAAAATGCGCTTCAATATTTATTGAGAAATACAAACAAGCTTATCCTGAGCTTCAAGGTGACGATGTGTACCGGCAGATAACTGAAGAAATTTGGAAGGAAGAGAGGCAATTTGCGCACACACTCGAAGCGGGGATGAAAGAATTTGAGAAAATTGCCGCGACAGGTCACATCGAGGCACAGGAAGCGTACACCCTTTTCACGACTCACGGCTTTCCGTTTGAAATGACGCTCGAGCTTGCCAAGGAGCGCGGACTTGATGTGGATTCCGAAGGTTTCAAAAAAGAAATGGACAAACATCGCGCCATGTCACGCGCTGGAAGTGAGCAGAAGTTTAAGGGAGGACTTGCAGACCAATCCGAGAAAACAACACGTTTGCACACAGCCCACCATCTGTTGCTCAAGGCACTCCAGATGGTACTTGGACCGATGGTGAAACAGCGAGGAAGTAACATTACTCAAGAGCGTCTGCGAATCGATTTTTCATACGGAAGCAAGATGACACCTGAGCAGAAAATAGAAGTCGAGCGCATCGTTAATAAAAAAATACAAGAACACCTTCCTATGATTCGCTCTACACTTCCTAAAGAAGAGGCGGAGCAGCTAGGCGCAGAGCACGAATTCGGCGCGAGGTATCCCGACATGGTTTCCGTGTATTCTCTCGGGCCGAAGAATGCCACGGCTGAAAATCCGCAATTCGACGAAGCCTTCTCTATAGAATTTTGCGGCGGTCCGCACGTTGCGAATACATCAGAGCTTGCGGGTACGTTTAAAATACAAAAAGAGGAAGCGGTAGCCGCAGGAATCCGTCGTATAAAAGCTGTCATAGTCTGATTACTCACAGATAAATTGTCCATCTGGCTTACTCGCCCTGAATGCGCGATATACTTACGCGATGTTTCGCATTCATCTCGGGCGGACGCGCGAGAAAATTTTTGCCGTCGCGGATATCGGAAGCGGAAGCGCCGCTCTCGCCGTTGTCGCGGTGCCCCCAAAAGGGCCAGCACGGGTACTTGTAGCCGAACGAAGTTTCCTACCGATGGAGGAAAGAACCCCGGAGGCCATTGCTACTGCTCTCGGTACGCACCTCATCGAAGTGGGAAAGAAAGTGCTTGACTCTCACTCTAAAAAAGGAGGTTCGCAGCCTCAGTCTGTGTATGCTGTTGTACGTGCGCCTTGGACGCATTCTAAAACAGTCGAGGCAAAGACCTCTTTTCCTAAGTCCGCTCGAATTACGGCACAGATGATAGGGAAGCTCGCCCAGCAGGCCCTCGCGAGCGATACGGAATTCGAGAAGGCAAACATCCTCGAAGCAGGGGTGATGCGGGTAGAGGTGAACGGCTACCCGACAAACGAGCCTGAAGATGCCTTGGGGCATTCACTCTCTGTTGCTGTCATTATCAGCGATTGTCAGCCGGGTTTCCGGGCATCGCTTACGCACGCTTTTCAAGAGTTGTTTGGAGGTCGGAAAATTTCTATGCGCTCAGGAGTACACGCGATACTCTCGGCGTTACGCAGTAAAGCAAAGACGGCTCACAGGGATTTTCTCGTCGTGGATATGGCGAGCGAGGGGACTAATTTCATCGTCATACGTGACGGCATTACAACTGACCATGCGACTATTCCCGAAGGCAAGAACTCTCTTTTAAAGCGAATTGGCGGTAGCGGTATGCCTGACAATACCCTGACGATGTTACGACTCTTGGCACGAGGTGAGTGTCATGACCCCGCATGTGAAGCGGTAAACGCCGCTATCGCAAAAACAGAGCCTGAGTTGGTACGTACTTTCGGTGAGGTGATAGCCAAGCTCGTAGTCCGTCAACGCCTCCCCAACCGCCTCATACTCGCATCGCACGGTGACCTCGTTCCGTGGCTTACCTCGTTTTTCTCTCGCATCGACTTTGCTCAATTCACGACGACGACGCAACCTTTCTCCGTTACACCTCTCAAATCTGTCGACTTTGCGCATCTCGCTCTCCCAGAAACAGATGTTCAGGCTGATACTGGAATATTGATAGCTGCGGCACTTGTTAACATCGAAGAAGGGCAAGCCTGATACAGTGATGTAGAATAGACCAATCACACTATGGCAAAAGATTATTTCCAAGACATTACGCCGTTATCCGAAGAGACGAACCCTCCTCGGCAACTGAAGCCGCTTCCCCCGGAACCAGACGAGCATACAGAATCCTCTGTAGCGCAGCCGGAGGCTCATGACGTACCCATACGGGTGGATGATACATCGGCGGAGATTTCCGCGGGCGTAGGCCAAACTCCACGTGGTATTCGCAGCATATCAGCACCGATTCGTTCGCGACCAGTACATGTCGGCGGAGCACCCGGTCGTATGGACATGGATATCAGAGAATCTCCCTCTGCTATGAGTGGAATGCCTCCGCGTCCTCCGCATCGTTCTTCCCGCCTTTGGATATGGGCGGGTGCATCGGTCATCCTACTCTCTATTGTGGCGGTACTTATCATCTTCTTCAGCTCTACTACCGTTACCGTCACACCAAAATCGCGTGTCGCCGTACTCTCTTCTGCTTCAATCACAGCAAGAGAAGGAGCGAGCGCCCCTGAAGGGACTCTTTCGTACACACTTCAGACATTCGATCTCGAGGATTCTGAAGTTGTCGCGGCGGAAGGCACGACTCATATGGAGACAAAAGCCTCGGGAAGTATCACAGTCACCAATACGTACTCAGCATCTGCGGTAAAGTTGGTGAAGAACACTCGCTTCGAATCTTCCGACGGTCTTATTTTTAGAGCTCTCTCAGACATCGTAGTTCCCGGTAAGAAAGGTTCTACCGCGGGAACGGTAAATGTCACCGTCGTAGCCGACCAACCGGGTGAGCAGTACAACATCGGACCTACGAAGAAATTCACTGTCCCGGGACTTAAGTCGACGGCGGATATGTTTGCGGGAGTGTACGCACATTCAAGCGCAGCGATGTCGGGCGGCTTTCTTGGAGAGAAACCGGGAACTGCGCCTGGGGCACTTGAGGCGGCAGTGGCACTCGTTCGCGGACGACTTGAGGCGAAGTCTCGTGAAGCTCTTGCTTCCCAGACTAAAGACGACACCTTCGCCTTTCCTGAGCTTATCGTCATAACCTATCAATCGCTCCCCACCACCAACGAGGCCGGAAATTCAGTAAGGATACATGAAAAGGCCCATATGGAAATTCCCGTATTTTCGAAAGATGCTTTTGCGCGAGCTGTAGCGCAGGCCGCATTCGCGGACTCCGACAATGCCGCTGTCAGCATGGAGCCCGCAGGAGACTTTACGGTGCACGCCCTGGCTTCGGGAGATCAGACGGAAGAAGGAACTCTCAGTCTAGTCGCATCAGGACAAGCCCTCATCATCTGGACCGTCGATACCAACGCCCTCGCTACGGCACTTCAAGGCAAGGATGACTCGACGTTTCAAGCTATTGCCAACGGCTTCCCCAGTGTCCTTGAAGCCAAGGCCCGCATTGCTCCTTTCTGGAGAAGCAGCTTCCCAGATAGTCCCTCTGACATCAAGGTCAAGGTTGTCCGCCCGACCGCCGTGAAGTAGTTTGGGGAGATTTGACTAACTCAAAGAGGCCTGCTATTCTGGACCGCGCAGATATGACCGAACAAGAGGTTGTTAATGGAGTCGTCGATGAGGCGCTTCCCAACACTCTTTTTCAAGTGAAGATTGAAGGCGGTGAGCGAGTGCTCGCGTATCTCGCTGGAAAAATGCGTCTGCATAGAATCAAAGTGCTCGTTGGCGACAAAGTTGAAGTGCGGCTCGATCCTTACGGAGGGCGGGCACGCATCGTCAGACGAACCTAACCAAGTTGAAGTAGAGTCGCGCACTCCGAAGTTCGGGGACGGGATTCTCGTTACGTTTTGAAAAATTATATACATGAAAGTAAAGTCCTCAGTAAAAAAAATCTGCACACACTGCCGCTCCGTGAAGCGTCGTGGGCGATTGTGGGTTATTTGCAAAAATCCAAGACATAAACAACGACAAGGATAATTATGCGTATAGCTGGAATCACCATACCCGAAGAAAAGCGCCTTGAGATAGGCCTCACCGCCATCTATGGCGTCGGTCGCCCTCGAGCGCTTTCCACGCTCGCGGCTCTCAAAATCGACGCGGGGAAAAAGCCCAAGGATGTATCGGAAAAGGAAGAGGCATCGCTCCGCGAAGCTATAGAGAAATTTGTAGTAGAAGGAGAGTTGCGTCGCGACATCAGCGCGAACATTCGTCGGCTCAAAGATATCAAATCCTACAGGGGAAGCCGCCACGCAAAGCATCTACCGGGAAGAGGCCAACGTTCAAAAACCAATTCACGCACAGTCCGTGGCAACGTTAGGAAGACGATGACCTCGGGCCGTCGCAAGTTGGAGAAAACATAATCAAAAAATTTATTTTTGTACAAGTATGGGAAAAAAACGAATCATCAGAAAATCGGGCGGAAGCGTGGACCAAGGGCTCAAATCGCGCTCGCTCGCGCGTATTGCCAAGAAAAACATCCTTGCAGGGACTCTCCATATTCATGCGACGTACAACAATACAAAGGTGCTTCTTACGGACAAGAGTGGCAACGCGGTAGCATGGTCGTCATCTGGAGCACTCGGCTTTTCTGGCGCAAAGAAGGGTACCCCATTCGCAGCGGCAAAAGTCGGTGAGCTTGTCGGCGACAAAGCAGCCATTATCGGTGTCAAAGAAGTCGACGTGGTCATCCGAGGAGTGGGCGCTGGTCGTGAATCTGCGCTTCGCGGGTTTGCGGGGAAGGGAATTGATGTCACGCGTATTGCCGACGATACCCCCGTACCACATAACGGTCCTCGACCACCAAAACCCCGCCGCGTATAAACATATTCATATGCTATTGGTAAAATCAAAATTTAAAATTGCGAAAAGGCTCGGTGCTGCCATTTTCGAAAAGACGCAGTCTCAGAAATTTGCGCTGTCAGAGGCGCGTTCCGCAGGCAACAAGAAGCATTCTCGCGGCGGTCGCGGAGGAAGCGATTACGGACGCCAACTTTTGGAGAAGCAGCGAGTACGCTTCACCTACGGGATTTCAGAAAGACAGCTCTCCAACTACGCAGGAGCTGCATACGAAGAAGCTGACCCTTCGACAGCTCTGCACAAGTCACTCGAAATGCGCGCCGATAGTGCGGTCTATCGCGCGGGACTTTTGCCTACGCGCCGTGCCGCTCGCCAGGCCGTCTCTCACGGTCACATCACGATAAACGGCAAGCGCACGACCGTCCCTTCCTACCGCGTAAAGAAGGGGGATGTGCTTGGCATCCGCGAGGGTAGCCGGCAGAGCCCTCTTTTTGCCGGTCTTCTCGAGAATAAGGCAGAAAATACCCGCACCGTTCCCGCATGGCTCGCCGTGGATCTCAGCCTCCTTAAAGCGGAGGTAGTGGGAGAGCCCGCGTACAACACGGTTGAAACGGGGCTCGATTATCCAACGCTGTTTGAGTTCTACAGCAGATAATGGTATACTGTTGCCCACTTTTGCGTCCGCAGGGATTTTTTATTTATTAGAAGCTATTAGATAAACGCCAACAGCTATTTATATGTCGGATTACCACATCGCACTCCCAAGCAAACCACGCGTCGTCTCTGAGTCAGAGCGAAGCGGTACGTATGAAATTGACGGGCTTTACCCGGGTTATGGCTATACCTTGGGCAACTCGTTACGTCGTATAATCCTTTCCTCCTTACCGGGGGCGGCCGTCACGCACGTTAAGCTCCCCGGAGTCGCCCATGAGTTCTCTACGATTGAAGGTGTCAAAGAAGATGTGGTGACTCTCCTCCTCAACGTCCGCAAGATTCGCCTCAAACTCCTCACCGACGAGCCTCAAACAATTAGTCTTTCGGTAAAGGGTCCGAAGGAGGTAACCGCCGCGGACCTCAAGCTTCCCGGCCAAGTCGAAATACTGAATCCCGAACAACACATTGCGGGTATTTCAGGGAAAGTGAATCTTGAAATTGAGCTACGTGCAGAGCGGGGGCTCGGCTACATTGCAAAGGAAATGCACCAGAAGGAACGTGTCGAGATAGGTACGATTGCCCTCGATGCAATATTTTCTCCGATACGCCGCGTCAATTACGAAGTCGAGAACATGCGCGTAGGTGACCGTACAGACTTCAACCGCCTGAGAATCGTTATTGAGACTGACGGCACACTTGCACCTCGGGAGGCACTCGAGCGCTCCATAGAAACTATGATTCATCAACTTAAAGCCGTCGTTGGCTTCAAAGAAGATGAAGTCCCTGAAGCATTGATGGGTGCGCCCGAGGGCGGCAGCGGTGTACGGGAAGACAGGGGTGGGACACTCGACGCCGAAGTATTGAAAACGCGTATTACAGAATTGAGCATGCCTCAGCGCGTTGAAATGGCGCTTGATAATGCGTCTATCCGAACCGTCGGCGGCTTGGTTCGCAAACGAGAAGACGACCTCCTTGCTATTGAAGGTCTCGGCCAGAAGGGCTTGCAGGATATTAAGCGCGCACTTTCCAACATGGGCCTCACTCTCCGCAACGACAAATAAGACTGTATATGAGGCATCATCAAAAAAAGAGGAAATTGGGACGCGAGAAGGGCCAACGCACGGCACTTTTGCGTAGCCTCGCCCGCTCGCTGGTTCTCCAAGAGGGCATCACCACAACCGTTGCGAAGGCCAAAGAACTCCGCCCATTCATCGAGCGCATGGTCTCGATGAGCAAAAAGAATACTCTTGCTTCGCGCCGCATCATTGATACCCGAATGGGAGGCTCAAGCGAAGTCGTAAAGAAGCTGCATGAAGTGTACGGACCTCGATACGCCAAGCGCGCCGGCGGCTACACCCGCATCGTCCTTCTTGGTCGAGTCGGGAAACGCGTCCTCGAAGCCGCTCGAATTGAATTTGTAAAATAATATGGAAGATAAAAAGACATACGAAATAGACGCTGCGGGGAGGACTCTCGGACGAGTCGCTTCCGAGGCGGCAAAAGCTCTCATGGGTAAAATGCGCGCTGATTACACCCCAAACGTAAATTCAAATATCAAGGTCACCGTCGCAAACGCGAGCAAACTCTATATCCGCGAACGTAAGCGATCGCGAACCATCTACACGACCTACTCGGGGTACCCAGGCGGTCTCAAGAAGGAGAGCCTTGCTTCACTTTCGGCGCGCAAGGGGAACGCTGAAATTGTCCGCCGGGCAGTCTCTCGAATGCTTCCACGCAACACCATGCACACACCCCGTTTGAAGAATTTATCCGTTACAGAATAGTTCGACAAGCTCACTATACATATGGCAAAAGAGACACGGTACACAGAAGCAGTAGGACGACGCAAGACCGCGACGGCACGCGTGCGTCTCACCGAAGCGAAGACCTCTTCCATGCTGGTCAACGGTAAAATGGCTGACGAATATTTTCCACTCGACGTCATGGTTAAGATGGCCTTTTCTCCGCTCGTCCTCATGGGGGCAACATACGCGGTTTCCGCGCATGTGCGGGGCGGAGGACTCAAGGCGCAGGCTGAGGCGGTTCGATTGGGGATTTCGCGCGCCATGATTGAAATCACTCCCGAGCAGCGCAAGGATCTCAAGATCCGCGGTTTCCTCAAGCGCGACCCACGAGCAAAGGAACGCAAGAAGTTCGGCCTCAAAGCGGCACGCCGTGCGCCGCAATGGAGCAAACGCTAAATTACAAAAGCAACGGCCGGTCCCACATTGGACCGGCCGTTTTCGTTAACAATTCTCACATCGTTAGGGCTTGATGCCGAGGCGCGTAAGCTCCGGCAGGAAGTCTGCGTAATCCCTTTCGTGCAGGCGACGCAACTCGTTGCCACCCTTCCACACGACGAAGAAGCCAGCATTTTCGAGTTTCTTCTTTGATTTTTCCGCTGCTATACGGAACATTTCGGATAGCCGATGGATTTCTTCTACTGACGTCTTCGCCGGAGCAAAGACTCCCATCCAACCTTCAACCGCGATAGACTCGCCCGTCTTGGCAATCACGCGCAATCTGTTGTCACCCTTGTACCCGATGTAGTCGGGATAGGGCACGATGGCAAGCGCCACATGACCACCCAGTACTGTCAGAATTGCGTCTGCAGAACTGAGATAGGGGACGTGTAGGATCGGGACGTTATGGTCGCGGAAAAGTTTCTCCCCAAGAAGGTGAGACATCCCTCCCGCTCCCGAAGTTGCGACGCTTTGAAGCGACCGATTTTGCTTGGCGGCTTTAAAGTACCCCGCGAGGGTGGCCGAGACATCTTTGCCCGTCACAACGAAATAGTCATACGTTGCGATAAGTGCCACGGGGATAAGTTCGTCACTCGGCGGAACACTCAAAGATGAGGCGGACGACATGAACAGAAGGGTTCGACCGTCAGGTTTCTGACGCTTTACCCATTCGGCCGCAATTAGCCCGGTCGCTCCGGGACGATTTTCAACAATCACCCGGTGCGCGGTCGTTTCTTCGATTGCTTGCGCGATGATGCGAGCAGAGGTGGAGGACGTCCCTCCTGCCTTAAAACCCACCACCAACGAAATGGTAACGCCATTTTGAGCGGAGGCACTGACGCACTGAAGACTCAATGCGGCAATGAAAGCGAGTCGCAGAATCTTCATCGTTGTATCCTCGCATTATGGACGCATACTGCATGCGTCTTCTTGCCCCACTATTCCATACAGAGGTAGCGTGTCAATTCTGTTAAGTCCGAGCGCGGGGGGATTCTCTGTCCAAAACAAGAACTTGCTTCCATTCTATTTTGATGTTATAATTTCAACAGGTGAGGCGTTGGATAGAGTTCAAACAGGGCCTAAACGTGTGGAGCACACAATGAACCGTTCAACAGTACTTCGTTCTCTCGCAATCGTCACCATTCTGTCTCTCGGCGTCGTTGCCGTGATGTGCAGTAGAAAGTCTCCCCCTCGTGAGTTCCTGTTTGAAAAAACAGCGAATCTCATCACTGCCTATCCGATCGATGGCGGTTACGTGAGCGAAAACGAAAATGAAATCGCGCGCTCACAGTGGAGTGAGAAATTCGGGGCTTTCGGTCAGCCCGGACGATTCACGAGAATCACACGGGATGGTCGCGGACTTGCGTTCGCGATTCATCAAGACTGAGGAAGAATCCTCACGGCGGCCGACTAGGAACACCTAGCGGTCGCTTTGATTTTGTAAAACCTCACGGAACTCCGCCTTCTTCTTTTGGGCAACGATATTTGCTATACTGCGCCTCCTATGAGCGACTCGCCCGCAGACGAAGAAATCAATTTTGAACCCGATGAGGAGCTCGGTGAGATCGCATCCGCAGGTGTAAAAGTACAGAAACTCAAAGACGAACTTGCAAAAGTCAAAGTACAGCGGCAAGAATACCTTGACGGATGGCAACGCTGCAAGGCAGATAGCGTGAATTCCCGAAAAGAAACGCTTGCACAAGCAGAGAGACTCGGGGAGCGGGCGAAAGAAGGCTTTATTGAGGACATCATTCCGGCTCTTGATGGTTTCGATATGGCTGCTTCATCGCCTGCCTGGCAAAGCATTGATGTGGGGTGGCGAAGCGGTATAGAGCAGATACGCGGGCAGCTTCTCGACACGCTTCAACGTCACGGTGTCGTACGTTTCGGTGAAGTTGGCGAACCCGTCGACCACTCCACGCACGAAACGGTAGGGGAATCCGACGAAATCTCTGGGAAACCCGGCACAGTCGCCAAAATTATCAGATACGGGTACAGAATGAACGGCAAAGTACTTCGACCGGCGCACGTCGTCGTAAAAAAGTAGCCCGGAGAATTTGACAAAACCTCATTAGAGGTGTATACAAATACCTTCAAGGACATTCAATTATCAATTCACCACACATACTATGTCAAAGATATTAGGAATAGACCTCGGTACTACGAACTCAGCGATTGCCATCGTAAGAGGAGGCGAACCGGAGATAATCGAAAATGCAGAAGGAGGCCGCACGACGCCTTCTGTCGTCGCGATGTCAAAAACAGGCGAGCGTCTGGTGGGCCTGTTGGCCAAACGTCAAAGTGTCACCAATCCGAAGAATACGATATATCAGATAAAGCGCTTCATTGGGCACAATTTCGATGAGCCTGCTGTTATCGCAGACCGTACAGCAGTCTCGTTTGAAACGCAGAAATCCTCGAACGGCGGTATTGAAATCAAAATGGCAGACAAGTGGTATCGCCCGGAGGAGCTGTCGGCGATGATTTTGCAGAAATTGAAGCAGGATGCGGAGACTCGCCTTGGGGAAACCATTACCGAAGCAGTTATTACGGTGCCCGCATACTTCAACGATTCTCAACGGCAGGCGACCAAGGATGCCGGCAAAATTGCGGGATTGGATGTAAAACGCATCATCAACGAACCCACAGCAGCGGCGCTCGCCTATGGGTTCAATAAAAAGAAGAACGAAAAGATTGTCGTGTTCGATTTCGGCGGCGGGACATTCGATATTTCAGTCCTCGAGGTAGGGGACGACGTCATCGAAGTCCGTTCGACCGACGGCGATGCACATTTGGGCGGCAAGGACATCGACCAGAAAATAATGGGGTGGATTGCGGACGAATTCAAGAAGGATTCAGGAATCGACGTACGCAACGACGCGCTTGCGCGTCAACGCCTCGATGAAGCGGCGGAGAAGGCAAAAATCGAGCTCTCGACCGCGCTTGAAACTGAAATAAACATCCCATTCATTACGTCGACGGATGCGGGTCCGCAGCACCTACTCATCAAAATGACACGCGGGAAGCTCGAGGAACTTTCACGAGAGTATCTTGACCGCGCAATGACAATCACGAAGCGTGCAGTTGAAGCATCTCCGTTCAAAGTGAATGATATCAACGAAGTAGTCCTCGTCGGCGGTCAGACGCGTATGCCTGCGATGCAGAAAGCCGTCGAAGATTTCTTTGGCAAAAAGCCGAATCTCAGCGTGAATCCTGACGAAGTTGTCGCCATCGGAGCAGCCATTCAGGGCGGCATATTGCAGGGTGATGTGAAAGACGTCCTTCTGCTCGATGTGATTCCGCTCTCGCTCGGCATCGAAACGATGGGCGGCGTTGCGACCAAGCTCATCGAGCGCAACACAACGATTCCGACATCGCGCTCGCAAACGTTTTCGACGGCTTCCGACAATCAACCGTCGGTCGAAATACACGTGGTGCAAGGTGAACGCCCGATGGCGGGAGATAACAAATCACTCGGCCGCTTTAATCTCGACGGTATTCCGCCGGCTCCGCGCGGCGTACCACAAGTAGAGGTATCCTTCGATATCGATGCCAACGGCATTCTCTCGGTAAAAGCGAAAGACAAATCTACCAACAAGGAACAATCCATTCGTATCGAGGCGGCGTCAGGTCTCTCCGATGCAGAAGTCGAGAAAATGCGTAAAGACGCCGAGATTAATGCCGATGCAGACGCGAAAAGGCGCGAACTTGTAGAGGCACAAAATGCCACCGACCAAGTCGTCTACGCAGCGGAGAAAGCGCTCAAAGAGCACGGAGACAAGGTGAGTGAGGAAATAAAAAAGAATGTGCAAGAGAAGATAGATGCAGCAAAGGCAGCACGCAACAGTGCTGACGTTACGGCTGTAAAATCTGCATCGGAAGCACTCTCGACTGCCATGAGCGCAATCGGGGAAGCGATGTCAAAAAATCAGCAGCAGACGCCGCCCCAGGAACCTCCGAAAGAGGACGAGAAGCCGTCTGAGGGGCCTGCAAAAGAATAAACGCAGAAGAGCCCTCCTAGGGAGCTCTTTTTGCATTGCCATCCGTTTACGAGTAGTATGAAAAGCTTGTCGCGTTTATGATCGCGTAACAATAGACAGTACGCGACACGATTCTGCGGAATCGAATACGCGCGTGCGAATCAGTAGATTCAAAACTTCGTAATTTTACAAAATCACATGAAAAACTACTACGACATACTTGGAATTACGAAGTCTGCAAGTGACGAGGACATTAAAAAAGCCTTCAGGAAACTTGCGCACAAATATCACCCGGACAAAAAAGGTGGTGACGAAGCGAAGTTCAAAGAAGTCAGCGAGGCGTACTCGGTCCTTTCCGACAAAAAGAAACGCGCCGAGTACGATACGTACGGCAAGGCATTCGCTGGGGGTGGTGGTCCGCAAGGAGGAGCAGCGGGCGGATTCGGCGGCTTTGATTTTTCAAATTTCCAAGGATTTAGCGGGCAGGGCGGCGGTGTGGAATTCGACCTCGGCGACATCTTTGGCGACGTTTTCGGAGGCGGACAATCCCGTGCAAAGCGTGGCCGGGACATTTCAATAGATATCGAACTTTCTTTCCGTGAATCTATATTCGGAACCGAGCGCCGGGTACTTCTTTCTAAAACGAGTGGGTGCGATACGTGCGACGGTTCGGGCGCAAAGAAAGGTTCGAAACTCATTACCTGCTCAAGTTGCAACGGAAAAGGGGATATCCGGGAATCCCGCAGCACATTCTTTGGGACATTCACCTCCGCACGCCCTTGCCCGCGCTGCCACGGGCGTGGACAGATACCTGAGACAGTTTGCGAAGCGTGCCGCGGCGAAGGTGTACGTAAGCGTCAGGAAGAAATCCACATTGTGGTACCCGCGGGTGTTGAAGATGGGGAGATGATACGTATGCCGGGCCGCGGCGAGGCGGTACAGGGCGGTGGAGCTGGCGACCTCTATGTGAAATTGCACATCAAGGCCGACGCCAAGTTCTCCCGGGAAGGTACTAACCTCCTCACATCGCTTCCAATAAAGCTCTCTGATGCTCTGCTAGGCGGCGAACACCACGTAACCACGCTCGACGGCGAAGAGGCGGTCAATGTCACTCCCGGTATCACACACGGCGAAGTTATTCGCGTGCGGGGCAAGGGCGTACCACACGGACGAGGAGCCCGCGGTGACCTCTTGGTGCGTGTGGATATCCAGTTCCCCAAGAAACTTTCAAAGAGTTCGCGTGAATTAATCGAAAAGTTGCGAAAAGAGGGCTTGTAACGTAAGACGGACTCACAGGTTCTGCTTGCCAACCAAGACAGTGCGGAGTACCCTTAATCGCATGATTGAGACTCGAGACTTACTTAGTCCTTTTTTCCGCGTGAGTTACATACCCCACTACTATGGGGACTATGTGCGTCAACTTTTTCTTGCCTCAGCGATACTCTCTGCAGTAGCAATTCCTATATGGGGCGACCTCATACCGTTTGGGACACTCTTTCAAATAACGTGTTCCGTTGTGCTTGTGGTGCTTGCAGGTCTCATGAATCCGCGCAGCAAGCTCCTCATGCTGAGCTGCATCATCTTTTCGACACTCGGAATACTAGTGCTTGAAAATGCCGCAATCTCTCTTTACTCTGTGCAGTCGTTTGCGCTATTCGTAGTGCGCGAGATAACGACTCTTTTGCTCGTCTTTGCCCTGTACTTCAGTGTAAAGACGTTCCGTGCGATGTCTCTGGAAATCATAGGGAAGGTGTAAGTCCTTTTATATGGATGTATCGTCCCTCTCCTTATTTTTTAGCCAATGGCCGACCGACTGGATACTTATCGGTGCTTTTGCCTCATTCGCCGCATTTGATGCAATGCGCTCGGGACCAGCGCGCGCAGCCGCTCTTGTTCTCAGTTTGCCCGCGGCGCTCCTTTTCATGGAAAAGTTACCTTCAGCATTGTTTCTCGGACCGCTAGCGGCGCAGTTTACAACTCCCCTTGACCAGCTCGCCACGTTTACCGCTCTCACCGCGGCACTCTATTTCGTTATACATAGGCTCATCTCCAAATATTCCAATGGGCTGGAGCCGATTCAGGCACTTCTCGCAGGACTCGCAGCCACTGCTGTACTCGTCGTCGTCTGGCTTCAAGTACCGAGCCTCGATGTCGTATGGGTTTTCGGCGACCAAGTACAAGCAGCCTTTGGTGCTGGATACCGTTTTTGGTGGCTCGTAGGTTCCTTCATTGCCCTCGCCTCGGTCCGCAGTTGAGTCCCCGAGGTATACTTTAAGAATGTTCAGGTGGATAGACGGAGTGCGGTCGTGGTTTCTCAGACACAAACAACGTATCGGCACCGTCGTCGTTGGGCACACAGCAAAACGCATTGAGGAATATCTTTTTGACTGGCTTCTTTACGGAGCCGTGGTGTATCAATCAACCGCTCTCTGGGGGGTTGTATATGGCTCGCTCGCGAGCTTTCTCATCATGGCCCCCCTCTCCGCCCTTTTCTGTTGGACATATATCCGTCTCTACGATTGGGCCAAAATTGATTGGTTTGGATTCGAAGCACTTAAAGAGTTGCATGAGGTTGAGACACTTGGTTGGTTCGGCCGTCTGTTTCGAATGGTCGTACGCCTCGGTGATGTCCCTGTTTTCGTTCTCCTCTCACTGCATAGCGACCCCTTCATGGTAACGGTATATTTTCGAAAAAAAGAAAATCAACACACGGGATTAACCGCTCGCGATTGGAAGATATTCTGGGCCAGCGTATTTTTTTCAAACGCTTATTGGACACTTCGATGGACGTTCATACTCGTCGTGTTCAAAGTCATCTGGAGCTGGCTCATGCGCTCGTTCGCTTAACCTATCTTCAGAGCCAGCTTAATCATCGTAGACATTAAAATGGCGTATACTATAGACCATGGACGGACTAGTGGAGCCCTTGGCAAAAAAAGGTGGTTTTCCTCTCTATGAAATCTTACTCGTTGCAGTCGGCTTAGCTGTCGCCGCAAGTCTATACACGTACCTCTACGCCGAACGCTACGACTTCGTCATTGAGGCGCCGTGTGACTCTACGCTTCAGCAGTGCTACACGCGCGATTGTTCAACGGGGGATTGCCCTCCCAACGAACTGTCGGAATACCGCGTGCTTCAGGTCTCAGCAAAGACATTTGATACCTGTACTGACAACGGATGTTCAAATATTTGCACAGCGCAAAATCCTGCCTGTATAGAAACTTTTTGCTCCTTAGAAGACGGGGAGGAGTGCGTGGGCCTCTCGAGTTCTAATGAATAGCAATACTATGCCTCTACCTCCCGCACCCATCGGGTCGACCCGAATCCATAGAGTAATGCCTTCGGTCAAAGCCACTGAGGACGTGTTTACCCCGCAAGACGAGGCACGGCGAGAGCTCAAGAGACGGAGGAAGGATGCAGATTTGCAAGCCGAAGTGCGGGAGTTTATAGACACTAAGGCAAAAAAGGTTCTTGAGAAGTGTGAGGTGCCACGTGCTGTTATGTTTCGGCAACTAGCTAGCCCGACGCATGAGCTCCTGCGTTTCCTACGTATTGCAAAGCATATGCACCTTACCCCGCTCCTCTTCGAATATCATGGAGACAAATTTGTCAGCGCAAACAACTCGTACAAGCGCGCTCTTGGAAAAATGCCAATATACCAACACACTGGGATTGACGGGCGAGACATCGTCCGCTACAAGAATATCATCGACTTCAACACCTCTGCAGGAAAACCCCTTGACACCATACGATGCAGAGACGGGCAGTCGCTCATCGGTTTTCACCACAAGCTCCTTAAAAAAATGGCGCGTCTTAATGTCGAAGCGCACTCTGTAGACGCCACCCCTTGGTTTAGAGGCATCGGAGGGAACGCCATCGGATACTACGAACAATTCTTAAGCCTTTTCATCAGAGATGGGATTCTCTTCGAACAATTTGAGCCCACAAAGTCGGAACAACGTTTTACCCGTGAAGTTGTTATGCCTGCATTTAAGCGAGTGTTGACTCGGTTCAAGCTCCGCCCACTCATTGTGCGCGTTGTTCCAAAAAATAAAGAAGGGTTAAGTTTCTGGGATTCATACCCAACTCGTATTGAAAAATTCCTTGAAGAATCGAAACGGAGGAGGGATACTACATGAGTATGGACGTGAACACTTGTTTTGCAACGACAGCAAGCATACGCGACCTTGCGCTGTACGCACACCTGATACCAGCCTCGGCAGTTATCCTCCTCTCAGTATTTGTACTTTGGAAAGCCGTCAATCGTTTCAAAGCGTGGACCTTCGCGAGTTTTTGTGCCACCTTTGCACTCTGGCTTTTTTCCGACCTCGTCTTGTGGACATCAAACAACTACCATCTCGTTGCCGCGCTCTGGGCTCCCATAGACTTTGTTGAAATAGTGTTTTTTCTTCTTCTTCTTGAATTCGTCTGTATCGACCTCTTCCCGGAGGGGCGTCCGAGGTGGGTATCATCATTCATTCTCATCTCTGCGGCTATACCACTCGCCATTACCTTGTTGGGTCAATCGGTGCATGGACTCAATCACGCAGTGTGCGAGATGATCAACAACGACTTCATCCAGACGTATAAACTCTCTCTTGAAATGTTTGTACTCGGCGTGATACTCTATTTCGGCACTCAAAGAATACTCACGCAGCACGATAGGCAAGAGCGTACTCGCATCGCGCTCGTAGTCGCAGCAGTAGTGCTGTTCTTGGGTATATTTGCAGGAAGTGAATTTTATGCGAGCTACACCTACATATACGAGGTTGAGCTCTACTCCTTCTTCACTCTTCCAATTTTCGTTCTCCTCCTTACCATCGCCGTCACAAGCTACGGCACCTTCAAACTTGGCGACGCGGCAGTGAAAACACTCTTCTACATCTTCCTCCTCCTCGCCGCCACTCAATTCTTCTTCGTGCAAACTGTTACAGACTTCCTTCTCGCGGGTATGAGCTTCACTGTTGTTCTTACACTCGGTATCATGCTTTTCAGACTTTCCGAAAGGGAAATAACGCAGCTACACCTTATCGAAATACAAGAACAGGAGCTCGAAGTTATCAACGCACAGCAGATAAACCTCCTTCACTTCATCAGTCACGAGATTAAGGGCTACCTAACCAAAAGCGAGGCGGGATTCGCCGCCATCACGGAAGGGGACTACGGGGTAGTACCGGAGCAATTGAAGACAATGGCGAGGTCGGCACTGGCAGACGTGCGCAAGGGCGTCTCCACCGTCATGGACATACTCTCCGCCTCAAACCTTAAGAAAGGTACCGTCACCTTCAAAAAAGTGGCGTTTGATTTCCGTCTCGCTGTCGAGACCATTGTCAAAGAACAACGAGTGCCCGCACGCGAGAAGAACCTTACGATTGACGTGCAGATGGCCGAAGGGAAATACCGCATGGAAGGTGACGAAGAAAAAATCCGCGAGCACGTGATACGCAATCTCATCGACAACGCTATCCGGTACACTCCCACGGGAGCCATCCACGTCCAGTTATCCGATGGCGACGGCAAGATTCATTTCTCCGTCAAAGACAGCGGCGTCGGTATCACACCTGAAGACATGGGCCACCTTTTCACCGAAGGCGGACATGGTAAGGATTCCATCAAGGTCAACGTGCATTCCACGGGCTACGGCCTCTTCATCGCAAAAGAAGTCGTCGAGGCCGAGGGCGGGAAGATTTGGGCGGAATCAGAAGGCGCAGGCAAAGGCTCGCGGTTCATAGTCGAGTTGCCCGCTTTATAGTGCTCCGCAGGAGACTATATATCCAGATACCCCTTCTTGAAGGCTAGTTCTGCATTCAAAATCCCTCCTCCCGCAGCGCCGCGGACAGTATTGTGCGAGAGTGCGACAAAGCGATAGTCGAGCACGGGGCATTCGCGTAGACGCCCGGCAATAACGGCCATTCCCTTGTCGGTGTCGCGGTCGCGCTTGGGCTGCGGCCGGTCGTCCTCATTACGATAGTGGATGGGCTGTTTCGGTGCGAACGGCAAGTCGAGCTTCTGCGGCTCTCCGCGAAACGACTTCCAGATATTGAGAATTGTGTCACGCCGCGGTTTCTTCTTGCCGAATTCAAGCGAGATGATAGCTGTGTGACCGTCGGAAACCGGTACCCGTGTGCATGTCGCGGAGATGTTGATACCCTCCCAAGGAATAATCTGGCCACCCTTTACGTGCCCCAATATCTTGTAGGGCTCGGATTGTGTTTTCTCCTCTTCGCCTCCAATGTATGGAATGACATTGTCGATGACGTCCCAGCTCGATACGCCAGGGTATCCCGCGCCTGAAACAGCCTGCATCGTAGTCACGACAATGCGCTTGATATCGTAGCCTTTTTGTAACAATGCGTGGATGGGAGCGATATAGCTCTGGATACTGCAATTCGGCTTCACCACAATGAATCCTTTTTTCCAGCCACGCGCTTTTTGCTGTTGCGGGATGATGTCGAGATGGTGTGCATTTATCTCGGGAATAAGCATCGGTACGTCTTCTGTCCCGCGATGGGCGGACGCATTTGAGAAGACAGGTATGTCGGCGGCCGCATACACTTCTTCCAATTTTCGTATCATGTCTTTATCTGGCATTTCAAAGGCCGAAAAGACAAACGCACATTCCGCTTTTGCCCGCTCCACATCCGCGACATCCTGAACAACGAGCTTAGCGACGTCGGACGGTATTTCTCCTGCCACTATCCACCCGCTCCTGAGTGCGTCTTTATACTTCTTTCCCGCTGACTGCGGCGAAGCCGCGACGTACGCGACTCGGAACCACGGGTGATCCGCCAGCAGGTGAACATATTGCTGACCGACCATACCGGTCGCACCCAATATTCCCACGGGGATTTCCTTCATATTGATACGTTACGCCTCAATGTACTCTTTGTGAAGGACTTTGAGTGCCTTTTCGGCGTCGCGTGTATTCACAACAAACGTCATGCTTACTCCTGAAGAGGCCTGCGATATCATCTCCACGGCAATCTTGTTTTGCCCGAGTACCGTAAACATTCTTCCCGCGACGCCGGCCGCGTTCACGCCGCCTCCGACCGCACAAATGATGGCTTTGCCGCGGTCTACCGATACATCACCGAGTTCCCGCAAAGCCTTGGTAATCTTCGGAAGGTTCTTCTCGTCATCGATAGTGACCGATACGCTCGTTACCGATGTCGCAACGACGTCGATACTTGTTCGGTGTGCGTTGAATATCTCGAATATGCGTGCGATAAAACCACTTCCGTCGTAAAACTTGGGGGAATTGACATGTACCGCAATGACGGGGCTTTTGAACGTGAGCGCATCGACAGTGTGACTCTCTTTGCGGCGTTGCGCAAAATTCGGGACGATGGTCGTACCAGAATCATCTGGCTTGAACGTGTTGAGTACCTTAACGGGAATACTCTTGCGCATGGCCGGCAATATGGTTTTCGGATGGAGCACCTTCGCGCCGAAATACGCAAGCTCGCCGGCTTCCTCAAATGAAAGTTCTGGGACCACTTGTGCTTCCGGTACACGACGCGGATCGGCCGTCATGATGCCGGATACGTCCGTCCATATTTCGATTGCTTTTGCGCCCAACGCAGAGCCCACGATGGCTGCACTGTAATCGCTCCCGCCGCGACCAAGCGTCGTCGTCTTTCCGTCTGGAGTCGCGCCGATGAATCCTGTGACAATCTGTAAAGGGGTGTGCTTCTTGAAATGCGCGCGAATACTCTTCTCCGTGCTGACAAAATCGACGGCGGCAGATTCAAATTGTTCGTCGGTTGTAATGACGCGTCGCGCATTCAGGTACTCACATCGCACGCGACGATGCAGAAGTGCTCCCGTAAGGATATGTCCCGACAGCCGTTCTCCGAAGCTCATGATATAGGCCATACCCGCAGGTGAAAGTTCTTGTAAACGATACGTCCCTTCCACAATGCTCTCTAGCTGACGGAAGAGATCATCGACTAACGCCAGCGTTTTTGCGCGATACCGAGAACCTACGAGCTCACGTGCGACCTCAATGTGCCGGCGCTCGAGATTCTTGAGAACTACCCTGTACTTTGGTTCTTTGGTACTTGCCAGCTTGGCGATTTTGATAAGGTCATTGGTAACTCCAGACATCGCGGAAACGATGATTGCTACAATCCGCGCGTCTTGTCGAGGTCTCTTGATAATAGCAATGACTTTTTGTATCGCGTCCGCCGACCCCATGGACGTTCCGCCGAATTTCAGTACTTTTATCCGTTTCATTCGTCGCACGCTACCACACGCACATCAACACGTCAAAAATCGAAAGGTGTTCCGCCGGCCTTTTTTCAAGGTCTTTCGCACGCTCTATGATTTAAAAAAAATGCCCCGACATCACATCGGGGCGAGGCTTGGGCCTCTATAATATGCCTCGCCCGACTTAATTTGCGGTGAGGGTTTTTTTGGAAGTCGTCGAATGCGATTCATCGACGAGTTCGGTAAGCAGCTCGATGACGGCGGTGGTGGAGTTGGTAAAGGACCCACCCCGCTGGCCATTTTCGAGGTCGATTCGATACATCGCTCCGGGCTTGCCCTTCGCGAATATCGCATCGAGTTCGCGGCGTACCTGCCGTAGGTACTCTCCCGCGTTTACGTCACTCGGAGGCAGGATTTTGATGTTTCCTTCCTCCACGCGCAGATACTGCATGGTCGTTCTCCCTTGATTGGGCCTATTCCCAGCGCAGAAACTGGATGTTTGGCCCGCCGCAACTGTGACAGCTCGTGGGCTTAATCTCGCACACGAACTCCTTCCCGTTACACGGATGCGGGATGCATCCGTAAACCATCTTCGGCTTTGGTTTCGAGCCGTTGTCCGCCGCTTTCGCGACGTCAGGAGTGGTTATAAGCATGGCTTTCTCCCTATGGGGGTGCAGATGCTCACCTGAGCATTTCCCCCGAGGCAGTATGAACTTCCCAGATTCTGTATGCAAGCAAAAGCCCTCCACCCCTTGCCACGATATATGGGTTGGGGAGGAGGACTTAGCAACGCTACGGAACAAGGAAGACGCAGCCTTTAGCCCATGAGTGCGAGCGGCCGAAGGGGCCGGACTCGATGTGGAGTCCGCCCTGCGTCCATCCGGCATGAACGCCATAGAGCTTGCCTTCTACCAGTACATAGCAGGTATACCAACGCGCGCGGTCAGCACGCGTAAGATGGTACCAGTACTGGCCGAAGGTGATGTTGACCTTATCCCGCCCACCGAGCTCGTCAACAATTCCTGGTTGGTTGACGTAGCGCGAGCGTATAGGAAGGTCACAGCCTTCGATACCGAGCACGTGCTCGTAGAGAGTCGTTTCAAGCGTCGGCCCTTCGCGCGCATGTAGCACATGCTCGCGGAAGTGTTTGCCGGCCCAGACGATCATTACGCCGTCCACCATTTCACCGGGTCGGATAACAGTGTCTACGGTGAACGCATCGAGCGGCGGGATATTCGCAGGCGTGCGATTATCAAGGAACATTTTGGTCATGTCGAACCTCTCTGTTTCAGCTGCATTGAACCTGGATATATAAGCACATACGCGACTGGCATGCAAAATACGTCAGCCGTGGGCTATAATGCTCGGAATGATAAAAACTGTGCCTTTCTCCAAGGATGAGCTTGAGAAGTTGCTTCGCCTGCACCCCACCCCTCTGTACATATACGATGAGCAGGGTATACGACAAACAGCACAACGTCTTCTGAAAGCGTTTTCGTGGTCGCCGGAATTCAAGGAGTACTTCGCGGTGAAAGCAACGCCGAATCATCACATACTTTCTATACTCAAAGACGAGGGTTGTGGCGCCGATTGCAGTTCTTTAGCGGAACTACTTCTCGCAGAGCGAATCGGCCTATCGAAAGAAGACGTCATGTTCACCTCGAATGACACGCCCGCGGGTGAATACATAAAGGCAAAAGCGCTTGGAGCAATAATCAATCTCGACGCATTTGAGGATATCGCTTTTCTCGAGGAGCATGCGGGTCTGCCTGAGATGTTGTCATTCCGATATAACCCGGGCCCAGTACGCGACGGCAACGTCATCATCGGAAAACCCGAAGAAGCGAAATTCGGCATGACGCACGGCCAGCTCATTGAAGCGTATCGTGTCGCGAGCGCAAAGGGCGTCAAGCGCTTCGGTCTCCACACCATGGTCGCGTCGAACGAGCGGCAGGTAGAGTATTTCGTGGAGACTGCGCGGATGCTCTTCGATATCGTACGGGAAGTGCGCGACGAACTTGGCATTACGATTGAGCTCGTAAATTTCGGCGGCGGCATCGGAATTCCGTACAGGCCGGAAGATAAGGAGGTGGACATCGAGGCGCTCGCCATGAGCGTGAAAAATCTCTACGAGTCATACCAACTCGCCCCTCTCAAACTCGCGATGGAGTGCGGACGCTACATTACAGGGCCACACGGATACCTGGTATCCCGCGTCCGGCATCTCAAGGAAACATACCGGAAATACGTCGGTCTTGACGCGACGATGGCGAATCTCATGCGGCCCGGCATGTATGGCGCCTATCACCACATCACGGTTCTCGGCAAGGAGAATGCCCCGACCGACGAGATATACGATGTCGTCGGCTCTCTCTGCGAGAACAACGACAAATTCGCCATAGAGCGGAAGCTGCCTCACATGGAGTTGGATGACGTCATTGTCATTCACGATGCGGGCGCACATGGACACGCGATGGGATTCAACTACAACGGGAAACTCCGCTCGGCAGAATTTCTTATGAAGCCTGACCAGAGCTTTACCATGATTCGCCGTGCGGAGACGATGGAAGACCTGTTTGCTACCTTGGTGGATTGATTCACTCTTGATAAGATGGCGTTATGCTACCGAGAGCAGCAAACGTATAATCCGAAAGAATATGAATATCGCACTCATAGGGTATGGCGGAATGGGACACTCGCTCGCGAGTGCTGCAGGGACGCGTGGACATCGTATAGTGGCCATCATAGACCGTAGTGCGCCCGAGGCATCTGCGAAGTCTCTCGATGCCCAATCCCTCGCCGATGCCGATGTCGCTATTGACTTTTCAAGCCCTGCGGAGGTGATGACCTCAGTGCAATCGTGTGTCGAAGCGGGTATCCCACTCGTCGTCGGCACGACGGGATGGTACGATCGGGTAGACGAAGTCCGTCAAGTCGTAGAAGCGGCTCCGGACTCGAGACGCATCGGTTTTTTATGGTCGTCGAACTTTTCTGTTGGCGTTCACATGTATTTTCGCATCATCGCGGAGGCGGCGCGCCTCGTAAACAGACTCGATGAATACGACATTTGGGGACACGAGATACACCATGCGGGCAAGGCGGACAGCCCTTCAGGTACGGCAAAGACACTCGAGAAGATACTGCTCGACGCCGTCCACCGCAAGGAGTCCGTTGTGGAGGAGAGACTCAACCGTAAGCGTGCGGATTCGGAAATACATTTCTCCTCGGTACGCGGAGGTGCGGTAAATTTTGGGCATACCGTTGGCTTCGATTCTGCGGCAGACAGAATTCTTATTACTCATGAAGCGCGGAACCGTGACGGCTACGCGCAAGGCGCAATAAAAGCGGCGGAATGGCTTGTGGGAAAAACCGGCTTCTATAGTATGGATGAATACATACGCGATATTTTCCCCGCATCATAAATTTCTAAATCAATATGACTACAAAGAAATACGCAGGCACGTGGACAGCACTCATCACTCCATTCAAAAAAGACGGGGGGTTGGATGAAGCGGCCTTACGAATACTGGTGCGCAGGCAGATTGAGGGTGGCGTAACTGGTATCGTTCCCATCGGTACAACGGGGGAATCGCCGACGACACTTGCAGCAGAAGACCGACGAGCCATCGAGATTGTGGTAGAAGAGGCGGCCGGCAAGGTTCAGGTCATGGCGGGTACTGGGAGCAATAGCACCCGAGAAGCCGTGACGTACACCAAAGCGGCAAAAGAAGTTGGCGCAGGCTCATGTCTTGTCGTCGCTCCGTATTACAACAAACCGACGCCCGACGGGCTAAAACTACACTACGCGGCAATTGCTGATGTCGGTCTTCCTGTCATTGTTTACAACATCAAGGGCCGAACGGGCATCAACATAGATACTGACACGCTCATGGAAATGGCACAGAACCCGATGATAGTAGGAGTGAAAGAAGCAAGCGGAGACATTGCCCAGATGAAAGATGTGCTCGCGCGAAGACCCGACGATTTTACCGTGCTGTGCGGTGACGACGCCATGACCCTCGACTTGATGCGGGCGGGTGGAGACGGTGTTATCTCGGTTGCGTCCAACATCGTACCCCGTGAGGTATCCACCTTAGTGCGTCATGCGGCGGCGGGCGAATGGGATGAAGCGGAAAAAGTCAACGAGCATCTGGCGGACATGTTCAAAAAACTATTCATCGAATCCAACCCCATCCCGGTGAAATACTGTGCGGCGCGTATGGGTACTTGCGAGCTTGTCTACCGTCTTCCTCTGTGTCCGCCAACCGCCACGTCGCAGACAGTTCTCGACACTCTGCTGAAAGACTACGGATTGCTCAAAGACACCACGTAATTCTTCTCATGGATATCAACCCGTCGAAAAGACTGGCGTCATTGCCTCCGTACGCGTTTGCGGAGATAGACAAAAAGGTGGAAGCTCTCCGAGCACAGGGCGTTACCCCTATTGATTTCGGCGTGGGCGACCCGACAGAACCGACGCCGGACTATGTAGCGGAGTGCCTTACACCATCGGCCCGTGCACATGCGGTGAGCGGATATCCGAACTATAACGGAAGCAAGAAATTCCGCTCCGCCGCGGCCGATTATATGCTTCGCAGGTTCGGAGTGACGCTCAATCCAGAAACAGAGATTTCTTCGAACGCAGGTTCGAAGGAGGCTATTTTTAACTTTCCCGAGGCCATTCTGGAACCAGCTGATACGGTACTCTGTCCCTCTCCGGGATATCCACCGATGAAAACAGGCACCATCTTTGCCGAGAGCCAACCCTATTTCGTCCCTCTTCTTGAGAAAAACGGATTTCTTATCGACTACGCCGCCATTCCCAAGGACATCGCACAACGCGCAAAGATGATTTGGCTGAACTACCCGAATTCTCCCACGGGTGCCGTAGCCTCGCGCGAGTATTACAAAGGACTTGTCGAGTGGGCTCACCGCAATAACATCATCATTGCGGCGGATGAAGGCTGCTATATTGATATTTACTTCGACGACAAACCACCCTCTATTCTTGAGGTGGACCGCGAAGGCATCGTCGCTTTTTATTCCTTGTCCAAACGCAACAACATGACCGGCTATCGCGTCGGCTTCGTGTGCGGCGACGAGAAACTCGTAAATATTTACAAGCGCTTGAAGACGAATGTCGATTCAGGCGTCCCAAATATTATTCAGGATGCGGCTATCGTCGCACTTGCCGATGATGCGCACGTCGAAAGTATGCGCCGTCTCTACAAAGAAAAACGGGATATTCTGCTTCCTGCACTTCGTTCTATCGGACTCTCAACGACAGAAGCGGGAGCCACCTTCTATGTATGGCAGAAGGTCCCTGGAAGCGACGTCGAGTTTGCAAAGAAACTCCTCGATCCTTCCATTGGCATCGTCGTGACACCGGGCAGTCTGATTTCGGATGTATGTGAAGGAGGTTTGAATCCGGGAGAGGGGTACGTGCGCTTTGCCTTAGTTCCGTCTCTAGAACAAGTCCGAGAAGCCGCAAAAAGGTTGCTTTCACTGCGATCGTAAACATTTCGATATCCTGATTCTCCCGCTACGAAATACCATTTTATTCATAGTTTGTGGTTTAATTTCTGTTACAATACAGCCCATATGGGCAAAAAGCGGCTTTTTACGGGACTTCAGCCATCGGGCTCGCTCCACATCGGCAATTACTTGGGCACACTCAAGCAGACGGTGGGATTGCTCAAAGATACTGATGGACTCGTCATGATTGCCGATTATCATGCGCTTACCACACTGAAGGATACCGGAGGATTGCGGAAAAATATCATGGATGTCGCGCGCGACTTTATCGCTGTCGGAGTCGACCCCAAGAAAACTGTCATTTTCCAGCAGTCCACTGTATTGCAGCATACGGAACTCGCGTGGATATTCGATTGTCTCGTCACGGTACCATTTCTTATGCAGGCGCACGCGTATAAGGACAAAGTCGCAAAAGGACTGGAAGCGAATGCGGGGCTCTTCACATACCCAATGCTCATGGCGGCGGATATTTTGCTCTACGATACCGACGTCGTGCCCGTAGGTGCTGACCAAAGGCAGCATGTGGAATACGCCCGCGAAGCGGCAACCAAATTCAACGTCGTATTCGGCGAGACCTTCAAGACGCCGCAGGAAAAAATTCTAGAGTCTGTCGCAGTCGTTCCCGGTACCGACGGCAAAAAGATGAGCAAGAGTTATGGCAATACTATTCCTCTTTTTGGCACAAAAGAAGAGACGCAAAAAGCAGTTATGAGTATCGTTACTGACTCAACAGGGGATAGACCGGAAAACGTCTACAATATTCACCGCCTCTTCAAAAGCGAGGAGCAGCTTTCCTCTCTCTACGCGGAAAACAAGGGCAAATACAAAGCACTCAAAGATACGCTCGTCGAAGACATCGAAGCGGTGATTAGCCCGATGCGGGAGAAGCGTGCGAGCCTGAGTGACGCCGATGTAAAAAACATTCTGAAGGATGGCACTGAGAGAGCACGCGAACAAGCTGAAAAGAAAATGGTAGACGTGAGAAATAAAGTGGGCGTCACAATTTAGATATGGAACGAACATTCATTAAAGACTTGGCAGAGCACGTAGGGGAGTCGGTCCTCATTAAGGGCTGGGTATCGGTTCGGCGCGACCAGGGCAAAATGGTTTTTTTCGACTTCAGAGACATGACAGGCGTGGTTCAAGGTCTCGTGATTCCGGGAGCTGCCGCGATGGAAACCGCCAAAAATACTTCCCGCGAATCCGTGGTCGCAGTCACCGCTACCGTGCAGGAGCGACCGGGCAAGAACGCCCAAACGGGCAAAATGAACGGTGGCATCGAACTACTGATTGAATCAATCGAGGTTTTGAGTCCCGCAGCGGTTCTGCCGTTTGAAGTCAACGAAGATACCTCAGGCATCGGGGAGGAGACACGTCTCGCTCACCGCTACTTGGACTTACGCAGCGAACGTATGCAACGCAACATCCGGCTCCGCAGCGAGCTTGTGCAACGCTGCAGAGAATACCTTTTTGGTAAGCTATTTACGGAAATTGAAACTCCACTTCTTACAGAATCGACGCCGGAGGGTTCGCGCGATTTCGTCGTACCGTCCCGGCTCCACCCCGGTAAATTCTACGCGCTTCCGCAATCTCCCCAGCAATACAAACAGCTTCTTATGGCCGGCGGATTCGAACGGTACTTCCAAATAGCGCGTGCGGTGCGTGACGAGGATCTTCGCGCGGACCGCGGATTCGAACATACGCAAATAGATATCGAGATGTCTTTCGTCGCACAAGAAGAGGTGATGCAGACTGTCGAAGATATGATTACGGTTTCAGTCGAAGCGATGGGCTTTACGATAAAAGAAAAGCCCTTTCCCCGATTCACCTACGCGGAAGCGATGGAAAAATTCGGCGCGGATAAATTTGACCTCCGCACACCCGAAGATAAGGAGAACAACGTCATGGCATACGCATGGGTATACAAATTTCCGTTTTTCGAAAAGACAGAGGACGGCGGATGGACGTTTACACACAATCCATTTTCAATGCCGATACGCGAGCATGTGGAACAGCTTCTCGAAAAGAAAAATATCGGAGATATTCTCACCACGCAATATGATTTGGTATGCAACGGATACGAGGCGGGGGGTGGAAGCATCCGCGCACACAAGCCTGAGATTCTCAAAGCCGCATACGAGGTCATGGGATACAATGAAGAGGAGATACAGGGGCGTATCGGACATATGCTCACCGCCTTTGGATTCGGCGTACCGCCTCACGGCGGCATCGCACTCGGCGTAGAACGCCTTACCATGAATCTGACGGGGGAATCGCAGCTTCGCGAAGTTCAGGCCTTTCCAATGACACGCGGCGGACAGACGTCTGTCATGAGAGCGCCGAAAGAACTTACCATTGAGCAACTCACCGAACTTGGCATCCAGATACAACCAAAAAAGAAACATGATGAGTGAACGATTCGCATTGAGTACTGAAACATTTGAGGGGCCATTGGAAACGCTTCTCAATATGATTGAAGCGAGGAAGCTGTCTATCTCTGACATCTCTTTGGCCGAGGTAACGGACGCGTACCTCGCATACGTCGAAAAACTTCCCGAACTTCCCCTCGGGGAAACCGCTCAGTTCATTTTGGTTGCCTCCACGCTCCTTCTGATAAAATCCCGAACGCTTCTCCCCACATTGGACCTTTCTGCAGATGAGCGCGAAAGCGTTGAAGAGCTTGAGCGCCGGCTCGCGCGATACGCACTGGTACGGAAGTCAGCCAAGCTTCTTCGTGGCACATGGGGTAAAAGCCCTTTTCTCCTTGCGCATCGAACGCCTCTTCGTACCCCCGTCTTCAGTCCCGCCAACGCGGCACTTTCTACAATTGCCAATGCGGCTGCACGTCTCGTCAGTATCTTGCCCAAGCCTGAAGCAATGATGCAGGCGGCGGTGGCCCCAATATTGGCGCTAGAAGATGTTATACAGAGTGTCCGCTCCCGCCTCATCACCGCCCTTCGAGCGAGCTTCCGTGAGCTTACGAGGTCACGCGATAGGAACGATGTAATCGTCTATTTTCTTGCGACGCTCGAATTAGTACGTTCGGGGAGCGCGAGCGTGACTCAAGAACGCCTTTTCGAAGACATCACGATTGAGTTGGAGAACGCCACTGCTCCACGTTACGGTACATAATATATGCACAATGAAACCTCAGCGCGCGCGGAAGCGTTCCTCTTTAGTGAAGGAGGGATGCTTACCTTACACAAACTGGCTCAATTACTCGAGGTAGATGAGCCGCAGTTGCGGGAGGCGCTCCAGACACTTTCGGAGCGCCTGGAAGGCACGGGCCTGACACTTATCCGGACGGAGACCGAGGTCTCGCTCGCGGTGGCAAAGGAAACTTCCTCAGCAGTTCAACGGGCGTACGAGCGGGAGCTGGGACACGAAATAGGGGATGCGGGCCTAGAGGTTTTAGCAGTTGTCCTCTATAGAGGTCCCTCGACTCGTGCGCAAATCGATTATATTCGTGGTGTAAATACAAGCTCGAGTATCCGTAATCTTCTCGCACGCGGGCTCCTTGAACGCACGGGCAATCCTGAAGACGGACGTGAATACCTATACCGTCCGACTGTCGAGCTCCTCTCTCACCTCGGCGTGCGTGACGTTACAGAACTTCCGAATTACGCCGAGATAGTTGCGGAACTTAGAGCTTTCGAATCACAGCCTACCGAGTCCTCTTCAGAAAATACGCAGGTATGACGGACGGACCATTGGCTCAAGATGAAATTTCTTACACCGGAGACGCGCGACAGCAGGAGCCTGTTTCTCCGCTCGTACTTTTGCCTGAGCGCACAGGCGGACACCGTCTCTCGACACAATACCTTTCGGGTGTCGCCACACTCGCGCTCATCTTTTTCGCGAGTGCGTTCGTAACAGTGGCATTTCTCTCCTCTTACGATGAGCTCAACGTGGGCGTTCCTCAAACCGCTTCTGCGGCGGCCTCATTGGAAAATCCCTTCGACTCAATATCACTTATGGCTGAGGGGGCTTACGTGCTCGACCTCACGACGAATCGCGTTCTTTATTCGAAAAACCCAGACTCGCGGCTGCCTCTCGCCTCTCTCGTCAAAGTGCCGCTCGTCCTCGCGGTCTCCGAAGCGTTTCCCTCCGGTACGTCCATAACGATACCTTCACACGTACCGCCCGATGGCGCGGGAATTCGTCTCCCGGCAGGGATGCAATTCGCAGCACAAGACATCATCGCCTTCACTCTCGTTGCGTCCTCAAACGAAGGAGCCGCTATTCTCTCTAACGCGGCGGGGGAAGCTCTTCATAAAAAGTATCCGTCGTCGACAGAAGGCGCTGCTGTCTTGTGGCGTATGAACGACATCGCACAAAACCTCGGCCTGAGTACGGTGACCTTTCTCAACACCAATGGCCTTGACTTGAGCGACACTGAAGCGAGCGCCTTCGGCTCTGCGCACGATGTAGCACTTCTCTTTGGGTATGCCGCATCGACTGCCCCCGCCTCTTTTGGGCAAACCTCTCGCACGAGTATCAAGATACGGGCAACAACGGGAGAAACGGTGACGGCAACAAATACCGACGAAGCATTACCGGCGATACCGGGCATCGTCATGGGAAAAACGGGCTTCACAAGACTTGCGGGAGGAAACCTCGCCGTAGTATTTGAGGTGGGACCAACCCGTCCGGTCGTTGCAGTCGTACTGAATTCAACGCAGGACGGCCGTTTTGACGACATGAAAAAGCTCGTAACAGCTACGGTGGAATCCATCTCAACGGGCCAGTAATTTCGGGTCCTAAAATCAACGTAGTACAATCACTGTATGATTCCGCCGCTTGTTCACGTACTCCTTCCTGCGGCGATAGCATTCCTCGTGGGGATGGCAATCACACCACTGATTTCTCACTACTTATACGCGTTCAAGGCGTGGAAAAAACGTCCCGGTAAACTCGCGCTCAACGGAGAATCTGCGCACGAATTCAACCGGCTTCATGGCCTGAATGAGGTACGCGCGCCCCGCATGGGAGGCATGGTCGTGTGGGGAAGCGTCCTCCTTACTATTTTAGGTCTCTCCGCACTGACACGCATTTTTCCGGCGCTGACTAGTCTAGACTTCTTGAGTCGTAATCAGACGTGGCTGCCATTCGCGACACTTATGACAGGTGCCTTAGTTGGACTCGTCGATGACCTTATGGTTATTCGGGAGAGTGCTGAGGGTTTACGTCTACGTCACCGCATCGTTATTGTCGTGGCGTTGTCCTCTTTCATAGGATGGTGGTTCTGGGAAAAACTTTCCATAACTGCCGTCAATATCCCATATACCGTCCCGCTTGAAATAGGTTGGCTCATCATTCCTCTATTTGTCATAGTATCGCTCGCCCTGTACGCTTCAGGCGTCATTGACGGCATTGACGGACTCTCAGGTGGAGTATTCGCCTCAATTTTTGCCTCTTACACCATCATCGCATTTTCGCAGAACCAAGTAGACCTCGCAGCATTTACCGCCTGCATTATGGGAGGACTCCTCGCGTTTTTGTGGTTCAATATTCCTCCTGCGCGATTTTACATGAGCGACACGGGCACCATGGCATTAACCTTGACCATCGGTACCGTTGCGTTCATGACTGACAGTCTCGGGGGTGGTGTTGGCATATTCGTATTACCTATCATCGGAGGTCTTCTCGTTGTGACTGTTTTGTCTGACATAGCACAAGTCATCTCAAAAAGATTCTTCGGCCGCAAGCTCTTGCGCATTGCGCCACTGCACCACCACTTTGAAGCCATCGGTTGGCCGGGACAGAAAGTTGTTATGCGGTATTGGGTGCTCTCCGTTGCATGTGCGTTCGCGGGCGTCATCCTTGCGCTCTCTGCATTACCCATACAATGAGGCAGCGCATCGACAAACCCCTCGCCTTTCTCATCGCGTCCCTCGTTTTGGGAGGCGCCATGATATTCGTATCGGCAGCTTTCGGCGTTCTCGGCCGCGGATTTTCGGGAATCACCTCTGTTGCATTCAGTCATCTGGTGTTGGGGGTGGGAGGCGGATGTATCTTGCTCCTCATAACCCTTAATTTCAATTACCGTCACTGGCGAAAATTTGCACCCTATATCTTCGCACTCGCTCTTGTGGGCATGCTCCTTGTTTTCATTCCCAACCTCGGCTTTGCACATGGTGGGGGACAGCGATGGATTGTCATATTTGGCGTCTCATTTCAACCTTCTGAGTTCTTAAAGATTGCCGCCATTCTCATCGCGGCGGCGTATTATTCGACCATTCGCGCAAAAGTCGAAAGTTTTTTATGGGGTGTCGGCGGCCTCGTTGTCATACTTGCCGCGCCCATCGTTCTCCTCGTCATGCAACCAGATATCGGTACGCTTGGCATCATCTGTATCACCGTATTTGGCGTCTTCTTCGCCGCCGGTGCGCGTGTCCGCGATATCGCGATACTGCTGTGCATTGCTTTGCTCTCGCTCGGTATACTTGTGTACGAAAAGCCCCACGTGAGAGATCGTGTCCTCACATTCTTTAACCCCGCCGAAAACCAGTTGGCGGAAGGGTACCAAATATCTCAATCTCTCATGGCGATAGGCTCAGGTCAGGTCTTCGGGCGCGGTTACGGCCAAAGCATCCAGAAATTCACATACCTGCCGGAGCCCATGGGGGATTCCGTATTTGCCGTAGCGGGGGAGGAGCTTGGATTCGTTGGTTCGACAGTCATCGTCCTCATGTTCTTAGCCCTTGCCTTACGCGGGTATGTAGTCGCTGCCCGTACAACAGACCTTTTCGGGGGACTGCTTGCGGTAGGAATCTCGACCTACTTGGCTGGAGAGGCATTTATCAACATTGCGGCGATGCTCGGCCTCGCACCGCTGACAGGGGTGCCTCTCACATTCGTGAGCCAAGGGGGAAGTGCGATGCTCATATCACTCGCAAGCGCAGGCATTTTGCTTAACATTTCCCGATCCCGCCGCGTATAACTCTTTTTGTGATTGCGCAAGAGGACGATAGAATGGGGCGATGCGTATCGTATTGGCCGGTGGTGGAACAGGCGGACATTTTTATCCGCTCATCGCGGTGGCAGAGGCCATTGAAGACGTGTGCCTGGAGCGCACCCTCATCGAACCTGACCTCTACTACATCGGCCCGCCAGCATTCGATGCCGAAGCGCTCCTTGAGCATGACATTACATATCTCCCAAGCACTGCGGGAAAAGTTCGCAGATACAGGAGCATTCTGAATGTGCTAAGCGTCTTTACCAACGGCATCGGCATCATACGATCTACCCTCCAACTCTTCCGCCTCTACCCCGATGCAGTTTTCTCGACTGGCGGATACGCAGCATTCCCGACGCTCTTTGCGGCACGACTCCTTCAAATCCCCGTGATAATTTATGATGCCGATGCGTCGCCGGGACGCGTCTCTCTCTGGTCATCAAAATTCGCGCAGTGGATAGCCGTTGCACATCCGACAGCCGCCGCGAAATTCCCTCCGAAAGTACGGGACAGAATCGCTGCAGTAGGGCATCCTGTCCGCAAAGAAATAATTCAGCCTTCGAAAGAGGGTGGGCACGAATTCCTCAAGCTTGATTCCTCAGTCCCTACGGTATTCGTGATGGGTGGCTCTCAAGGCGCACGCTCTATCAACGAAGTCATTCTCGATGCGCTTCCTTTACTCCTTTCGGAATTCAACGTCGTACACCAAGTCGGTGCGGCAAACCTCACAGAGATCAGCGGTATTACCTCAGTGATTCTCAAAAACTCCCGTTATGCAGAACGCTACAAGATTTTTGGACTTCTTAATACCCTTGCGCTGCGCATGGCCGCTGGTATCACAACGGTAATCGTAGCCCGTGCGGGCTCGGGCACTATCTTTGAGATAGCCAACTGGGGACTACCGTCAATACTCGTCCCGATACCCGAGGACGTCTCTCACGACCAGACCGAGAATGCATTCTCTTATGCCCGCTCAGGCGCGGCTGTCGTCATAGAACAGCGCAACCTCTCGCCTCACCTTCTCCTCGCCGAAATTCAGCGCGTAGTCGGAGATTCGGCTTTGCGTTCGAAAATGTCCGAAGCTGCACGGACATTCGCACGCCCCGATGCGGCACGGAAGATTGCACTCTCACTCCTTGAGACCGCTATCGAGCATGAACCCGTATGACCCCATGAGAGAATGGATCATTTATGTTCAATATATCTACATCACCGCAATCATTACAAACTTCGCTGATTCATTTGGCGTTTCTCTCTCACGGGGTATGAACATTCGCGTACGATTTCCTCCGAGCCCAACGGGATTTTGTCATGTCGGCACCGCTCGAATGGCAATTCTCAATTACCTGTTTGCGAAGAAGCACGGTGGCATTATCGTTTTCCGCAGCGAAGACACCGATAAGGAGCGGAGCACCAAGGAATTTGAAGCCGATATTATCGACAACCTCACCTGGCTTGGAATTTCGTGGGACGAATTTTACCGTCAATCCGAACGCACAGAAATATACCGCGCCGCGATTCACACACTTATTGTCCAAGGAAAAGCATACGTATCCGAAGAAGAGAGCAAGAAGGAAGCCGGCGTCATGGTAAAAATAATTCGCCTCAAGAACCCAGGGACGACGATTACGTTTACTGACGCGATACGCGGAGATATTACCTTTGATACGACGGAGCTTGGAGATTTTGCAATTGCACGTGCGGAAGATGACCCGCTCTATCACCTCGCCGTAGTCGTAGACGACGCCGACATGAGAATCACGCACGTCATCCGCGGAGAAGACCACATATCGAATACTCCGCGACAAATCCTTATCCAAGAAGCTCTCGGACTCCCACGCCCTCTCTATGCACACTACCCGCTGCACCTAGCAGCCGACAGGTCCAAGCTCTCCAAGCGAAAGGGTGATGTGGCAGTGCGTTCGTACAGAGAGAAAGGCTATCTCGCACCCGCACTCCTCAATTACCTTGCGACACTCGGCTGGACAGCTCCGTCTGGAAAAGAGATTCTCTCCCTTGATGAAATGATAGGGGAGTTTGAGCTTGCCGACGTCCACAAAAACGGAGCGGTTTTTGATATTGAGAAATTGAATTGGTTCAACCGCCACTATCTCCAAGCTCTCCCGCTCCGCGACTTTGCACTGGAATCAGACAAGATACTACAGACGTCTCTCCATGCACGGGGTGTTGCGTGGAATGAGCGAATAGCGACGTCCCTCGCTCCGCTCATACGCGAGCGTATAGCCGTGTGGGAGGAGCTCCGGACTTTTGCTGATGCCGGAGAGTTTGATTTCTTTTTTGCGGAACCAAAACTTGAGCCTACATATATCGCTCAAAAGAAAGTAAGTACGGAGGATACCGTGCGTCATCTGCAGAGTGTGAAGAAATTACTTTCTGATGCTCCCGAAGGGGCTTACAACGACACCGAAAACATCAAAGCGCTCGTCTGGGAGTATGCAAGCCGTGAAGGGCGTGGGGCGGTACTCTGGCCTCTTCGGTACGCACTTACAGGACAAGAGCGCAGCCCCGACCCATTTGAAGTCATTCACCTCATCGGCAAGGAGGCGAGTCTCAGGCGCATTGGTACTGCACTCGCTCTGCTTTCACATATATGAACATACGTCTGAGAAAAGCAACCACGATAGTGGCTAGCGCTATTTTGTGTATCTTTGCCGTCTCACCGTTTATATCTCACGCACAGAGCACCCCGTCGGAGGTGCAGGCGCTCATCGACGCCCAGAATTCGCAAATTGCCCAGCTGGATAAGGAGATCGCCGAGTACGAAAAGCAACTGAACGCGGTAGGCACTCAAAAGAAAACTCTTCAAAACACCCTCGCAGAAATCAACCTTTCACTCAAAAAGGCCGCCGCCTCAGTGGCGGCATCGAAGAGCAAGATAAATGCGACTCAATTGCAGATTCAGCAGCTCGCGCGTGGCATAGCGGTGAAGCAAGATTCCATCGATGTTGAGGCCGCAGGTCTTGCACAATCGTTCCGTAAGATGAATGAGTCCGATGCATCGTCGCTTGCCATACAAATTTTCGCTTCCGACGATATTGCCGCTGTATGGCATGACCTTGATTCACATGCGACTCTCCGTGAAGCAATCACCGAGCAGGTGGAGAAACTATCAACCGAGAAGCAATCCCTTGCTGATGTAAAGAAGAACACCGAGCAGAAGAGGGCTGAACTGCTTGCGGAGCAAAAGAACCTCCTCGCGCAGCAAAGCTCGCTCAGTGCGGCGAAAAAGGCGCAGAGTGACCTCCTTACCGAAACGAAATCGCAGGAGTCGACGTACCAAAAAATATTGACGCAGAAAATCGCAGGAAAAGCGGCGTCTGAGGCGGAGCTGAATAACCTTAAAGCGCAGTACCTACAGGCGGTTGACCCGTCTCAAATTCCGACAGCCAAGAAAGGCATCTTCCAGTGGCCACTCGATAAGTTTCGCATAACCCAGACCTTCGGACAGTCTGAATTCGCCCTCAGTGGCGCGTACAACGGAAAGGGCCATAACGGCATTGACTTGGGCGCACCGACGGGCGCGCCCGTCAAAGCCGCTCTATCCGGCATTGTTATCGGGACGGGAAACACAGACGCTTACAAGGGTTGCTACTCAGCGGGAAAATGGATAATGATAAAGCATACAAACGGCCTCTCGACGATGTACGGACACCTCTCGGTCATAGGCGTAAGCACGGGCCAAGCGGTCGCGACAGGACAGATAATCGGCAACGTTGGGGCTACGGGCTATGCGACGGGACCTCATCTCCACATTAGCGTGTATGTGACCTCCGTGACCAAAATCATCACTTTCCAAGAGGCGACAGGGCGGGTATCCGCTTGTGCGAAAGCGCTGATTCCAATCACTCCTCCCGCAGGATTCCTCAACCCTCTCGCGTACCTGCCTTAATATTTTTTCCACTCTTCGAGATCAAGTGCTTTCATCTCAATCTTTGACGCCTTGCGGAGTGTCTTCAGGTTTTTCTTTGGTGCGATAGGGAAGTGACGGGCGCTATCGAGCGCCTCGACGAGCCAGTGCAAATCTTCGTCCGCCGTGAGCCATCGCTCAGGGGCAAGCCGCGTGAGGTCAATCGGATTTGAATATTCCCGCAGGGATTTTCTGGCATTTAATTCTATGTACTCATGGAAATACGACATCGCGAGCTCGCGAGGGGAGCGGTAGACGGCGTCGCGGTAGCGGAGAATGACGTGATTCGTTTTGCTGATTGCACCCCAGAGTCCGTTGACCTGAAATAATGTAATCACGTGGTCTTCGTACGCCGCAGCGGTCCGCAAATCCATGAGGAGCGGCTTCTCGCCGTGGTATGCAAACGCTGCTGCGGCAAAGACGGCCGCTTCGAAACAATGCGCGGTTTTCGCTTTAATCATGCGGCGCGGCGACATGTACGTCTCTCCGCCATGCTCGTAATTTATCGGAATCGTATCGAGATAATCCTGTATCTTTTGTGGTGTCGAAAGTTTTTGAAAAATCTTGCGTTCGGAAGGGGAGAGGTGTGCTTTTATCTTATCGGCGTACATATGCAGAAGTATAGTCCAGAAAAAACAGAGGCTCGGTTTCCTGAGCTTTGTCGCTTTCGTTGCCCACTTAAGGGTAAGGGTGGACTTTTTTGAGGTCCGACTCCCCCGGATTTCGCGGTTTTTTGGTGTAGGGGAGTCAGGTCAACAGAAAGCTTGACTAGATTGGGAAAACGGGTGGCCCGAGGCTTGGGGAAGACTCGGCAAACAAACCTCCACCAGAGGCGCTTTTGACCTCTTATACGCCTCTAGGAGACATGGGAGCGGACTGAGTCGAGGCTTTGCTCGCGGCAGGATGCGGAGTCTAGGCGGGCGCTTTATTTGTATCTAGCCATACGTCGCAAAACAAACATTGTGCGACGTCCCCGTATTAGAACATAAGTCCGCATTAGACCACTACCCTGTCAATACCCGCTTCACTCCATGTACTGACAATTATTTATTGCTGGCGGCGTTTCCTCCCTAGCGTTGCCGATTCAACCATTACTGCGGGATCGGATCGGAATCACTGGTTGTGCCAATTAATGATGAATGGCAGGGGGAATGCCTTTCATCACTCTCTCCCCTGTTTTGATGATATCACCACTTTCCGGCTTCGTGTCGCAGCCCATTTCGATACGCCTCAATGCGTCGACGGTTTGACGGCGAAATCTCTTCGGGAAGACTGTCGATGAGAAACCATCTTCGCGCCATAATCTCAATATTCGTGGTGAGCGAGAGCGAGCCTTGGAAGTCGTTCGCATAGTAGACTGTTACCATATCCCCTCTTCCCCAAGTTCCCACGTATGTTCCAACCTCGCCGCCAAGCGATTTTATAATTAATCCTGTTTCTTCTTTCGTCTCGCGAATCGCTGCGTCTTCCGGAGATTCTTTTTTATTCACGCCTCCGCCCGGCAAAGTCCACGTCCACGGGGCGTACCAATGGGAGACGAGGAGGACATGCCCATCTTTAATAAGGATTACGCGTACGCCCTGAATGCTACTCTTTCGGAAATCTGTCCAGTATCGTAGCGCGTGTACTGCAGACATAACCGAGAGCGAAAGGTACATCCCGACTCTCCGGACGGTACGCATACTACTTGAGGTGAAAGACCTAGGCCTTTTTCCAGGGTATTTCGAATTGCATGAACTCAGGCAAAAGCTTGCGTCCGTATAGAAGTCGCGCGATGACCTCCGCATGCGACAGAGCTCCCGTGAGTGCATTGTGCGGCGATGGCTCCTCAGGTATGCCGCAATAATTGAGCACAGCGTCGAGATTGAGCGCCGAACGGCGATATTTGACCGGTGGCTGCAGTCCTTTGTGCACCATATGCATGAAGCACATCGTGTGCGTGTCGAGGGTGCGATGCGCGAAAGGCCAATTCGTGTGCCCCGCCCGCTCTGCGGCTTCTTTCAAGAAATCGCGGTCGAAAGACACGTTCTGTCCTGCGAATGTCCTCTCCTCTACACTCTCGCTCCATTCAAGAAAAGCGTGTGTGAGGTCTGCTTCGGAAGGTTTGGAAGCGTCGGTCACCTGCTCTCTCGTAAAGCCGTTGACTGCGAGAGCTTCGTCCATTATGTGTGCACCCTCCCACGCGCGGCACTCCATGTAGAAACGGTTCGTGGGATTGGCGAGGTCAAGTGCGCCCAAGCTGACTATAGAGTGTTTCTTGGGCTCCACGCCCGTTGCTTCGACATCGAGGACAATCATGGCTTTATTGTAGCCTGAATTACTGCGGAGCCAAACCTTTGCAATTTTTGGCGGGAGCGTATCCCGCTCTTTTGGCCGCAGCCTCGGTTTCAAACCACACCGTATTCGTTGCCTTTATTTTGCTCGCGCTCGTGCACCAGGGATAGTAGTAGACGCTCCCGCTTCTCGCGGCCACGAAGAGACCGCCGAGCGCCATTGCCCGCGGCGAGGTATCCCTGGGCGCTTCCCTAATGGATACGGGCGGCCTTACCTCTTCGAGAATGGAGAGCCTTCCGAGACCAAACGACGCTAAAGCCACAAGAAATATGATAGCCGCTATGCCCCATTCGGCCATCCATCCCTCTCCCGCATTCTTGCCTGTTTGCTTGATTTTTTGACTCCATTCGTGTATATTCTGCATGTTAGTTAATCATACAACGATACCACCATGGCACATGTAAAAGCGGGCGGAACAGCCCATAACCTAACAGATTCGAATCCAAAATACCTTGGCGTTAAGCGCGCGGACGGCCAAAAGGTCACCGTCGGCGAGATAATCGTACGCCAGCGAGGCACAGCCATTATGGCAGGCAAAAATATCGGTGTCGGCGTAGACCACACACTTTTCGCACGTACTGCAGGTACTGTGCACTTCCGCTCCAAGCGCAAAACAAACTTCGACGGTCGCAGCGTCCGCCGCCGCATCGTTGACGTGATTTAGGAACTCGCGAGTATCGCAAGAGTCATCTCCACCTTTATCGCCCCGAAAGCGATAGGTATCACGTGTTCCCCCACCTCCTTGATAGGCTTCGCGAGTGTAATCGTCTCGAGTGGAATGCTTATCTTCCGTTGCTCATGAACCGCTCGTACGATATCTGCCACTGTAATCGATTTAAATAGCCCGCCCTTTTCCGTAGCTTTTGCGGAGATTTCGACTCGTCCACCCTTCAAGCCGTGCACTGCATTAGCAATCATTTTGTTCTGCTGCTCCTTCGCCTCCCCTTCCCTCTTTTGCGCTGCGAGGTGTGCCGCCACTTTGTCGGGAGTCGCTTGCATCGCAAGTTTGCGCGGAATTAAGAAATTGAGCGCATAACCATCAGACACCTCTTTCATGGTTCCATGCTGCCCAACCTTCGCGACGTCTTTAAGGAAAATGACTTTCATATCTACATTGCCAATAGTATCTCGACAGCCTTATCCATCTGAGGGTCCTTGCCTGCTTTTATTTCCTCGTCAGTTATCTTCACTTCGACGTCGGGCGTTATCCCCTCTTGTGGGATGTGTACGCCGTTGGGAGCAAGCCATCGCGCAACTGTGATTTTGAGTGCCGTATCGGGAGTAATCTCAACGAGTTCTTGCACAGAGCCCTTGCCGAAAGTATTAGTACCCACGAGCTTTGCCACGCCGTGGTCGTGGAGAGCGTCGGCGAGAATCTCGGACGCTGACGCCGATCCTCGGTCAACAAGTATCACCATCTTCAAATTACTGTTGAATATGTTGTACCCGAGCGAACGATGCACTACGTTTGGCGCATGCCCCGCGTAGTCCTCCGTAACGACAATTTTACCCAGCGGCAAAAACCAACTCGCCATATCTACCGCAGCTCCCAAATATCCCCCTGGATTGCCCCGTAAATCAAGGACGAGTCTTGTATCCCCAGACAGAACAAACTGACGGAGGGCGTTGCGGAAAAGGTCCGGTGAGGAAGAAGTGAAGGTGGACACCGCGATGACGTACACACCGTCCGGGCGCGCAGTTGGCGTAACCACGGGAACGTTGATGACTTCGCGTATGACTTTTATTTCCCGGGATTCAGCCCAGCCTTCTCGTATGACCTCAAAAGCGACCGCCGTACCCTTTGGTCCACGAATCTTTTTTACAGCTTGGGTGACATCCAATCCTTGAGTGGTTGCGCCATCAATCTTAAGAATACGGTCGCCGCTTTTCATTCCCGCCCTCTCTGCGGGAGTTCCCTTCAAAGGAGAGACGACCGTCAGCACCTGATCCCGTACCGCGATTTCCATACCGACACCCTCGAAGCTTCCGCTCATCTCGGTAGCGAATTGCTCGTTTTCGGTGGGCGGCAAGAAGAATGTATACGGGTCATCGAGCGAGGCTGCCAAGCCTTGAATCATGCCCCAGACGCGTTCCTGACTTCCGCTTGAGCTTGAACTTGAACTTGTTGCGACGGGAGTGGAGCTCGCGACCGACACGGGCACGAATTTTTCATCTATAACACTCCACGCTTTCCAGACGGGAGAAAAGTCTACACCGGGGGGCGGCGCAGTATTGAGAGAGAGGGCGGCTGCCGCTTGCATACCTGCCCTATCCCCGCCCACCAAAAATCCTCCCCCAAATGCGGCTGCCGCAATGAGGAGACCCGCTACAATTGCATATGAAAGAGAGAGACTGCGTCCGTCGCTCGTATCGTGCATAGAGGCAAGTATCTCACGGCGGCGGGCTGGCGCAAAATTAGATGTATAATTGAACCATGCACACCCGCTACGAGCATAACGGCTTGGTATGGATAGACCTAGAATCTCCGAGCCGGGAGGAAGTTCAGGATATAATGGACCAATTTGCGGTTGCCCCTCTCATCGCAGAAGAGCTACTGCTCCCGGCTACGAAACCTCGAGTGGAATTTTACGACGCGTACGTGTACCTGGTCCTCCACTTTCCCGCCCTTCGCCATAGCCATAAGACGCGCGAGCAGGAAATTGACTTTATTGTCGGACGTAATTTCCTCATCACTACCCACTATGACACCATCGACCCCCTGCATAAATTTTCCAAGGTTTTCGAGGTTAATTCTCTCCTCGACAAGAGCAACCTCGGCGACCACGCAGGATACATGCTCTACTACATGCTCAAGAAACTCTATGGCGCAGTCGAGCATGAAGTCGAATACGTGCGACATGACCTCGACACGATAGAAGAACACATTTTCTCCGGACACGAGGTTGCCATGGTTACCAGTATTTCCCGCAGCGCGCGGGATTTGCTCAATCTGAGGCAGCGCATTGAACCTCACCGCGAGGTCTTGCGTGATTTTGAGTCAAGCGGCCCCAAATTTTTTGGAGCCGATTTTTCCGCGTACGTGCGCTCGATTTCAGACGAATACTACCGCGTACACAATCACATCATGCGCGCGACGGAATCTCTTCACGAACTACGCGAAACCAATAATTCCCTCCTTTCTACCAAGCAGAATGAAACGATGCGTATCCTGACCATTATGGCGCTTCTCACGTTTCCGCTGGCACTCTTCGTCGCCATTTTGGATATCAACGCACAATCCAATCCTATTATCGGTCTGCCGTATGACTTCTGGATAATTGTAACGGCGGTTCTCACGATGGGTGCGGGTATGCTCTTGTACTTCAAGCACAAAAAGTGGCTATAATGCCTATGACGATTCCGGCTAACCGCTAGTCATTTGACTCTAATAGAATATTCGATATGTGGCTTCCGTCGTTTTTAAGAAAAAAGAAAGCCGGCGCGATGCCCCTCTATCTACACAACACCCTCGGTAACGAGAAGCAGCGTTTCTTGCCCGCGCCACACGCCAAAGAGGTCCGTATGTACAATTGTGGACCCACTGTCTATGGACGTCAGCACATCGGAAACCTTTCTATGTTTGTCTTTACCGATACTCTCCGGCGTACGCTTGAATTCAATTCCTTCAGTGTTAAGCAAGTCATCAACTTCACGGACTTCGGACATCTGACCTCCGATGGCGACGAAGGCGCCGACAAAATGACTGCAGGTCTTAAGAGAGAAGGACTCAAACCTACCCTCGAGAACATGCGTACGCTGGGAGAAAAATATGCGAATCTTTTCCTCGAAGATATCCGCAGTTTGAATGTCGAAGTCGACAAGATAACCTTTCCTCGCGCAAGCGACTACATTCCCGCTCAAATAGCCATGGTACAAGCTCTTGAGGAGAAGGGGTACGCCTATCGGGGGGATGTTGGCGTCTACTTCGATACTTCCCGCTTCCCTGAATACGGTGCTTTGGGCGATATCAATCTCGAAGGCTTGAGAGTGGGCGCCCGTGTCGAGGCAAACATCGAAAAACGCAACCCTACGGATTTCCTGTTGTGGAAATCTAACAAAAAATTGGGTTGGGAAAGTCCTTGGGGGCGGGGTTTTCCTGGGTGGCACATTGAGTGCTCTGCGATGATACGCGCAATACTAGGAAACCAAATAGATATTCACACGGGCGGTATCGAACACATCCCCGTGCATCACAACAACGAAATAGCCCAATCGGAATCCGCAACGGGCAAGAAGCCGCTCGCGCGCTTCTGGCTGCATCGCGCACACCTGCAACTCGGAGGAGCAAAGATTGCGAAATCGGGAGGTAATGTCGTGTACTTGTCGGACATCATCGAGCGAGGGTTTCATCCGCTCGCCCTCCGCTATCTTCTCCTTGGAGCACACTATCGCACCAACTCAAACTTCACATGGGAGGCTCTCGCGGCCGCACAGACCGCTTACGCCAAACTTGTGGCGTTCCGCCTTTCTTATGCCGACGTGACGCCCGGCAACGTATCTCAATACTGGGGAGTACAGATTATGCGCCACATAAACGACGACCTCGATACTCCCGGAGCACTCGCTCTCATCTGGGAGATGACAAAGGACGGTTCAGTACCACCGGCCGATTTCTTGGCGACACTCTTTTATGCAGACAGGGTGCTCGGGCTTAGACTCAAGGAACCCGACGGAGAAGCCCGTAAGCTTGCTCTACCGCACATCCAGCAGGAAGTCGTTGATTCAGACTTACCACCAGAGATTCAAGCTCTTCTCAAAGAACGCGATGAGGCCCGGCTTGAGAAAAATTGGCAACGCGCAGATGAGCTTCGCTCTCACATAGAAGCTGCCGGCTACACTTTGGAGGACACAGGGGGCTCTTCGCGCGTATTCAAACAGTAGCTTTACTCTTGAACGACGAAATTCACAAGCCTGCCCGGCACCACAATTGTGCGTAGAATTTTCTTACCCTCGAGGCGGACTGCCACAGCATCGCGCCCGGCGCTTTCGATACCTCCCTTGTCCGCATCAGCCGGCACTTCTACGCCTCCACGCGTCTTGCCGTTAATCTGTATAGCAATCTTCACGGTCTCTCCCACGAGACGACTCTCCTCATAGACCGGCCAGGTTGTTTGGTGAATCGATTTTTTTTGTCCACTTGCCGCCCACAATTCTTCCGCAATATGCGGCGCGAATGGCGCAAGCAATTTTAAGAAACTCTCCCATTGCTTTTTCCCGAGAGATCTCTCTTTCTCTGCTGCGTTGAGGAATATCATCAGGGCACTGATAGCTGTATTGAATTTCATGGCGGTAATATCCTCCCCTACCTTCTTGATAGTTTTATGAAGAAGATTCTCAAGTGCGACATTCTCCGTTTTTCCCACATGCTCTTGCGCCCTCCATACACGCTCCAAAAAGCGTCTCACGCCAACGACACTGTCGGGGTTCCACGGGAAGCTCGAAACCTC
Organism: Candidatus Nomurabacteria bacterium; assembly: GCA_943359395.1. GTDB lineage: Bacteria > Patescibacteriota > Minisyncoccia > Phycocordibacterales > UBA2100 > UBA10103. The sequence goes on from CALRHH010000001.1 coordinate 79,603, forward strand.
ATTGTACGGTCCGATAAAGGCGAGATACATGCGTACAGTATCCGCCCCAAGTCGCCTGACGACCTCATCTGGGTCGACGACGTTACCCCTCGATTTGCTCATTTTTTGTCCATCCGGTCCGAGAATAATACTTCTGTTCATGCGCCTCCGGTACGGCTCAGGCTCTTTTACCAACCCGAGGTCGAAAAGGGCCTTATGCCAAAAACGACTGTAAAGCAGGTGCATGGTCGTATGCTCCGCACCGCCGGAGTACAAGTCGACCGGCATCCAGGGTTCCATCTTTTTTGCATCGGCAAACTTCTTACTGTTCTTCGAATCCGTGTAGCGTAAGAAATACCACGAGGAATCGACGAATGTATCGAGAGTGTCCGTCTCGCGCTCTGCCTTCCCTTTGCATTGCGGGCATCTCACCTGTACCCACTTCTCCGCTTTTGCGAGGGGCGATTTGCCACTTCCCTCAGGAAGGTAGTCTTTGACCTCCGGAAGCTTCACCGGTAGCTCGCTGTCTTTAACCGCCACAGGACCACACGATGAGCAGTGCACGACCGGTATGGGAACTCCCCAGTAGCGTTGGCGCGAGACGATCCAATCGCGTAGCTTATACGTTATCTTAATCTGACCAAACGTATCAGTTATCGCTTTCCGAGCCTCATCTGTTCTCATTCCGGTAAACGCATCGGAATTCGCAAGGATTCCCTCTCCTGTGTAATTTTCGGTGCCATTCAATCTATCCCACGCAACCTGCATCTCTGGCCTATTGAGGAACTGACGTACTTCCGTTCGTTTGAGCCAAACGACGTCGTGAAGCGCTCTCTCTTCAGCAGACATCTCATCGCGCTCTCCATCTTTCAACTCATAATACATGGGAACGTAGTGACCGAATCGATTCTCCTGTTTTGAAACAGAATAAAACTGCGCATGTACCTTATCGCCAAGTGCTCGAATGAATTTCGCGTTTTTATATCCGGTCTCTTCTTGAATTTCCCGCAAGCCACATTCAACGACATCCTCCCCCTTTTCGATGCCACCCGTAACAAACCCGCGCATCGGCTGATCTTTCCACTGCAGGCAGATGAACTTATCCTCGGCCCAATGTTTTATCACAGCAACAACAGCGTCGCGCTCTACGAGCATTTCTCTCGGGCGAAGTGCGTCCATTCCTGTCGTTCGAATACTCAGGGGCTGGACAACCTTCACAACTGGGAGCTTATACTTTTTTGCAAATTCATTATCCCGCGCATCGTGCGCTGGGACGCCCATGACCGCACCTGTACCATAGTGTCCGAGCACATAATCGGCAACGTATACAGCGATTTCTTTGCCCGTTGCGGGATTCACGGCCTCCACGCCAGCGAGACGTATCCCTGTCTTTTCCTTCCCTTCCGCCGATCGCTCTATCTCAGTTCGCCCCTTTGCCTTTTCGACGTATTCCTGAACCTCTCCCCTGTTCTTCAATGCGTCGTCCTTTCCTTCAAGCGCATGAGTCACCCAGGGATGCTCCGGGGCCAGCACAAGGTACGTGCCTCCGTACAAGGTATCCGCACGCGTCGTGAAGACGCGAATTGTCGGACGCAGCCACATCAGTACCGTCATTTCTTTATCACCTGTGAAGTGCGGTGTCTCCGCCACAACCCGTTCGGCTTTTATGCCCAAAGTTTTTTCAAGGTTGGTAATTTGTTGTTCACTTATAGCAGTATCGTGTATATCGTGCAGAATCGTTATAGATTTTGTATTTTTCTTTATTCTTGCTGTATCAAATTTCCATATGAACCGTTTATCGAAATTACGCGGTTTGTCTTTAAAGTTCCTGTCGACAAATCCTCCGGCAAGCACCAGGTGCGCTATGGGGTTTTTTAGTTGTTCCACAACTTTCATTGCTATAACAGCACCCAAGCTGCCGCCAAAAAGAACGGTGTTCTCATCGTAATCAGCAGCGGCGAGCGCCGCCGCGACCTGTTCGTCTTCTGAGGGATGATCGGGGTTTGGCAAGGCTGGAATAACGACCTTATGCCCCTGTTTTTCAAGCTCAGCCTTCCAGTAGTGGAAACGCGGACGGTCCGGGCTTCCCTGGAAGCCATGCAAAATGACGTACGTGTATTTCTTTTCGTTAAATACCAAAGGAAAGTCTATCTCTGCACCCTCACTCCGCCCTATCCAATTTTTTTGCGATTCTTTTATCTCCTTCGGCCAATCGAGAGGTTCGAGGTCCTCGGTGAGTCTGTCGGCGTAGTCGGTGATTTTGATATTCCACTGAAGCATTTGCTTTTGGACGACTTCGCTATCACAGCGCTCACACTTACCGTTTACGACTTGCTCATTGGCGAGAACGGTTTTATCTTTCGGACACCAGTTCACGGCCGTTTCCTTTCTGTACACCAACCCAGCTTTGAAGAGTTGCAGAAAGAGCCACTGCGTCCATTTGTAGTATGCAGGGTCGCACGTCACGACTTCGCGTGACCAATCAAATGAAGTACCCATCGAGCGAATCTGATTCTTCATGTACTCGATGTTGCTCAATGTCCATATGCGCGGGTTGAGCTTGTTTTTTATAGCTGCGTTTTCGGCAGGAAGACCGAACGCGTCAAATCCTATCGGATAGAGGACATTTTTCCCGCGCATGCGCTGGAAGCGAGCGAGAATATCGGGTACCGCAAAAGCGTACCAGTGGCCTACGTGGAGGTTGCCCGAGGGGTATGGGAACTCGACAAGGAGGTAGAAGTTGTCCTTGCCCTTCGCCTTGTCGGAGGTTTCGTAGAGACCGTTTTTCTGCCACTCTTTTGGCCACTTCTTTTCTATCTTCGCGTGGTCATATCCCTTCATTGGAATAGCGTATCACATGGCTGCAAACCTCGAAAATCTTTACCTGACAGCTTTCACCGCGGAGTATGGAGGATACATCTCTGGATCTATGGTGCGTTCAAAGCAAACTTCGCCTGCCCCATGCTGCCAATTGTCCAGTGCGCCCTTACTTTCAAGTCCCATAGGCTCTGGTATGGTTGCGATTGTACGCACTTGCGTACCGTTCATACCCCCGCCTTCACTTGCAAACGTCGCGCAAATCTTGAATGACAGTGCCCCCGTTGCCTCATACCGATATCCGGCGCTGGTCTGCGGGTCGAGTGGCATGACGTTGTTGCTAAGAGGATCATTGAGCTCGGCGAGCGACGCAGGCATTTTTTCTTTCTGTTGCCAGTAATTGACTATCTGCCACTGAATATTCTGGAGGTCCTGCACGCGAATAGCGTCCTGTTTTAGCGCACGTATCTGCTGCGGAGTGCCTACAATAAAGAATCCGGAAACGATAGTGACGAGGACAAGTGCGCCTACGCCCCAATTGACCATACGTGCACGTGCTTTCTCACGCTCCCAGTATCCCCAGAGGTCGGCAATAAAGTGCATGAATCCGAGTCCCGCGACGAGTAAGACCGTCAAGACTTTGAGCAGGAATCCAGTCGTCATGTCTTCGCCCTGGAGAAAGGTGTTCAACAAGACGATGAGGTCAACAACAATGGTCGTCCCCGCCAAGAAAAGCGTAAGGAAGAGTGCCCAACGACGTACCCAAATTTCGCTGCGCGAAGCGTCGGCGGCAATGTCGCGACGTATGAGGCGCATGAGGATAAGGAAGACCGGCGTAAGTACTATGAGCGACGCCATCTCGTAGCTGATACTATTTGAGTACGGGTCTACATAATACGAAGCGGAGACGGGGTTTGGGAACGCGTGATTAATATATTCAAAGATGAGCGTAATAAAAGCCACGACTCCCGCATACAGCGAAATCATGGCACCCGCCCAGAAGACAAAGTCCTTCGGCGTTACCTTTGGTTTATCCATACCTTGTATGCTATAGGTAACGCGGCATTAGTCAAAGCTTGACTATTATCGGTAATCTAGTTATAACCTCGATGGATCATAGTGGTCCATACGCCCCTAGCGGGCGCTTCACTCCAAACCTGGAGTTAAAGGCATGCGCGTTTCGCATAGAATACCACTAACGGGAACACCCGTCGTGGCAACCCAAATTGCCGGTTTGCAAGGAGCCTACTATTGGTGGACTCCCGCAAGTCGGATATTCCTGCTCAAGCACTTTGGCAGGCCGGTTCAGGTTGAAGACGTTCCCCGCCGTGCAATTGCGATGCTCATCGTGCACAGCGGCGACGTCGAGACGCCAAACGTAACGCCGCTCATACCACCCAAGCAGCCGTACCGCCGAGCCGCGTGGGATTTCGGTTTCTCGGCGCCTAAGCGGAAACCAACTATTGAGCGTGCACGCAACGCAATTCGTGCGGCGGAGGCGTCTAGCGGGATACCCCCGCTTGTGATCGAGCGTGACGAGTTCATTTTCATCTATGCGTCAGAGCAGCGGCCGAACGGCCGAGTGTGGGTGCCCTATGCGTGGGCAACCATCCGCGGGGCAACCGCTGTCGCTATCCGTGAAGCCCTGAAGGACGTCACGCGGTAACGCATCTCAAGAAGTCTACGAAACCCCGGGCGTCAAGCCCGGGGTTTTTGATATTTTAACTATTGAGGAACTCCATCACGTCGCCATCCTGCACGGTATACTCCTTCCCTTCGGTGCGAAGTGTGCCTTTTTCGCGCGCTTTTCCCCACGAACCCACTTCCAACAGTTTGTCCCAATGAATGACTTCCGCGCGTATGAATTTGGTCAAGAAATCAGTGTGAATGGCGGCACCCGCTTCAGGCGCAGTCGAACCTCTTTTAATCGTCCATGCCCGCGTTTCCTTCTCTCCTGTGGTGAAAAATGAAATGAGGTCAAGTAAGTGATACCCGCATTTGATGAGGTCGTCGAGCCCGTCATTGGCAACTCCGAGCTCGCGACGAAAATCGGCACGCTCATCATCATGCACATCGGACAGGTCGTTCTCTACCCCAGCATCGACAATCACGTACTCGGCATTTTCGCGTTCAAGAAAATCCTTCAAAACTCTCCAACGTTCTCCATTTTCCGCGTCCACATTTACCGTCCCACTCTTCCTGTTGAGAACATACAAAATAGGCTTCATCGTAAGAAGCTGCAAACCCTTCGCTACAAATCGTTCCTTTTCGTTCAACTCTACCGTTCGAGCCGCCTTCCCTGCTTTCAATATGGGGGCAATCTTGCGCAGCACATCACGCTCAGCGATTATTTCCTTGTCTCCACCTTTTGAATCACGCTCCGCACGCTCAAGACGCTTTTCTATACTCTGCATATCAGCAAGTACAAGCTCCAAATCAATCGTCTCTATATCCCGCAGCGGGTCAGTTTCACCCTGCACATGATGAACGTCCTCGTCATCAAACATACGCACCACTTCCGCTATCGCATCTACTTCGCGAATATGTGTCAGGAATTGATTGCCCAACCCCTCCCCCTGCGATGCCCCTTTGACCAATCCTGCGATATCTACAAATTCCACAACTGCGGGCACAATCTTCTGCGTATTGGACATCGCGGCAAGCTTGTCGAGCCGAAAATCAGGCACCGCGACGACGCCCACGGAAGGGTCGATGGTGCAGAAGGGGTAGTTTTCGGCCGGCACTCCCTTTTTGGTCAACGCATTAAAAAGCGTGGATTTCCCGACGTTTGGCAATCCGACTATACCTATTGAAAGCCCCATGATGCATGACTATCGCCTGTTTTGCTCAAAAATTCAAGTGTTTCTAGTTCTTCGATAGAAAAATTTGCGTATCTCCTCAGCGACGACAATGGATGCCGCGACAAAGGTAACGACGAGCCATTCAGAGAAATCCAGCGGAACGGTGCGGAGAATGCTCTGCAAAAACGGATTGTACACCGCGAGTATTTGAAAGAAGACTACGAGCGTTGTTGCCCCAATCAAATATGTGTTGGAAAAAAAGTTCATTTGAAATATCGATTTGCTTTCGGAGCGACAATTCCAAGCATTGAACCACTGGAAAATTGCCAGTGTGGTGAGCGATATGGTCCACGCCTTGGTCAGGTCTGATTCGAAGTATCCCTTGAACAAGAAGAGGGTGCCGAGCATCATCGGAAGCGCCATAATAATCATGCGTTGCACCATGAGCCCATCAACGATGTACTTATTTGGCCGCTTAAATTCACCGGACAGCAGCCCCTCTTCTTTTGGCTCCATCGCAAGTGCCACGTCAAGAAATCCATCGGTAACGAAATTGAGCCAGATAATCTGAGCCGCGAGCACCGGCAACGGGTACCCGAGGACTAATGCGCCCAAAATCGTCAAGACTTCTCCAAGACTGGTCGAGAACAGGTATAGAATAACTTTCTTGATACTCTTATAGATGCTTCTGCCTTCCTCAACCGCAGAAATAATACTGCCGAAGTTATCGTCGAGCAGCACTATGTCAGCCGCCTCTTTGGCGACTTCCGTACCAATTTTCCCCATAGCAACACCGAGGTCGGCGGCCACGAGCGGCGGAGCGTCGTTTACTCCGTCGCCCGTCATCGCGACGATTTCTCCGCGTCTTTTATAAGCGTTAATAATGCGCAGTTTGTGCTCCGGTGTCACCCGTGCAAAAACGGTGACGCTCCCCAATTTTTCCGCGAGCTGCAGATCCGACATCCCGTCTATTTCCGCTGCCGTTAATACCTCATCCCCCTCCTTCCAAATACCGGCGTCTTTCGCGATAGCGCGGGCGGTGAGCCTGTGGTCGCCGGTAACCATAACTACTTTGATGCCTGCGGAGGTCGCACGCGTCATTGCCTCTGCCACCTCGGGCCGCAACACGTCTTGCATACCAAAAAAACTCACGAAGGTGAGGTCTTTTACAGATTCTGATTTGAAAGACGGGGAGACGTGTTCGTGCAGAGCGCCCGCAACCACACGCAACCCCCGCTCGGACATTTTGACGAGCACTTCTTCAATCTCCGCTCTATCCTTTTTGGTCAACGGATGTTTTTGCCCGTTGCGACGTATATGCGTACATAGCTCGAGAACCACTTCGGGGGCTCCTTCGACGGTGAGAAAATTCTTTCCTTCTACCTTATATGCGGTGGCGTGATACTTAAGACGGTAATCGAAAGGAATTTCAGAAATAAAAGGAGACTCGCGCACTAAATCATCTTTTAAAAAACCGATCTTCTCTCCCAATACTCTCATTGCCGCTTCAGTTGGGTCACCCGCAACGCGCCAACGCGCCTCAGACTCAGAGTATGACACCCTTGCGCTTGCACAAAACGTCGCCATCTTTCCCGCAAAGAGCAGCTCGGGATGATTGACCGCATCGATTACCAATCCATCAAGTTCGATGGCCCCCTTTGGCTCGTACCCGATACCCCCGACTTTGAAGACTTTGCTGTCTATCCACACTTCCCTGATGACGAGTTCATTTTTGGTAATCGTTCCCGTCTTATCGACGGCAATTACCCGCGCCTGTCCAAGCGCCTCCACGGCTTGCAATTTCTTTACGAGCACATTGCGTTTGGACATTCGCCATACCCCAGAAGCGAGCACGAGCGTGATGACGATAGGAAGCCCTTCTGGAATCACGGATACGGAGAGGGAGACCACTGTTGTAAAAATGGTTATGACGTCCTCACCCCTAAAGAGACCGAGGCCAAACAGAACGGCACTTATCCCCGCGACCACAAGGATAATGGCACGGGAGAGATGCCGGATACTCGCCTTGAGCGGTATTTCAGAATCTATTGAAGATATCACTTTTGCAATAGCGCCGATGACGGTATTTTGCCCGGTGGCTACAACAACCGCTCTGCCGTTACCTGCGACAATATTGGAACCCTTGAAGACTATATTGCGCTGCTCAGGCGCAGCGAGAGCCTCAGCATCGATAGCTTCGGTGACTTTGCTCACGGGACCAGACTCACCCGTCATAGATGCTTCATCGACCTTCAGACCGCTTACAGAGATAATACGTGCATCGGCGGGAACCTTCTCCCCTTCCTGCAATACGAGCACGTCGCCGCGGACCACTTCATGGTCGGGAATGATAAATTCTTTACCGTCCCGCAAGACCGTAGCGGTTGTTTCCACAAATTTCTTGAGTGCGAGGAGGGTATTCTGTGCTCTTCCCTCCTGGACAGTCCCGACTATCGCATTAAAGAGCAGCACAGCGAGAATGATTGACCCGTCGACGACTTCGCCCATCAGGAACACAATTCCGCTTGCGGCGAGAAGAATGTAAATGAGAGGACTTTGAAACTGCCGTAAGAAAATGACGGCAAGCCCGGGAGGTTTTGTCTCGGGCAAGAGATTGGGGCCGTCTGTCTTGAGACGTAAGGTGGCTTCCCCGGCGGCAAGCCCATTATCATCAGAATGCAACGCCCCAAAAACAGCTGGGATTTCTAATTGATACCAAATTTTCATGGCAACGTCGTCGCACTATTGTAAGTGTCTTCGTTACTCCGAAATTGCACAAGAGTAAATGGTACCACAGAGGTACCTTATGTGCTGCCGTCCATACCCTAGATTTCTTCAAGAATCCGAGTACGATGAATTGTAATGAGACTCGTCTTCCTTATTACGGGCGGCATTATGGTCGCCATAGCGCTTATAGTCGGCGGTTTCACCTTTTTTCAAGCCAATAGCGAGGAACTTAACCTTTCCGCAGATTTACAGTATAGGACCCGGGTCCTAGCGGACAGTCTTGCTGGATCTATTGAGTCGCCTCTCGCTAATCACGCGATTACATCAATACAAAGCGTAGTAGACAGAATCGCACAAAATGAGCGCGTTGTAGGTCTCGGTGTTTTCGATAGCACAGGCGCGGTAATTGCTTTGTCGAGTGATTTACCTCAAGATATCTCCCGCAATCCACTCATAACTAAAAGTATGGATAGCGATACTCAAACGGGATCCTTCGCCCAAAGCGCGTCTGGCCGCGTCTACGTCTTCGCAAATCCGCTACACTATGAAAATCAAGTGATCGGGGCTTTGGTCGTAGCCCAGAGCGCTAACTATATAGACGCGACAATTTGGGGCATATGGCGGGACAGCATGCTTCGTCTTCTCGTTCAGCTTATTTTCATCGGGCTGGCCCTTTTTGCCCTTTTGCGTTGGGTGATATTCAAACCTCTCTCCAAACTGACGGAATCAATACGCGCAGCGCGACGAGGGGATATCGTAACAGAAGATGAGCGCGGGAGCCATAGCTTTCTGAGGCCTCTGACCAATGAAATATCTGAAATTTCTACAAATCTGAAGCAGGCGCGATTCGCGGCACGTGAAGAGGCTCGCATGCGGCTGGAGAAGCTCGACTCTCCGTGGACCGCCGCGCGACTTAAGGAATTCATTCATGCATACTTGAAAAATCGCCCTATCATTGTAGTCTCGAACCGCGAGCCTTACGTGCACACAAAGGGGAAAAATGGCGCCACATGGTCAGTACCAGCAGGAGGCGTCATTACCGCACTCGAGCCTGTCATGGAGGCGTGCGGCGGGACGTGGATTGCTCACGGAAGCGGGACCGCGGACAAAAGCGTTGCGGATTCTGAGGGAAGAATTGCAGTGCCGCCGGACGAACCAAAATATACGCTCAAGCGCGTGTGGCTGACGGAGAAAGAGATCAAGGGGTACCTCGATGGATTTTCGAACGAGGCGCTCTGGCCTCTCTGTCACATGGCCCATACGCGCCCCCTCTTTCGCACAGAAGACTGGGGTCAATATCGTAAGGTCAACGGCCTGTTCGCAAAAACTATCCTAAATGAAATTAAACACGTTGAGCGCCCTATCGTACTCGTCCAGGATTATCATCTTTCTCTTGTTCCGGCGATGATGAAGAAAAGCCGCCCCGATGCTCAAGTCGTACTCTTTTGGCATATCCCGTGGCCGAGCGCAGCCCAATTCAGTATTTGCCCTTGGCGCAAAGAGATTCTCGAAGGAATCCTCGGAGCGGACCTTGTGGGATTCCATACGCAGCAATACTGTAACAATTTTATGGATACGGTCGCGGGCGAAATTGAGTCGCGCATCGATTACGAGCACTTTTCTATCGCTCGCAACGACCATCAGACTTACGTAAAACCGTTCCCGATTTCGATTGCGTTTACGGGCTCTACTGAGCTTAAAGACATACCAGACAGGGGTGCGCTCGAACGGCTTGGTGTGGGTACGGAATTTGTTGGCATCGGTGTCGAACGGCTCGACTATACGAAAGGTATCTTGGAACGATTAAAGGGTTTGGAATTCTTTTTTGCAAGCCATCCGGAATTTAAAGAACGATTTACCTTCTTGCAGATTGCATCCCCGAGCCGCGAGACAATCGCGAAATATCGTGAGTATGCCGAATCGGTAAAAACGGAAGCGGCGCGCATTAATGCTCTTTTTGGAACGCGGGATTGGAAACCGATACATCTCGAACACCGCACCTTTTCTCACGCCGAGCTCAAGCCGCTCTATCGGCTTGCACACGTGTGCCTAGTCACCCCCGTACACGACGGCATGAATCTGGTGTCGAAAGAGTACGTCGCGGCACACGATGACGAAAGCGGCGTGCTCGTTCTCAGCCAGTTCACTGGAGCGTCTCGCGACCTCAAGGGGGCGCTCCTTATCAATCCGTATAGCGCGGAGAACACAGCAGAAGCTATCTTCAAGGCGCTCACCATGTCCCCCACCGAACGGCATCGCCGCATGAAAACAATGCGCAATTCCGTACGGGATTACAACGTCTACCGCTGGTCCGCTGAACTTATCAAAGCCCTTACTCACCTAGACTGACATGAAAGATGCCCTAAAACAGATGCCTCAGATTCTGAGGCACATACAAAAACGCGGCTATCTTCTCATGCTAGATTTTGACGGCGTGTTGGCGCCTATTGTAGCGCAACCTCATAGGGCGCGTATGTCGGAGCGGACACGCGCGCTTCTTGCGAAATGTGCACAAAGCTCTCCCGTCGCAGTTATCTCTGGTCGCGCCCTTACTGACGTGCGAAAGCGCGCCAGGCTTTCACAGCTATGGTATGCGGGTAACCACGGCGCAGAGTGGTGGATGGGGAAACTTCGTGGACGCGAAGAACTATCGAGCGACTCCTTCACGGCTCTTCATGCGGCCCGAGACGAGTTTAGGAAGCTTTCGCGCCATTACAGAGGCGTGATCGTACAAGACAAAGCACTGACCTTTAGCGTTCACTTTCGTCACCTTTCCGCAGTTCGTACGCCGCGATTTAAAACTGAAGTCCGCCGTATTGCAAAAGATTTTTTCCGAACCTTGGATGTCGCCGAAGGTGGGGAGTACATCTACAACGTACGGTCGCGTACCGGTCACACGAAGGCCTTCGCCGTTAAACTCGCTCGCAGGCTTGCCCCTAAAGGTGCCGCACCAATATTCATCGGCGATGATACGACCGACGAAGACGCCTTTGAGGCACTCCCCAACGGCATCACTATACGCGTAGGTAAGCACCGAGGAAGCGCTGCGCGTTATTTTGTTCGTACGCGTAAGGATGTCGACATCGTGCTCTCTGTATTGGCGAACTCCTGACAAAATCTTTACCCATCGTTCATATCGAGTACCAGGGCACCCCACGTGAATCCCCTGGCACCCTGCCCTTCTCCGGTTTCTGGATTGAAACATTCGCGAAAGCCGGATTTCTCAAGAAGTGCGATGCTTTTATCGCGGATGTCAGCTGCCTCCTTTTTGTACCCATAGCGCAAGAGACCGCGGTAGATGAACCAATGCACAGCCATCCATGTAGGACCCCTCCACGAGAAACCGTTATCGTAACCTTCGCCGCGATACGAAAGCTCCTGCTTTGAGACAGTACGTATACCATGGGGTGCGTAAAATGTATCCGGATTAAGAAGCTGGAAGCGCACGAGGGTATCAGCCTCACTCGTTGAATAGAGACCTGCAAAAAGCGGAGCGAAGTGCGCCCAGGTCGCAACCTTGAGCAGTGCGTAATCCGCACCCGTCGCCGACCAATATACCCCTCCTTCAAACAAGCAGTCTCTCATGGCTGTCGCGATTAACTCTGCATGGAGGTTGGCGAAATGTTCGCCGTCGCCGTGCTTAAGAAATGATGCGATGTGGCCCAGCGCGCGCAAATTTTCGACAAGTATGGTGTTGAACGGAACGTCTTTAACCCAAAAGAAATTACGCATGCACATCTCCGCGTTAAAATTACAAGCGGTATTCTCGTCGACCAGCTTGGTGCGGAGCGCGAGGTGGTCTTTGTATGAAATGTCTGGTGCGGCCGAAAGTGGCGCATCAAATCGTGGAGAATTATCTTCACCGGTCTCATCGGGGTTTATGACGCCGATGAGATGGTGGTCGCGCGGATCGCGCCTCTCGATGAGAAATTTATAGTAAGAAAGAAGGCCAGGATAAATGGATTCCAGGAACTTCTTGTCGGGGTTGCGTCGGTGTATTTCCCACGCTGCGTACGCGAGCATTGGCGGTTGCGTAAGCGAACTCGTCCCCTCAACGCCCCACCGGAATAGATGCAGAATTCCAGGTGACCAATAGATGATGTGCGGTATCATGCCGTCTGCAAACTGTCTGGAAAGTAACGACCGTAACTCTGCTCGCGCGGCTTCGGGGTCGTACTGCGCGAGGATGACGGCGTGAAAGCATGAATCCCAAAGCCACTGGTATGGATAGTGTTCCGCCGATGGAATGGTGTATTGATATCCGTTAGTCATCCGCCGGTTGCCCTCCAAAAGCCTCGTTGCTTCCCGCAAGATATTCATAAGTTGAGTATAGCAAAATATGCTGCGGCGATACGGCGCTTGAGGACGTGCCACTCATTAATCCGGACCTGTGCATCTCTCGGAACTACAACGAAAGATACACACTCGCGGCTTGGCTGTCATGCGGAATCTGGACCTCGGGAATACGTATAACGTTGAAAAAAACGAGCGCGAGCGCGAGCGCGATGAGCATTGCTCCTCCAGCAGCCTCAAGATAGTGAATCCTCATTTTGGCAAAGATGGCAAGAGCTAAGAGGAAGGCGATTGCTGCCGCAAATATACCAAAAATGCCCGGCACAACGGGATTCGGCGAGCTCGCGACGGTGGCTAAGGTAGGTCGTATAGGCGATGGCGCCTCCGCTTGTGCGCCGAGAACACGAGTCTCTTCTATGGGAGAAGGAGCTGCTACGGGGAGAGCCGCAGCCACGGCAGCTTTTTTCGGTGTCTCGGCATTTCCCGTCTTTTTTGAAATTTCAGTCTCATTCGGCAATGCTGCAAAAAACTCAACCACGAAGGTCGTCTCTTTTCCTTGGTACACCCCCTGTGCAGTTCCGATACCTATCTGCGTGTATTCCGACTTTACGATATTTGCGTAGTGCGCGGGTGAACTCATCCACCCCTCTTCCACGTCAATCGAATCGGTAAAATCAACGGCCAGATTCTCCCCTGCATACGTGTAGTTGTAACCTACGGCCTCGAGCCAGTACCACGGCGTCTTCCCCTCCGGACTCACGTGCGCAAAGTAGCCCTTGGCTGCCATATCTTCGGCTTTTTTCTGTGCAGCTCGAGCAAGGACAGGATCGTGAGTTAGGGCGAGATGCCCAGACGCGGCACGGTCGGCATTGGTGAGGTCAGTAAGCGCTGCGGGCAAAACCGCGGCAGTAAATCCTTCATTCTGAAGCAAAACATTTGTACCAAAAAAATACGCGCCCTCCACGAGAATAAGCGCGAGCGCGAGTACGGCGACAGATTCTTTCGCGAACAACCCCGGCTTGAACTTATTCCCCGCATGCGGAATGAAGTAATGTTTTAGTCTGCGAAAACGTCTTTTCATAGCCAATTAGCACAAATGATACGTGGGGTACGCATAAACAGCAACCCCGCCATCATGGCGGGGTTGCATACGACTCATGCGCCGCGTTACTGTCCGAGGAGTGTTTTCAATTTCGCGATAAGCGCATTCACTTGCTCCTGCAAGCTCTGAATCAAGAGCGAACGCTGTTCATCGGACACGCCCGGCGTCGTACCCTGATTCAAGACTGCGCGAGTCTTAGGCCCTACGTATCCGCTCTGAGGGGTAACTCCGTGAGCCGTCTGATAAGTCTGTACGGCCGCAAGCGTCAGCGGGCCAAAAGTACCCGTCGGCTCACTTATCTTGAGGAATCCTCCGGTGATAAGCATCTTCTGGAGCTCCGTCACGTCGGTACCGCGTGAGCCAACCCCGAAGTCCTTGGTGAAATTGTACGCTGATGCACCTAAGACCTGACCTTGTGAAGCAGGAGCTGCAGGAGTCGGATTAAACGCCGCGGACGATCCTCCGCCACCTCCTCCGCCACTGCCGCCAGAGCTACCGCCGCTGCTGCTGCTCGAAGTAAACTGGGTAAACACGAGGAAGGCCGTGAAGTGTTTCGTCCAGACGACCAAATCAGCCCCAGAGTCTATCTTACAGTCAGCTCCATCCGCGAGTGCATCGCCGTCTACCTGAGTGTTACCGGTACACGTTGTTGTAATCTCTGTGAAGACGCCGTTGCGCGACCAACCTACGCGTTCTCCCGACATTCCAGGAAATAGGATGCGCACACCCTTATTGAAAGTAAGAGCCGCCGTCGATGAACCGACTTCGAGCGCGAGACGTACGTTGATAGATGTCCCCGAAACGGGCGTTGGAGAGGTGTAAGAAGTCGAGACCGTAGGGAGCGAGAGCGTCCCATCCCACGAAGAATCTCCCGTGACGGTGGTGCCCGCTGGTACATCGACCGACATTACAGTCGTCCCCGATGTTGCTGTTGACGTCGCTCCGTTAGTCAGTATTCCTGATTTGGTCGTATCAGGGTTGCTTGTTGTAGTTATCGACAAAGTCGAACTGGATACGACAACTTTACGTGTCACTGTCGATACGTTTGAGTGCGTGTCTGTCGCTGTGTAAGTAAGCGTGTACGTACCCGCGACATTCGTATCCACGGTACCCGTGACCACTGGCGTTATCGCGCCATCCATTGCATCTAGTGCGGAGTATCCCGGCTCAGCGTACGCATTTCCAAGAGCAACACTCGTTGTCGCCGAACCTGAGAGAGTAATGACAGGTGCAGTGGTGTCCTTACTGATTGTGGCTGTTTGAGGACCGCTCGTATTACCACTTGCATCAGTTGCTGTTACCCTTGCGGTGATATTTCCGATTCCGTCGGCAAGACTCGAAGCTTCGAACGTTGCGGTGAAGATTGACGGACTTGTCGTTGAGAAGAAGGATGCCAATGCCGTCACGCTACCATCAGTCAGTGATGCTTGGAGTCCTGCCACACCGACCGCTTCCGTCGTATTGATGGTAATGACAACATTCGCCATATTACCGCTGAAGATGATGGAGTCGTTGAACGTCACCGAGTCAACGACGGGAGCGGTGTTATCAATCGTAAACGTTGATGCGGTGAGCGTACTACTCGTGTTACCCGCGTCGTCAGTGACAGCGACGGTACAGCTTGCGTACGTGCCGTCAACAAGTGTCGGTGAATTGAACGTCACCGTGTTGCTCCCTGTCGTCGCAAGACCGGTACCACTCACGCAAGAACCGTTATACGCGATTGTTCCAGATTCAGTTGAACTGAACGTATACGCTGGGCTGTGATTCGTGGAGAATGGGGGGACGGGAGTGACCTCCGCGAGAGTTGGAGCTTGTGTATCTATCGTAATCGTAAGAGTCGAAGAGAAAGCCCCGACGTTGCCCGCGAGGTCCGTACCCCGGACTTTCACCGTGTGAGCACCGGCAGAAAGAGTAGATGCCACAATAGACCATGTGCCACCGGATGCAAAGCCTGTACCAATCTGCGTGGTGCCATCCGTGTCATACATTTTGACAGAAGATGAATCCCCTGTACCCGTGAATGTCGGCGTCACGTTATTCGTAAGATCGTCAGTATTTGAGATGCCTGTGTCTGTCACCAAATCAGGAGTGCCTACCACTGGTGGAGTCGTATCAATGGTAACGCTCAATGCCGTCGATGTTGCGCCAATGTTACCCGCCACATCAGTAGCTGTCGCCGTAATCGCATAAACACCATCAGCTAGCGCAGATGACGTGATAGACCAAGTACCTGAAGATGCGACTGCGCTTCCGACAAAAGTTGCTCCGGCGTGAAGATTTACAGTCGAGCCAACTTCGGCAGTACCGGAGAAGACAGGTGTTGTACTCGCAGTGGTGTTGTCTGTCGAAGATGAACCCGAATCACTTGCCGCAGCAAGGTCTGGTGTGGAAGGAGCTGCTGGAGCGTTGGCGTCTATCGTAGGGGTATGACTGGAATCTGGTGGAGTCGAAAAAGTGGTCTGATTTGTTGCCGCGTCAACGAGCGTTACGCTTACGGGCATCGTGCCACCGTTCGCAATGTCGGCATTTCCACTCGCAATCGTATAGACCGCGGTGTACGTGGTGTTGAGATTATCAGTGAAGCCAGTCACCGCAACGCCATTGACGACAAAAGTGCCTGATGTGTACCCGGATGCATCTGCTTGTACGGTGACTGTGACTATATCTCCTATCGCAAGATTGCCCGATGTCGGAGAGTAAGAGACGCTTGAGATAAGCGGAGCCGTCGTATCAATGACGATGTCGCTTGTATCTGCGATGTTGGAAGTCGGTGTGAGATTGGCGGAGTTGGTCGCGAGGTCTTTGATAGTTCCCGCGTTGTCTACGACAATCGAATTAATCGTAAGGTCTGCGGATGTGTCTCCCGCCTGAACCGTGTATGTACAAGTCCCGATCGTGGAGCTTGTCAGTGCAGATACTAAACACGTGCGGTCGGTAGCACCTGTTTCCAATGTGACGGTGAGGGCATCGGTCGATGTCACCGCCTCTGAGAAGGTCAGTGTAACGTTAATGTCTGTACCCGCATTATAATAACCGTTCGACTTCGTCGATGTGATAGCAACCGTAGGAGCCGTCGTATCAATGACGAAGGAGTTTACATTGAGCGTGTTGCTATCATTCGTCGCCGCATCCGTGACCTTAACCGTACAATTGCTGTGTGTCCCCGCCCCCAGAGCGTTGAAGGTAACCGTGGTCGTGCCCGCTACAGCAGCTGTCGTGCCACTTGAGCAGTCACCCCCGTAGGTAATTGTCCCGGCTTCTGTCGAGAAGAATTTGTAGTCTGGTGTCGTGTCGTTCGTTGGCGTCGTTACCGCTGTGTCAGCAACGATAACAGGACCCGTGATATCGTGTGCCAAAGCTGAGTGAATGAAAGCAGTTCCGGCAGTATCTGCCGTACAGGTAACAGCAACATCATTTTCTGTACAGGTGACGGCTCCGTTCGCGTCCATTAAGGGATTAAGCGCCTCAACAATTTCCTTCGCGGTATCTCCCGACTGGACGAAGTACGTGTAATGCGCGCCATTTATTTCGGCATCGTAGGTATAACCCACAGTAACCACATTCGGAGTGTAATCAACTATTTGTGCCTTTGCTCCGTAGGCAGCATCTTGGAGGGTAAGCGCTCCATTCCCGGCTGCGCCTGCTGACTTTTTGGTAAATGTAAGGTCCGCACCGGAAGGATTGGTAACGGTGTAGTCTTTTCCTGCAAATCCGTTTGCTGCAATAGCGGCCGCAACTTGACTTGCTGTAAGGGCCGAGGTTCCAAGATCAATGGTTACTCCATCGATAGTTACTGAGTGGTCAAAAGCATTGGCAACGAGTCCCGCTGAGACAGTCACCGTGACCATCGCGGGAATTGCAGGCGCCGCATTGTAGTCGAGGTCTGAAGCCACCAAAGCCCCATCCCCAGTTGTACCCGTGGCAATAGCAGATATTTTTACCTGATCGGTGCTCACAACGGTCGCGGTGTACGGATCACCATCAGTTGTAATTTGTGAGGCGACTCTGGTAGCGGTCTCCGCACCTGACTCACCCGCGAGAAGGGTGATGCTCGTTCCTCCAATGTTCAGCGTAAGGTCCGCTCCAGCTTGGGAGGTAGCAGCCGCAAACGAGCTCGTAGTCGTGTTTGACTTAACTTCCGCCACTCCGTCTATACCGCCCGAGAGGTTACTTTTTGTGAAAGCGAGGTCACCCGTTACGGTAGCATTTACCACAAACCCATTTGGGTTGGCGCCCGTATCGGCCAAAGCGGTGATGGTGATGACGTTTGTTCCTACGGCAGATACAGTGTAGTCAGGAACTGTCGTTGTTGCGTTAATTGAGGCTGCGACGTCCGCTGCGGTAGTATTGATATCCGCATTGAATGGAACAGCAGCATTTAAGAGTTCCACTCCGTCCACTGTCAGAGAAGTTACTGAACCCGTTGTGCCTGCAGTGATTGTGACATTACCTGCTGCCAATGTCTCAGAAACAGGATTGACTCCGCCACTCAATGCCCCCGCGGTAATGGTTGTTGTTCCAAGAGTATCCGCACCACCAGCGAATGTCACTGCTGGGATACTCGACGAAGCAACGTTCGCGGTCGTCTCAGTCGTACTGAACAAAGTTACTGCCCCTGCCGTACTAAATACAGAAAACGCGCCAACACTGACGACAGCGAGCGCGATAAATCCGGTGATTGAGATGCGATTAGCCGAGAACATAAATATTGTAAAATTTCTAGTAGTTATTAATCTTCTTACGCAAGCGAAACAACAGCGTGTCTGCTACGTCGGAAGGTCACTCTACGTTCCGGTAGGGATTGACGTGAACCAACAAAAGGCGTGGATTATGTGTTGAAAACCCTGGGGATAAGTTGTGAGGTTTTTATATCCCTTTGCGTCCAAGTACCTTTACGTACTTCAGCCAGCGGGCTTTTCT
Organism: Candidatus Nomurabacteria bacterium; assembly: GCA_943359395.1. Lineage (GTDB taxonomy): Bacteria > Patescibacteriota > Minisyncoccia > Phycocordibacterales > UBA2100 > UBA10103. The sequence goes on from CALRHH010000001.1 coordinate 98,245, forward strand.
GCTCTTGGGTACGTTCTCCGAGGGACCGAACCATGTCGTATGTACCCGGAAGCCGGCAAACCACAGTATCCCCCACTTCAACTGGGCGTTGACGTTGCCTGGCAAAAGGCGCACAAGCCACGGATGCGTACCGCTCGCGATGATGGTGCGGGCGGACTTGCCGCGGAAAAGTCGCTGCCAGAAAATGGTGCGCTTCCCTGCCTTAGTCTTTATATAGCGGAAGGCGGAACCGGGAAGCCAAGCTCGGTCAAATATTCCTTTTAGTGCGGCAGGCATCCCAACCCACCATACGGGATAAACGACAACGAAATGCTCGGACTCCGTCACAAGCTGCTGAAAACGCATGAGGTCGGGCTCGAGTTCTTGGCGTGCGCGATACCCCATATGTAGTATGGGATCAAACTGCATATCACCGATGTTGAGACGCTCTACGGTGTGCCCTGCGGAACGAGCGCTTTCACAATAAGCGTCGGCAATTTCTCCGCAAAAACCACTTTTGTCTGGGTGCCCCAGAAGCACAAAAATCTTCTTTCTCTGCATACCCGCGCTACCGTCCTAAGTATTTTTTATCCTGAAACTTTCGTTCACGCTCCAGCATCTCTTGCTCAATTTTCACGTCATCTTCCTCAAACTCATCTATGGTCTCTTTCTTACCTATTTGCTGCATCATGAATGCGCGTAGAGTTTTCATGCTGAAATAGAACGCAAAAAGAAATACGACAGCGACCGCGAGCCGCATTATGAAAGCAACGGGACTAATGCTGTCGTATCCGGACATCCCCCACATAGCATAGATAGCGAGACCGACGCCCGAAAGAGTGGCACTTGCCAGCACAATCCATCGGTCGCGTGGATTCATGAGAGCCGCAACTGCCACGGCAAGAAGCGCCCCAATGACGATAAATGGAAATTGGAGGCGCAGAGTATCGCTATAGAGAGGCGAGAGGACAATCATGAGAGCGGCTGCCCCGAGAAGGAGCTGCCGTACGGAGTCGCCGTAATAGTGCGGGATTGTCGACCATGGTTTATATGTTTGCGCATTGAAGAGACTCAAAATTGAGACGTCGTC
>CALRHH010000001.1:99323-123838 GCA_943359395.1 Candidatus Nomurabacteria bacterium
CGTCGTCAGCGTCTGTATCTTTGTCATTGTGACGCGGATCGGACATGGAGCAATGATGCCACGCTATCGATTTCCCGCAAGAGCGAGAACTGCCTCCATATCGTCTCTTTTCGAAACTCCTATGGGCCGCGAGATGCCACACCGTCCACAGTGTTGAATGATGCGATATGTGCCTGTGGAGCCTTCGAGTATTACCGGTCTCATCATCCCTCCGCATGCGGCCGCACGGTCTCCCGGCTCCACATCTACATGCTTGCTCCAGAGACACTGCGGACAGTGATTCGTGTATCCGTCCCCTTTCACATGCGCACCACAGTGCTCGCAGGTAAAATCTTCCACTGTTTTCTTGAAGCTCATATGCGTTCTACAGCTAGCGCACCATCACAGCCGCCGTCCTCTGAAAGGTCACGCCGGAAGAGGTAGTACATGCGAGCGTAAAGATGAGCGAACCAACTCGCGTCGCTTGGGTTGTCGGGACAACTCTTGAGCCTTGGTTACCGTCGGCGATGCGTGTCGAATTTGCCCGAAGCACACACGGGATGTCCGTACTCATGCCCACACTCGTCCATGAGACCGATATCGGATTACCTCTCGTCACTTCTTTTTGCTGAATGACGATATTTGCCGGAGAGAGCGCTACCACAGTCTTAGCGTCGGGATTTTGGAGCGCCTCTTGGAGCTGCTTCGCCACCTCCGACTGAGTCGATGTGCCTTGGTTTTGAGTGTTGACTACATTTTGAGTGAGGTTTTGCGAAGCTGGAGTCGCAGTTGGCTGTGAGTACGAAGATTGCGCGACAGGGGCGGGAGCTGCGCCTCCAAACGCACTTCCATACCCGACCACGGCAGGCGAAGCCGAATAGTTTGTACTAAATGGAGAACCGAATTGAGTCCCTCCGTTTGTGCCGTATGCTATCTGCGGTATAAAGCCGGGAGTACCGTTAGGCAGTTTCCCTCCATAGACCATCGCCATTGCATTTTCAAGTTGCTGAGGAGTAAAGGGGACGAATTTTCCGTTTTCCATACGCGCCATCGCCATCACTATCTTCCCTACTTGTTCGGGATTCTTCGGATCTATGGTCTGATTCATAGGAATACCTGTTTGATTCTGAACAAATGTCGCGTAGGCGGCGCAATTATTGCCTGCCGCATTTGGGGCATATCCGTTGCATAATAACCTCAAAATGGTGTTGTTATCGCCTCCTAGATACCTGGAGCTGGTTAGCAGGTCAATCTTCGCAGCAAGCCCGCTTTCAAGATTCGGGAAACAGGTCGTGTTGTTGTTCTGGCCGCACGGCTGCCCGCCATACTTTGCTTCCCATGGTGCCCACGTGATGGCGCCGGGATTATTTGTGCGACACGTAAGCGTACCGGGATTGTATTGGCAGGCAACATCGCTGCATCCGCCCAATTGCCCACAGAGTGGCGCGAGGGCATCAGCAACGACCCCCTTCACTACTTCGCGGAAAGTGGTCGGTACTGCAAGTTGTGCGCGATCCAGCTCTTCTTCAGTCAGGACTGCGGCGTATTTTCTTGGGTCTAGACGCACCTCGTCTGTCAGATCCTTGTTGAGTTTAAAGCCAAGTTCATCCGCGACTCTCTTAGCTTCACCGGTATCTGACGTGCTAACGAATTTCTGAAGCTGTGCCTGCACCTCGGCGGCTTTCTCGGCGTCGTTTACTTTGGCGTCGGCGTCGGTCTGAGATACCCCATAGCTTTGGAGTATCTGGGAAAGCTGCTCTCTGCCGCTCTGGGTGGAGGTGTCTACGTCTCGAATACGTTCGGATATTTGGGCTTGCGCCGCAAATGCCGCCATCGCGTCGGCCCCACCCCCCAGAGCTTTGGCGAGCTTTTTCTGCATATCAGGATCGCACTTATTGAGAAGGAGCGTCTTCTTTTCAAGCGTGACGTATATCATTCTTCCGCAGGTGCATTCCTTAGCCTGATCTCTCTTTAGATTACAGCCCCCTGAGATGGTGCGGCATACTCTGTACCGTTCTGTATCCGTTCTTCCCTGTGCGAGTACGAGCCTGCCGTCAACGACTGCTATTTTCTCATCGAGACATTTGTCGTTGCTACCTGTTATCGGTTTCGGCTTCGGGTCTTCTGCGCCAAAAAGCGACGAAGGTACCGCAACAAAAAGAAGTGCGACAAAGAGTATGGCCGTGGAGCGCATTCCGCTCATTGTACCGCCCCACAGACGGTGTTCACTCGTTGCTGTTGAAAACAAAACTACAGCAACACGACCACGCGACTCCTCGAACATTCGAGTACACCATTTTCAATTGCGAACTCTTTGTGCTCTCCATCGTTGAGGCGAACGACGATGGTGCCGCCCTTAAGAGTAGTCACAAACGGCTCATGGTGTGCGAGGACGGTGAATTGTCCTGAAGTGCCCGGAAGTGTGGCGGAGACCGCAGCACCGTCAAAGCGTGTCTCTCCGACACTCGCTATAGTCAGATGAAATGTATTTGGATGAACAGCCATGAACCTGCTTTATGACGATACGACTTCGTTCACTCCCCCTTTCATATAAAATGCTTGCTCATTCTGTGCATCGTGTTTTCCTTCCAATATTTCCGCGAAGCTATGTACGGTATCGGCGAGCGAAACGTATTTACCCTTCGCCCCCGTGAACGTCTCTGCGACCGCAAACGGCTGGGAGAGGAAGCGCTGAATTTTGCGTGCGCGATAGACAAGCTTTTTGTCTTCTTCGGAGAGCTCTTCGATACCAAGAATGGCGATGATGTCTTGGAGGTCTTTGTAGCGCTGGAGTACGCGGCGAGTCTCGTTGGCCACGCGATAGTGCTCTTCGCCGACAATCTCCGGCGTAAGCGCAGTCGAACCCGAGTCGAGCGGAGAGATAGCAGGATAAATGCCGAGTGCTGCAAGACCACGGTCAAGCACGATGGTCGAATCGAGGTGAGCGAATGTAGTGGCGGGAGCCGGGTCAGTGGCATCGTCGGCCGGCACGTAGATTGCCTGCACCGAGGTGATAGAACCTTCCGTGGTCGAAGTAATGCGTTCTTGAAGAATACCCATTTCTTCTGCCAATGTCGGCTGGTAACCCACTGCTGACGGTACGCGACCGAGAAGTGACGACACTTCAGAGCCCGCCTGTACGAAACGGAATACGTTGTCCATGAAAAAGAGGACGTCTTTACCCCCCTCGTCGCGGAAGGCTTCCGCCATCGTGAGGCCGGAGAGTGCGACACGTGCGCGGGCACCCGGCACTTCATTCATCTGTCCGAACACAAGCGCGGTCTTGTCGAGCACACCGGAATCCTTCATTTCGTGGTAAAGGTCATTCCCTTCACGCACGCGCTCGCCGACCCCTGCAAACACTGAGTAACCGCCGTGCTCCGATGCGACATTGTGTATCAACTCCTGAATGAGCACTGTTTTTCCAACGCCCGCTCCGCCGAAGAGGCCCGCCTTTCCCCCCTTGATGAAAGGCGCCAAAAGGTCGATGGCTTTGATACCAGTCTCGAAGAGTTCTGCCTTGGTTGACTGACGTACATATGCCGGCGGATCGCGATGAATCGGGAGACGTTTGGAATCTTTTGGTACATCCGCGATACCGTCAATCGGCTCACCGATGACATTAAACATTCTACCGAGAGCCGCGTTGCCGACCGGTACCGAGATAGGCGCCCCCGTGTCCGTGACTTCTGTGTTGCGCGCAAGGCCCGCCGTATCCTGCATGGCGATGCAGCGCGCACGATTCTGTCCGAGGTGTTGCGCTACTTCGAGGACGAGTCGCCCGCCCTTATGCTTCACTTCAAGCGCATTCTGAATGGGAGGAAGTCCGTCGTCGAAACGAACGTCAACGACTGGTCCGATAATTTGAGTGATGGTTCCTTTAGACATACAAGAAGCAAAAATGAATGGTTGAATAATACTAAACTAAACGAAATCGGCAAGGAGGACGTCTCTCATTTTTGTAAGCGCCTTACCGCGATGACTTATGGAATTACGGGTTTCCGCATCAAGCTCGGCCATCATCTTTCCCAATTCGTCTACAAAAAATACCGGGGAGTACCCGAAGCCTTGTTTTCCTTTCTCTCCTGAGGCAATGCTCCCCCGGCAGACACCTTCGCTCGTGCGCACTTCGCCTGTCTCGGGGTTGTAAAGGGCAGCGACGGTGCGGAATTGTGCTCCCCGCTCCTCCTTGGGCACATTCTGCAACTCGCGTAACAATTTTTGATTTCTGTCGTCATCGCTTCCCTCCGCATATCGAGCTGTCCGTATACCAGGGCCTCCATTTAAAAAATCGACTTCAAGACCGGTATCTTCTGCGATGGTCAATTTCCCCGTGCGAGCGCCATACGTCTTTGCTTTAAGTATCGCGTTCTCTTCAAGCGTCTCCCCTATCTCTGAGACGTCCCCGCCAGCATTCACATCAGCAAGCGTCAAGATAGTGAACGGCACTCCCGCAAGTATCGTAAGCATTTCCGAAAGTTTCCCCTTATTGCTGGTCGCAACCAAAAGCTCGCGCATATTAGCGCATCGCCTCGATGCCTGATGTTATCTCGGAGACTTCGCGTGTAATCGCGGCTTGGCGGACTTTGTTGAATGTGCGGGTGAGACCTTTTGCCATGTCGCGCGCTTTGTCGGTCGCATTCTTCATCGCAACCATGCGCGCGCTGTGCTCCGACGCCTTGGTCTCGAGAAGCGCGTGAAATACCGCCACATTGGCAAGCTTCGGGAGTACTTCCGCGAGCACGCTGGTCGCATCAGGTTCCATCGTGTACGCGGCGGCGCCGCCGATAGCTCCAGTTCTTAGGTCTGAATCGGCCAAAGCAGAATACTTCCCCTTCTCAGGAACGATACCTTCGACGATTTCCTGAAGAATTTGTCTACGCAAGGGCAGTATTTGTCGCATGATGGGCTCCTGTTCGAACGTCGAGCGAAAATTCGTGTACGCCATGTACACCTTGCGGGCGTCTCCCGAAATCTGCAGCGCAGTAATTCGATTTGTTATGTCGCGAACTTCGAGTTCCAGAATTCCGTCGGTAATATTGGTCTCATACTGGAGCACGCGGTACCCGTTGCGCTGAGCGAATTCGTGGCCGCGCCTGCCGAGACAAATAAACTCGAGGTTTTGCGGTGACAAACTGTGCTCTCTGATAAATTCCTGAACTTTGCGAAGCACCGCAGCGTTGAGGCTTCCGGCAAGACCTTTATCGCTCGTCACGAGGACGATGCAGGTCATGTCTTTGCTCGGGTCTTTGTGAACGAGCGGATGACGCTCTACGTCGACGCTTCCCGCGATGTGCGAAAGTACGCGGAGTGCCGCTCGCGCGTAAGCTCTCGTGGAAAGAGCACGCCCCTGCGCCTTGCGCATCTTCACCGCCGACACTGCCTCCATCGCGTGCGTGACCGTTCCCGTCTTTTTATACGAGAGGATTTTCGATTTTATGCTTTTGAGATTTGCCATATTAGAGATTGTTGTGAGTTTACGAACTACAAGCTCTTATACCCTGAGCCTGTCGAAGGGTTGTCTACTTACTGATGCTAAACAACTCCTCGTGAGCAAGCCTAAACTCTTCCATCGATTTGTTTAACTCTTTCTTGGCATCCTCTGAAAGCTGCCCTGTCTTTTTGATGCCGGCGAGCGTCTTCGAGTACTGCCCATCGAGAAAGTCCATGAATTGCTGCTCAACCTCGGTCACTTTGTTTACAGGAGCATCGATGAAGAAGGCATGTCCCGCTGCGTACAGAGCCGCGACCTGCTTCTCCATCGGTATCGGATGACCGTTTTTTTGCTTCAGGACTTCCACCATGCGTCGGCCCGACTCGATACGGTCTGCTGTTGCCTTGTCGAGGTCCGATGCAAACTGCATGAACGCTTCGAGTTCGCGGAATTGTGCAAGCTCAAGCTTGATACCGCCCGCAACACCTTTCATAGCCTTCGTCTGCGCCGCAGAACCCACGCGGGAAACTGAGATGCCTACGTCGATGGCCGGCTTGATGCCTTTGTTGAAAAGGTCTGTCACGAGAAACATCTGACCATCAGTGATGGAGATGACGTTTGTCGGAATGTAACCAGAGACGTCGCCTTCCTGTGTCTCGATGATTGGAAGCGCGGTAATAGAACCACCGCCCTTCTCCTCGCTGAGACGGCATGCGCGTTCAAGAAGACGTGAGTGCAAATAAAACACGTCGCCCGGATATGCCTCGCGACCGGGCGGACGACGCAAGAGGAGTGAGAGCTGACGATATGCTACGGCCTGCTTCGAAAGGTCATCGTAAATGATGAGGACGTCGCGCCCTTTGTCCATGAAATATTCGCCGATGGCAACGCCGGAGAACGGCGCCAGATACTGAAGCGCGGCGGGAGCCGACGCGGGAGCGTCAACGATGATTGTGTATTTCATTGCGCCCTGTTCGCGAAGTTGCTGCGAAATGCGGGCAGTTTTTGATTCCTTTTGTCCAATGGCGACGTAGATGCAGATAGGGCGGGTAGCTTCGGGTTCGTATTTCTGGTTGATGATGGCGTCTATTGCAACAGTCGTCTTGCCCGTGCCACGGTCACCGATGATGAGTTCACGTTGGCCGCGACCAATTGGAATCATTGCATCAATGGCCTTAGTGCCTGTCGCGAGCGGCACCGATACGCCTTTGCGGTCGATAACACCCGCTGCCTGCCGCTCGATAGGCATGAGCGTCGTTTTCTTGAAAGGGCCTTTGCCGTCGATTGGTTCGCCGAGCGCATTGACCACGCGACCGAGCAATTCCTCACTCGATGGGACAGAAAGGATTTTTCCGGTCGATTTGACCGTCATACCCTCAACAACTCGGGATGTGTCGCCGAGAATTGTCGCACGGACACCGTCCTCTTCAAGGTTGAGGACAAGACCGGATAACTCTCCCCGCCCTTCCATCGCTCCGGAGAGTTTCTGCCCCTTCCCTTCTTCAAAAATGAGCACCTCACTCATCACCGCTTTGGAGAGCCCGTCGATGGCGACGACTCCGTCGCCGACTGCAACCACGCGTCCCACATGCTCACCTTCGTGCGCGTGCGCGATGTTTCCGATTTCCTTGATTATCTTTTCTACCGTTGATGAATTCATATGCTATGCGGTCGCCCGGTTAAATAGTTCCAATAATTGATTCTTGTAACTTGCATCCACCAATTGTTCCCTGCCCTCGAGACGCCAACCGCCGATGAGCGTATCATCAATTTGCGTCTTGAGGTCTTTTACCTCGATTCCCATAGCCGAGAGTAAGCCCCTTACCTCTTTGTGTGCATGCCGTTCGTCCTTCTCACGTGCAACGGTAAGGATGACGTCGCCTCGCTTCGCTTCACGTTCTGCGATACGAGCGAATGCTCTCGCGATGCGTGGCAGGAGTGCCTCCCGACCATGCATCTTGAGCGTCTCCTGAAGTGCGTGTACAGCTTTCGCAGAGGTCATACCTCCGTCTACCATCTTCCATAAAGCTTGTGCGTATGCCGTTTCCATAATTATTTATAGTGAGCGTAGTCGAACTATGCTGATTTCTCTCTGAGAATCTTTTCCGCAGCGAGCACAGCAGCTCGAGCAATCTCCTTTGAACTTTCGGAGAGCGCTATGCGCTTCGCCTCCTCTGCGCGCGCGTTCGCCTCCTTGAGAACGGTATCCGCACGAGCTTCCGCAGCCTTCACAATTTCATTCCCCTTCTCATCCGCACGACTGCGGGCCGATGCGACGAGTGCTTCCGCCTCACGTGCAGCACCTCCCACGATTTCCTCGCTCTCCGCTTTCGCGTCAGCGAGCTTCATATCTGCAGCCTCCGCGATCTTCACGCCGTCGGCAATCTTCTTCTGCCTGTCATCTATGAGTTTGAGTATCGGCGTGTAGAGAAAATACCAGAGGACGAAGAGTAGGAGCCCGAAATTAATAGCCTGCACCAAGAGCAGTTGCCAGTTGATACCAAACGCTGCGAATAGCTCGCTCATGACGGGGAATTAAATTTACCGACTAGGTAAATTTAATAATAAATCCTATCACTAAAGCGAAAATCGCGAGCGCGTCGGTGACCGCGATACCGATAAACATCGTCGTCTGAATCTTGCCCGCGGCTTCCGGATTGCGTCCTATCGCTTCGAGCGCACGGCCAACGAGAATACCGAGACCGATACCGGGACCGATGACGCCGAGACCGACAGCGATTGCCATTCCGAGTGTTTTTGCTACTTCAATATCCATAATAAAGAGGCTTACTGGTTATTAATTGATGCCGCCACTATATCACACCATCATGAAAAATGCCTCTGTGGACAGTCATCTTAGTGATGCTCAGGCTCCATGATAGCGAGCTTGATGAAAAACAGCGTAAGGAGCGCAAAGATTGCGGCCTGCAAGAATCCGATGAATATCTCAAACATCATAAGAGGTACAGGGAGCAAGTATGGAGCAAAGTAAATGGCGACAGCGATAATGATTTCGCCCGCGAGGATATTACCGAAGAGTCGGAATGAGAGAGAAATAACGCGTACAAGCTCACCGATAAGTTCAATCATGCCTACGGCGAATCCTATCGGATTTTTGAAGGGATTTTGAATGAATTTGCTGCTGTACTTCCAAAAGCCGATAGCAAGAATACCCGTAATTTCAATAACGAAAAATGAGACGAGTGCTAGCACAAGCGGCACAGTCAGGTCAGTATTTGGCGCCCGCAAGAGCGGATGGTTGTGATATTCAATAGAACCAATGCCTGGCAGGAAGTGAATCATGTTGCCGACGAAGACAAAAAGAAAAATCGTGAGAAGAAGCGGCAAAAATTTGCGCGCCATGTCCCTACTTTCGAGCGTTTCTGCGACATAGTCGTATACAAATTCGACCATCGTCTCCATGAGTGTCTGAAATTTTCCTGGAATCATCTTGAGCTTACCGCGTACGAGAAAAGCGACCGCGACCAGAATCGCGATGACGAGCCAGCTCGTGATGAGAGTGTTGGTGATGGGAATCCCGAAAAATTCGCCGAGCTTTTCAGCCGATATAGCGACGTGAATGCCCGAACCCGCTTGTTCTGCCGCTCCTTGCACTGCGTTCTCAACAGCCATAAGTGCCGATATAGTAACACAACTCAGGCTCCAATGAAGCGCCGGATGTGTGCGGCGACCTTCTTCTCGCCGCCTTTGAAACCGTGTCCCACCTTTGGGATGATAACGACCTCACCTGTATAGAGATGCTTTTCGAACCATGATGCGATTTCTTTTGCCGGTATGTCGGAGAATTCCTCTTCTTCTGCGAGCATGACCAATATCGGTATGCGAACCGATTTGACAGTTCGTGGATTCCTTGAAGCATCCCAATACGTAAATACTTCCTCGGCGCTGTTCCCTGAATACAGACTTAAGAACCGTTGTGCATCGGCTATCCACGGCCAGCGCCACACATCTTCCGGCAGCATGACGTGTTTCTTGCCCTTTTGCATATATGCACGAGCCTCTGCGGCGGCTTTTTGGATGACCTTATTTCCTTGCGCCATCAATTCGGCCGAATAATCGCTCATGGGCGCGAGAATAATGACGCCCCGAACGCCGCGCCCTTTCTTCGATGCCCAGTACACCGCCTTTTGACAACCGGTGGAGTGCCCGACGAGGTACACATCTTTTACACCTTGCTTCCTAGCGAAATTGATTGCGCCCTGAATGTCATCGACGCAATCAGTAAAGACCTCGTGGACAGCCCCCGCTCTAACGTAGGCACCGTTCGTCCGTCTCACACTGGTAACCTTGTCGTGTCCGCGATTGTTGAACATAAGCACGGTCGTATTTTTGTCCACAAGCCGGTCGACAATCCCAAGTTTACTGAACATCGAACTCCCGAGGCCGTGCACCCATACGATTACCCGCTTTGGTTTCTTCGGCCCGAACCAGAGTCCGTTCAAGAGGATTTTCTTGGGAGTCGTAATTTCTATATGGAAACACGAGCGCATATATCTCATCACGTTGTCTCCTTGCGCGGAATGAATACCGTTCCGACCGCCACACCTTTGATAATATCCGAAAGCACATTCTTGCGCTTGCCATCGGCAACGTGAACAGCAATACCCTTAGACATAAGCTTTTTGGCAACTGCGAATTTGCTTACCATCCCACCCCGCCCACCGGTTGAGGTTGCCGAGGTCACAAATTTTCGGAAAGACGCCAAGGTTCTTCCCGTAATCTCTGGTATTACACTCGATGAATCGTCTAATACGCCCGCAACGCTACTAAGAATAATGAGATTGTGCGCCTTGAGCTGAAGGGCCACGAGCCCCGATAATTCATCGTTGTCCGTGAAAACGAGTTCTCTGATGGCGACAACATCATTCTCATTCACCACCGGGATGACCTTGTCGTACAATAAGCCCGAAAGGCAGTTTTTCATGTTCAAATAATGCTCGCGGTCGCGAAAATCTTCTTTAGTCGCCAAGACCTGCGCGCACAGATAGCCGTGTTTTGCGAATAACTTGGAATACGTGTTCATCAATTTGACCTGACCTATCGCCGCGTATACCTGCTTGTCTGGAACGGTTTCCTTGCGTGTAAGGGTGAGCAAACTCCGACCCGAACCGACTGCGCCCGAAGTAACGAGAATAACTTCAATATTTTTTCTCTTCAAGAGAGAAATCTGGTCTACAAGACGTTTCAGCACGCGCTCATCGAGCGTGCCGTCCTTTTTTGAGAGGACTTTTGTCCCGACTTTAACGACAACACGCTTGTACATACGCGGACGAGTGCCTACGTCCCCTCCTGCCAGCTCGCGAGATATTTTTCTTGCGCTTCGGTGAGTGTGTCGATATTCTGTCCCATTGATGCAAGCTTGAGCGACGCTATCATCCTTTCCATCTCTTCTGGCACGTCATACACGCCGGGCGCAAGCGGCGCTTCTTGAGTTGCCATCCACGCAGAGCCCATCGCCTGTGTCGCGAAGCTCATGTCCATGACGCTTGCGGGATGCCCTTCGGCAGCCGCGAGATTTACGAGGCGTCCTTCGGCCAGAACGTAAATACGATTCCCCCCCACTTTGTATTCCTGTACGAAATTCCGTACCTCTTGTGGCGCGCCCTCTGCGATATTCTTGAGGTCTTCGAGGTTTATCTCTACGTCGAAGTGTCCGGCATTGCAGACGATTGCGCCGTCTTTCATCATTTTGAATTCCTCCGCGCCGATGACGTTGATATTGCCTGTCACGGTGCAGAAAAGGTCGCCTTCTTTTGCGGCTTCGAGCATCGGCATCGCGCGGAAGCCTTCCATAGCCGCCTCGAGAGCTTTTATCGGATCAATCTCCGTAACAATTACGTTTGCCCCCATTCCGCGCGCACGCATTGCAAGACCCTTGCCGCACCACCCGAATCCGGCGACAACGACGGTCTTTCCTGCTATCAAAATATCAGTCGCTCGTATGATGCCGTCAAGTGTGGATTGGCCTGTGCCGTAACGGTTGTCAAACATGTTTTTTGTTTTCGCGTCATTGACGGCAACAATCGGCATCTTGAGGGCGCCTGCCTTGTGCATGGCACGGAGACGAATGACTCCTGTGGTCGTCTCCTCAGTACCGCCGAGCATAGTAGGCAAAAGCTCCGCATGATTCTGGTGAATCGTAGTTAGGAGGTCTGCTCCATCGTCCATGGTGAGTACGGGCTTTTGCGCGATGAGAGCCTCAATGTGTTTGAAAAATGTTTCCTTACTCTCCCCTTTTATCGCAAACGTCGGGATGCCGTAATCTTGCGTCAAACTCGCCGCTACATCATCTTGAGTAGAAAGCGGATTTGATGCCGCAAGGAATACATTGGCGCCACCTGCCTTGAGCGTGCGGACGAGGTTTGCAGTCTCCGCCGTGACATGGAGAACCGCAGCAAGCGTCTTCCCTTTGAAAGGCTGGTCTTTTTCGAATTGCGCTCGCACGCTTCGAAGAACGGGCATGTCGCGCTCCGCCCACTCGATGCGTCGTTTGCCCTCCGCAGCGAGCCCAGTATCCTTGATGTCAGATTCCATTGTGGTCAGTATACCCCATGAGATAAACACTTTCACGTTTTAGCGTGATCAGAACACTTCTATCTCACGGGGTATACCTACAGAGCGACCGGCTCGCCATAGGCTGCCGCGTAACGCGTCTTTAATTCTGGAATCGTAAAGCGGTGATTCTGCGTCCCCTGCTGCTCGACCGCGTATGCGGCAACCGTACTCGCCAACTGTCCGCATTCTTTGAGTGAAAGTCCTGAGATAATCCCTTTTATAAATCCTGCACGATGTGCATCACCCGCCCCGGTGGGATCGACGAGTCTTTCTATGGGAACAGCGGAGACTTCAATCGCCCCACCTTTCGTTACTATGCGGGAGCCTTGTGCGCCGAGCGTGACGACGAGTAAAGGTGTCCGCTCCAAAAGCGCCGACTCATTCCACCCTGTCTTTTCTTGGGTAAGGCTCAGTTCGTAGTCATTACAGAAGAGCCCAGCAGCGCCTGTGATAACGCTACTCAGGTCGCCTGACGAAAAGGCGGGGAGTGCTTGCCCCGCATCAATGTAGTATTTGATGCCTCTGGCTTTCGCGTACCCGGCAATCTCAACGGTATCTGGCACACATCCCGCTCCAAGGACCCCGCACTTGAAATCGCCTTCGGGCATCTCACCGTATACCGTCGCGCCTGCGGCCATCGCAAAAGCGGCAATCTGATTATTGGCACGATCAGTTACGATATGTGCGACTGAAGTGAGGTCGGAGGGATTGATATGTATCGAATCGGGAGAAATTCCCAGCTTTCGTAAGTATTCCGCGTAACGACCGAAATCGGAGCCGGCCGTTGCCACCATCTCCGGTTCTTCGCCAAGAAGCTTCAGATTGTATGCGATATTCCCCGCGCATCCGCCAAAATCTTCCTTGATTCTCTCTACTTGAAAACTTACGCTCAAAGTGTGCAGTTTGTCTGCCTTGAATGAATCGGTGAAATTCCCCGCATAATCCATGATGCGGTCGTACGCGATAGAGCCGGAGACTAGTATTCGTGACATGAGCAAGATTATACACTCCCAAGGAGAGCGTCCCGGAGAGCCCTGATTCCCTTCCCCGTCGGGACGCACGTCTGAATGACTGTGCCGCCGCTCTTCTCTTTTATTTTGGCAACTCGCAGCTGCAACTCCTTCTGGGACAACTTATCGACCTTGTTCAACACGATGACATACGGGTGTCCCTGTTCTTTGAGCACCCCTATCATCTGCTCATCGAATTTCGTGAGCCCCGCTTTGGATTCGAGTATCAGCACGACCATATACGGGCGCACTTCTCCCGAGGTGAAGTACCAAATAATGAGTTTTCGTAGCTTCTCTCGTTGCCCACGCTCGCCCATCGAATATCCGTAGCCTGGCAAATCGACAAAATAGTGCGTCCTATTGATGAGAAAAAAATTTATTTCTGTGGTCTTGCCCGGTTTGTCGCCCACGCGTGCCATGCCGGGCTTTCCTGTAAGCGCATTCAAAATGCTTGATTTGCCGACATTCGAGCGACCGATGAAGGCAACCGAGGGAACGGCTTCGCTGAGTATCGCATCGCTGCCCCTGATACCTTTTACAAACTCTGCAGACGTGATGTTCATACGAAAGCCGTCTTACACTCCTGACTGCAGTATGCCCTTCCCTCTGCATCCCGACAATTTTCACAGGCAATAAAATGGAGGTGGCACGTGGCCTCAGCGCAATCTGCGTACGCTTCGGAAGCTACCCCACACAAGTGACATTTTCCTACCACTTCCCTTGTCCCCCCAAAATGCATGGTGAGTCGTTGGTCAAACGTGTAAAGCGTCCCCAAAAAGTCCCTACCCGGATACTTCTCCATGTACGTATGAATGCCTCCGTCGAGCTGCCGTACGTTTTTGAAACCCTTGTGCATCAGATACGCCGCCATCTTTTCGCAGCGTACGCCTCCCGTGCACACTGTGACTATCGTTTTATCCTTGAGCGGCTCCAGCTTCCCGACCTTAAGCGGCAAATGGCGCGATGCTGAGATTCCGGGCTCCACCGCATTTTTGAAATGCCCTGAAGCAAATTCGTATGCATTGCGCATATCTACGACTACGAAGTCACGCTGATCCTCATACCACGCGCGCAGCTCTTCGGGCGATATGCGCGGGGCAGTACGTACGCGAGGATTTGCCTCTTCTTCGCTGAATCCCGTACCGACTATCTCTTTGCGCACTTTTACGCGGAGCGACGGGAAACTTTTCCCCGTCCCCGTGCTGCGCTTTATCTGCACATCAGAAAATCGAACGTCTGTAAAAAATTGCGCAACAAATTTCTCCGTATGCTCCGTCGTACCTTCGAGCGTTCCATTGATTCCTTCATGTGCGACGATGACACGCCCCGTGAGCGAAAGCCGCGTGGCGAGCGAACGAATATAGGCAGCAAGCTCTTCTGGATTCGCGACATCCACGTATTTATAAAAAAGAAGCACTTGATAAGTGTGCCCTTCCGATGTATTACCTGCCGCTGCTTTCATGCAAACACTATACCAAAGGAGTACAATGAACACATGAAAAGACTGTTCAGACAACCAAGCGCATGGATTCCGCTCGCAATGTCTTGTGCCGCCCTTACTCTCCTCCTTGGTCATGTCGCCGTCTTCGGCATCGTTCGCGAAGCGGACGAAGGAACGACCGCCCACCTCTTCCAACTACTCATGGCGGGGCAAGTACCGATTATCGTTCTCTTTGCAATCAAATGGCTGCCGCGTAATACAAAAGTAGCGCTTCAAGTCCTCGCTCTTCAAATCGCCGCCGCACTCGTTCCATTTGCCTTTCTGTTTTATTTTGAAATGTAATCTTTTTTGACCCTACGGGGAATCGAACCCCGATTTAAGCCTTGAGAAGGCTCCGTCCTAACCGTTAGACGATAGGGCCTTGAGTAGCTGGTAGCTAGTAGCTTACAGCTAATGCAATTTACAGTAATAACGACTTGTTTTCAACGTCCTTCTACAAGCTACAAGCTGTCAGCTGCAAGCTTTCTTCACCTATCCGGTGGAATACCGTAGTAATTGATGAGGTATTTTGCGAGATTGGAAAACGGATGTGAGAGCGTCGCAGATGCAAACGCCTGACCGTGAGGCTCCACGGCGAAGAGAAGGACGATAAATTTTGGGTTATTAGCGGGAAGGTATCCGAAAAATGAGTGCAGTGTGCGGTCGGTATAGTATCCTCCGCCACCAGGTATCGCGATTTGCGCGGTACCGGTCTTTGCCGCGAGCGAGTAGTGTTCTTCTTTGAGGATTCCGCCGATGAGGGCGGTGTCGTAGCTCTCGACGAGCATTTTTGTCACAGCCTCCGTCGAGGTGGAGCTCAAGACTTGCGGCCCTTGACCTACATCTATTGAGCGGATAATTCCGTTCGGGAATTTTATTGCCGTAACTACGTGCGGATTGGGAAGTACTCCTCCGTTTGCGAGTGTCGAAAGCGCACGAACCATTGCTATCGGCGAGACGGCTATCCCTTGGCCGAAAGATGCGCTCGCATAGTCCACATCATATCCATTATCGAGTGCCTTGAGTTGACCGACCGCCTCGCTCGGCAAATCGATGCCCGTCTTTTTGCCAAGTTCGAGGGAACGCACGAATTCACCAAATTCAGTATTTCCTATTCTATCTTCGACAAAGGACGCCCCCGTGTTGAGCGATTGATTGAGTACAACTTGCATTGATATAGTCCCGTGCGCCTTCTTGTCTGAATTGCAAATCTTTTTACCGCTCTTCTCGATACAGCCCTTGTCACTGTAAGTGGTTGCCGGAGTAATGACTCCTTTATCTATTCCTTTTGCCATCGTAAGTGGCTTCATAATAGAGCCCATCTCAAAGGTGCTCTCGACAATCGCATTTTGGAAAACTGCAGGATTCGCGACCGTGCTGTATGTATTCGGATCATAAGCGGGACGACCTGCCATCGCCAGTATCTCTCCCGTATGCGGGTCCATAATAATGCCCCCTGTAATACGCGGAGTGTACTTTTTCATAAGATCGTCGAGAGTTGTCTCGAGCGTCCGCTGAACAGATGGTTCGATGGAGGTGATTATTGAACCTTCGTGACCTTCAGGATTTGTCGAAACGGCTGCCTGAAGATTCGTGAAAATCTCAGCGAATGGATTGATATAGAGTCCGTCCTGTTTTTGAACAAGCGTATCCTGCCAGCTCTTCTCGAGACCGTAGACTCCGACGCGCGCGTCTCCCTGATACCCCACGAATCCTATGGCTTGCGCCGCGAGCTCCCGTGCGGGGTAGAATCGCCACTGGTCCTGCACGAGCAAAAGCCCGGGTATTTTGAGTGCGCGAATCTCTTTTGTCGCATTGTCTGCCACCCGAAACGCCACCTCTTCGTACGGGTCTCCCTTCTTTGCGGCACTTAAGAAAAAGCGTTCACGGTCGATAGGAACAATGGCGTTCAGTTTTTCATATACCGCATTCTCATCAATAGTTTGGTCTGGTTTTATGGCGATGCGCCACCCCGTCTGCATCACGGCGGCAGACACAAGCTCTCCGTCTTTTGCGGTGAAGTAGATGGAGCCACGGTTCACCGTGTCCGGATCTGATTTGGTGTAGTGGGCGCTGGCCTTCTTTTGGTACTCGCTTCCGTGAACAATCTGGAGCAAATAGAGCTGCCCGATGAAAAGCAGTGCCGCCAAGACGAAACATCCACACAAAACCCGCGTCCTAAAAACAAAACGCGTTCTCATACGCTGGCAAGGAGCGAATTATTAAATCTCATTACGGGCAATTGTAGCAGCTCCAACATTGCCCGGACGATAAACGTATGTCTTTCCTGATATAGGTGCGAGACCGAGCGAGGAACCTGACTCCGCCGAGATTCCTCTCGAGAGTTCGAAGTGGCGCTGCTCCAATCCTCCTATAGAACCTTGGATAACCGAGACGTGCGTCAAGGCTTCTCTACGCGCAATGACATTCAAAATAGACGCGGAAACGAAATAGAGGTAGCCGCCGATAGCCACGATGAGAATGAGTGAGAGTAGGCGGAACAACAGGCTCTCCGCGGGGTGTTCCGTCGAAAGAGATACCCCATGACTTACTGATGAAAAATCCAATTTTCCCTGAAATATCGAGGGGGTATATTTACTTATTTTATGAATACGAGTTCCCATATATTTTATACTTTTTGGATTACACGAAGTTTTGCGCTCCTTGATCGTGGGTTCGTCGTCGTTTCTTCATCACTTGCGACGAGAGGCTTCTTCGTTATTCGTTTGCCTTCCCCCGCTTCTTCCCATTGTTTGAACGTCTGCTTGACCACCCTGTCCTCGATGCTGTGGAAGGTTATGACCGCGATACGTCCGCCTTTTGAGAGTTTGCGCCACCCATCTCTCAATCCCTGCGAGAGTGCGCCAAGTTCATCATTCACCGCTATACGGAGTGCCTGGAATGTACGCGTCGCCGGATGAATCCTCCCGAATCGATACCTCGAAGGTACTGTTTCATAGATTGCTTCAGCGAGTTCACGCGCGGTCGTAAAGGATTTTTTCTCCCGCCTTTCCACGATGCATCTCGCGATGCGCCGCGAGTACCGCTCCTCGCCCCACCCGTAGATGATATCGGCAATTGATTCTTCCGCCCACTCGTTCACTATTCTTTCGGCAGTGAGCGCGTTGGACTCTTTGGAATACGTCATCAGGAGAGGTTCGTCGGCTTTGAGTGAGAATCCTCGCCCTGCATCAAGCTGGAAGCTACTCCATCCAAGGTCAAACAATATCTTGTCGACCTGGTTGATGTTGAGTTTTTCAAGCGCTGCAGATATATCTCGAAAATTTATTTCGACGAGATGTACGGTAGGCGCCGCACCTGCGAGCAACTCCCTGCCGCGTACGATTGCATCACGGTCCGCATCTATTCCAATGAGCGTACCGCTCTTGTCGAGCTTCTCTGCAATCGCAACCGAGTGACCTGCGCCGCCGAGTGTTGCATCGACGACCGTGTCCCCTTTTGAAATCGCCAAAAGCTCAAGCGCTTCATGTAAAAGAACGCTGCGATGCCCCGCCCCAACCTTCATCGACAAGCCTTTACCCTGAGCTTTGTCGAGGGGTGACTGCATCTGATTGCCGGAGAATCGAGATCGTCGTGTGCGCATGACAATATTGAAATTCTCCAGCAATCAGATGTTGCCAAATAAGGAGTTAGAGGGCGCCAATTGAGCCGAGAGTTTCCGCCATACGTTCGGCATCTTTCTCGATTTTGGCTTTGTAGGCATTCCACCGTCCCGCATCCCAGACTTCGACTCTGTCGGAGACTCCCGCGAAGACGACATTCTTTTTCAACCCTGCAAATTCTTTCTGGTGGTCGGGTATGAGGATGCGTCCTGCGCCATCTACCTCCACCTCTGCGGCTCCCGAAAGAATGAATCGGTTGAATCCTCGTGTATCCGCTTGCGCAAAGGAAAGTTCCTGCAGCTTCGCAGCCACCCTCTCCCATGCACTCCTCGAATATACGAAAAGGCAATTGTCCAAACCACGCGTCATTACCACTTTTGTACCCAGTCCACTTCGGAATACTTTTGGCAATGATATGCGTTTCTTCTCGTCGAGACTGTGCTCGTATTCGCCGATGAACATATCGTGAAATGTCTGTTTCCCACTTTTTCCCACTGTCATAGAGTATATACCACTATACCCCACCGCAACCCAATCTGCATCTAAATTGGGGAAAACTCATACAGCCAAAACGTATCGTTTAATGTTCAAGCCAAAATGTGGTATAAATGTCTCATGTTGAACACCTTCAAGGCAGCGACGCCTGAAGCTCTCCGAGAGATAGCAGAAGAGATGCGCGTGCGACAGACCAAGCACTTCATCCTCCTCTTTTCGATGGGTTCCCAATTTGACCACCTCATTGTGCAGCAGCTCGCAAAGCTGGGCGTATTCGCCGTCGTCGCAGACCCTTCAAGCGTATCCGCAGAGGACGTAAAAAAAGCCGCACCCGCGGGGATTATTCTCTCCGGCGGTCCAGCCTCGGTATTTAATGAGCCACCGCCGTTCGACAATACTATCTTCGACCTTGGCATACCAACACTCGGCGTATGTCTCGGTTTCCAGATGTGGGCGAAACATGTAGGAGCACCTGTTACACCACATGAGAAGCGCGAGTTCGGGGTTCATACTCTCAAGACGATTGGCAACGATGCGCTTTTTGAAGACGTAGCCGAAGAATCTCCCGTGCTCGAAACGCACGGTGATTCAGTTGAGGAAAGCTCTGCGCTCACCAATCTGGGCTCGACCGACAACACACCGGTTGCCGCAGGAAGACATAAAAACCTCTGGGGCGTGCAGTTCCATCCTGAAGTAACCGATACTGTGGAAGGCGCAAAAATCTATGAGAATTTCATGCAAATCTGCGGTATTACAGACCGCTTCCCCGCGCACAGCGTTGCACAACAAAAAATATCCGAGCTCTCTTCCAAGGTCGGAGGAAAAAAAGTTCTTCTAGCGCTTTCTGGTGGCTCGGACTCGTCGGTAGTTGCATACCTCCTCAAAGAGGCAGGAGCCCGGCTAAAAGGCGTATACATTCGCGGCATCGACAGGCCCGACGACGAGGCTTTCGTCAATCAGTACTTTGCTTCACAAGAATGGATTGACGTTGAAATTGTTGACGCAACCGACAAATTCCTCGCGGCGCTGGCAGGAAAGGTAGGTATGCGTGAGAAACGCCTTGCGATGCGAGGAGTTTATACAAAAGTACTTGAAGAAGAGGTAAAGCAATTCGATGCGGACTTCATTGCCCAGGGGACTCTCTATACCGACCTCCGCGAGAGCGGCATGGGACACGACACAGGCGCTCGCATCGCTGAAATAAAAATCCATCACAATACTGGTATCACCTTCTCCATACCCGAACTACAGCCGCTCGCCGACCAGGTCAAGGATTCAGCACGCGGCATCGGCCGTGATATCGGTGTCCCCGAAGATCTGCTTGTCCGCCATCCCTTCCCCGGCCCGGGACTTGTTGTCCGTATCGAAGGAGAGGTCACGGCTGAGAGTCTGAGGGTAGCACGTGCGATAGATGGTATTTACATAGAAGAGTTGCGCGCATCTGACCTGTACAAAACCGTCTGGCAGGCTGGCGCCACTCTTACACACTCACGACACACTGAGAGCAAGGGCGATGGAGCAGGTCTCGGACACGTGGTGGCTCTCTGGGCGGTCTGGAGCGTCAACGGATTCACCGCGCGCTTCGCACAGCTTCCCTATGACTTTCTCGAGAAAGTCTCCCGCCGCATCACCAACGAAGTGCGCGAGGTCGGCGCGGTCGTTTACCGTATTTCCGACAAACCACCTGCGACCATCGAATGGGGTTGATAACTCGATGATTTCGCAATCTGTGTAGTACGCTGAGGTGTATGGTCGCTAAGGAGAAACCCTTCAATCACAATCTGTGGCTTGAGTTTTTCATGGGATTCCTCGCACTTGTGAGCGGTTACTTGCTGATTCTCGAGCTTACGGACGGCCTTACAGCGCATCAGGTGTTCGTGTTCGACATTATTGACCTGGCGATTGCCGTGATATTCCTTGCAGAATTCGGGATTAAGCTTCTTATTTCAAAAAATAGACTAACGTACCTCAAATACCACTCATGGGTGTTGCTTGCCGCGATTCCCGTTACAAACCCACTTGTGCAATCTTTCCGTCTCATAAGATTGTTACGTCTTCTCCATCTCATACAAGCTGTTGAGAAGTGAGGTGTTATACTGAAACTATGGATCTACGCGCCGCCATTGCGCCACTTATCAAAGGCGATGCGCAGAACGACTCCGAAACGCTCAGAAAATTCAGCCGAGATACCAGTATTTTCGAGCGCAAACCCGCGCTCGTCGTTTCACCGAAGGATGCGGAAGACGTCGCGGCATTGGTGCGTTTTGCGGTAGAGGAAAAAGGTCGTGGCGGGGACATCTCTCTTACTCCGAGAGCCGCAGGTACGGATATGTCAGGAGGGCCTCTTACGGATTCCGTCGTCGTTTCTTTCACGAAATATATGAATGTGATGAGGGAGGTCGGACCGGATTACGCTATCGCCGAGCCCGGTATATACTACCGGGATTTTGAAAAGCTCACGCTGGCAAAAAACGGTTCTATCCTCCCTCCCTACCCCGCCTCGCGCGAAATGTGCGCGCTCGGCGGCATGATAGCTGATAATGCGGGCGGCGAATTGACCCTCCGGTATGGCATGATGGAGCGCTACGTACAGGAGCTCGACACAGTTCTGTCCGACGGTTCGCGTGCAACGTTTCGCGCGCTTTCCACCGCCGAACTTGAAGAAAAGAAAACCGCGCAGACGCTTGAGGGCAATATTTACCGTCGCATGGACAAACTGCTCACGGAGAACCGTGACATGATTGAAGCCGCCCGTCCAAACGTGACTAAAAACTCAGCCGGATACTCGCTTTGGAATATCGTAGACAAAAAAAGCGGCACGTTTGATCTCACCAAAATTCTCGTGGGCTCACAGGGCACGCTCGGACTCATTACCCGCGCGCGCGTTTCCCTCGTGAGGACCAAGCCGCATCATGCCATGCTTGTCGTCTTTCTTTCCGATCTCGGCAAGCTGCCCGAGATAGTACGGCGTGTACTCACGTTTGCCCCCGAATCGTTTGAATCGTACGATGACCACACCTTTAAGCTTGCCGCCCGTTACGGCTACGAATTTCTCAAGCATTTGGGTTTTCGCCAGACATTCTCTCTCGCCCGTGCACTTCTACCGGAGGTGTGGGCCCTCTGGACGCGCCGCGTACCCCAGCTTGTTCTACTTGCCGAATTCGCCGAAGACACCGATGAGGAGGCCCAACGCAAAGCACATAAGGCGCAGGCCGCACTCGCGGACCTTTCCATCCGCACCCAATTTGCTCTCGGAACGATGGAAAAGAAGTACTGGAAAATACGGCGCGAGAGTTTCGCATTATTACGGAAACACGTACACGGCCTGCATGCGGCACCGTTCATAGATGACATCGTCGTCCACCCGGACGACTACCCGAGATTTTTGCCCGAGCTGAACGCATTGCTCGCACAATACGATTTGATGCATACGATAGCGGGTCATATCGGAGACGCGAATTTCCACATCATTCCACTGGTCAATCTCGGAAATCCCGCGCATCGCAAGATCATCATGGAGCTCACTCCTAAAATCTACGAACTGGTCGCTAAGTACAAGGGTTCCATAACGGGAGAACACGGGGATGGCATCATCCGTACCCCGTTTTTGCCTATGATGTATCCTCCAAAAATGCTTGAATTATTTGCGGAAACGAAGCAGATTTTTGATCCCCTCAACATTTTTAATCCCGGAAAAAAGACCGGCGGTTCGCTCGCAGATATCGAGCGGTGGATGATGCACCCTGCTGTCAAATAAGCTTGAGCAAGTGGAGCAGGAAAAATCCTGCAATGACTCCTGCAGAAACAAAAACGGCAACAGCCTCGTAGAATACTGTCGTGGAAAGGTTGGTCACTCTGCGCTGTACTGATAGCACGACGCTTACAACCACGAACAAACCGAGTGCGAGTGCGCCCTTGCCGAGCCAATGGTGATAAAAGGTCGCCTTCAGCCAATTCTTGAGCGCGGGCGCTTCCTCTGCAGCAATGATGAGCACAGCAAGCATGACACCCGTCACGGTTGCCGCGATCGCCACCGCACGGACCCATAACGCTAATTTGGAGTTGTTCATATAGAGCCGGAGGTAACCATGCCGGACAGGGCCGTCGCCGCGCCGATGCCGAGCGCCACAAATGTTAGCAGCGCAGTACTCTTCCTGAGTGCGTCATCTGGATTGGAGCGCAAATATTGGACACAGAGTGCGATTGAAAGAGCGACGAACGGCAACAAGAGAAAAACGTGCTCCTTCGTTTCCATAAAAAATGTATGGGCGAACGGCGCCGCCCCTGCGAGAATACGCGGCTTGACGGCAGTTCCGTAGTAGGTCACATAGTAGTACGCAGATGTTGCCCACGATAGTAAGAACAGTGCGAATGCCGACCATGCGAGTCGCGAGAGGAATATATAGTTAGGCGTTTTCTTGAGAAGGTGCATCAAGATGACGTTGTGCATACCGATAGCGATAATCCCGCCGATGACGTGGGTGATAAGCAGCGTGGCAAGAGTCACCGTCATACTTTTGCGGGTCCGTGGAGACGGGAACGAATCCATTTCAATCCGAGTGCGACGAGAACGACGGCGATTGCATAGTATGCCAATATCACAAAGTATGGCGTCGTGAGCTTACCCAAGACTCCGAGCGTGAGCGCGGCGTACCACGAAGTAAGCGAGACTGCAGTGCCGATAAGAAACGGCATCCAGTGGGCTTGCAGGAGAAGTGAGTTGATCACAAGCACCGCGACGATGGTCATTTTCGCCCAGAAGGGCGCGCTGCTGAAAATTTCCACGTGTTCGGTGAGGCGAAAATAGAGAAGGAATCCGAAGCCCGAGATAACGAGCAGGAAAAGGCCCAGGCGCATGATGGTATAGATCGTTGCGAGCGTTCTGCGTTCGTCGTCGGTGATGATGTTGTCGCTGTTGAAACGCGTGTAGAAAATCTCGGCGAACGTCGCCGCGCCAGCGCCAAGGACCGTGCCTATCACGTGCATGAGTATCAAGAATTTCATTATGGTCATATGCCTTTTATACCGAGCTCACGCACCTGTGCTACCCACTCATCATGCCGCTTCAAATTGGCGTGCTCGCACGGGCCCATCGTCGTCACATGCACTTTCATCCCAGAAAACCCGAGAATGCCGCGCGATATCTCATTCGTGTAATCTCCATAGTTAAGCCTTGTCATGAACGGGCTATGTGAACCATCGACGACGACGACGCGCGCTGTTTTTCCCTTGAGCAATTCTATGACCTCATGAGTTTTCTTGTCAAAGGAAAACGCGAACCCCGGGAGCCACATCCGATCAAACATGCCCTTGAGGAGCGCGGGCATGCTAATCCACCAGTTCGGGTATAAAACCACGATATGTTCCGCCCAACGCACACTCTCTTGCACCATAACAAGGTCGGGTTCAAGCGGCTGAATAGTCTCGTAACCCTTATGAAGGACCGGATCAAACCGAAGTTCCCCGAGATTGACACGTTTGACCTGATGCCCTGCCTCACTCGCCGCTTTTTCATAGACGTCCGCAAGCTCTCCGGTGAATCCCGTAAGACACGAATGTCCGACGAGCAGAAAAATCTTGCGGCCCGCTTCCATACAGACAGTATAATCGGGTGGTGACAAAAGTATATTGTAAGTTGCGGATAAGTTCGGCGCCGTGTCTACGCGCGCCGGAGGCGCGCGTCAGTCGTCTAATTCGGATTGGTGGGCTAATTCTAACCTATGCGCGAACTCATTTCGAGCGGAACTGATCTCGTGCGCTCCGCGCGCGTGGTGGCTTTGTACCGGATCGTACGATTCGATTCCGTGGCGATTCTCTCGGGCGCGCGAGTACGCGCGCCCTCGAACCCCGCCCCGCCGCTTTCCATTCTTTCTTATTTTTCGCGGGGGGAATCCAAAATTGAATGGCGGCGGGGCGCA
>CALRHH010000002.1:0-46248 GCA_943359395.1 Candidatus Nomurabacteria bacterium
CGTTGACGCAACAACAACGAGCATGAAGAGATGCGCGAGCGTCACCCATCCATCCATGCGCTCGTAATTGCTCCAAAAACTTTTGAATGGATATACTCCCAGCGCATCGGCAACAGCGACGATGATGACGAACAAGGTAAAAGCTCCCAATATCCACGAACGGCGTGGACGGTACTGTGGATACGTGAGAGCGAGGGCGCGCCAGCCACCTGTCATTATTTCAACGAGAATGCGGAAGGCAAAATTCTTACCTGTGATGAACGGGAAGAAGAGCGATTGCGGAACCAGGAATGGAATGAGCGTGAGGAGGAATATGGAACCAATAACAGTCCACCGGAGAGTCTTCTCGAGCATCATGGCGGTATTGTATCATCGACCGCGCTTCTTTGCGGGAGGGATGCGCCCGTGGTCGTCTTGGAGACGGACGATGTCCTCCTCGTCAAAATCTCCGTACGCGACTTCCACGACAACTCCTCCTTTTTTAGATGAGAGCCTGTGTACCTGACGTTTTCCTACACGGAATACCTCTCCCTTGCGCAGAGATATATTCATCTCTTTGTTTTCTTCATGAACCGTTGCGGTCGCATCACCCTCGACGAGGAGCCACCATTCTTCGCGGTGATGGTGATACTGCAAACTCAATCGCTTCTTCGGCTTGATATAGATTGTCTTGAGGTTCCATTCGCTTCCCTTATCCCACCCGTAGTATTCTCCCCACGGGCGGACACTCTTCGACGCGGGGCGTCGCGCATTACTTATCATCCAAGAAGATGATTGCACCTTGCCACCCTGTCCCACATTGAAAACCATCTTGATGCCGAGCTTTTTGCATACTGCGACTTCGGGCACGTTTTTTGAAAACCTATCGCCGCCGTTGGCGAAGACGTCCGGGCGTACCTTGGCGAGCGTGCGTGAGACGCTTCTGTCCGCATCGCCTTTCTTGTGGTCGGTGAAGACGACTTCGTCCACGAACGGCAGGTGCCCGATTATCTCAGCGCGCTCTTTCTGCGGCATGAACACAAAACCTTTCTTCGCGTGCAGCCAGTTGTCGTTGTTCATAATGACGACGAGCTTGTCGCCGAGCTCCCGCGCCTCGCGGAACATGCGCACATGTCCGATGTGCAGGGGGTCAAATCCGCCTGAGACCGCCACGAGTGTGAGTCGTTTCTTTTTCATTCCGTACACGATACCAGATTTCAACTATCTGACCATATAGATACGATACCCCTACAAACTGGAGTTTGTAGGGGTATTGAGGCGAACGCTGGGATTGCAGATGGAGCAGTAGAGGTGGTATTACGTGGTTGACCTCGACATACTCAAAGAGGGCAAAAAACAAAGCCGAAATTATCCTACCGGGCTTGCGAAAGGGGCCTCCTGAGGCTACCATGCACCGATGGCAAAAGCTAAAAAAGCCCTCATTACGGGCATCACAGGCCAAGACGGTTCCTACCTCGCAGAGCTTCTCCTGGAGAAAGGCTATGAGGTGCACGGCATTATTCGTCGCGCAAGCACATTCAATACCGGTCGGCTCTCCCATATTTATCAGGACGCTCACGAAGAGAATCGCCGACTTTTCCTCCACTACGGCGACCTTTCAGATACGAGTAGCCTTAATCGCATCCTCGAGAAAGTGAAGCCGGACGAGATATACCACCTCGGCGCCCAGAGCCACGTGCGCGTGAGTTTCGATATTCCCGAATACACCGCCGACGTGGACGCTCTCGGCACACTACGCATGCTCGACGCCATCCGCGAAACAGGCATCAAGACCAGGTTTTACCAGGCTTCCTCCTCCGAGATGTTCGGCAAAGTAGCCGAAGTGCCGCAGAAAGAGACCACCCCCTTCCATCCCCGCTCGCCGTATGGATGCGCAAAAGTGTTCGGCTACTGGATTGCGCGTAATTATCGTGAGAGCTACGGACTCTTCGCCTGCAACGGCATTCTTTTCAATCATGAATCCCCCCGCCGAGGCGAGACATTCGTCACTCGCAAAGTGACAGCAGGAATGTCGCGCATCAAATGCGGTATGCAGGACAAAATCTACTTGGGCAATCTCGACGCGAAACGTGATTGGGGATACGCAAAAGATTACGTAGAGGGTATGTGGCTCATGCTCCAGCAAAAAACGCCCGACGATTACATTCTCGCAACGGGTGAGACGCACTCTGTCCGTGAGCTCGTCGAGGAGACGGGAAAAATCCTGGGCTTTGCTATCGTGTGGAAAGGAAAAGATACGCAGGAAAAAGGCATTGACCGTAAAACAGGTAAAACACTTGTCGAGATAGACCCGCACTATTACCGCCCGGCCGAGGTGGACATCCTCCTAGGAGATGCCTCCAAGGCAAAGAAAAAGCTCGGATGGAAACCGAAGGTCAAATTCAAAGAGCTCATTCGTATTATGGTCGAATCCGACCTCGCCTCGCTCGACACAAAGGGAGTATGAATCGGAATGACGTAGGAGGTCCCCTACCATTGGATCGCTACCGCGCTGCAATGCAGGAATTGCCGCTTGTAACGGTTGATATTATATTTTTGAGTCCCAATAAGACGAAGATTCTTCTTGGAAAACGCACAAATGAGCCTTATGCAGGCGAATTTTATAGTTTCGGCGGACGCCTCTATAAGAACGAAGGTTTCAAGGATGCTGCATGTCGCATAGCAAAAGAGGAAGTTGGCATATCGCTCACTCCTGACGAAATTACCTTCGTGGGTGTCTTGAATGAAATAAATGACGGCTCAATATTTGAGGGAATAAACTATCACACTGTAGATGTATACTTTGTATGCACCATTGAGAGTGGTACCACTTCTCTGGACAGTCAGCACAGTGAGATGCGGTGGTTCTCCGTTGATGATGCGAACCTGCATCCCAATGTGAAAGTCAGGATTGAGGGCGCACTCCGTGTACTCAAGTAACGTATGGACTCAGTTTCAAAAATATTTGTCGCAGGCCATCGCGGACTTGTCGGGTCGGCCATACTCCGTAAGCTAATCCAAGATGGTTACACCAAGATTGTGCGGAGAACGCATGAAGAACTCGACCTCACCGATCAAGCGGCCGTTCGAGATTTTTTCGAGACAGAGAAACCCGAATACGTCTTTCTCGCAGCCGCAAGAGTCGGCGGCATCATCGCCAATAGCACCTACTCGGCAGATTTTATCAGAGAAAACTTGCAGATACAGACCAATGTCATTGAGAGCGCTCATGCGAATGGCGTTAAGAAACTCCTCTTCCTCGGCACCTCCTGTATTTATCCCAAGCTCGCTCCCCAACCTATCAAAGAGGAGTATCTGATGACGGGACCTCTCGAAGATACCAATCGTGCCTACGCAACCGCGAAAATCGCAGGTATTGAAATGTGTCAGGCGTATCATCGCCAGTACGGCTCAAATTTCATCTCAGTCATGCCGACAAATCTCTATGGTCCGAATGACAACTTTCATCCGCAGCAAGCACACGTACTCCCCGCCCTTCTCCGCCGTTTTCATGATGCAAAAGTATCCGGTACACACACCGTTGAGGTGTGGGGCACGGGCGAGCCGTTACGTGAATTCCTACATGTTGATGACCTCGGAACCGCATGTATCTTCCTTATGGAACGCTACGAAAACTCTAGTATCATTAACATTGGAACTGGAGAAGAAGTGACCATCAAAGAGCTTGCTAATCTTGTCCAGAAGACAGTCGGTTATACCGGAGATGTGGTGTGGGATGCATCAAAGCCGGACGGCACACCACGTAAACTTCTCGACACTTCGAAAATACACAAACTCGGTTGGCACCACACGATTGGGCTTGCCGATGGGCTTGCGAGTACTTACCAATGGCTGGTTGAGCATCAGGAAGAAAGACTTTAGAGGTTGCCTTTCTGAGCGATGAGATAGAGTCCCGTATATCGCTTCCTACTTGGGAGAAGAGCCAGCCATACAAGAGCAGCGGGAATTCCGAACAGAAAGGCGTCCTTGGTTTTTGCGATTGTATGGACGATTTGAACGCGTACACTACGACTTGTTTGCTTTTTTTGCATCCCACCTTTGAGAGCTTCTTTCATTTGTGTCTTTTGCACGAGCCCGAATGAAAATGCTTTACCGTATTTAAAACGGAATTTCATAAGAATTGCATCGAATGTGGATGGGGCACGTTTGATATACCGAGTATTGAATCCATGTCGCCCCCAAAAGCCTGCGAGCGAAGCTCTATTCCATCTCGTGAGATGTCTGGGAGGGAGGTCGTTCGGCTGAAGCCATCGCGCCCCACCCCGATACGGCATACTCATCGCAATGTACCCCTCGGACTTCACGAGACGCGATACGAGAGCAGCAAATTCGTTGTGATTGTCTATATGTTCGAACACGTCGAAAAATGCAACAAGGTCGAAGCTTCCCATAAGATCGGGGTGACTGTCCACAAATTCAGCAAGTGTCGCTACAGATACATTAGGCAGCCCGAACACCTCGGTTGCAGCGCGCACCGCATTGCGGTCAAAATCTATCCCATACACATCCCACCCCTTTTTCTTCGCCCATGATAGGAAATTTCCCGTGCCGCACCCGATATCGAGAACTCTCCCTTTCTTTTCTCCAAAAAAAGAAATGGCCTTTCGGTGATTCCAGTTAGGCTCAAGGGGCGGATTCTCATTTGCCCCCGCATACCGCTCATCTCTTTCGTACCACTCTGCACCAGGATTCTTTAGCGGTTTCCACCACCGTACACGACACTCCGGACATTCATACAGAGTATAGGTGGTCTCACGGTCAGTATATGATTCGAGCTCCCCATAAGTAGGAGAAGCGGAGCAAAGCGGACATATGGTCGGTTGCGACTTCATAGGAAAAAATGGTATCACGACGTTTTTATCCCACCAATGTGGGAGTAAATAGCGAGCGTCTCTTGGACTGTGTTGCTCCAATTAAATAATCGCGCACGAGGTGTGCCCTTCTGCACAAGACTGTTTCTCAAGTCGTCATCGTGTAACGCTCGCGTCATGGCTTCCGCAATATCATCCGGGCTGCGTGGATTAACTAAGAGCGCGGCGCCTGCGGCAATCTCGGACAATGCAGGAATATTCGACGCGATTACTGGCGTACCAGAGGCAAAGGCTTCGATAATGGGCAGTCCGAATCCCTCGTCGAGAGATGGGAAGACGAAGAGGCTCGCCGCCGCATACATATCGTTTAAATCACACTGGTCAACATATGATATGAAATGTATATCATCTTTACATGCAGAGTTTCGTGCGGCCGCGTAAATCTTTCTGTGGTCTCCCGCCGGGCTCCCAACTATGACCAACTGCTCTTGCATACGCGAGTCTCCACTTCTTGCTATTTCGTACGCTTTAATCAAGGTCCCAATATTTTTATGAGCCTGAAGGCGAGAGACATCCAGTACATATGACTTCCGAATACCATATTTTTTTGAGACGCGCTCGAATGCTTCTGCCTTTAGAACAGGCTTGAAATCTTCGTCCACGCCGTTATACGTCACGTAAATCTTCTCTACAAGAATCCCGTAATGTTTTGCAATTTCGCGTGACGCCTCGTGAGAAGCTGCGATTACAGCATCGATGTGGGTATTGAAATGCTTCAACACCCAAATAAATACTGACTTCGGGATATTAAAGGGTGCGGGTGCGGTGATGTCGCCGGCACCATGCATTGTGACTACGATGCGGCCCGCCGGCGCAAGCCAAAAAAAAGGGTAAAGGCGAGGTTGGAACCAATGAATAATATCGAATGGCTCTTTTCGGTATTTCCAAAAAAAGAGCATCTGGCGAATAAAACGTGTGCCTACGGGCAATCGCGGTATTATCGGCATCAGTATCTCGCGGGCACCCATCCGATAGAGCGGATCGTTGCTCGGTTCGTAGTGAACAAGAAAGAAGTCGTATTCTGTATGCTTCAATAATCCCTCGACTACTTTACGTGCATAGAGCGCGGAACCCTTTGCCGGTCTTCCGTCTATCGCGTACGTCATCAACGCGATGCGCGGTTTCATAGGACGCGGTGACGGCGAGGTGCTCATGCTTTCTTTAGTATGACCATCACGTGCGGCAAAAGAGCGCTATGATGAATTCCTAGAACAGCAAGTATTTGTTTCAAGGTTTTCCGCATGCCGCTTCCTTGCTCGCTCTCAAAAACCACCGAAAGCTCGATGTTATTCTTTTTGAGCAGGCGTCGTAACCAAAAGTAGCTCAGAAAGTGAAGGTTCCAATCGTCGAGTGAATTTCTTCCGAAAAACGTCAAAAACACTCCCGCAACTCCGCGTGGCAAATAGCTCAAAAACCAGATGCCTGTGTGCGTTTCCTTGGGATTCCACCTATTCGGGAATGCAAGGTAGAATGTCCCTCCTGATTTTAAAACTCTGCATGCTTCTTTCATAACGGCAGCAGCATCGGCCACATGCTCAAGCACAGAGACGGAATAAATGTGATCGAATGCCCCATCAGCAAAGGGAAAGACTACCCCCTCATATAAACGCAAATCTGCCGATATGCCCCTTTCTTTCAGATAGTCAGTCGCTATAGAAAAAAGCTCGGGCGAGACTTCGACACCTGACACGCGAACTCCCCGCTGGGCAAACACGGATGCGGTAATACCATTGCCAAATCCTATATCAAGCACCTCTCTGTCTGTGGGATCTCCCGCACGTTTCTCAAAATCATCATAAATCCCTTGAGCCGCCTCTTCTTTTCCAAACCAGTCTTCTAAGAGTTTTTGCCTTTCATACGGAGAACCGTGTGGCAGAGCGCTCGCAACATACTCCCTTCCACGCTGCTCGAAAGGAGTCCCTTTCATACCGCTCTATGCCGTTTCTGAAGCGGCTTTGATCGTCTCATACAAATTCTTGAGATTATTTTCAACCGAGAACTTCTCGACTTCTTTCCGCGATGCTTTACCAAAACGTGTGCGGAGAAGATCATCATCCATGAGGACCTGTATCTTTTTTGCCAACGCATCGCTGTCTTTTGGCGGAACCAGAAAACCGTTGGCATTTGATACAAGCTCGCGAGAGCCACTGATATCTGTCGCTACAATGGGCAATTCACCAGCCATGGCTTCGAGCAGCACGAGCGACATTCCCTCCCATAACGAGGGGAGCACGAACACGTCGGCAATAGCGATAATATCATTCACAGGCACGGCTCCAGGAAGGAATACCTTGCCCTCGAGATGTTGCTCTTTCACGTATGTCTCGAGCTCGCCTCGCCTCGCCCCTTCTCCGAATATAAAGAGCTTGACCTCTTTCGCGCCCGCGCCTTGGATCTTTTGGAATGCTTCGATGAGATACTTCTGTCCTTTCTGTTCGACGAGACGCCCCGCGGTGGCAATGACAAACGTATCTGAATGAATTCCATATTTTTCCCGGGCGAGTGAGCGTTCATGCGGAGTAGCGGGCCGTATCTCTTTCATATCGACAGTGCTGTAGTTGAGTACAAATTTCTCCCGGGGAATATTGAGTTGCTTTGAAGCAGCATCAAGAACTTCTTTGGAATTTGCCATGATGCGATGTGTGAAGGGTGCTAAGAGCTTTTCAATATATATCCACATCTTACTTCTACTGCCGTACACATTCAGCTCGGATGAAATAATAACAGGAACTCGCGCAGCAATAGCAGCCGTGCGCAAGAGAAAACCTGTAAAGAAAAGATTGCTGAGAACTACATCAAACTGCTCTTGTTTCAGATAACGGTATAATCGCC
Source organism: Candidatus Nomurabacteria bacterium (assembly GCA_943359395.1). Lineage (GTDB taxonomy): Bacteria > Patescibacteriota > Minisyncoccia > Phycocordibacterales > UBA2100 > UBA10103. The sequence continues at coordinate 7,704 of CALRHH010000002.1, forward strand.
ACCACGATATGACATCGAAGAGACCTCCGAAGGAGAATCTTTTCCATTTTGTAGCGAGGTATTCAGCTGAGTCGTCAAAATTGGGCGTTGTCGACGGGAGCAGCGTTACGAGATGCGGATCAAAATGAGTGCGATCCATTGCTTTCAATTGACTCAGCATGAGTCGCTCTGCACCGCCGACACTCAGCTTGTTAATGCCGAACAAAACTTTAATCCTTTTCTTGCCCCCCATATCCACATCCTTCGAAGGAACATGCGCCCCAGCCTTTACTGTTCCGGAAATAGATTGATCCGTGTCTACCTGGTCTTTCCATATATCGGGATTATCTTTGTACCACTCAATGGTCTTTTTTAGTCCCTCTTGGAATGAAGTTGGCGGCTTCCACCCAAGAAGCGTCTGCATCTTCCTATAATCGCAGGCAAAACTGCTCACCTGCCCAGGCCGGTCGGCCACAAACGCGATGTTGCTCGCGGGATACTTCATTTCTTGAACGACCGCTTTCGCGAGGTCAAGAACCGATATCGCAGCTCCAGAGCCGATATTGAATATCTCCCCCACCACCTTCTCCCGCGGAGCATGAATGAGACGGTCGATGGCATCAGAAACGCCGTCAACATACATAAAGTCGCGTCCCGATTTACCGTGACCATGCACCGTGAGTTCCTTACCAAGGATGCAGCTTGTTATGAACCGTGGGGTGACTTTCTCTAAATGTTGCCGCGGACCAAAAATGTTAAACGGCCGGAGAATGATGGAGGGGATGCCGTATGTCCGTTGATACGAGTAGACAAGCCGGTCTGCACCGGCTTTGGCGGCGGCATACGGACTGTGAGGATTAAGCAAATGGTCTTCATTCATTTTTGGCGTGAGTCCCGCTCCGTAAACCTCACAGGTCGAGATATGAATAAACCGGTCGATAGTCCCCTCGTGTGTAAGGACTGCATTGGCAACCGCGAGTGTCCCCAAAATATCTGTTTCGAAGAATCTAAAATTATCGTAGATTGAGTGTTCTACGTGTGTTTCCGCCGCAAAATGCACGACGACGTCTGATTTTGACACAAGGTCATCGACAAGCTTCTGGTTCTGCACGTCCCCATGCGAAAAGGAAAAACGTGAACTGCTCCTGACTCTCTCCGGTATATTCTCCAATTTCCCCGCGTACGTGAGCGCATCAAGTACGAGGAACGAGTAATCCGGATACTTATCAAAAAGATACTCGAGGACATTACTGCCGATAAAACCAGCCGCACCGGTCAAGAGAATCACCTTTGCATCTTTTTTCTCACTGTTCATAGAAGACTCCACATCAAATCATAATAGTACCAGCAAAACAAGTTTTCCCGTTCACCGGGAATCTTTGAGGAAATCCGCAACTTCGATGATTCCATCTGAAATGGTGCCGTGGGGAATAAATCCGAGCGATCTTATTTTCTGGTCGTCGGCACCATACGAAAGATTATTCATACGCTCACTGTCCACGAATTTGACAATACTCCTAGGAACAGAAGCGCGTACCTTCTCGAGAATGATGGGCACGGTCGAGTTCTCAGAGACTATGTTGTAGACCTCTCCGCTCCATATGTCGTGCTCAATCAGAAAGTTCATAACGGCCGCGCAATCTCCCACGTACGTAAATGGTCGCAGTTGATCTTTTGCCGTTCTCCACACTTCGATTGGTGTACCCGATACGGCCTGTTGCACAAATCGATTGACCGCCGTTCTAAAATTCATCCCGTTCGAACGGCCGAATACACTTCCGAACCGCAGGATGTTAACACCGAGACCTCCACGGGACAGGGCGCGAAGTGCTTCTTCGGCTGCGTACTTGCTTTCAGCGTAGGCGTTTTGAGGCTGTATGTGAGGCGTATTTTCCGCGAGAAGCTCTCCATTCTCACCGGCATATAAACTACTTGTCGAGGCAAAAATGAGTTTCGTCTTCCGCTCGAGACAGGCCTCCCCCAATCTTTCAGTCCAATCCCTGTTCACTTTAATGTATTCAGAGTCCGGAATGCCGGCTGCAGGCGTTACAGCGGCAAGGTGGATGACCACGTCGACTCCTTCAAGAAGTGTCGAGGGCTCGATCAGGGGAATGCTCCCCTCACGTACTTCCCTCTGAATTTGTGCACTTGTCTGGGGAAAAGCTCCCCCAGACCTTACGAGGGCAACAACTTTCCCAATACATGGAGCGGGTTCTGCGAGCCAGCGAGATCCAATGTGGCCCGATGCACCAGTGAGAAGTACAGTCAGTTTTTTATCCATAGACAAAAATTATTTCCGCAGAATAAAACGGGGACTTTTTTGAGGAAACACGCTGAATTTCATGTATTTAAAAACTTGAGGAATCTAAAATGGAAGATTCACAAAGTCCAATATGAAAGAATTCATAAAGAAACTTGCAAGCACGTAAAGAAAGACTATTGGTAAAAATGCCCACCAATAGTGCTCGTGTTTCTTTATAAAAACACACGCCAAAAGCACCGATCCAGGGACGACCATAAAAAGAACCCTCTGCGTGATTCCCGGCCATAGAACCGCCGGAATTGAGGAAACAAGAACCGACAGGATGAATATCTTCCTTTTGACATCAAGAGGAGACGCCGATGATGAGCGCAGGAGTGCAATTCCCCCCGCACAGGAAATGGGCGCCAAGAACGTAAGGAGAGAGCCGAGGCTCTTTATGTATTCAAGCGTGCGCGAAGAATAGTGGTAGACCTCTTGATTCATCCGTATCCAATATAAATAAGAATATCCATGTTGTAGATAGATTAATACTTGGTGAACCATCGTTGGTGCCACTATTATCAAACCTAAAGGCACGCTGCGTTTTAAGAAACGGACAGGTGAGGGATAGTTCTCGTATATGAGAATCGCGACAAGGGGCACAGATGCAACGAATGCATTTTCCTTAAACAATCCCCCGACCGCTATCGCAAGTGTGGCTATGAGGAGATCCCGGTACCTGCCCGATTCAACATAGGAAAAAAGCCAGAAAATGGAGAGTACAAAGAAAAACCAACCACCAATGTCCACAAAAAAACTCAGGCCCGAAGTAATCAGAGCGTAGTTTCCTGCAAAGAAAAGCCCGCCCACAAAAGCCACTCGGTGACTCTGAAACACTCGTATTAGTAACCAATAGAAAAGAACGTTCACGGCAAAAAACAAGACGGAGTCCCACACAAGCCATCCCACGGTAATTGAACCAAATAGCGTCGAGAATATGCGCAACGCTTGAATACTAAGCGGTGTTGTGAGCATTCGATGTATAGTTACCGTCATTGTCCTCGTGCCATCCGCAAAATTGGTTGGCTCGCCGCCAGCAAACACCTGCATCGCGTTGACATACCCGACTGCATCCCCTTCAATAATGTGCGGAAAGAAGTAGAGAGATGCACTTACAAAAAATATGAGGCACGCGATAAAAGCGACCAGAAAATAAGTGTCTTCTTTCTCTCTAGTATGAGAATCCTCGGACAAAGAAACGGTAGTGGATTGTACCGCGAGCATAGATAGCGCGGATGATATCATCAAGTTTTCTCTATCACAATCGTGCGGACGACAACTGGCGTACCCCACGCTCTAGGGGTAGCATAGACGAATATGTTCGCACGACTCAAAGCCCAATTCCTTACCCTATTGAGTTGGAGCGAGAAATACACCAAAACCGACATGCTTTACATGTCGCAGGAGGGGTTCTGGCTTTCGTTGGCAAAAATAACCGGTATGCTCTTCTCACTCCTCTTTGCCATTGCTATGGCAAATCTTATTCCCCAAGAGGTATTCGGAACCTATAAATTTGTACTTTCGGCAGCCAGCGTTATCGGGGCCTTCTCGCTAGCGGGGATAGGGGCCGCAATTACACAAGCTGTTGCACGCGGATACGAAGGATCTTTGCGCTCCGGAGTACAGGAGTGTCTGAAATGGAGTTTTGGCACTATCGCCATATCTCTTGGAGCAGCAATATACTACTTCTACTATCACAATTACACCCTCGCTGTTTCTTTTGTGATTATCGGGTTTTGCAGTCCATTGATAACAAGCTATTCTCTTTTCGTTCAATTCATTGCCGGAAAAAAGGATTTCAAGACAAACGCCATATATGATTCTGCCAAGAACATCATTCCCGGAATAGTCCTTATATTGACCGTTTTCTTTACTGGTAATGCGGTAGTCATCGTACTGATGTATTTCGTTTCCAGCGTTATCGTTGCGTTCCTTCTCCATCAAAGAACCGTAAGAGAATACCGACCAAATAACGAAATCGACCCGCAGACCATCTCGTACGGATGGCACTTGAGTGTGATGGGGGTTATGGGAAAAGCCGCTGAGCATATCGACAAAATCCTTGTCTTCCATTACTTGGGGGCAGCACAACTTGCCATCTATGCTTTTGCGCAAACGCCCATTGCACAACTCAAACTACTCAATGACATCCCCGCAAAACTCGCCCTGCCAAAATTTAGCGAGCGGAATTTTCTTGAGCTACAGAAATCTCTCCCGAGAAAGATTCTTATTCTTATGGGGATCATGGCCATCGTTGCCGGAACCTACATTGTAGGGGCTCCGTTGGTTTTCCATCTGCTTTTTCCGCGATACCTTAATTCTGTTATCTTTTCGCAGATACTCGCCCTTTCACTCATACTCATACCGGGAACAATATTTGGGAGCGCACTTTCGGCGCACATGAAGACGAAAGAACTCTATATCTCGCAGGCTGTTCCTTTGATTACAAAAATCGGTCTTTTCTTGCTTTTGATCCCCCCCTTTGGCATCTGGGGAGTTGTCTGGGCTACTCTTGCCTCCCAACTTATAGTGTTCGTTGTCTACGCATATCTTTTTTTGTCCGCAAAACTCGTACAGTCATAATATGCGCATGTTGCGGGAAAAAGCACGGGTAGCCGGAAACGTGTACCGGAATCTAACTAGCTCGTATCCAACACTGATGCGTCTCCTTCGATTCGTCATCTCGGGCGGCATGGCAACAACCGTTAATCTCGGGGTCCTTTTTGCGCTCACGCATCTCTTCAGTCTTTGGTACATTCTCTCATCAGTCATCGCATTTATGGTGGCTTTTTTTGTGAGCTTCATGATGCAAAAATTCTGGACCTTTGAGGACTCCTCGAAAACTCACCTGCAATCGCAGGCATTTATATATTTCTCCATCATTCTCGTCGGGCTCGGAGTGAACACCGCCCTCATCTACTCGTTCGTGGAATATGCGCACTTGCACTACCTGGCGGCACAACTCATAAGCGGGCTTTTCATTGCCGTTATGAATTATTTCAGCTACAAGCATCTTGTGTTCCGCGAGCGTGGGGAAAGCGCAAAGAGCGCCCCGATACGTTCCGTAGTCTACGTATCCGCTCTCGCGCTTGCAGTCGTCCTCTTCGGATTCCTTGCCTCCTATCGACTTCCCGAAAATCCGCCGACATGGCTGGACGAAGGAAGCATCGTCCAGGTTGCTATTAACCTTGCCGGTAACGGAATCTACGGTATCCAAACAGCACCCGGCAATTTTGCCGCAACAGATTTCCTCACTACGGGTTTTCCCGTCATCTATCCTATAGCCCTCTCCTTCTCGACCTTCGGAACTACGATATTGAATGCGCGAATGGTCATGGTCATCTTCATGGGTTTCTTGTGCGTACTCTCGTACCTTCTCATCCGCTCACTGGCCACCGAGCGGAAACGTACACTCTCCCTTCTTTCTCTTTTCTTGCTGGTCACATTCGCGCCTCTCTACGGGCACGGGAAAAACGTCCTCGGCGAAGTGCCGGGATTGATGTTCTTCGTCGCGTCACTGCTGGCCTTTCAGTTCGCTCAAAGACGCGCTCATCTGTGGCCTTGGATACTCTCCGGAGTACTCGCGGGCCTCTCGATGGCCACCAAGCCGATTTATCTGCTCATTATCGTTCCGTCAGCATTTCTCATTTTTCTGATACAACGAAACCAAATTTCTCTCAAGAATATCGGCGCGTATGCCGCGGGCGCCTTCGGCATTCTTCTGCTCTGGTTCTTCGTTCACGTCGGGAACGTCGAAGCACTGAAGCAAATCCTCTTTGCTGCAAATGCCGAGAATTCCCCGCTTTCCGCCCGGCTGTTAAAAACCGGCCTGCAATTCATTTCCGAGCTTCAACCTATATACTTCCTCGGCCTCCTGGTTTTGTGGTGGGGCTCAATGCTCTTGCGGCGGTGGCACAGGGTCGAGGTATCGAGCGTGGAGCTTTACGCTGGTATCGTTTCCGGCGTTAATTTCGCTCTGTACCTCGTGAGCCGCGGATTTTACCGGTATTTTTTCCCGGCGGAGGTGCTAGCGCTCATCTTCTTGCCTCTCGCTCTTTACCAAGTACCTTTCGAAAAGTACCGCGGCCTTTTCCTCAAGGCGTGCGCCGTGTTCGTCGGAGTCCTTATCCTCTTTCAGGGGTACCAAACCTTTTTCCACTCGTGGATAGCCGAGTACAAGGACAGCACGCGCTCCGCGCTTCTTGCCGGGAATTTGCAGAATATTTCAAAAGATAAAAGTGTATTTTTCTATAACGTCCCCGAGGCGGTCATCTTCTTGCCGTCCCGGAATTACTATCAATACCTGTGGTACGGTGAAAACGTCGTTCGCGGTGAAGAGAACCTGCCTTTACTCTTCCAAGGTAAATACGACTTCGTGTTGGTAGACCAGAAATTCCCTTACACCGATGAGATCCTTCCGCGCTACACCGAAACAGCACGCTTCGATAAGTACGTGCTGTACGAAAAAACCGCTCTCAAGTAAAATAGCGGGGCTTTATTTTCCGATGACTTTCACTTCCGGCAGAGGGATGATGAATTTCGTCCCTTGTGCCACAAGCCCGGCCTCCCTTTTCACGAATGCGTCCGTAAAGCTGTACGGCAATGAGAGAAGGTAATCGGGCTTTGCGGCACGCATTTCCGCCTCGTCTTTGATGGGAATATCCGAACCGATGATGTACTTGCCGTGTTTGAACGGATTTGAATCGGCCGCAGCGTCAATTTCGTTTCTGCCGATACCGCAGTACTGGAGGATGGTATTTCCTTTCGTAGAGGCGCCGTAGACCCAAACGGTCTTCCCTTCCGCCTTTATCTTCCTGCAAAGCGCTTGAAGGTCCGCGCGCGTCTTTTCTATGCGCTGCATGAATTTCTGGTACGTAGCAAGGTCGTATATACCTTCTTCGAGTTCCTTCTGCAGGTTGGCGCGAAGACGTTCCGTCGGCTGGAATTTTGTGCAACTTTTCTTCTTCACGAATACCCGGAAACTCCCCCCGTATACGTCATTCTCCAACACATCAAACACTTCGAGTCCAAGTTGCTCCATGAGCCAGACCATGTGATTGGTCGCGTAGTAGCCGGCGTGCTCATGGACGACGTTGTCGTACATGTTGGTCCGGAGCATCGCGGGAAGGTACGCCATTTGGATTATCCATACGCCGTCGTCGTCGAGACAAGCGGCCGCATCACGCGCGAGCTTCATCGGGTCATCGAGGTGATAGAACATCGCGATCGAGAAAATGAGTTTTGCCTTCTTCTTCGAGACTTTTTGAAACGCCTCCGCGTTGAAGAAATCGTGCACGGAGACGTAATTCTTGGACTCGAGGAGAGATGCCACGTTCTGGGCAGGGTCGATATTAATGAGTGTGTACGGGTCATTTTTGAAAAACGAAAGGAGCGTCCCATCGTTGCCGCCGATGTCGAGAACGACATCGCCCGGCGCCAGGTGTTTGAACGCGCGGCCGCTCTCCGCCACGTCTTCGAGAATCCGTGCCATCGACGAATTCGTGCTGCTCGTGTAGGGATATGCGTCGTACATAGCAGTGAGGTCGAGCCGGTGCCCCAGCTGTACGAGTCCGCAGGTCGTTCCGTCTTCCTTCTTGCGGCACATCACGAGGTCGAGCGGATACTTGACCGCGTCTTTGCGGTAGTCGAGATTTGTAGGAAATACCGAGGAGAGGTGCTGCTCACCGATGTCGATACACGGGATGAGTTCGGTCGAGCCGCACACACGACATCGTTCGACTCTGGGAGCCACCTTTGCTGTTGTTTTTTGCATGCAGTGTAAGCTATCTTACGGTGCCACCTTCCATTTATCAAGAAAAGTAAGTACATCCCGCGCGTCCGGGAAGTCCGGCTCCGGGTCAACAATCTCTTGATGGTCGAGCGCACCTTCAAAGACGATATCTTTATTCAAGTACTTCGCGATGTCCCGCAACGCGAGGGCGTTGCGTGCACCGACTTCGACAACTCCGCTGCACTCCAGATGGGTCGCTATCCACCGGGCGACGAAATCAAGAGGCGTAAAACAGTAGCGGCTCTCTCCGTCTATATATACTTTTCTGCCTTGCATTATATCCACGAGTACGCCTTTTTTGAGGTCGGGGCTGTACATGGCTCCGAGGCGGACGATGAGATTTTCACCGAAATCGCACAACTTCTCCGCCGCCGCTTTGTGTCTGCCGTACACCGTGTCGAGTTGGCATCGCGCGGAAACGGTACTTACCTGCACGAATTTTTTGACCTTCCACCCGTACAACAGGCCTGCCGTCTTTTCGACCGTCTCAACAAAGTCTTTTTCAGGATTGTTCTTGGCAAAAAAGCGTGCGCTCGGCATCGCACAATTGACGAGAATATCGTATTCGCCTTTCTGCATCTCTGCATAATTTCCGCGCGTCACCTCCGTGACCGCGTACGACGCGTCTTTTGCGAGCGCCGCACACAAAGCACTCCCCACATATCCCTTTGCGCCGACGACGGCAACAGACGTCATACCCGGCTAGTACAATTTCGAATAATTCCCGCCGCAACGAGGATTGCGCAGGCTTTGCAGGCTACTGAAAATATGCGTTGTGGCATATGTTGATTGATGTCCATACAAGGCCATTCGAAATTGTCATGCCGGGCATGGATCATTTATCGCCCTGCAGATCTTCCACCCGGACGATCGGTGGTTTGCAATCGTCCCACTTCTTGGAAAGCATTGCGATAGCGGTGACTGCGGTGATAGCAAAGAATGCGTGAGACACACCCATGGGCGTGCGTACGCACGAACCGCGACTCATGTGAATTTGTTCTTCCGGAGAATCGGGCGAATCCCTCGTCACCATCACGCCCGAACCGTCGACAACGAGAAAATATTCGTTGAATTCCGGGTGGAAGTGATGCCCCCTCGACTTACCCGGCTGGAAATAGAGCATGTTGAACTCGACAAGCGGATCTTCCGGAAGCCAGGTAAAGATGCCTCCCCGACCATCGCGAACAGTCTCAAGGTTGCAGGAGGGCTTTAATACGCTGATTTTCATACGTTCAGTGTACTAGGAGAGGGTCGGGCGTCAAGAAGATCTGTCAAAAACCGTATACCAGATGAGCTTCAGGAAATACGCGGGTGCTTGTTTGAAGAAACTCACTTTTGATTCGCCGAAGGTACGGGAATGAAACTCGACGGGGAGTTCGGTAATGCGCGCTCCCGTTCTCTTTGCCCGGAGGATCATTTCAAAGAGGAAAAAGTGCCGTACTTCTTTTGTCCGGACTTTCCTCCACGTCGAAGTCCTTATAATCCTGAAATTGGTATTGTAATTCTTGAGCCTGATCCCCGCGAGGATGCGTATGACGGCATTTGAGAACTCACTAAATACATACGTCTTGCACCACTCTTTAAAAGTCTGCGCGCGCACTTCCGCGGAGACATATACCTTATATCCCAAGACCAAGTCCCATCCTTCGAGTATCTTTTCGTAAAGTAAACGCATGTCCTTTACACGGAAGGAGTCCGCGTCGGAGGAAAGTATGTATTCTCCGCGTGCTTTATTGTATCCGTCCCGGAGCGCGCCCCCAAGTCCGAGAAGGCCGGGCCGTTCCACTAACACAATATCGGCATACTGCGCGTTCAGACGTTCAACGAGCTCACGTGTGCCGTCGCGCGAATTGTCGTCAACGATGATGATCTCATGAGAAATATCCTCAAAAGCTTCCTCAATTTCGGGGATAAGATTCGCAAGATTCTCCTTCTCCCTATAGGTCGGAAGCACGAACGAAAGGATGGGCGGCACCATAGCTAAATGAATTTCACCTTCCGCATCGCGAAGAACGTCATTTTCAAGAGTAACCAGCCGTGGCTCCAGCGGCGGATGTTTGTCTCGCCATATATCCGTTCTTTGTAGTGAATAGGCATGTCCACGATCTTGCAGTTTAATTTCGCGGCACCGAAGAGCAGGTCGAAGTCGCCAAAAGGATCAAAATCGCCAAAGAACGAGCGGCCCGCTTGTATTTGCTTGTAGTCCTCGCGCCACAACATCTTCGTGCCGCAGAGCGTGTCTTTGAGGCGAGAATTCAAGAGCCAACTGAATGCGAGACTGAAGAATTTGTTGCCGAGCAGGTTCAAGAATCGCATGGATTCTTTCTCAAGCGGATACACAAGCCGCGAGCCGTTGATGAAATCCCCTCTGCCCTCCACAAGCGCGCGATAGAATTTTTCCACATCGGAGGCAGGCACGGTCATATCTGCATCGTAGATAGTGAGGATGTCGCCCGTCGCCATGTCAAAGCCTTTGCGCACCGCATCACCCTTGCCTTTGCCCTCTTGTTGCGCGATAAGTATTTTCTTCTTTGCTTGCGGTGGGCTTGTCGAACCCGTACCGTACTCTTTTGCGACGCGTTGGATTTCATCCCACGTGTTGTCCTTGGAATGTCCCTCGACAAAAATAATCTCCGTAAATGAGCCGAGCACCGGCAACTCCTTCACAATGCGCTCTATCATCCCCGCTTCGTTGCGTGCCGGGACGACAATGGAAAGGGAGGGGTTCGGAAGCGGCGTGCGGGAGTCTTGCTTGCGCAGAACGACATAGTGGTAGAGTCCGAGCCGCGTGAACGGAAAAATATTCGCCAGGTAGGTATTGAAAAACGTGCTCACGAGCGGAACCTGCTTGGGGAAGAGCATCCGCGTACCGCTTCGCACGACCTCAAGCCCTGCAAGGTGCGCGAAATTTTCCAGGTCGGCGCGCGAGACCCAATTTTCCAAACGGCCCGGCATCCGGAGCCCGAGCGCGGAGGCAAGGCGCAACACGGGTCCCCATACCGCGCTGTGCTGTGTCACTACGATGCGACCCCGCCACGAGATATGTTCTGATGCTTCCCGCAAAAGCATCTCGATATCATCCACATGACCAAGGAGATCGGAAATGACAGCGTATTCGAACACACCTTTTACGCTAGAAAGCTTCGCTTGTTTGAACTGGAGACCCGGCAATATCCCCTGTTTGTTGATTTGCTCAATGATGTAAGCGCTCGAATGAATACCCAGGCCTCGGGCCGGCGCCAAATAATTCAGGAGTGACGGTGAATCAGCTCCGATGTGCAGGACCGAACTTCCGCGGGGAACAAGAAAGCCGATGAATGCTTCCAGCGATTCGTGGTAGTACTTGTTTCTTCGCCGCCACTGAAGACGTTCAGCCGCTTGAGTATCGAAATATTCGCGTGCGCTCTTGCTGATGTGCATACCCGGCTAGTACAATTTCGAATAATTACGTTCCATAATAGTCTTTCAATCGCTTTGCAAGAAAGCGGCGACCCTCAGAGTGCTTGAAGTACGCTTCGCGTCGTATCGCGTCGGTTCGAGAACGACACGCTTCATAGTACACGAGAGAGAAGGGTCGTCGCGGAGCTGTGGCAAGGCTTTTGCCCTGCTGGTGTTGATCCATGCGCTTTCGCAGGTCATTCGTAAATCCGACGTATTGTTTGTTGTCCTTCATACTTTCCAACACATATACGTAGTAAAAGCGATTCGAAATTGTCCTGCCGGGCATACCACGCTAGTCAGTTTTAATTGAATATGGATCACTGTCAGGACAATAGTACACATGTGCAGCGATGACGCCAGAAGAGGTCGCAAACTTCACGGTGCACGTACTGAAGAATTTACTATAGAAACCATTTTCATTGAGATGCGGCACATCTACGACCAGATATTCGCCGGTGAACTTCGCGAACAACGCCTTGTGCCCTTCTTCGTACCCCGGCACCGCATAAAACCTGCCGGCGTACTTCCCCATCCAACTCAGCTCATACGCGCCCGTGTCAGCATGCGTAATGATGCCCTTCACATCGCTACCGGCGATATATGCGAGGCTCGTCCGAAGCGCATCAGGAGCACTGCCGTTGATGCGACCCCAAATATACTCTTCCACAAAGATGCCGTTGAACGCCACTCCGAGCACGATGAGGGCGACAAGGAGCACGCCGCGCGCCTGCGGCATAAGGCGCGCGAGAGCAACAAGGGCGGCGGAGATGCCGAATCCGACAGTGATGACGAGGAACGAGATATAAAATCCTATCGGTCCGTTGCCTCCCGTAAACGGCATCAAGATATTCCAATTCCCGGCCCCGATTGCGGAAATCCATTCTGTCTTCGGATAGAGGGGTAAGACCTCCGGCGAGAGAAAGTTGAGTGTGACGAGGAGCGCTGTGCATGCGACGCCGAGAAGACTGCCTAGGGCAAGAGTTCGCGTTGTGAGTCCACTCGTCGCGTCTGCCAAAATAGTACCCACGATTGCCGCGAGCGGCACGATGGTATACATCAAATATTTATCGAGAGCTCCCTGCGAGAAATCAAATAGGACAAAGTAAAAGAACGCGCCCAACGCTAAATACACGACAAATATCCGATTCTTCGCGAGCGTCTTCTTCGATATGAGCACAAGCGGTACCAGAAGGAGCGGAGAAAGGTAGAACATCGCCTTTACGGCCTGTATCAAAATTTGCAGATACCCACGCCCTTCGAAGCGCACATAAGAAAGCGTGTGAACGACGGTTTGGCTCACGTCAAAAGATGGAATGAAAAAATGCGCGCCCGCGATTGCGGTGACCGAGACGACCGCACAGGCTAAAGCGGCGAAGGCTGCACGGACAAGAAGCTCGCGCGTAAGTCTGTGGCGGACTTCGAATAGATAATCGAGAATCAACGCACCCAGGACCAGAACGAAGCTGAGCTTGGTCAAAAATCCAACAATGAGTGCGAGCGCGAGAACAAACAACCATCCGTATGAACCACGAGTGGATGCCGAATCACGAAAACGGTCGTAGGAATACATTGCCGCGAGAAAGAAGGTTGGGAGTATGGTCCCATCCATATCGAGCATGAGGGATGCGAGTACTTCATAAGCGGATACAGCATACAAACCCGCTGCGTAAAGTGCAGCATGCACTCCCACACGCCGACGCACTACTGTATACAACAATAAAGCTGATAACACCCCAAACGCAAGCGGCATAAGCCGAAGATCGTCTGCTCCGACGATTTCCCCGCTCCATCGGTAGATTAATTCCATAAGTGGCGGGTGTGCAGACAGACCTCCGACTGTATGCTCGCGTACCATCTCCGCGTTTTTCCATTCATCCTGATGATATGGAAGAGAGAGTCCTGGCAAGCGTATTACTACGAACACGAAAAGGAGTGCCGTAACCGCGAGAAATTCGCGTTTCCTATTCTGAAGTGACGAAACATTCGACATGTTACTTTAAAGTAGTTTCCCCCGCGAGTCTTTTGCCGAGCGTTTTCAGACTCTGGTCCGCGAGTATCTTCTCCCGCAATTGCGCTGCCAGAGAAGTGCGCTCGCTCTCGGATAGCGCGAGAGCTTCTCGGAGCTTCTCCGCTACCGCCGGCGCATCCTCGGCGTCCGTAAGACGAAAACGCTTACCTGCCAGAGCCTCAAAATCCTGACTCGCTGCAAGGACGAGACAACCGCATGCGGCCGCTTCAAACATCGCTTTGTCGTAGGTTCCGCTCGAAGAGAGATTCATATATATCTCATGAGCACTGAAAATACGGGGAGCTTGCGCATGCGGGACACCTTCGAAGAATTTCACCCTATTCTCGAGTGCAAGCTCTCTGTCGCGCTCCACTACTCCTTCGCGGTATGCAGCATCTGCCGGCAGCGCTGTACCGTAGAACGAAGCGCTGAATTCAGTTCCTTCTTGAGCGATGATTCCAAGTGCCTCAAGGAGAACGAGCGGTCTCTTGGCGGGAGCGAAGCGACCGAAGAAAAGGATTGAACGCGGCATCCGCTCAATCTCCGTTTGCGGCATGAACATGTCGGTATCAACGCCGACAGGCATGATAACCGTCTTTTTGTACTTAGCGGTGTGGGAAAACTTCGACGTGCAAAATACCTTCACACAAAATTTCGCCGCGAGGTCAGTCAGAAAGTTACCTGCGTAGTGGTTGCGCCACATGTAGATACGCTTGCCCAAGAGCTTCCACAGCCAGCCCGCAAGAAGGATGTACTCCTGATTCATGTGCACGAAAACGGTGTCGTATTCACGGCGAAGCTGCCACACGAAGCGGAAGAATCTGCGGAGATACATGGTGCGCGATACGCCCCCTTCCTTGCCCAAGGAATGCACCGTCACGTTCGCGGGAAGTTGATGTTGTCCTTCCTTGAGGCATATCACGTGGATGTGCTCGTAGTGTTTCGAAAGCTCAATAAGCCATGCGTGGAAGAAGCCCAGGAACGGGTCCGTTCTATCGACAACTTGAGTGACAATGAGAAGCTTCATATTGACGATATTGTCGGCAGGGGTATAATGTGCATATCACCAACGGAAAAGATAACCCTACAAGGTTCCGTCCTTGTGGGGCCTTTTCTTTGTATACGCTAACCGCTCCTTTAGGTCGTTCATAAATCTCAGATGGGATCGGAAAATCTTGAACTTAAGCAAGGCGGAAAATTTCAGTCTATTTGGCACCAAGAGCGCTTGTAACTTTTCCTGCTCCATGAAGTACTTGGCTAGACAATAAAAATCACCATCGCCTGTAACAATTACTGCCTTTTGGAAGTTTTGATACTCAATCATCGCCTGTAGAACGAGTTCTGCGTCGCAATTTCCCTTTGTTGTACCGTCTTTATACTCCAGTGTCGGCTTGAATACACACAGGAAGCCGGCATCCTGTAGCGCGGTGTACAACTCACTATTTCCTTCTACGTATCCGATGAAAAGAAAAGCTTTTGTCACCCCGTATTTTTCCTGCAAATGGATGCGGAATCTTCGCCAGTCGAGCCGCCACCCCTGATCTCGAATCGCCAAATTTACATTTTGACTGTCGACGAACGCGTAATTGTTGCGGGTGTCGCGCATATGTTATTTGCCATATACCCCCTCGAGCAAATCGAGGTCCTTACCCGAGTCGCGTAAGAGCTGTACATTCTTCTGTTCAAGCCCCTTCAAGACATCGATTCCCTTCGTGTCGTCAGGGAATGATTGCTCGTACATTGAGCGAAATGCTGCGAAGTCCTTGATGAAGCAATGCCCGCCTGCCCCTCGCCCCGCGGGACCTCCGTGCCCACTCGCATGTATCGGGTCAAGATGCGAGCGTCCCATGCGAGGGTCTGCCGCAAAGGCGTCTCGAACATGCTCATAGTTGCCACCAAGCTTCTGCACGAAATCATAGAGGATGTTGATGTAGACGACTTTGACGTAGAGCCAGTTGTTGCCTGCGTATTTGACGAACTCCGCTTCCACTGCCGAGCAGACGAGCTCGAATGGTGCGGGCGGAAGTATCGAAAGCACTCGCTGTGCCTGCGCACGTACCGGAGGAGAATCCTCACAAATACCGATGATGTTGCGGTCGGGATGCATGGCATCATACGCCGCCGTTGCCTCGCGCAAGAATTCCGGGCTATGCATCACGATTTTCTTGGGAAATTCTTCCTGAATACCTATCGTCTGTCCCGGAAGCATCGTGGATTTAATGACAGCGACCTTGCCGTCTCCCACGAGCGATACCGCTTGCCGCACGATTGAGTCATCGAACCTCGTGCGTCGCCCGCCTTCGCCCGAGGCTTCGTCGGGCACAGTCGGCGTGGGCACCGCGATAAAGACGATGTCGCAATCTTTTATTTTGTCCTTGTTCTTCCGATACGGCTCTTCGAGCGCGTAGCGCATCACCGCGTATCCTCGACCTTCGAGCTCGTCAGCATAATTCTTGCCAATGAATCCTTGTCCCACGTACCCCACGATCGGCGGGGCTTCTATTTCCTGCTTCGCTCCCGTACGGCGTTCGAAGCCGCTTGATGACGCAATGTCGGCGAGCCACAATTCGCGGTATTCAGCCTCTGACGGAAGATTGAGTGTGAGCTTGCCCCGCTTCCCTTCCGAAAGTACCGCGATGGCGACGCGCGGCAAATCCGCGGACGTGGCAATGATGGCTCCCGCTTCGCGGGCAAGCCCGACATCATACGAAACGACAGAACATCCCGCGGCGAGTGCCTCGACGATGACCATCCCGAACCCCTCGTAACGAGATGTGACAAGCGTGAGGTCTGCGGCTTTGTAAAATGGAAACGGGTCTTGCGCGCCCTCAAACACAACTTTTTTTGTAATGTTGAGTTCAGCTACGAGTGATCCAAGCGCTACGCGCTCTGAGCCGCTTCCAATCACCACAAGCCCGACAGCGGCATCCGCTTTCGAAATCTCAGCGAATGCGCGAATTGACGCCGCGACGTCCTTCTCTTTTTCTAACCGCGCAACAACGAGAACAATTTTCTTAAAATTCGGGTACCGTGCGCGACGATCGAGTGGTTCGGCCTTCGCAAGACTTTCTATATCAACAAATACAGGCAAGACGTTCGGCGCCGTGTATCCGCGTGCAACGAGTGAATCGGCGATGCGCTTCGATACCACGCGCACGGCATCCGCCTGCGACAAAAGGAATCGCGCGAGCAACGCTTTGAGGCGATTGCCGAAGGAGCGCGAAGTGAAGTACGGGTCAAAGAGGTCGGTGTGTACCTGCAGGTGGAGCTTGCTTCCACGCATCCATGCGATACACCACGCGATGAGCCCGATAAGAAATGGGTCCTGCGCGGAGACCACATCAGGTCTCTGAAGGCGCCAGCCCGCCGCAATGGTGCGCAGAGAGCCCAAAACGCGCCCCAGGCCGAATCCACGTACTGAGGCGTTACCCGAAATCTGCACGAGCTGTTTCGGCCCGTGCGGCACGAGCACGTCCATGCGCTCAACAGTACGTGCCTGCATCCGCAGACGCTTCGTAACAGCGCTCGTTTCATTAAAGACGTTCCAGTCCGTACCGAGTACAAGGAGTCGCATCGACGAACTGTAGCCGTTTTTTAGCTCTTTTTCAAGGACACCTGCGCGTGGATTTTATAGATTTTACAACAAGAAAATAGACAACGGGAACGGATGAGTGTGGAACGCTACACGAAAAAAAAATCGATGCTTCAGGTACGTTTAGAAACTTGTGCTCCATAGACTTCCCGTAAGAGCTTCATATCTTTTTTTGTCGCGGTAAGTAGTGAGATGTTGTGCTTTTGGGCAGCCTTGAGCAGTGCCCTTCCTTCGCGCTGTCCGAATTTGTCATACTGTGCGGCAAACGCGGCAAAATCTTTTATAAAACAAGGTCCGCCCGCGCCGCGACCAGATTTATGCACCGGTCTAATGTACCAATTTGATACCATGGGGTCTTTCTCAAGCGCTTTCTGTATTGCGCTCGAGTCGGCACCCCAATAAACGGCAGTATCGTACATGAGGTTGTACGTCAAGACCTGCATATATCCGCTCACATTATGGGCGTATTTATAAATTTCCGCTTCCTCACTCGAACAAAAAAGGGAGAAGGGCGCACGCGGCAAAATACGATGAATAAGCCTCGCCGCCTTTTTGTGCTGTGCGTCTTTGATGGGAAGACCAAGTATATTTGCAAATGGATGCGCAGCATCTTTCGCCGCTGTTGATGTATTTAGAAACTCGGGAGAAAAAACGATGATGATATTCGGAAATTTCTTCTGTAGTCGCGCCGTCCCTCCAGGTATGAGCGTCGACTTGATGACCGCAATTGCTCCTTTTCGGAGGAATCGCAAACCGTCTTCTACAATCGATACATCAAACCCGCCCGACATCGTTGGCGTGGGGACACAGATGAACACGACCTCACACTCTTTTATTTTGTCTTTGTTCTTGCGGTATGGTTCCTCAAGTGCGTATCGGGTAACAGAATACCCACGTTTTTTAAAGTCATCGGCATAGCTTTTCCCTACAAATCCCTGTCCAATGAAACCAACTGAGGGTGTTTTTATAGACATGATGGCATATTATGTGGTCTTAAAATGAGCAATGCAAGACGCGAAGAATCTGACTGATTATCGAAGCAAGTTTAGAGAATCTTTAAATACGCCCATTCAAGACGGCGAGATACTCCCGCGTAATATCGTCGTAGGTATGAATTTCATTGAAATCGGCAATTCGCGCAGAGAGACGTTCGTAAACCTCTGGATTTGCAAGTTCACCGATCCCACGCACCATATCGGTCTCATCAAGTGGATCTACGATTACGCCATAATCTCTGAATCGCTCCGCGTAGCCGGAGTGTTTTGTAAGTAAAAAAGGTTTTCCAGCCCGCATGGCATCAAGGATATAATTCGGTGCCACATCTGATATGGATGGCACAACAACCGCATAACATCCCTTTATTCGTTCGACAAGCTCGGCATGCGGTATCATACCTTCTTCAAGTCTCACGTCAGGATACTCTTGCTTTGCGGCGGCAAAAGCACGTTTAAACGCAGGAGCGTTCTTAAGAGCTATTTGGCGTGAATAAAAGAGAAAATTCTTCTGTCGAGCAGGCACAACGTCTCGGGGAATACCAACGGCGTTTTCAATTACGCGTATTCTTTTTTCTTCTAATCTATACGCGTTGTGCCATAGGTCAAGTAACCACTGCGTATTAAAAACGACTATCGCTTGTTGGAGTATCCAGCGGGTTATGGCAAACGTGATCTTTTCTTTCATCCCCCACTTTTCGCGATGTTGATAGAATTCCGGAAGCGGAAGCAAGTCGCCGGTTCTTTCGAGATACTGTTCCCAAATAAAATCTCCTCCGACCCGGACGATAAGGGGGGTGCGCGAGATAAAATGTGCGAGCGCGGCAGGAAGCCCGACTGAATACGTGTCGAATGCAATGATTCCATCTGCAAAAAAAGTGCGAGGAATGAGTTTAATTGCGTAGAGAAGGTGCCGAAGGCCGGTTGGCCACTTTTTGAGAGTGCCGTAGAGCACCACAGACACCTTATGCCCCTGACTTTCGAGTGCTTCGACTAAATTTGCGGCATACGTAGACGGTCCCCCGACTTCCGGCGGGTAAATCCCAGTTGCAACGACAATCTTCATAAGTACTCACTATAGCAAAGCGAACGGGACGCGCGCATGCCCCCGTTTGTACTGACAGAGCCGGAGTTTGGCTGCATAACAGACGTCGATGGTCAGGACGGCCGGACCTGTAGCTGCAGTTTTCATGGGGCGCCTCCTCGCGCTTAGATAACCAGACAACGAATGGAGAAGAAACCCAAACGGGTTATCCCCTCGTGTCCAGAAGCGGCAGAAATACTTTCTCGCGCATGTCCTTCGCCACTGTATTCCAATCGTACTTCTCCACGGCGAGTGCATGCGCGGTCGCGACGACTGCCCTCACTTTCTCAGGACGCCCAATGATATCTTTCACCGCTTCCGCTACTTGCTCCGGCGAATCAGTATCCACCGCCCAGCCGGTGATTGGTGTATCAGGGTTGCGCTTCTCATCAAAAAGAAAATCAGCAATGCCACCTTCTTGTGTGCCGACGACAGGGATACCTGCAGCGAAGGCTTCGACAAAAGAATTTCCCATGCCCTCGGAACGCGACGGCCTGATAAATATGTCTGAGGCGTGTAGGTACTTTGGAATATCGGCATGTGCGATACCTCCCACAAACCTCACCCGTTTTTCTACGCCACATTCGCGTACGAGACGCTTGAGCGCGAGGTCATCCGGCCCCGTCCCGAGGACGATGAATCGTATATTTTCAGGCAAAAGCTTCAAAGCTCTTATAACGATATCAATACCATTTTTGCGCACGAGGCGAGACGTCGTGATGAGAAGCACATCCCCCATCCCCTTGCCGAGGATGTCTTTCACTTCGTTGATAGTTACAGATAGTTCGGTGCGCGAAAAACGTTCTACATCGACGCCATTGGGAATAACCTCTAGCCTGCCCGAAAACCCCCGTCGACGTGCCCACCGCCCTAGGAACGTCGAGATAGCCTGCACCACGTCGGCGCGAGTGAATACTCGCGTAAAAAGAGGCCAGATAGGCAACATTATCCGCTCTATCTTTTCGAGTCTATCCCCTTCTTGGAGCGTCAAAATGTATCGGACGTCGGGCCGGAATAGTTTAAAAATGACCGCGGGAATACCACTCGAGTGCGCCATCATAGCCCAGATTCCGTCGTAGTGATGCTCGCGATGTAGCGAGAGGGCTTTCCACGCCGCGAGAAATTGAAACATATGTTTATTGAGCTTGAGCGGGTACTTACTCAAATCCTCAATGGAGGGATTCGGCCGCGAAAATCCGATGCGGTGTACGAGGACATTGCCGATACGCTCCACCGTGGGAAGTGTCGAATCGAAACGGAGCGTCACCATATGAAACTCTATTTCAGATGCGTCGATGCGGTCCGTTATTTCCTTGATGGCGAGCTCGGCGCCGCCCACATATTTCGGATAGTATGCGAGAGAGAAAATGAGTATTTTTTTCACCCCGTGAGAGAATGAGGCTGGTTTTCCAGGCTGGTTTGTATCATTCATGCAATAAATAGAATGTTCAAAATACTTAGCGAGGTTCTCTCATGGGGTTCATGCGCTGTCAACAAGGCTTTTCACGTAGTCTCCGAGGTCATGCTTCGCATCCCATCCAAGCGCCTTGGATTTGGAAGTATCGATGCCTGAATTCAAACGGTTGCCCGCCCGCTCCGGCAGCATGGTGATATTTTTGGAGAACATCTGCGCGACATCGAGTATCGAGTATTCACTCGTGGCTCCAAGCCCGAAGTCATCTCCTTCGCCCTTTTCCCCGACCAACAAAATACCCTCAACGATGTCGTCGATATGCGTGAAATTCCTCTTCTGCGTACCAGGAGCGACAATGGTGAGCGGTTCGCCTTTTTTGTGTTGTTGGTGAAAAATCTCGATGACCGTGCCGTACTCCCCCGCGCGTTCGCCCGGTCCATATACATTGTAGAAATAGGTGATTGCGTACGGGAGTCCGTACCAAGCACCGTAGTTGCGAACCAGTTCCGTATTTGTAGCTTTCGTCCATGCATATGGACTCTGGTCACGTCCCATTCCCCCATCACCGAATTTTGTCGAAGAGCCTGCATAAACAAGCTTGTACTTCTTCTTGCGCCAGTACTCGGCGACGCCGAATGTCCCGGCGATATTCAAGTCCCACACAACTCCAGGCTCGTCCATGCTTTTCTCAACACGAGAGTACTCGCCGAGATGGTAGACGATATCAGGCGTCTCCGGGATATGTTTTTCGACATCCTTTGTGTGACCTTCTCGGTACTCCACACCGTCTATGTGATTTTCGCGTGAACCCGTGAAGTAGTTATCGAGTGAAATGACCGTATGCCCCTCTCCGAGAAGCCGCTTGCAAAGGTGCGAGCCGACAAAGCCCGCGCCTCCTGTGACCAATATTGTCTTCTTTTGAGCGCTCATTCTCACCAGACTATCGCGTTTCGCTCATTTCCTCAATGTCCCACTCATTCTTGCCGAATCTGCGGGCAAGCACGAGAGCGCCTGCAGCAATACCGCCTATCCCCAAAGCCCCAAACCACCACACTGGAGACGTCCCTTGCATCGCACCGGCAGCCCCGGCGACCTGGGAGAATCCCGCTTGCGTCGTTGTAGCAATTCTTTCACTTTCTTCATCCGAGGCGGGCTCTTGGGGAAATACGGAGACCTGACTCTCCGCTTCGTCGTCGGCAGTATGCTGAATGCGAGGCGTAGGTACTGATGCAGAAATCGCGGAAGTAGACGTTGGCGTTGCTGCGGGAACTACGCCGAGAGCGAATTCGCCGCCCGGATATGCCAACGTGATATCGCCTCCACTCGAAAAGCCGAGTGTTTTTTGCGATATGCGCAATGGATTATTCGCAAGAACGAACGTATGGTCCGGAATTGTAAACGTTCTCCCCATTGAGTGAAGTATCCAACGGGAGATGTCGAGCGTACGTCCTGATTGATTCTCGATTGCGACTCCCCCATCGGGCAGAAGCGAGAGGACGAGCCTCATCGGTTCGACAGTGACAAGGATCTGGTCCAGCACAGAATTTTTCTCTGCGGGAATGTCGAGGACCACGACATAACGACCAGGATAGTCGAACCGATGAAAGACGGTCGCGGTCTCCGCCGTCGAACCATCACCAAAGTTCCAGAGGAAGTACGAGTAATCGATGTTGTTTTTCTTCTCGTCATAGGCGCGGGCCTTAAATTCCGTATCCGCTCCTACGATGACAGTGCGGTCGCTCCCTCCGTCCGCGTAAATTTTCGGAGGAGGCGCGGCGGTCGATTCACCCGGGCTTGAAGAACCCGTAGTCGGCACTGCGACAGTATTCGTATTGATATCCGATGGCACATTACTTGAAGCGCCGAGAGAACCGGTCCCTGGGGTTGGCATTGCTTCAGTAAAGTTCTGGCTGCTAATACTCACACGCTGCAGCGAATTACCATTTCCTGCTGCGCCCCATGCGCTCTGGTACGAAATAGAATCCGTCTCGGCAAAATCAGGTGGCGGCATGTGTATCGCAAGTGTTTCGCCGCTGTTTCCGAGCGAAAAGGTACTGTCAAAAAGCATACCCGAGTAAGAAGGCCAATCCTGCAGGAATTTGGTCGGATTGTCTGCGATAACAGCGTAAGCGCCTGCGGCAAGATTCTCACCCCCCTGCACAGACGTGATGGCGTGATTTGTATTTGCCTCAAAAAATTTCCATTCCGTTACATGCACGGAGGAAGTGCCCGCATTGAAAACTTCGATCCACTCTCTGTCGGTATCCGTACCCGAAACGTCGTACATGATTTCAGATATCACGACTTGTGCCGACACGATGCCCGGCAATAGGAATGTCGTTATGATAAGGGCGTAAGGAAGAAGACCTCTACTCGCCCGCCAACTCTTCTTCCCGTAAAACACGTCTGAGCTCTTCAGGAGAAATCTCGCCTGTCTCTGCAGGTCGCCGGTCTTCATGAGAGCTATTATCTCGCGGAAAATCAATGCGAGGGGCGTGGCGAGATTGCGGTTGTGGATTCTGCTTAGGCACAGTTCGCTCAGCCGCCGGAGGCGCGGGAATGCCTTTCGGCCCGCCCGAAGATGCGGCCTGCTGCTTGGCTGCGCGACGCTCTCGTAGAATGTCGGCAGGAGAGCGTATAAGTGCAGAGTGCGCGGGCGCTTCTGCAGCCTTCCGTTTCTGTTGCGTCTTGGCTATTGCGTCACGTAGAGCTGAGCGTTGGTCCGCCCCAGGAGAAGGAGCCTTCACTTGAACAGGACGGGGTTCGGTGGCTTTGGGAGGCGAAACCGCCCGAGCTGATTTCAATGCATAATTTCCGGATTCTGGATTCGTTGCAAATCCGCCCGAAGGGGCGGCCGCCACAGCGCGCGGCACCACATCAGAGGCACGTGGCCGCGAACCGTACGCACTCTTCTCCCGCTCCTTTTTCTCTTTTGGAGGTGGCTGGAAATCTGTTTGCTTTTGATTCACTGCCCCCTCGACTTCCGCGCGCGTACGTCCGTAGAGCTCGCGAGAGTTCCGTATGCAATCATCGCGATATGAGATAGGAGGGGTATCAATAGGCGGAATGGTCTCGGCAGAAAAAGGCTTGGAACCTACACCATCTATCATGAGCGTGAGATAAATTTGCCCGATGCCAAGACCGACGAGGTCTTCGGGAGTAAATGTGGGATCGAAGACCGTCTCTAGTACTTCCGCATCGAAAGGACCGACGCGGAATACAATAAGCGTGCCGACGTTTCCGAAGACGGCGTCGCGCACCTCCTCTTCCATTTGCTCAATGTACTGATTCGCAAGCGTTAGCGCGAGCTTATATTTGCGAGACTCGGATAGAATGTCCGCAAAAGCTTCGTTCATCATCGATTGAAATTCGTCGACATAAAAATAAAATCGTGGCAGTGCCGCCATACGGGCAGCAGGCTCATCGGCGCGGGACATCGCAGCGAGATAAATCTTCACGACAAGCATCGAACCCAAGAGGCTTGCATTGGTCTCTCCCATACGTCCCTTGGAGAGGTTGACGATGAAAATCTTTTTCTCGTCCATTATCTTGCGCAGGTCAAACGATGACTTCCCCTGCCCTACGATATTGCGGATAAGGGGGTTTGCGGTGAATTGCCCGATTTTGTTTTGGATGGCAGGCGTCGCCTCGCGCGTATAGGTATCGGTGAATTGCGCGAACTCCTCAACCCAGAACCCCTTCACGATGGGGTCGGTTATTTTCGCTACGACCGCCGCACGAAAAGTCTTGTTGGTGAGCATGCGATTGACGTCGAGCAACGTCGAGTCAGGGTACTCAAGGAGCGCAAGTAGTGTATTTTGCAAAATGTATTCCATTCTCGCGCTCCACGCATCCACCCAGATGCGCTTGAGTGCACCCATAAGTCCCGATACCACGAGATGGCGTTTGTCGTATCCGACATCTTCCATCACGTTGAATCCGATGGGATGGTCGGTATCAAACGGGGCAAAATACACGACATCTTTGATGCGTTCGTGGGGGACGAAGTCGAGTAACTTTTCGGCAGTAGAACCGTGGGGGTCGATAAATGCGATCCCTTCACCATTTTGGATATCTTGGATAGCCATGTTTTCAAGCATGGTTGATTTACCCATACCCGTCTTGCCGATGACGTAGATGTGCTTGCCGCGGTCAATGCCGCGAATGCCAAACATTTCGCGTTTGCCACGTGTGTGCGTCGCCGCAAAGTATGTCACGCGGCGGTCATCATCCTCATGACCGTGTTGCATGTCTGCATTATATCCCTTTTCTACTCTTGTATCTCCCAATATCCTACCGTCGAGCCCTGGGCACTTACTTCCTTCACGGTAGCGGAATCAAGCATGGGAAGATTTTTGGGGGCTCCCTTGTATCGAGTAAGGAAGATAACGTCGTAATATGGATGATCCTCTGGCTCAAACTTAGCCTGGTAGTCGGGATATTCCCGCTGCAGCATATTAACCCACGGCCGCACGAAGACACTGAGCTCGTGCGGTACTTGCCCGAGAAAGAGTCCGCCCTCTCCAAGGAGAACGTAATATTTTTGTAACTCCCCCGCGATGATGTTTGGATCTCTCGGCATAGATTGCCAGCCGGCATACATGCGCTGAATCATTACATCCACCCGGTCTTCCCCGAGCCACTTTTCGACCTTCCCGTCAGTGTCTTTAGAAAGAATATCGCCCGCAATGACCGTATGATTGTGTGCAACATCAGTATCACGCTGTTTGTCATCTCTTTGATCGACAAGCGTGATGCCTGCAGACTTCTTCAGGAATCCAGGCGAAAAATCTCTCATCGCCTGAGATGCCGGCCCGCCGACCTCAAGCACGACAACGCCCCCTCTTTTTGATTCGAGACGCCGCTCGATAAAGCCTGTAAGACCATCCTTTTCGAGCGGAATGAGTCGGGTGAATGTCGCTTCAAACGAGGTCATCTTTTCCGAACCTCCGTCCTTCGTGTTCATGGGTGCGTCGTATGTGTCATATGTGGTAGCGTCCGTCCTTTCTTTTTCCGTCAAATCCAGAATTCTCTTTTTGCTCTCATCGAGAGCCTCGCGACGCTCGCGACCACGCTGAGGAAACGGTGTGCTTGGGCGTTCTCCACTATTCATAGCCTTTTATGGTGTCGATAAAACTTGCCGCAAGCTGCGGTACTTATTCGCCGCATCCCAGAACATATAAGAATCCAGCCCGGCATCTTCATTGGCCTTAATCTGAGCCGCGACCATTGCGGTTGTGTACGGCACGGGGTAGTCGAACGACTGAAGCCACGGACGCATGACTGAAGCGGGGTAGCTCTTCTTCTCATACAGCTGGGGAGAGGTGGACGCTATCGGAACAGCACCAAAAGAATAGTTTGGTGTCGACGTCGCAACCACCCGAGCGACGGCTTGCGCCATGGAAGCATAGACAATCTTATACGGGTCGCTGTTTACATCCTTTAGGCCCAAGAAGCCCGCGTTGTAGTGACTCGGGTAGACCATTGGGGCAACGTAGTCAAAATACGGCAACGTCCGTTCGAGCACCTGTCCTATACCGAGGTCATCCGTGTGAACCGTGATGTACCCGAAGAGGTCCGCCGACATGACGGCACCTATCGGATGTACCTTCTCATGTAGATATTTGAAAAAACCTTCGAGCGATTCTTCTTTTGATTTACCGGCGCTGAAAGAATAAACCACCTGCTTCATCGGCCCGTCTGACGGGTACCGGATATAATCGTAATTGAGTTCGTCAAATCCGAAATCTTTGTACGCAACCTCGGAAATGCGGACGATATAATCCCAAAAAGGTTCCGCGTTTACGTCTATAAAAGCGAGACCGCCGTAATTGTGCCAGACACCCCCGCCTGTTTTCTGCACGGCAAGCTCGGGGTGGGCCTTTGCATACAGAGGGTCCTGGAAAACAGTGATGCGCGCAATTACATAAATATTTTTTGCGTGAAGCGATTCCACGAAACTCTTCATGTCCCTTGCTCCACAGTCCTTGGAGACAAAGGGGGCGAGCATCGAGTCTTCGGTAGGAAACGCAAGACCGCCGGAAAAATCTTTAATATCGATAACGACGGCGTTGAGGTCCGTGTCCTCAATAAATTTGACGAGAGAATCGCGGAACGATTCCGTGCCAACGACGCACTGTGACATGTAGATGGCCTTCAGAGGGTCCGGAGTTCTGATGTGTTCCGCCGACGGGGGCGCCTCGGGCACAAGCGTAAACTCTGGAATCTTAATCCCTTCTATGCGGGTGTACGTGATTTTGGGTGCTATTGATTCGGCCGTAGCGGCGGCGCCGAGCGCTATTACAAGTCCCGTACCGAGGACTAGAATACCCCTATGCCACTTGGTCTTCATTGAGAGGAAGGGCTCTTGCCGATATTTCCTCGTTTTTTGATGTCTCCTGCGTGTGACCGAAACGACGGCGTACGATTATTCCGAGTGCAATGATAAAGATTCCGATTCCGAGGAAGAAAAAAGCATCCCAACTATTTGGGAATCCGAGGAACGGGAACGCCGCGACGAAGGCTCCTGAAAGCATGATGAGTGCATCGATAGTCATATTGGTCGAGTATATCATTACTTTTCAGGATCAATAATTACGACAAATTCCCCTCGAACTCCCTTTTTCTGTTCAAGCCTCTCGGCGAGCTCAAGAGGGGCGCCTACGAGCACCTCTTCATGCATCTTGGTCAACTCGCGCGCAATCGTAACGCGGCTCTGCGGCGCAAATTTCGCTAGTTCGTTCAATAATTTCAATATGCGATGTGGAGATTCGTAAAGAACGACAGGCAAATGGCATTGCGCAATTTCTTTAAGCGCGGTCTGCCGGCCTTTTTTGTGCGGGAGAAATCCGAGAAACAGAAATTTGTCACTCGAGAGTCCCGCGACGGAGAGTGCTGCGGTAATCGCCGACGGACCTGGTATTGCTTCGATAATAGCTTCTGGAAGTTGCCCGCGAATATGAGCGACGAGCCGCGCGCCGGGATCTGATATTCCCGGAGTACCCGCATCGGACACAAACGCCACATGCTCCCCCGCTTCGAGCCGTGCCCGTATCTCATCGGCTTTTTTTATTTCCGTCTGGGCATCGAGCCGGAAAACTGATTTTTTGAGTCCGTAGTGTGAGAGAAGTTTGGAGATGACACGTGTATCCTCCGCATAAATAACAGTTGCCTCCTTTAAATTCCACAAAGCACGGAACGTGAGGTCGCCGAGGTTTCCTATTGGTGTCGCGATGATAGAGAGTTTTCCCATACTCATTCAGCCATTACTTTCTTTCTTAATTCCTCCTGCGAAACAGCGGCGTCCACACCCTCCTTACATAATGTATGCACGTCGTTGAGCCCCCATCCTACTCCAATCATAGGAATACCAACAGTGCGACAGGAACGAGCATCTCGCACCTCGTCTCCTACGTACACCACGGAGTGTCGCGATAAGCCATACCACCACAACGTACGCCTAAGTGCGAAAGACTTACCGAAAAGAAGCGAGCCCTTACGGATAAAATCGACATCTCCGTTCGAGTCTCCCAAAACACCTCGTATGACCGAAACAGAGTTCGTCGATACAACGCCTATCTGATATCCCGCCGCCCGAAACTTTCGCAACAAATCAGAAATCCCGGGAAACAACTGTATATCGGCAGAACGTGAGTTGAATTCTTTTCTTGCCTTATAGACAAGAAAGGCCGTCTTAAAAATATTCCAGACGGGGATGCCGAGTCTTCCCGTCAGAAACTCGCGCGCATTCATTCTACGCAGCACTTCTTTTTCCATCTCACTGATAGGTGCGAAGCCGAAACCTTTAGCGACAGCGTTCAAACTCTCTCGCATCGCGTTCTCTGTATCAGCCAATGTGCCATCGAAATCAAAAATGATTGTGCGATATCTCATGAATCAGTCCGCGATTTGTTCCGCAACTTTATAGATATCCCCTGCCCCCATCGTGATGATGAGATGCCTATCATCGTAGCTGAGAAGCTTATCGCGAATAAGGTCGAAAGACTCGAATGCATCCGAAGTACCTCCATATCGGCGAGTGACTTCCGCAACAGACTCGTTGGTAACAGAGGGGTCCGGCATTTCGCGTGCCGCATAAATGGGAGCAATGAGGCTCTCGTCCGCCTCGGCGAGCGAGCGTCCGAATTCCTGCAAGAGGCTGCGCGTACGGCTATAGAGGTGCGGGTGGAATGCAACGATGACCTTCTTTTCGGGAAACTTCTCCTGCGCTGCCAGGATAGTGGCCCGAATAGCGGTCGGGTGATGCGCATAGTCGTCGTATATCACTGCGCCATTCGGCGTTTCGCCCTTGTACTCAAAACGCCGCCATGAGCCCTTGAAGTCTATAAGTGCGCGGTCGGTATATTCCTCTTGTAGATGAGGAAAGAGTGCTCTGGCAGCCGCCTTGGCAGCGCGCGCATTGTCGCGATTGAATTCCCCTATCTGCTCAAGTGCGGGTACGGTTTGCGTCGTGTAATCGAGGATGGGAGCTACCGTATCCGAGAGTACCGCCGCAATGGTCGGGTCGTATGGATTCGTGATGATGATGCCGTGTGCGGGTACACGAGCCGCAGCTTTTCGGAATGTCGCTTGTAGGGCTTCGAGATTCGGAAAGTAATCCGTGTGGTCGAGCTCAATATTTGTGATGACGAGAATTTCGGGCGAAAGTTTGAGAATGTGGTCACGATATTCGCAGGCCTCGATGACAAAAAGGTCTTCTTTCCCCGCCAGAAAGTTGGAACCAAAGTCTCGCACGATTGAACCCACAATGACGGTCGGCTCTTTTTCGGCGTACTGTAGTATCTTCGCAAGCATTCCGGTGGTCGTCGTTTTGCCGTGCGTACCCGCGACGGCAATCGTACGCGCAGTACGGGTCACCTCCCCGAGCGCCTCAAAGTACGACATCTCAGGAATATTCATTTTTTTTGCACGTACGCGCTCGACGTTGCTCTCCGGCACGGCATCGCTATACACGAGAAGCTCGGTGTCTGCCGGTATGAGACATTGGTCGTGCCCGACCGTTATCGTTACTCCTCTTTGCACAAGCATCGTCACCACGGGAGATTCCTCACGGTCAGAGCCCGACACTTCATGCCCCGTATAATCCAAATACTGCGCAAGCGCCGACATACCGATACCTCCGATGCCGACCATGTAGATGCGAGATGGCATATCGATGATTATGAATCACGTGCGGCTAATGGCAACTATCCTCATACGATAAAAAAAGCTACAATTGCGAGGTGAAAAATCCGCAGAAAAAACCGAAATTTGATTTTGAAGAATTGAAAGCAGCTGCGACAAGCTTGAATGCAAAGATACGCAAAAAGGTCTTTGAGGAATACTTCGAGCGATTCGAGGAATTCCCTTCTTACCTCTTCGATAATACAAACGGCATCGACAGCCGCCTACAGGAGACCATCAAAGACCTTCAGAGCGATCCTGAAATTTCCAAGACAATGCGCAAGGGTATCGAGACTCTTATGCAACGTCTCCCGTCTGCGTGACCAATTTTAGAAATCGGTCGTTGCGTTCGTACTCGTTCTTAAACATCCCGAACGAGGCAAAGGCAGGACTAAACAACACCACGCCCGCTTTTGTCTTCTCCAACGCGGAGGTAATCGCGACCGCAAGGTCATGCGCTTCTTCATACGCAATTCCGGCTTTTTGCAAAGCTCCCGCGAGGCGCTCGGAACCTTGATAATGAGGGTGGACGAGAAGAATAACGTTTGAAACTCTTTTCTTTATTTCTGAAACAAGTTCATCGAGTACCAACCCCTTCTCCGAGCCTCCGACGATGAGCGTGCCCACACTGCCTACTGCGCGGAGCGCCGCAATCGTCGCTTCGGGAGTCGTTGCATTGTTGTCATTATAAAACTTCACTCCATGTATTTCTGTAACTAGCTGCAACCGGCCTTCGACTCCCTCGAATGATTCAAGTCCTGCCCTAATATCATCGTCCGCGAGTCCAAGCGCCTGCAGCGCGGCATTGGCGAAGGATGCGTTCTCGCGATTGTGCTCACCGAGAATTCTCAATTTCCACTCGGATGGTATCGGCTCCGGAATAATCGGGTCGAGCGGCGGCTCCGCTGAACGGACTTTATCGGCTACCGTACTTCCCGCGATCAATACATTGCCCACATTTTGATACCTGAAAATATTTGCCTTGTCTGAAAAATACGCTTCCATGTCAGGATAATAATTCTGGTGGTCGGGCATGAGATTCGTGAAAACGCTTATGTTCGGGCTTATTTTGAGGTCGCCGAATCCCTGCAACTGCCACGAATCGAGCTCCAAAACAGCAATGTCGCCCGACTGAATTTCGGGCAACATAGCTAAAGTTGATACTCCCCTCACGTTTCCTCCGAGATGCGCGCGCTTCCCTGCGTTTTGTAGAACATGAAATATCATGTGCGACACGGTGGTCTTGCCACGCGTTCCTGTAACGCCAACAATTCTTGCTCCTGCTTCCATCGCATATTTCGCAAAGAGCGCGGTCGACATGGCGACGGGCACGCCCGCAGAACGAGCAGCCGCGATCTCCTTCGAATCGAGTCGCACCCCTGCAGATTTTATGACGAGGTCGCATTCCTCAAAATCTTTGGTCTGATGCCCACCGAGGTGAAAGACAATGTTGGGATACTTTTTCAGTCGGTCGACCGATTCTGCAAGTTGCTCTTCTGTCTTAGTATCGGTCACTGTGACCTTCAACCCGCATTGCGCCAAAAATTCTGCATCACCAACGCCACGACCGAGAAGACCTAGTCCTAGGAGGGTGACTCGTTTTTCCTTGAAATACGTCTCGTACTCTTTCATACGCACTCAATGGTATACCGACCCTCAGGAAAAAGCTCGTGCACACGATTTCTGAAAGGAGCGGAGTCCACAGAAATTCTAAAGCAGAGGGAGCCCGTACCAGCACAATCAAACAGCCTCACAACCTCGTCCGCCACAAATTCTGCGGGATTTATGCATGCAATGCCTGAGAAAAAACGCTGCGCCTCCCCTCTGATGATGGGAAGAACAAGCGGATAATGGGTGCAACCGAGCAGCAAGGAGTCGTAGCGTTGGTCTCGTTTCTTTTTTAACGCCTCGTGCACTATCGTGCTCAGCGTTGCGTCATCCGCTCCAAATTCTATAGCTCCGGCCAACTCGGGGACCGCGAGCGACTCGAGTTCAACTACTCCCCTCAGTGCTTCCTCATAAATCTTCGAGTCTATCGTCGCTGGTGTCGCAATAAGAAGCACGCGCGTGCCTATGCGGGCCTTCATGCCTCGCGAAGTTGGTCGTGTCATTTCAATGACCGGTGTCGTACCTGCCGCCCCCGCGAGGACCGATGCCGCGACGCTATTACACGCGCTAACTATTTCCGTCGCACCCATCTCTTTTAGAGTCGTGACTCCTGCGACCGTGAGATCAATGAGCTCTTGAGCGCTTCTCGTACCATATGGTGCGTGCGCGATGTCACCAAAGTACGAAATGTCTACGTGGGGCGCACGAGCACGCAAGGCTGACAAGACAGAAAGCCCTCCAGATCCCGAATCAAAAAGACCTATCATGAGAAATACATTTGGTATTCATTCTTTAAGAATTTTCCTAAACGCGCGAGGCCTTCTTCGATTTTTGGTATATCGAGTGCGTAACTAAAACGCAAACGATCTTGGGCACCGAACCACACGCCATCGTACGTGATTAGGTTGTAATGATAATAGAGGTCGTGCATCGCACGCGTGGAATTCTTTATCTTGGGAAGCACGTAAAAAGCACCCTCGGGTTTCCATAGGTCGAGACCGAGGTCGCGCAAACCGTTATAGATGATATCCCGCCGTTTCTGCCAGATTGGTACATGGGCCGCCACATAGGTGGAACGCTCACTCATCGCGGCAAGACCCATTGCTTGAGAAATGAGCGACGTATTCATTGACGTATGAGACTTCATTTCGACTACTCTTTCGACAAGCGTCCTATCAAGCGTGTGGAAATAACCAAGACGCATACCACACATTGCGAAGGTCTTCGAAAAAGAGTTGATGGTAACAACACGCTTTCCCTTCATCGGATAATTTTCGCGGACATATATAAGGTCTCTGTAAACCTCATCTGAAAGAAGAAAAATCCCAAGATTGTTACACAAATCTTCTATCTTTTTGAGTGTTTCAACCTCCTGCACTGTTCCGGTAGGATTTGACGGTGAATTTATCATGATGGCTCGACATCCCTGAACCGCCTTCTCAAACGTATCGAAATTTATTTTTCCCTTCTCAAGCTCGTAGTACACGGGCGTCATCCCCGCGAGCTCTACGTTGTGCGGATATGAATAGTAATACGGACGAGGGAGGGCAACGCGCGCACCAGGCACTGCTATTGCGCGTAACACGAGGTCTATCGCTTCAGAAGCGCCGTTCGTAACAACAACTTCTTCGGGTGTAGCGCTCGGGTACTCCTTCGCTATTTCCTCGCGCAGTGCAAGTTCACCTTGTACCGAGCCGTACTTAAACTTTCTGAAATGCTCCAAAACGGCGAAGGCGGATGGTGGTGGTGGCAAATCCGGCTGACCAGAACCAAACGAAATCAAATCCCCTGCGCTTGCACCCTGTCCAATGAAGAACGCGGGACTCTTGATTTCTGGCTGCATTTTCACATCCTAGCAATATTTACCCCGTTAGAGAATGGCTCACACTGAGCAGATGTAACGTGCCAAGCGAACTCTCTCACGGGGTTTACTTATTCGGAATCTGTTCTCGAGTCTGTTATACACCTTGCGCGAAAACGCGCGAAGAATACAATACGCATCCACGGTTGATTGTCCTGAAGCCGAAAGGTCGAGGGAATCCGCAGTTAGAAAAAGCGGATAGGAAGTGGAGTTCGATTCTCCTACTGTGCCGCAACGGTAATGCTCGCAAGAGACAAGTCCGGCCATCATCATCCGTCTCCCGAGCAGGAACCCATGCAGGTGTATTTTATACGCTGCATGCATCACGAATCTCTGCTTTGGGCAGAGTTTTTTGATTTTACGGGAAAAAAATCACATTGCTGACCACCTATGTCATTCACAAAATACCTACTACTTGGTGCCACTACCATCCTCCTCGCGAGCGGTGCTTACCTTGCAGAACTATCGTTCCTCACATCATCCATACCAACTCCGCCTGTCAGCGAGATACCAGTAGCCACCTCCTCGGAGACGACACAATCGAATATCCAAGTAAAAACACCGCACGTACAGACCGAGGCCGTACTGAGTGTTGAGACACCCTCCCCCGAAGCAGCTTCGCCGCAATCCCCGAACGTCACACTCTCCGTTGCTGAGAAATCATATCTTGCCTTTGCGCCATCAGGCTCGACCGTTCTCGATGTCATGCACACCCTCGCGTCCACAAGCAACTTCACGTTCAGCGGGAAGGACTATCCGTCTCTCGGATTCTTTGTGGATTCGATAAACGGAAAGAAGGCCGAGAGCGGTTACAACTGGATTCTCTACGTGGGCGGCAAACTATCGGGCACGGGGGCATCTCAAACGACACTCAACCCTGGCGATACTGTCGAGTGGAGGTATGAAAAGAATTATTAATAGTATCTTTTAATCGTATGAAAATCCGTTTCGTCTTTGTTGCACTCCTTGTATTAATCGCTCTTCCATTCAGCGTGCATGCAGACGACATCACTCCCCCCGTTGTAACCGCTCCTGTGGACCAAACGTTCGCGACAACAACAATCCCAGCGTTTCCCTCTCTTATCCCTGCTACCGCGACCGATGATACTGATCCAAGCCCTGTTGTCGCCTATACTCCGCAATCCTTCTCACTCGGTACAACAACAGTGATATGGACTGCAACAGATACTGCGGGCAACGTTGCGACAATCACTTCACAAGTCGGCATCTACTCACCCGCACCCGTTGAGACTGCAACGATCAAAATCTATGTCGGAACAACGCTCGCAACATCTGCCGTCGTCATACTTCCTACATCCGGTTCGCCTGACGTAAACCTTACTCCGACAGGAAGCGGGACACCTCATACTGCACCGGCCCGTTCTGCCATAGCTATACTCGCATCTCTCGATGCGCAGACGGACGATTTTGATGTCACTCAGCTCGATTATTACAGCGGTCTCGGATTCCAAGTGAGCTGTGTTTCTATTCCATCGAGTACATCGACTCCCCTCTGTACGCTCTTCCCCCCATCGTGGCTTTTCGCGGTAAATGGTTCGGCACCTACCGTCGGCATGAGCGCAGTCGACCTCGGAGATGGAGACGTGATGCAGCTGTACTACTCATATGCAAGTTCGCGACAAGCGGTCATCGTCACGCCTTCCGTAGTAACAGGTTCGCCATTTACGGTTGAAGCCCGAGAACTCGACCCAGCAACAGGGACGTACCATGCTGCGACAGGGTTCACAATCGACCTCGGTACAGTGTCTGGCTTTACGTTTACAACCCTTCAATCCTCCCTCATAGACTCGAACGGAAAAGCAATATTCACTTTAAACGCGACAGGTACCTATGCGGTCGCGCTCCAAGAAGACTACGACTTTCCTTCTACTTCATTCGTCGTAAACGAACCCGCAGCACCTTCCAACAGCGGAGGTGGAGGTGGGGGCACCGTGCATTTCCAACTCAACGTGCCCACAGCGCTTGCGTATCTGACGTCACAACAAAAAAGCGACGGTTCATTTAGCTCGCCCCTGTACTCTGATTGGGCTGCTCTCGCGTTTGCCGCTTCGGATGCAGGGACCGCGACGACAAACCTGCATGATTACCTAGCCGCCTCCACCCCGGCACTTTCGAGTGCAACAGACTACGAACGGCACGCGATGGCGCTTATGACACTCGGTATCAATCCATACTCGGGCACGTCGGTGGACTATATCGCACGCATCGTCGGCGCGTTTGATGGTACGCAAATCGGTGACAAGAGCCTCGACAACGACGATATCTTTGCGTTCTTTCCTCTCATGCGTGCGGGCTACACCACGAGCGATGACATCATCACAAAAACAGTTGCATTTATCGTTTCTCGGCAAACGCCAAGTGGCTCGTGGGATGGGAGCGTCGACGTGACGGCAGCGGCAATTCAAGCCCTTTCTCTTGTTCCATCTCTCCCAAACGTCTCCACAGCACTCACGAATGCAGAGGGATATTTGCGCTCGCAACAGCAAGCGAACGGTGGATTTGGCAATAGCTTCTCGACAAGCTGGGCTCTGCAAGCAATTGCAGCTCTTGGACAACTGCCGTCAAGCTGGATGCCGAGTGGTCTTACTCCTAATGACTATCTCGCATCACTCCAACAAACAGACGGCAGTATAGAGCCGACGGCGAGTAGCGCAGCTAATCGTGTGTGGGCGACCGCATACGCAATCCCCGCGAGCATGGGAAAAACGTGGAGCTCTCTCCTCTCCAGCTTCGCACGTCCTACAGGCTCTACCAACAATAGTAGCTCGCTTACAACGGTACTGACCGCTACGTCTACAACTCCCTTCGCGACAAGTACCCCCCTCATGGCAACATCAACAGCAGAAATAATCGCAACTTCCACGCCTTTCGTACAAACCGAGACCACGCTGACACTTTCGACGACATCAACAAGCTCTACGAAAATCACAACGACAAAACCGCAGCCGAAAGCAAAAGTCCTGGCGCCAAAAATAGTACAAATTCCCACTCAGCCGGCGACAACTCCAGCTACGACACCTAAAAACCAGACTGCCGCAGCTGCGAATGCGGGTGGTGGATTCCTCACCAGCCTCTGGAACTCAATAACCTCCTTCTTCTATCATCTGTTCTAAGCGAAAAGCGGTCCGTACATATCGTCCTCTATAGCGATGTGAAGCTCGTAGGGAGTAATGGTATCGAGAAATTCGACGGGGGCTTCCTCGATGACAGCGAGCGGTTGTTGTTCTCTTCCTTCTCCCATCACCACAGTAGCGGCGGTCGCAAGTGAATCTGCGACATTAGTTTGCGTTATATTCATCGGCCGTCCGAATATATCGGGCGTTCCACGATAGTCGTGAACTCCGCTGAAACCTGCATATCCGAGCGCTACACCCACAACGCCTGCGCGCAGTGGTGCGACACGGCTGTCGGTAATGAGAATACCAAGTTCTTTTACTCCGTAATGCTTCGCTAATTCCGTGCGAAGAAACGCTGCGCTCTTGTAACTATCTTTTGGGAGTAGCACCAGCTTCCCGTCGCCATTGGAATCGTCAATGCCCGCGTTTGCCATTGCCATCCCGTCTTTCACGGTGAGCGTCACATATTTTGTCGGAATCGCACGCTCGCTTTCTGAGCGAATCAACTTCTCTTTCTCTTCGTCATTCGATACAACAGCCGTTCTCCCCTCGGAGAGCGCGACGATTTTCGACGTAACCGCGAGCACAGAACCATCAACAAGCGACGGAATATGCGCCGTGATGAATTCTACGAGGCCCGCGCTTTCTTTAAATACTCGTGTGCGTACGGGCACTACCTTCATGCGGATGCTTTGTTACGGAAAAACCAGAGGCCAGCGTACGAAAGCGGCGTATATACAAAACCCATCGCCACCTTGAAAAGCCACCATGTGATGATGATGCGAATGAGAACAGGCGTCGGATACACGCCAGCAAATGCGATGACCATGAAAAGGATCGTGTCGAGAAACTGCGACCAGAGATTTGAGAGATTTGAGCGAATCCAGAAATTTGTTTCCCCAAACCATTTGCGGAAGAAAAAGAACGAGATGACGTCTTGGTATTCGGCGATGGCAAACGCGACGAGCGAGGCTATAGCGATACGGAGTGAAATCCCGAAGACAGTATTGTACGCAGGATGCACCCACTCGCCCGCCGTATCCCATGGGAGCGCGAGCGAGAGAAATGAGTAGAGGACGAACAGCGACGTTGCGATGAATCCGGCAAGAACGAACAGTTTTGCCATTTTCTTGCCATAGATTTCGCCGATGACGTCGGTCGTGAGAAAGACAAACGGGAATGAGAACACCGCGACGGAGACGTGGAGTCCAAGAATGAAAGGCATTATCTTGAGGCCGAGTGTATTCGCAGCAAAAAGCGACGCAAGGTAGACTGCGAGCGCTATAAAAATCTTCTTGGTATCTCGCTCAGTAAGCGCAGGCATAGAAGGCCGCATTCTAATGGATACGTGTCGGAAACACAACGTACTTGCTAGAATAGGCCGATGCGTTGCATAGCTATCGCCGCCGTGACCATAGACGGGAAAATCGCCCTTGATGCGGGGCATTTCAGCGATTGGACCTCTCCTGAGGACAAGGAATTCTTACACAAAATGCTCGACGAATCAGACGTGGTTGTCGTCGGCAACAATACATATAAAACGGCCATCGAGCCGCTCTCGAAACGCAACTGCATCGTGTTTACGGCGTCGGTAAGGACGAGCGAACACAAGAGCGACATACTCACTTACTGTAACCCCGCATCGTCGGACTGCATCCCGCTCATGGAGAAATACAAGAAGGTCGCCGTTCTCGGCGGCACGCAGACCTACACGTACTTCCTCGAGAACGACCTGCTCGACGAACTCTATCTCACCATCGAGCCGCTCGTCTTCGGTCGTGGGCTGAATCTTTTTGAATCAGAAAAAAACATCGAGGCGCACTTCCGCCTCGAATCGACAAAACGACTCAACGGAAAAGGTAGCCTGCTGCTGCATTACGTCAGGTCTTAGTGCCGAGGGCGGGACTTGAACCCGCAAGACCTTGCGATCACTGCGCTCTGAACGCAGCGTGTTTGCCAATTTCACCACCTCGGCAACTTGGCTATTCTATTTGATGACAGGCGGAACTACCAGCGCACGTATCCGCTCGTCAGAATCGTATCCCCAAACACCTGCCGCGTTACACTGACAAGACGAAGAGCCCCGCCTATCGAATCTACGCCCCGCCCCGCCATCGGCCGGTTTGGGGGCGGCGCCGCGGAGGGGGGCGGCG
>CALRHH010000002.1:46258-100959 GCA_943359395.1 Candidatus Nomurabacteria bacterium
TTTGCTGACTCACCCCCGATAAGGAGAGGCGCGTGAAATGCGTACACCCTGTCGACACATTTTGCATCCACAAAACTCCCCAACACACTCGCTCCTCCCTCCACAAAAACACTTATCACTTCTCGACGTGTGAGTTCTTTGAGGACCGCGCGTACCGAAATCGAAGTGCCTGAAACAGTGGCAATCGTGATGCCCGCATCGGTCAGCTTTTTGTATTTTCTTTGATTCGCGCGATGTGTCGTAAAAATCAGGGCATTTTTGTCGCGTAAAACCTTGCTCGTAAGCGAGATTTTTAGTGTGCTATCCAGAATAACTCGCAACGGGTCCGGAATCTCTTTGGAGCGCACGCCCAGATGCGGGTCGTCGCGAAGTACCGTGTTAATCCCGACAAGCACAGCCTGATACCTCCCACGCAGGGAGCGTGCGTACGTCCGCGCGTGTTCATTCGTAATCCATTTCGAATCTCCGGTTTTCGGCGCAATCTTCCCGTCCAGGCTAGCCGCAAATTTTATGGCAACGAACGGGCGGCCATGCCGGTGGAAAGCGAGAAATCCTTCATTGAGTAGTTCTGCCTCGGCGGCTAGTCCGCCGACCGACACTTCGATACCCGCTCTCTTGAGTCGACGAATGCCCGAGCCCGACACTTTGGAATGTGGGTCGCGCATGGAGCAGACGACCCGCTTCACCCCAGCTCGCACCACAGCATCCGCACAAGGCGGCGTCCTGCCACTATGACTACATGGCTCAAGATTCACATACAATGTTGCTCCTCGAGCCTTACTTCCTGCTTCCGTGAGTGCCTCGATTTCCGCATGCGGCGCACCGGCCCTGCGATGGTACCCGCGTCCTACGATGCGATTACCCTTCACAATGACCGCTCCGACCATTGGGTTTGGAAAGGTCCGCCCAAGCCCCTTTTTTGCAAGCTGCAGCGAGAGCTTCAAATACTCCTCGTCGTGTATCGAGGTCCTATGCATATGTGTCACACCGCTCGGAGACGATGGCCAAATTTCCGCTTTTTCGTGGAAAGGTACCCGCGATTCATGTCGGTCGGTGTAGTCTCGAGCGGCACACGCCTTTCCACGCGAATTCCCTCTCTCTTCAGACCCTTCACCTTCTCTGGACTGTTTGTGAGAAGCGCTATGCTCTGTATTCCAAGGTCTCGCAAGATGTCGGCGGCTGCGCTGTACTCGCGCATGTCGGGCACAAGCCCGAGCGCTTTATTTGCCTGTATGGTATCCATGCCGTGCGCTTGGTGTGCGTATGCCTTTATTTTATTGACCAAACCGATGCCGCGACCTTCTTGGTCGAGGTACAGTAGCGCGCCACTACCCGCCTTCTGTATCAATTCAAAACTCATGCGCAGCTGCTCACCGCAGTCGCACGTAAGCGAACCTAAGGTGTCGCCCGTCAAACATTTCGAATGGACCCGGATAAGCATTGGTGCCGTGACCTTTCCCAGAACGAGCGCTACGTGCTCTCGCTTGTCGAGATGCGACCGAAACACATGGATGTCGAATTCTCCGTACCTCGTCGGTAGGCGTGCTGATGCTTCCCGCACCACAGAAGGCAGCCTCGATTGCTCGAGCGAGTGTGTACGCAGGTACCGTATGACGTCGCTGATAGCGAGGATGGGGAGGTTGTGCCGAGCCGCAAGCGCGAGGAGGTCGGGCATTCGTGCCATGCGCCCATTCTCTTTCAAAATTTCGCATAAGACACCTGCGGTGCCTGTGCCTGACAGCTTTGCGAGCGCAACAGCCGCTTCTGTGTGTCCTTGCCGCGCGCGCAGCCCTCCCTCGTGTGCGATAAGCGGGAACACATGGCCTGGACGTGTAATGTCTTTTGCTGTCGCTTTCGCGTTGGCGAGAATTCGAATCGTTTTTGCTCTGTCGTGCGCTGAGATGCCCGACGTGATGCCGCGTGTCGCATTGACGGAAACACCAAAATTAACTTGTGTTGTCTCAGTGTTTTCGTATGAAGGCACCATAAGCGGGAGTGCGAGGCGACGTGCCTGCGCGCTTTCTATTGCGACACACAGCAAGCCTCTCCCATGCGTAACCATGAAGTTTACATTCGCGGAAGTCGCCGAATCAGCGAGCATGAAAAAATCTCCCTCGTTCTCGCGCCCGGGATCGTCCACCAGTATGACGATCTTCCCTTGTGTCAAAGCGGTAAGTGCTGATGGGACCGAAG
Source organism: Candidatus Nomurabacteria bacterium (assembly GCA_943359395.1). Lineage (GTDB taxonomy): Bacteria > Patescibacteriota > Minisyncoccia > Phycocordibacterales > UBA2100 > UBA10103. The sequence continues at coordinate 48,452 of CALRHH010000002.1, forward strand.
AAAGAGTTTTCATATTTTTTGGAGAAGCGTAATCATGGCAAGAACTGTTAGGGCCGCTTCGGATCCTTTATTTTCGACTTTGCGAGTTGCGCGCTCAATCGCATCCTTCGGGTCATACACAGCAAGCACCTCGAAGACAACAGGAATTTCATACTGCAAAGAGACATCCATGCACCCGCGACTGCACTCGCCCGCAATCTGCTCGAAGTGATACGTCTTTCCCTTGTAGATGGCTCCGAACACGATAATGGCATCGTAAACCGCCTTCTGCGCTACTTTTTTTGCCGCGAGTGGTATCTCCATCGCCCCTGGTACGCGCACGAAAGTGACCTGCTTGCTGGATACTCCCTCACGTTTCAGAGTCGCGAGACAGTGCTTCTCCAGAGGTACAGTGACCTCAGGTCGGAACGAGCTGCTTATGATGCACACACGAATATCTTTTTTATTTTTCATACCTATTCTTTATCGAGGCGCGACTAAATTTGTAAATATACTTTGCTACCATATCCACCTCCACATTAACGACGCCCCCCACCTCCGCGCGCGCAAGTGTCGTCCGCTTCTTGGTGTGCGGAATGATGCCGACACTAAACCCCCCGCCACTAACACTGATAACCGTCAGGGAAATGCCGTTAATCGCCACTGAACCTTTTTCCACCATATAGGCGAGAAGGCTTTCGTCCGTGTCGAATGAAAAAATGTGGCTATTACCGCTGTGCCGTATGCTTCGCAGAGTTGCCGTACCATCTATGTGCCCCTGAACCATATGTCCGCCAAAACGACCATCGGCCTTCATGGGTAATTCGAGGTTGACGCAACCTCCGACCCTCAAATTTCCAAGCGTCGTCCGCCGCGCCGTCTCGGACATGACGTCGGCCGTGAACGTAGTCGGGGTAGGAATCTTACTTACGGTCAGACACACACCATCGACGGCGATACTTTCGCCGAGCGACAGCTGCTCTACCAGCCTTGCCGCAGCTTCAATCTGCAGGTAAGCTGCAGTTTTTTTCTTGATTACTCCTTGCTGTTGAATGATGCCCGTAAACATAGAAACAAAAAAACCCCGGCTCTTCGGGGTTGCAATGCGCGCACCATGCAAACGATGCGCCTTTCCTTCTTTTATCCCGACTGTACGGTCGGTCGCGGAATCTAACCGCAGTCGTGTTTCAGTCTCTCGACCGGAACTCGTGGACTTGCCTCCCCGTCCGTTCAAGACGCACAGAGAGTATTACCACCGATTGGGAATGATCCGTAACTCACGGACTTCACCCTTCCCCGAAGGAACCTTCATGATAGTTCACACCAGCGTCAAAATCAAATCACAAACTGTGCATCAAAGTACGCCCGGAATAACAAGGGAGCCGGGATCCCGGCCGTCCCACCGTATCTCTCGATGCACTACCATATTGGTTATCTTGGGCTGCCACTGATGCTCAGCATCATTCACCGCTTTCGCAATTTCTTCTGCCGTCATCCCCTGCTTGAGAGGAACTCGTTTCTCGAAAAATGCGGGGCCACGGTCCATTTCGTCTGTCACGAAATGCATCGTAAATCCTGACTCTGCTATCTCTCCTGCGTCGTACGCGACCTTCACCGCTTCGTGAATGTGACTGCCGTACATGCCGTGCCCGCCAAATTTGCCACTAAGCTGCGAGAGAAGTGCGGGGTGAATATTGAATGTCTTTTTTGGATCGAGGCCTTGCACCTGCCGCAGCCAACCGGAAAGTGCTACCCATTCCGCTCCCGAATCGGCGATGATTTTCTTGTAGTGCTCAGCATCGTAGGGGCCTGGGAAATAGATGAATGGGATCCTGAGCCGCATCGCCCGCTCGTGGACACCTCCGCGCTCATGATTGGAAACGACGGCTACAATGTCGGTATCAAGCTCTTCTGAGCGCACGAGATTCTCGAATCCTGAGCCGCCACCCGACCTCTTTCCTGAAGCAAAAACGATGAGTTTCGGTCGAGACATGGGCTGTATTGTAACCCATGCCCTCGATGTTAGTATGGCGTCATGACATGGCAAATACTCGCCATTGGGCTGCCGCTTCTCTTCGTAACGTACCAGTCCATCTCCAAACTCTTGCCGAGTGAAGTGTCTCCGTTTCTTATCAATGCATATGCTTCGGCAATCGGGTTTTTTGTCATGCTTATCATGTATTTAATAACATCTCCGCAAAAAAGTGTCGCGCTCAATCAAAAGACACTATGGCTTGCCGTCGGAATCGGCCTTCTCATTAGCCTCGGGAACGCGGGAATTATTAAAGCGTACGGACTTGGTGCGCCGCAATCACTATTTACTTCGATATTTTATCCTCTTCTCATTGTGTACGCTCTTGTATTTGGTCTGCTCTTTTGGCACGAAAAGCTAAATATCTACCAAATGCTCGGGGCAGCACTTTCTATTATCGGTGTATTACTGATTGTTTACTTTAAACGATAGTTCATATGAAATTCGGTACTCCCTTCACCCCGTCCACCGTCAAACTCATGCTCCTCGGCTCGGGCGAGCTCGGCCGCGAAGTCGCCATCGAGGCGATGCGGCTCGGCATAGAGGTCATCGCGTGCGACAGATACGAGCACGCGCCCGCGATGCAAATCGCCCACCGGAACTACGTCTTCCCCATGCGCGAAGGGGCTGAAATACGAAAGGTGGTGGAAAAAGAAAAGCCCGATTTCATCGTCCCCGAAATTGAGGCTATTGCGACGGAGACGCTCGTCGAACTCGAAAAAGAAGGTTGGAGAGTAATCCCAACCGCTCGTGCGGTGCGTCTCACAATGGATAGACAGGGCATACGCCAACTGGCCGCCGAGACGCTGAAATTGCCGACATCTCCGTACCGTTTTGCGGGGAGTCTCGAAGAGCTGCAAGCGGGAGCAAAGGCTGTCGGATTCCCCTGCTTCATCAAGCCGACAATGTCGTCTTCCGGACATGGCCAGAGCGTGGCTCGCAAACCGCAAGATTTGGCGAGGAGTTGGAAATTTGCGATGGAAGACGCGCGAGGCAAGACGAACAAAGTCATCGTCGAAGGCAAAATTAATTTTGATTATGAAATAACACTGCTCACTGTACGGCATGCCGCAGGAATATCTTTCTGCTCTCCCGTCGGGCATATCCAGATAGATGGCGACTACCGGGAATCATGGCAGCCGCACCCGATGTCGAAGACCGCTCTCAAAAAGGCGCAAGCTATTGCGAAGAAAGTTGTCGATAATTTATGCGGCAAGAACGGCCGCGGCATCTTCGGCGTTGAACTTTTCATCAAAGGCGACAAGGTGTGGTTCTCTGAGCTCTCGCCCCGCCCGCACGATACGGGAATGGTTACGATGGTCTCGCAGACCATGAGCGAAATGGAACTCCACGTGCGCGCCATCCTCGACCTTCCTATCCCCGAAATACCGTGCCGAACGGGAGCCTCTGTGCCGATACTCGCCGAGATAAAGACAGACAATCCGACTTACACTGGCGTCGAACAGGCCCTCAAAGAAAAGGGCACGTGGGTGCGCCTCTTCGGCAAGCCATCCTCCCCCGGCCACCGCCGCATGGGTGTGGCACTCGCAATCGGCAAAGATGTTAAAGACGCCCGAAAGAAAGCGGCAGCGGCAGCGAAGAAGGTCCGCGTAGTGAACAGCTAACTCTATTCGACCGCCTCGATGGCTGCGCCGAGTTTGGCGAGGCGTTCAGCGAGGTTGGCATAGCCGCGATTTATCGGATACACGTTGCGGAGCATTGATTCCCCTTCTGCGGCGAGCATGCCGATGAGGATGAGCGTGGCGGGGCGGAGTGCCGGCGGAGCCTCAATATCAGCTGCATGAAGTGGCGTCGGACCGTCGATGAGAACGCGGTGTTGGTCGGGCTGTTCCATCTTTGCGCCGAGCTTCGTCATTTCCATATAGTAGGCAGCGCGATTTTCGTAGACCCAATCATGGACAAGCGTCTTGCCTTTGGCCTGGGTAGCGACGGGCACAAAAAACGGCAGGTTGTCGATATTGATACCGGGGTATGGGCGCGCAGCAATTTTTTCCGGCGGCGCATGCAGCTCTCCGTCTTCAATGACGAGATCCACGAGCTTGGTGCGGCCATTCTCAGCGGCATACTCGGCAGAGCGTGAATATGTAAGCCCCATACTCTCCAACGTGAGTAATTCCAATTCGAGAAAATCTATCGGGCATCTTTGGATGGTGAGGCGCGAACTCGTCGTCGCAGCGAGTGAGGTGAAGAACATTGACTCAATGGGATCTTCACTCGGGTACGCGACGATATCGGCATTGATATCTTTGACGCCCTGCACGACAAGCATCGTCGTTCCGATACCCTCTATCTTGACGCCGCACTGTTCGAGAAAGACGCAGAGGTCTTGCACCATGTAATTAGCGCTCGCGAATTTTATGGTCGTCGTGCCAGGAATCTTGGCAGCTGCCATGAGTGCATTCTCGGTGCCCGTGTCTGAGGCCTCAAACATCACAATAGTGCCCGCATGCTTCTCGCCAGCCTCCACGTGGAAAAGCCCGTCACCATTCTCACCGAGGCGTATACCGAGCTTCGAGAGCGCCTGAATGTGCGGCATCATCGTGCGCCCACCGAGCTTGCATCCGCCGGGAAGCGGAAGTTTAAATGAATCGAGCATATGGGAAAGTGGTCCAATGAACATCGCTATTGAGCGCGTTTTGCTCGCGGCTTCAAGGTCGAGATTTTTTAGTTCAAATTTCTCGGGTGGCATGATGTGGATGTCCCCATTTCCCTCCCACACGATTTTCACACCGATACTCTCCATTACCTCAATCAGCCTTTTTACTTCCTCAATGCGCGGCATTTTCTTGAGGGTCGTCGTCCCACGATTCAGCAGAGAAGCGCATAAGAGTCCCACGGCAGCGTTCTTGGAGATATTGGTCTGTACAGTACCTGAGAGCTTTTTGCCGCCTACTACCTTATAGTTCATGGGTTGTAGTGTACAACAGAACGTACTTGAGTGCTTTTCGCCGCTCCGGCTCGCACAGAGCGAAAAAACCTGCCGCAGGCGATGAGCATATCGTGCCGAGAGGCTCAGGTTTCCTGCTTGTGGTCACATATAATTTGCTTGCCGTCGCAAGCAAATTTCCGCGACCCGGCCTCGGCCGTTTCGCGAGCTCGCGAAACATGCCTCCGGCTCGCACAGAGTGGTCAGGCGTTCAGTTCGCGCCGTCGCGCAAACTGCCGCACGACCCTGCCTCGCGGTCCCGCAAGCTTGCGGGACATCGCTCCGGCTCGCACCTCGCGAAATGGACTGGCGCAGGCCAGTCCATTTCGTCTAGGTGCGCGCACTAGGGATCGAACCTAGGACCTCCCGAGTATCAGTCGGACGCTCTACCAGCTGAGCTATGCGCGCAAATTCTCTAAGCGCCGCGTGCATACGAACATATGCGCGCGTACACGCGATAGTAGCAAAAACGGGGCTCGTATGCTACTTTTCTGGCACGGAGTTGGCTGACCAATTCCCTGTACAACCTAAACCCCCTTAATCTCGGAGGCGGTCATGGCGAAGCTTGACGGCAGGCAAGGAAACGATAGGAAGCGTAACGGCGGTAATTTCAAGCCGCAGGGCAAGAAAGGTAAGGGTAAACCGTCCGGCAAGACCCACGGTGTACACCGCAACAAGTACGAGCAATTCAGCAAAGCGTCCGGCGCAATGGCTACGCTTGAGGCCCGGAAAGAAGCCGATAGGCGGCGCGACGAACGCGAAGCCTACGAGCGCCGCATGGGCTGGGGTCGAAGCTGGTGAACACACCAGAAAGCCGGGCCCGCGCAAGACGCGGGCCCGGCTGAAATTTTTTTGCTACTCGTACGTCACAGTGTACTGAGAGACTAGAAGTCCGACGCTTCGGTCGGACTCCGACCGCTCCGTGCGTCGGAGTTATACACATATCCGTCAGAAACTATATACATTTCCGTACAGGTGTGTATTATATCGGTAATTAGTTCTTTGCACTTCGCGTCTCGCGAGGGCCGATGAGCCGGAACATTCATCGCCCAAGTACGGGATACGAAAAGGGCAAAAGCATAAAAACAGTCTGGAGCCCCTATTGTCAGAAACCCAATTAACTGTGTACATAAGAAATGGACACTTACCCAGTCGCGGCACACTCAGAACGAAATGCCAGCGCCTCCAGAAAACTTCGGAATAATTCGAAGCAGTTACCAAAATTCCCTTCGAGGGAAAAAATAGAGAAGTTTATTGCGACCAATAAGTTGCAGACGCCCTACCTCGTGGTTGATTTAGATGTGGTCGAGAGCAACTACTTCGCTCTCCGCCGCACATTCCCGATTGCGGAGGTCTTCTACGCCGTCAAAGCAAATCCGGCACCGGATGTGGTGAGGCGTCTCGTCTCGCTCGGTGCTTCTTTCGACGTAGCCAGCCCAGCAGAGATAAAGCTCGTCGTCGGCGCAGGTGCGACACCAGAGCATATCTCCTTTGGCAACACCATTAAGAAAGAGGTGGATATCAAACTCGCCTACGAATACGGCGTCCGCCTTTTTGCTTTCGACTCGGAAGCGGAGTTGGAGAAATTGGCTCGTTCGGCACCAGGATCGAAAGTCTTCTGCCGCCTCCTCGTATCTTGCGAGGGTGCCGACTGGCCACTCTCGCGCAAATTCGGCTGCGAAGTTGGAATGGCAAAGGATCTGCTTGTAAAAGCACGTGCACTCGGACTCGAACCCTACGGTGCCTCGTTCCATGTCGGTTCACAGCAGACGCGTGTCGACCAGTGGGATACGGCGCTCGCGCAGACAGCGGAACTCTTCAGAGCACTCCAAGGGCAAGGTATCGAGCTCAAGATGGTCAACGTTGGTGGTGGGCTCCCAGCACACTACACAGATTCTGTCTCCCCCGTCGGCTCTTACTCCTCTGCCATCATGAAGGCTCTCACTAAGCACTTCGGGCAAAACTTGCCGCACGTCATCACCGAGCCAGGTCGCTCGCTTGTCGGCGATGCGGGTATCATCGATGCCGAAGTAGTGCTCATCTCTAAGAAATCCTACGATGCAGAAGATGCACGCTGGGTGTACCTCGACATCGGCAAATTCAGCGGTCTCGCAGAGACACACGACGAAGCTATCAAGTACCGAATCGAAAGCCTTGGTCGCAAAGGTGCGACCGGTCCCGTGATTCTCGCAGGTCCTTCGTGCGACTCCGTCGACATCCTCTACGAGAAGTTCAAGTACCAGCTCCCGCTCTCGCTCCAAATCGGCGACAAGCTCCGCATCCACGCCACGGGCGCATACACCTCGACGTACTCGTCGGTCGGCTTCAACGGCTTCGCACCGCTTCCGACGTATTGCATCTAAATTCAGGTCAACTCTGAAACAGAAAACCGCCCCTCTCGGGGCGGTTTTCTGTTGTTCGGATTCGTCTCATCAGTGCGTCACAAAATCGAGCTCTAATCGAATCTCTCCCTCCTCATCTGCGGGGATTTTTGATAGATTAAATCCCAGTCTTTGGTACAACCTTTGTGCCCTCTCGTTCGTTTCCCCCGTAGTAAGAAATATGCCTTTTGACTCCCCAGGGTGAGATTCCCGTGCGTGTCGTAACGCACTGTTAAGCAAGTTCGTTCCAATACCACGCTGCCGGAATTTTCCGTCGACATAAAACTGTTCGATCTGCATTCTGCCTTCACTCTCATTCCAGCACACAAGAACATACCCTAACACTTCACTTCCGCTCCTTGCGATGGGAACTGCGTCCCCAGGTTTCAAGGCATGGAGGCGTTTTTCAAGATAAACCAATGATCTTTGTATTGCTTCTTCTGAAAAATCAGACCGGCGCGTAGCGAGGTCTCGTAGATGCCGTTCTTTTATAGCTATAAATTGTGGCATGACTCTTTCAAAGAACTCCTCGTCCGCTTCGGGAGCTGTCGGATTCCATTCTTCGATGACTGCTTTGATCCGTTCTTGATTCGCATCTTCGGACATAGAAAAACTGTAGCATGCAAAAAACACCGTGCCCATAAGGGTCGGCGTTTTTTGGAATTGTAGCAATTGAGAAACACGCACTTAGACACAGTAAACAGTCACTCTTTTGTTCCGTCCATCTGTAATCGTCTTTGCGATCTGTCAGGCATCAGTTGAGGTGTGAATGCCATTACCTGTTGTGTGCTCAGCTGAGACACACAAATCGACGATAAGCTTCTCTCCCGAAGGAAATCAGCAGATCTTTTTTGAATGATTCCACGAGCAGCTTCCGCTACCCGTGCCTTGTTACGACTTACTCTTTGTCATTGAGTTTGCCTTGGTACCTCGCGAGGAGGTCCTTCGGGCACTCCCAACTTCCCTGAGTTGACGGGCGATTTTCTTCTTGAATCTAAGAATTGAAGTTCCCACGTAGCGAGCGGATTTCCCGCACTACGCGAGCTCAGTGCATGCGCTGTTTCAACTTAAACAGCTCTCTCAAGCCCTTTTCCGTTCGATGTGTTCCTTTTTGCAAGAGTTTCATCATCAGACAAAATATCTCAAAATCATGTCGTTTCGACGCGAATTTAAGCTTATATTGCTTGAAGAACGGGATAATTATCGTTTGAAGTTCTTCCCACCGGAAGACTTCGTAACGATAACAATGTTGATGATTCGGGCGGGTGTCTTTTTGGAAATAGACACTTCCCGCTCCGAAGAAATCTTGTAATGCATAGAGAATATCTTTATCGCGCTCGATGAGTTTGATGTAGAATTTTGGTTCTACAACGACTCTTCGAACGGCGACTTTCTCCACATCCGGATTCCGCACGTAGATCGTGAAGCTTCCTTCACCATCTACGAGCCCGACAACATAATCGGGATTAAGATTTTGTTTTGAGTGAGTCCTTTTTTGCATATGTTAAGTGCAAATACTATGACTCAGCTGACTTCTGACGCTGCGTCAGATTCATTGTATCTCATTACTGAGATATCAGCGTCAGATCTCCACAGGTAACGCGCGTATCTGTTCTGAGCATCCATTTCAAGCCTTTCGTGGACCTTCCCTATCCTCACCACCCACTAATAGGTCGGTCGGCTTTTTGTGTGAATTGGCTGTTCTTTGCTTCCAGATCCTCCACCGATATCCTCGCGGATATCGGCTATCTTTCGGCTACGCTCTCTACGGGTATAGAGAGGTGCGGATTTTAACCGCATAGATGCGCGCACTGCTGTGCGCTTTTATTGTGAGTACAAAGCTTGAGAACGTATTCACCGCGGTATGTCTGACCCGCGATTACTAGCGATTCCGGCTTCATGAGGTCGGGTTGCAGACCTCAATCCGAACTGGCGCCGCTTTTGAAAGATTTGCTCCGGGTTACCCCATTGCGCCTCGTTGTAACGGCGATTGTAGCGCGTGTGCAGCCCAGGGCATCAGAGGGACATGCTGACTTGGCGTCATCTCCACCTTCCTCCCCCGTGAGGGGGCAGTCTCGCCTGATACGTGTAACAGGCAACGAAGGTTGCGTTCGTTACCCCACTGAAGGGAACGATTCAAACCACGAACTGACGACAGCCATGCATCACCTGTCCTACACCCTCGAAGGCTTCCTAGCTTTCGCTAGGCGTGCAGTAGGATTTCTAGCCCTGGTAAGGTTCTTCGCTTAGCGACGAATTGAGCCACACGCTCCACCACTTGTGCAAGCTCCCGTCTATTCCTTTGAGTTTTAGCCTTGCGGCCGTACTACCCAGGCGGTCCGCTTAACGCGTTAGCTTCGCCTCCCAGAGGGTCGATACTCCGGAAAGCCAGCGGACATAGTTTAGGGCGTGGACTACCGGGGTATCTAATCCCGTTCGCTACCCACGCTTTCGTGCTTGAGTGTCAGGAACGCGCCAGTGCACTGCCTTCGCTTTCGGTATTCCCCATGATATCAACGGATTTCACCCCTACACCATGAGTTCTATGCACCTCTCACGCCCTCAAGTCGTGCCGTTTCGCCCGCGTGTCCCCGGTTGAGCCGGGGGCTTTCACAGACGACTAACACGACCACCTACGCACTCTTTACGCCCAGTAATTCCGGGTAACGCTCGGGGCCTCTGTATTACCGCTCCTGCTGGCACAGAGTTAGGAGCCCCTTATTCATGAGGTAATGTCAATAACTTCTTCCCTCATAAAAGATGTTTACGTGCCGAAGCACTTCATCCACCACGCGGTATCGCTCGATCAGGCTTTCGCCCATTGTCGAATATTCTCGGCTGCGGCCCCCCGTAGGGGTATGAGCCGTGTCTCAGTCTCATCGGTGGGGGTCAGCCTCTCAGCTCCCCTAAACGTCATAGCCTTGGTGAGCCATTACCTCACCAACTAGCTGATATTACGCAGGCCGCTCCCAGAGCGAATTGCTCCTTTACTCTTACGAGACCATCTGGGATTACCCCGCCTTTCGGCGAGCTATACCAGACTCTGGGGGACGTTCCTACGTGTTACTACCTCGTCTGCCGGTTGCCCTTGCGGGCCCCCTTGACTTGCATGCCTTATCCATACCGCCAGCGTTCACCCTGAGCTAGGATCAAACTCTAAGTAAAAATGACTCTCGTCATTTTCTCGCGTTTTCACGAGGGGCGGCTGAAGGCATAGCCCTCAGCTCGTCTCCTCGCTATTGCGCAATGTAGAGAATGTTGATGCTCTATTTAAGGATGGACGGAACAAAAGAATGTACGATTTTCCGAAATAGAAAATCATATTCCTGTTCCAATTACTGTTTATTTACTCAACCATGAAATCCTCCTGAGACCCCATGATTGTTTTCTATTTGTGTCTTGCTTGTGTGTGTTGCTTGTCTGCCAACGCGAGCCGAGAGAAATGAAAACTCGTTTTCATTTCCGAACGAGCGCCGGCAGTATTGAATTTACTAATTCAATTTCCAATACTTTGGTTATGTATTGCGTACAATTGTATATTCAGTTTTCAATGTTCCTCCGAAGACTTTCATACCAGTTTTTCGGTCCCCGCTCCCGGATTTAGAAGGCCCTTGTGTCGAGCGACGCTCGGGCAAGAAAAGGCCATCAGGAGCGATGGTCGGAAGAGTATATATGAGGCGCTATGAGGCGTCAAGCTCCCGATTTGTCCAAGGGTACTCACTTGGTTACAAATCGCAGTCCTTTAGGGCAACGACACGCTCTATCCACAATGGTATGAGCTGGGAGGCCTCTGTGGAGTCGCGATACTCGAGCGAAAGGTCTTCAAAATGCGTCACTTCAGGATGGAATTGGACGCTATAAGCCGATGTGCCGTAGCGAAGCGCACTGAAGTGGCAGCCGTGAGAGCTCGCCAGCAACGTTGCCCCTTCAGGCAATTTCGTGACGCTGTCATTGTGGGCATATTGCGTTACGAAAGATTCAGGAAGGTTTTTAAAGAGAATGTCGCGCTTCCCCTCATCAGTAAGCTGCACTTCGTACGACCCGAATTTGCTTTGCCCTTTATCGTTGCGTACTTCACCTCCGTACATGTTGGCGATAAGCTGGTGACCATAACAGATGCCGAGAAGCGGGATTTTCTCTGCGAGCGCGTACGAAACGAGGTTCTTGGTGCGGGAAAGTATGATGAGGGACATGAGTCGTGCGGGGTCTTTCTTATCTCTCCCGCCGTGGAAATCAAAATCGGAGGAACCGCCGAATATGACACCCTGGTAACCTTCCAAAAATTCATCGGGAGTGGTCCATGCAAGACGTTCATCGAGCGCGGAGAGGAATGTTGTATCGGCGCTGACGCCGATGGCACGAGTGAAGTTCTCTTGCTCGCGCACTATGCGCTCGGATTGTGTTCGTGATTGCACAACGAGGACTTTTTTCATCCTTACCATCATACACATATATGCATGGTCGCTGGATGAAAGATTCCAGTGGAAAAGCCACATTGACGAAATGCGCGGGCTCGATATAGTGGGCATATGAGTACATATCGTCCGGAAATCGCAGGTCTCATCCTTCTTAGTCTCTCTAACCTCCGAGGGGCTGTCGCCTAGTACACAAAAATAAGACAGAAAAACAAAACGGCCCCTCACAAGGGGGCCGTTTTCGTTGACTGGAATTTGCTCCGAAAATATCGAATCAGATTCCAGGTAACGAGATGGCTGCATCTTGTTACCTGGACGCCGTGCGTATATGCGGCGGAGTTCTTCGAGAGAAACGTAACGCAAATGGGAAGGAGGCCGCCATGAGCGGAAAGACCATTGATAAGCTGGCTGCCCAGGTTGCAGCCATCACAAAGCGTGTAGACGGAATCACTCAACTGACCGTCGGCTCTGCAACAGCAAAGGGCTCTGGTGGCCACACGCGCAAAGTACGGTTCGCCGACATGGTCGGCGGATTCGAACTTCGGGTGAAGAACGGGAACGTAACCCAGCCCGTGTACGTGTACACGCAAAACGTGCAGTCTGTGCGTCTCGCCGTTTCGCGTGCCCTGCGTAACAACGACATCAGCATTTGCTTTACCGGCAATGACTGAGTCGGCCTACGGCCGCCGCATCCCACTTCTACGGGATGCGGCGGTTTATCTTGTCCACAGGGGTATTGGACAACCGCACGGGAAGAGCTACTGTTGGGGGAAGGCTTATGATTTAACTCGCTCCGGAAATCCACCCTTGATACGCGAACTGGCGTTCGTGTCGTGAGGGTGGATTTTGTATTTGTTTTCCGGCCTGTGTGCCGCCCCTCCCCTTTTTGAGATTCTCGGAGACATACATTCCGGAGCGCAATTCCGCGTCACCCGGATGCAGGCGTGAAAAGCCGCATGGATCTTTCAGATCTTTGGCAACTTTTTTCGTCTGCATCCTTCCGGTCACATGGAGAAATGGCCATGCTGTTGAAATGGTCTGGACTTGCCGATGGGCCCAACCCCAAGGCCCAAATGCTTCCCCGAGCGGCGCTCGCGGGCATCGTCGTCGGAGAAATAAACGTCGATGTCGGTCCCGGTCTAACGAACGAGGTTGGCTTGTTCGTCCACTTCAATAAGACCGAGCTTCGCTGCACCGAAGACAATCTGCTCGAGCTGCTGAAGCCAGTCATCATCGAGCTGCTTCGGCCCGGTCAGGCACTAAGGTGCGCGATCATGAACGGCGGAGACAAGCCGTACATGACCTGGACGCGAAATTGAGCGTCAAGAACAAGTAGGCGCCGGTCAGTAGCCGGCGCCTTTTCTCTTTGTTGACGAATACGACCGGCGCGTTTATACTCAAAGTAGTTAAATCCATTGAGTCGGTTCCCCCATGAGATAACTATCTTGGAGTTATCTCGAAGACTGCTTTGTCGCCCTCGTCCGAGTGAGCAATAAATCAGATTCTTTATCTCACGGGGGGTTGGGACCGATGAGGAGGTTGCTGCTTGAGTGGCAATTCGGGCTCTCCCGTAACAGAGATAACCGATGTCCAGAACAAACTAAATTGGGACGGAGTCGGTGAAAGATGCTCCGCAAGGGGTAAGTAAGGTGGCACCGCGACTGACAGGTGAGCAAGCTCACAAATCGCCCTTATCGCACAATTTTTTGATTGTGAGATAAGGGCGGTTTTTTTGCTATGGCGTAAACCAGAACAGAAGGGCCCCCGCAAGCTCTTTTGCTCTTTAACAAGGGAAGATGACGATGGAAATCATACTACGCGGTGTCAAAGCGAGTAATCGGCAAAAAGTCGAAGCCGATCTCGAGGCAGCATTCGCCGACCCTCCGATGGTCAACACGTTGATTGGCGGGGAGGCAGGCGGAACTGTACACGCAAAGATTATCTATGCGCCTGGAGACAAACGTGATCCGAAAACCGTAGAGAACATCATCGACACGGTAATCATGAACAACGGATACACGTTCTTCAGCGCGGAACATGTTCACGAGAAGAGCGAACCAGCACCTGAGCCTGAACAGCCTGGTGGCTGGTCCGCACTTTAACCAACCGGAATCGGAGGACAACGTGGCTACTCCGCCACCATCAGATACCGAAGCTTTGCTGCTGCAAATGCTTCAAAATGAAGGCTGGACCGACGAGCATTTCAGGATGTTCATGCACCTGGAATCCACGGTGTTACGCGCGATGGCGCTCACCAACGTCGACTCCCGCGTCAAGATCGAGAAGGCGAAATTGAAATCGAGCTCTCGATAGACATACAAAAGGACGCCGACCTTCCACCGCCGGCGTCCTTTTACTTTTATATTTGACAGCCCAAATGCCCTCGTATACGATGCGGATATGAGTAACGGTCGAATCGCAGCATCCTTCTTCTTTTTCTTTACATCCCGAGAAGGGGTAGCTGTGTCGTTGCTCAACTAAACAAAAGCAAACGGACCAGAAGCCCCTCCTCGGAGGGGCTTTCTGTTTGTAGCCTGCGATGTGCATCTGTAAGGGTTTACATCGCAGGTCGCAAAAGCACCTGCAGCACCCAAGCGAAAACGGCAAGGGGGGCGCGTACAGCTCTTTGGAGTCTAAGTATTGGGCTCTTTGCTCTTTTCGATACCCATAGCAACTCTAAACTGTCGAGGCGACAATGGCGGAAAAGTCTGGATTTTTTGTTTCGAGCGGCAACCCGACTCCAAAAACTGGCGGGTCGCCGAAGCAACAACCCGATGGAACCGCAGATTCTGGATCCAAACCGGAAGCTGCGCAAGTGGCAAAAGCGGGAGAAAAACCGCTCGATATTGACAAGCTACCGAAGTACCTCGGCGATGGTGTGGGAAGCGTTTCGTAACCACTCGCGGCGTGACGGAAGACTATTGACGGGCGGCGATTCATTTCGCCGCCCGTTTGCTTTTATATACAAAACAAAACGCCGGCGGGGTACAACCCGTCGGCGTCTATTCGTCAGGCACCCAAATAGTCGAGTGCCGCAAAACTGCCACGCTTATCGTCAACCAATAGGCCATCGCGCAGATAGAGCCAGACACGTCGCTTGGTTCCTGCTTCGGTTCCCCATGCCCACATGGACCCGCGATTGATGATGTCAACGGTCACGATGGGCGCTTCGGGTGAACCGTATCGAATGCGGTCATCAACTTCCGCAGTTTGGAAGAAATCAGGTGGTAGCATGTTCACTCCCATTTATGAGCGGTGGTGCAAGCATAAAGACCGTACAAGCTTGCGCTTGCACCAGTCACAGGATTTGCGATCTGGAGTCTGGCTCGGCAGGCGGGACAGACTCCAAAACACAAAAGCCCCGTACGGGGGCCCGATCTGTCCTTAGAAACGACAAAATTACCCCCTGGGGCTTAGATATGCGTAGGTATATGTCGCTGTGAAATGCATACGTATCAGAGTAGACGCTATTTCTTCTTTTGTCTACCACTCCACTTCTCGACAGCTACCAACATGGGTGTCGCCAAAAATATCGACGAGTACGTACCCGCAATGATGCCGACCAGAAGAGTGAGCGCAAAGTAGCTTGTGGATTCTGGACCGTACATAAAGAGAATCAAAAGCACGAGTGCTGTTGTGAGCGAAGTGTTCGCGGAACGTACGATTGTCTGCCCAAGCGCGCGACCGGCAGTATCCGCAAAATCTTCCTTGCGATTGCGGTCATGGTTGAACTGCAGATTTTCACGCGTACGGTCGAAGACAACAATCGTATCGTGTACCGAGTAGCCGAGTATTGTAAGCACTGCCGTCACGAAGAGGGCATCCACTTCTACTCCGAACGCATACCCAAGATATGCAAAGAATCCGACAGGCACTATCACATCGAAACAAAGCGTGAGGAGCGCGATGAGACCGTATCTCCAGGACGAAACGGGTTTTGATACCTTACGAAAAGCAAAAGCCACAAAAAAGAGGATGCAGAGCAGGACGAGCCCGAGCGCGATGAGAGCCTTGTTGCGAAGTTCAAGACCAATCGTAGGGCCAATCTCGGTCAGCTGACCGACCGTCGCAGCATTCGTTCCCTCTATTGAAAGAGTAGCTGGTAGGTTTGTACGCTGCTCTTCGGTCAAATTGCGTGAGCGAAGGATGTAGTCATTTTCATTTGCCTCACGCAATGAGTACCCTACAAACCCAGCGGTATCAAGCGATTGTGTAAGCGCTTGCGGAGCAGGCCTTCCGTTTGCATACGTCACCTGTACCAACGTGCCTCCCGTAAAGTCGAGTCCGAAATGCAATCCGAAGGAGACAACGGAGACAAGAGCAGCCCCTGCAATAAGACCCGTTATCGCGAAAAATATATTTCTGTGTTTTACGATAAACATAGTTATATTGATGTTCCACTACCAAAGATGAAGCGGAAAAAGGCGTTTTTAGCCCCGAGACCGAGAGAAAGTAGGAAAGTACGTGAGACGGTGATGGCCGTGAGCATCGATACCAAGACGCCTAATCCGAAGACGAGTGCGAACCCTTTGATGAGCGATGTGCCGAACCAAAAGAGGATGACCGCCGTTATCATAGAAGAGATGTTGGAATCACGGATTGATGGCCACGCACGAGCGAACCCGTCCGCAATAGCCTCCTCAGAACCCTTGCCGCTGCGCAACTCTTCTTTCATACGCTCGAAGATAAGTACGTTGGCATCCACCGCCATACCCACCGACAGTATGAAAGCCGCAATACCTGCAGCGGTGAGCGTCACAGGGATCAATTTGAACAGTACAAGGATAGCGACAATGTAGAGGGTAAGCGCGACTGCCGCGAGAAGACCGGGCAGGCGGTACCACAGAGTCATAAAGAGCATGACGGCCCCTACGCCCCAGAGACCTGCCATGATTCCGTCTTGTACCGCTTTATCGCCCAGTGTGCCCGACACCGTCTGCGTCGAAATGAGTTCAATGGGGACAGGCAGCGCACCGTAATTCAAATTGCGCGCGAGCTCTTTTGCTTCTTCAGGAGTAAAACTGCCAGAAATGACAGCTGTGCCATCAGGAATCGCTTCACGGATGACGGGAACGGAAATCGGGGAACCGTCGAGGAACATGCCGAAACTACGACCTACATTATTCTTGGTTAGGTCTGCGAAAATCTTTGCCCCCTCGGCATCGAAGTGGAGAACGACGACGGGCTCGTTCAACTTTCCCGTACCTCCCTGAAATTGCAATTCGGCGCTCTTCAGGTCTTTGCCCGTGATAGCTGCGGGTTCAAAAAGTTCTCCCACGGTCGACGTGGCGGTAGCCGTCGTTTCCGCTCCCACTTTCAGCATGCGGAATTCCAAGACCGGCGTCTCTCCAATGAGCGCTATTGCCTTCTGCGTATCCGTGACACCCGGAAGCTCAATGAGTAAGCGTTCTTCGGAAACCCCCGCGAGGGTACCCGCGTGTTCGGTTTGAACGATGGGTTCGGAGACACCGAAAAGATTCACGCGCCGCTCAATGGTATCGCGGAGAGACGCCATCGAATCCGCGACATCGCTACCCTTGATGGCACTCAGGTCTGCTCTGTACACAAGCTGCGTACCGCCAGAGAGGTCAAGACCGAGCTTAAAAGGGCGGGAGCCGTCTATCTGGCTGTTGTAGATATACCAGCCGATACCAGTACCAACAACGAGGATTACGAGTGCGAGAGCTCTTTTCTGCCACATGGGTGCCCAGTATACGCGGAATGAAAAGGCTTGCAACAAAGCCACATTAAACGGCTCAAATTAGCCCGAACCCTTTAATTCTTGAGTTCAATAAGGTCGAAGAGGTTCCTAAATATCATAGCGACCGCGACAGGGCCGACGCCGCCGGGGACGGGAGTGAGAACAGATGCTTTTTCTGCACAAGCGGGATCTGCATCCCCAACCACTCTACCTTTGGATTCTGATGCTCCCGCATCCACTATCGCGACGCCTTTTTTAATATGTTCTGGTTTGATGAATCCAGGATTTCCCGCGCCGCACACAACAATATCAGCATCCTTGAGATCTTCGACGGAACCTTTTTGCAGCGTAAACATAGTAACTTTTGCGCCAAGGCGCGTGAGAAGAACTGCGCTTGGGGCACCTACAAGACGTCCTGCACCCACAACGACGGTCCTCGCACCTTTTATCACAACCTTCGAACGTTCGAGTATTTCTACAATTGCAAGAGCGACGGGCGCGAATACCGGATGTTTGTCTTCAGGGATAGTTGGGTTAAGGGCATCGACATCTTTTTCCGGCGGGATGGCCGCGAGTACCGCATTGGTATCGAGCGACTTTGGTAGTGGCAGCTGAACGACGACTGAATCTGTTTCTTCCGCCAACCGCTTCACCTCCTCAATCGCAGCGGACGTATCTACGCCTTCGGATAAATCGACGCGAACCATTTCGATATTCAACCGTGCGGCTGCCCGCGTCTTGATGCGCACGAATGATTCAATTACGGGAGATGGGCTCACGACTAAGATGCCGAGCCTAACGTCGCGCTCAAAAAGAGCTCGGCGCTTTGCGAGCGCCTTGTACATGTCTTCCGCTATTGCCTTGCCATCGATTATCATGCGATGTTCATTTCTTTCTTAAGCGCCATGATACCATCTTTCAGTTGTATTGTCGGCTCCCAGCCGAGCAACTCTTTCGCTTTGCGGTTGTCGGCAAGCGAATCATGCGCCTCAATGCGTGGAGGACCGTATACAATCTCACCGCCAAACATATCCGCGAGGGCCTTGATGGATGTTTGGCGTCCCGCTCCGATGTTGATAACCTCACCCTTTCCCACCTTTGCGCCCCCAGCAGCGAGCAAGTTGGCGCGAACCACATCTGAAATGTGTGTGAAGTCGCGCGTGACAGTGCCGTCGCCAAATATCGTAATCGGTTCGTTATTCTTCCGTGCCATTGCAAACTTCCCTATCGCGAGTGCATACGCCCCGTTCGGGTCCATCCCCGGTCCGTAGACGTTGAAGTAGCGGAGGCTCACTGTTTCGATGCCGTACGTCTCGGACCATAGCTTCGCGAAGAGTTCGCCGACATATTTTTGCAAGCCATACGGATTGACGGGGTTGGCAATCATCGTTTCAACAAGCGGAAGGGTGGTTTGTTCACCATACGCTGAGCCGGACGCCGAGTAGACAAAGCGCCGTACCTTCGCACGAGCGGCTGCCGTGAGTGCCGATACTGTGCCCGTCACATTTTGATCTGTCGTTTCCACTGGATGCTCAATCGAGTACGGCACGCGCGGCACAGCCGCCGTATGGAACACGACGTCGGCACCTTCCATAATCTTCTGAATTGCATCAGTAGACCGCACATCGAGCACGTGGAGTGTCGCGTCCTTGGGCAAAGTATCCTTACGGAAGGATGGATCTATATCGATGATATGAGTTTCCCAACCCCCTTCAATGAGTGCCTGAGAGAGGTTACTTCCGATGAAGCCCGCTCCGCCAGTGACTACTGCTTTCTTCATATGAAACATTCTACCCGCATTTTTCAACCATAGCGAGGGTACCCTCAAGAACCCCGCGCCGTTACAAAGATGCGCACCGTTTGGAGCAGAATAAACACATCGAGTAAAAGTGAGCGATGTGCAAGATAGTACAAATCGTATGAGAGCTTCATTTTGGTTTCGACCATATCAGTACCGTGATGAGGGTCCCTATCGTGCCTCACTTGCGCCCAGCCCGTGAGGCCGGGGGCAATAAGGTATCGGGCATTGTAATACGGAATACGGGCACTGTACTGAGCTGCGAGAGCGGGCAATTCAGGTCGAGGGCCGACAAGAGAGAGGTCGCCGCGAATTACGTTCCACAGTTGGGGGAATTCGTCCAAACGCAAGAGACGCAGCCAGTACCCGACGCGGGTTACCTTTAGTTTAGATTTTCCGCTATCATCGTACTTCCCCTCATCATTGCCGCTCATGCTGCGAAATTTGAAAATCCGGATTGGTTTTTGATACCGCCCCACACGCTGTTGCACGATGAGTATTTCACCGCCATCGTCGAGCTTGATGGCGAGTATGATGAACGGATAGAAGATAAGGGATACGAGCGCACCGAGTGTCGCACAAAGAATATCAATTACCCGCTTCAGGATATCGTACACACGCGACGTACTCACATTCCCCAGTACCCATTCGTAATTGATAAGGGAGAGCGGCTCGCGTTCGAATACCTCCTGATAGAGTGCCGTCGCATCGAGGAGTGCGAACTGATGTTTGTGGAACGCCGCATCGTAGATGATAGGGAGAGCCGCGGAAATCGCCTTGTCAGATAAATCGACAACTAAAAAAGTCACATCGTCCTCCTCGGCAACACGGCATGCCTGCTGTATCACCTCATGCGATGCTGCGTGCGCGGTATCGATAACGTATTCAAAAGCGAAGGGATACCGCGCATCTGACGCAACCTCAAGCGCGAGCGCTTGTGCATCAGGACCCGATGCAATAAGAACACCCTTGAGTCGGCGGCGACTGCGTACGTGCGGATAGATTCCTACACGCCAGAAGAATATGAGGACAAACGAAACGATGAGGTAGAGGAGTAGAATCGTTTTTGGTGCGAGACCGAACGCGGGGATAGAAAAAAAGAAAAGGGCCGCAATGACCATGTTGACGATTTGCGTGTAGAGAATGGTTGCAGCGAGTCGACTTCGAAACAGGCGTGTGTGTCTACCATAGAGGCCCGCGAGAAAAAAGACAACCACCCACGCCGCAAACAGGATAGAAAACGGCACGAGATGCAGCCAAAAAAGGTCGGGAGAAGGAATGCCCAGGTAACGTAACCCGAGGGTCCCCCACAGGGAAATTACAAATATTATGACGTCACCGAACAGGAGGACGACGTATTCCCGCTTGGGGACTAACGACATATCAGGTATCATTACATAAAATATGGCTCAAAACAAGCTCCCGATTTACCCAAGAGCGAAGCGATTGGAAGTGAATCGCAGTCCCCTTGGGGTGCTTCCCGAAAGAAAAAAGATTTTGTTTCTAATCACAAAAGCCACATGGGGCGGGGCGCAACGCTATGTGTTTGACCTAGCGACTCATCTGCCGGAAAACGAGTTTGAAGTGGTCGTTGCATACGGAGCAAGCGGCAAACTCTTGCAAGACTTGAAAACCGCGAGTATCGAAACGTACGAACTCCCCTCCCTCGGCCGCGATGTCGCTATTATTTCTGATATCAAGAGCTTCTTCGCAATACTGAAATGCATTCGTACGATACAGCCCGACGTGATTCACCTCAACAGCTCAAAAGCCGCCGCGCTTGGTGCGCTCGCCGCGCGTCTTGCGGGTGTCAAAAAAATCATCTTCACCGTCCACGGCTGGCCGTTCAATGAAAAGCGCAACGAATTTGCGCGGGTAATGATGTACATTATCAGTTGGTTTACCGCTTTCGTGAGTCATACGGTCATCGTCGTCTCGAAGTCCGATGAAGCACAAGGAAAAAGGATGCGTTGGATGAGTGGTAAAGTCCGCTATATTCCCATCGGCATCAAACCTCCTCTCTTCTTATCTCGCGAGGAAGCTTCCACCTTTCTTGCGCTCACGTCGAATGGATTGCGCGTTGGTACAATCGCGGAACTTACCCCCAACAAAGGCTTGAGATATGCGATTGAGGCCATTGCGCTTCTCGAAGAACAGGGTGTCGATGTCTCCTATTCTATTATTGGCGATGGAGAGCAGCGGGCTGAACTCAAAGATATCGCTGTGAAATTCGATGTTATAGATAGAGTGACATTCCACGGCTCTATACCAGATGCTGCAAAATACCTGAGGGCGTTTGACGTTTTTCTCTTGCCATCTACCAAAGAAGGGATGCCGTACGTCCTGCTGGAGGCGGCTCTAGCAGATTTACCAATTGTAACAACTTCTGTGATTGATCCCGAGTTCGTGCACCGATATCCCTTCATACGCCTAATTGAACCAGCGAGTTCAGAAGAAATCGCAGGCGCCCTGAAAAATGCACCTAGGACACGACCACAATACCAAGATTACCCCACACTAGACAACATGATTACCTCGACAATTGCACTCTACTAAACCGTTCCGACAATCTCTGTTTCATCGCGCGCTTGAATAGACGGTCTCGCATGCCGACGCATACCCATCAGCATGCCAAGAGCTAGGTATTCGGTCACCAAGTGAGAGCCGCCGTAGCTCATGAAGGGTAGGGTTGTACCTGTAATCGGCAACCACCCCATGTTCATGCCCACGTGCACGATGAATTGTGAAATCACATAGATGGCGATTCCAGCCCCAAAAAGGACTTCGAAATTGTCGGAACCATACCTCGCTATTGCAAGTATGCGAACAATGAGAATCCCGAAAAGCCCGAAAAGGAGGAGGACACCGATAAACCCCCACTCTTCGGCATACGCAGCGAAAATGAAGTCAGTCTGATATTCCGGTAAAAACCGTAACTTTGATTGCGTGCCGTACCCAATCCCCTTTCCCAATAATTCCCCTGAGCCAACCGCGATGGTCGATTGGTAAGCATTGTATCCAGTACCGCGAATATCGGCGAGCGGATGCAAGAACGTCATGACACGCTGTTTCTGGTACGGTTGCAATCCATACTGCCATAGCCCAGTAAGTACAATCACAGCGGCGATGGAAAGAACGGCAAGATGCTTCCACGAAATACCCGCGACGAGCACCATCCCCAGCCAGATGCTTCCAATGATAATGGAGGAGCCGAAGTCTGGCTGAAAAAAGACGAGAATGAAGAGCGCCGCCATATACGCACCTGAGACGGCAATGTGACGAAATGCGGCTATCTCAACATGCCGTCGTGCAAAGTATTTCGAGAGCATCATGACGAGAAGAAGCTTAGCGGGGTCCGACGGCTGCACTGAGAGAAAACCCAGATTGAATCGATTTTGAGCCCCTTTAACAATTGATCCAAACAAAAAAATAAGGACTAGTGAAAGGATGACCGCGACGAACAATCCTGTTAGTACGGGCGTTCGACGTAAAAAACCATACTCAGGGATACTCCCGATAAAAAACACTACTACCGCTATACATATCCAAACGAGTTGCTTGTCGAAGAAGAAATTCTCTGCGGAGAACGAACGCATGGTGACTAAACCCAAAAGTGAAATGGCGAGAGCGCTCGCGAAGACAAACCAGTCTATGTGGGAAAACAATCGGACCTGATTTTCAGCCGCCCGCCTCAGCTGTAAAATCATAGGTCAATACTGCTCCGCGGTGAGAAGCGTAGGCTTTATGAGCGGAATAATATCGATTCTGCCAGGTTGAAAGGCAAACGGATCGGGCCAGGTGAATACAACCTTTGATGTCTCCCCCGCGTTGAGCCGCTGAAGCGAAGTAGCGGAGGCGGCAAACGCATTGCCTGCGGGCTCAAATACAACCGCAACGAACGAGACATCCACCTGATCAGCGACGGAGTTGTTCCTCGCAAGCGCCTCGACACGAGGAGCTCCAAGGGTGTTGGAAATGTCCTTGTTGTTGATGGAGATGGCGAGCGCATTATTTTTCATCCGCTCCCATGTAAATGGCTTGGTAAATTCGAAATAGGTGTGCGCGACAACGCGATTTCCCGCATTGATTCCAGCTTCAAATACCGGCGTCGTCGCGGCGGGCATGATGTACATGGTGCCCTGTCGCTCGGCAATGAGGATATTTTGAGAGTCATAGAGGCTAAAACGGTAGCGTGCCTCTCGGACACCCGCATCTTTATTGGGATTCTGAATGTAAGCGACGGCGTTATATGAACCATCGCGCACGCGAAAACTTCTCGCCCACAGGAGCGCGTGCGGCTGGAGCGTGCGTTCGTCCAATACGAAACACTGCCCGCCTCTGTCGACCGCCGTCTCATCTTGATTTTGAATCCCATCTGAACAAGTCGGAGGAATGCTGAAGTATACATAAGCCAACGGAGCCCCCACGATAAAAGCGGTAAACGTTATAATCCCGAATATATAAGTCGTCCGTCGACGTGATGCCCAAGACATCGCTGAATTGTACCGCAATGCGGAGCGCTCCGCACTTTACGTCCAAACTCCTCATCCTCGGCACAAGAACGCCCGCCGTGGGCGTTCTTTTTTTAAGCACTCTGTGTTGGCGCCGGCCTACTCTCCCCTTGCGAGTACCATCGGCTCTGGAAGGCTTAACTGCCGTGTTCGGAATGAGAACGGGTGTAGCCCCTCCGATAAAGCACCAACACGGAATGCTCAAATTGAGATTCCGTTCATTGAAACGAAGAGCGATAAGAAAGACTAGAAAACAAATTGCACAAGATTTTGCAGAGCAAAATCTTGGCAAAATAGCGCGACTCTCACAATTCCTTTCGAGAGTTCTGTCGGCGGATTAGTACACCTCGGCTACACGCATTGCTGCGCTTCCACCTGGTGCCTATCAACGTGGTCATCTCCCACGAGCCTAATTACGATTCCTGATCTTGGAGTTGGTTTCCCGCTTAGATGCTTTCAGCGGTTATCCTTTCCCGACATAGCTACGGGGCGGTGCACCTGGTGGTACAGCCCCCAGACCAGAGGTCAGTTCATTTCGGTCCTCTCGTACTAGAAACGAATCTCCTCAAGAATCAACGCCTGCAGCAGATTAAGACCAACCTGTCTCACGACGGTTTGAACCCAGCTCACGTACCTTTTTAAATGGCGAACAGCCATACCTTTGGGACCTTCTCCAGCCCCGGGATAAGATGAGCCGACATCGAGGTGCCGAACTTCGCCGTCGATTTGGACTCTTAGGCGAAACCAGCCTGTTATCCCCAGAGTAACTTTTATCCGTTAATCTTCGGCCGCATCTAATGCGGACCGTCGGTTCACTATGCTCCGCTTTCGCGCCTGCTTGTCATGTACGACTCACAGTCAAGCCGCCTTTTGCCATTACACTATCGGCACGGTTTCCATTCGCGCCTAGGCGACCTTAATAGGCTCCTCCGTTACTTTTTAGGAGGACAGCGCCCCACCGAAACTGTCCATCAGGTACTGTCTCTCTTGGGTTTCTCCCAAGAGGTTAGAACATACAGAAACGTAGGATGGTATTGCACTGGCGACTCCACACCAACCGAGATCAGTGCTTCAAAGTCTCCCATCTATGCTACGCAACGCACCCGTATATTCAATACCAAATTACAGTAAAGCTTCTGGGGTCTTTTCGTCTAGCTGCAGGAAGGCGGCATCTTCACCGCCCTTGTATTTTCACCAAGCAAATCCCCGAGACAGTTCCCAACTCATTATACCATTCGTGCGCGTCTGAACTTACCAGACAAGGAATTTCGCTACCTTAGGACGATTATAGTTATCGCCGACATTGACCGGGGCTTATACAGTGCCAGCACACCACTCTTGCGAATAGTGTACCGACCGTACTTGACCTTCCGGCATTGGTCAGGCATCACCCCCTATACTTCCTCTTACGAGTTCGCAGGGAGCTGTGTTTTTGGTAAACAGTTGGTTGGGAAATTTTAACTGCGGCCCTTCTTGCGAAGGGCGGACCTTATCCCGAAGTTACGGTCGCTTTTTTGCCGAGTTCCTTGGGGATCTCTCACTTGTTCGCCTTAGTCTACTCGACCTGAACACCTGTGTCGGTTTGCGGTACGGTCCGCACATGTTTATGCTTAGAGGTTTTTCTTGGAAGCGCGCTCTCTTGAATCTGCTTCGGCCGAGGCCTCCACATTTCCACTTCGCTCGGACTATAGGAACCGGATTTACCTAGCTCCCATCCTCACGACATGAACCCAAAACCAATAATGGGCTCAAGATACAGCACTCCGTCCCCCCGTCGCAACATGCGCAGGTCATGGAATATTAACCATGTGTCCATCGCCTTCGGCATTCGCCATCGGCTTAGGCCCGACTAACCCTTCGATGATCTCCATTGCGAAGGAAACCTTGTTCTTTCGGCGTGCGAGAATCTCACTCGCATTGCGGTTACTCGTGCCAACATTTTCACTTCTGTACGCTCCAGCATGGGTCACCCCTTTGCCTTCATCGCGAACAGAACGCTCTCCTACCACTTCATTTTCCCGAAGGAAAATAAAATCCGCATCTTCGGTATCACGCTTAGCCCCGATCATTTGTGGCGCAAAATCTCTAAGTGAGTGAGCTGTTACGCTTTCTTTGAATGATGGCTGCTTCTAAGCCAACATCCTCACTGTCTCTGAAATCTTACCTCCTTATTAGCACTTAGCGTAAATTTTGGGACCTTAGATGGCGATCTGGGCTGTTTCCCTTTTGACCGACGGAGCTTCGCCCCCGTAGTCTAACTGCCGCGCTATTACCTCTGGTATTCGGAGTTTGATAGAGGCAGTGGTCTTTCGACCTATCCGCTTCTTCCAGTGCTCTACCCCCAGAGGGAACACACGACGCAAGCCCGAAAGCTTTTTCGGAGAGAACCAGCTATTACAACGTTCGATAAGCTTTTCACTCCAACCCACAAGTCATCCCGAGATGTTGCACAATCTATGGGTTCGGACCTCCCTCTGTATTTCTACAGAGTTCATCCTGCTCATGGGTAGCTCACGTTGCTTCGGGTCTGATACAAACGACAAACGCGCTATTCACACTCGCTTTCGCTGCGGCTCCATGCTTTGTCGCACTTAGCCAAGCCGTTTGCATCAACTCGTTGGCTCATTCTTCAATAGGCACGCTGTCGAGGTCTTGCGACCTCTTCAACTCCTTGTAGACATGTGGTTTCAGTTCTATTTCACTCCCCTCACCGGGGTTCTTTTCACCTTTCCCTCACGGTACTTGTTCACTATCGATCTGAAGAAGTATGTAGCATTACCGGTTAGTCCCGGCGAATTCACCCGAGCTATTCATGTCTCGAGTTACTCAAGAACTACAGCCATAGAGATGCTTTGATTTCGAGTACGGGGCTATTACCCTCTGGGGCTCTGCTTCCCAGCAGATTCCTCTATCTAAGCATTTTTTTACTCTACCTATTGCTAGCACTGTAGCCTTATAACCCCCATCCCCAAAATCGTGACGCAATTTCTTGCGTACCGATTTTGTGGCTGAGTTTGTGCTTTTCCCGTTTCGCTCGCCGCTACTCAGGGAATACCTATTGGTCTCTTTTCCTCTCGGTACTGAAATGTTTTACTTCCCGAGGTCTGCTCTCTTCATCTGTTACGAGAAGAGTTATCAAGGGCTACTTGATAGGGTTGCCCCATTCGGAAATCTCCGGGTATAACGATTGCTTGGCATCTTACCGGAGCTTATCGCAGCTAAGCCGCGTCCTTCATCGCCTTCTTCAGTCTAGGCATCCACCACACGCCCTTACTCAGAACTCCCGCTAGGAATTCTAAGAACCGCGTATTGCACACATCCCCTACAAGAGAGATGCGCGACTTTGTTTTCTTTCCGCTTTTTTGAAAAGGAACGGTATCCTTTTTTGCTTTGTGTTGTTACAACCATACCTCATTCAGTAGAATGACCTACTAGGTTGCGGTATGGTATTCCTGCATCACGCACCGGAGACTTTAACCGGTACGCGATGTTGATTCGCACAAACCCTTTCGAGTTTGCACTTTGTTTTTCTTTCTCGCTCTTCAATTTTCAACGATCTACGTACAAGTCACGAAAAAAGCCGCTTGAAAGCGGCCTGGTCGCTGAGTTGTTACACTCGGCTACCGATGCCACTTCGTGAAGCTTCTAAGCGATACCATATACGTCGAGAGAGTATATGCGAGTGGCCCAGGCATGTCAAATTGGGGCCCGCCCTCTCTTCGTGGATAAACTGTGGGTTAGTGCCGAAAATGCCCCAAACGAGCCCGATGCGTCTTTTGCCCTTTATTTCTTGGTTTTTTTGAGGATTTCCGTCGCTCTTGTGAGATCCGCCGGAGCGTTTATTTGTATCCAATCGGAGGTAAAAATCGGTTCAAGTTTGATTCCCAGTGTCTTAGCTGCAACGATGACGGTCTGCGGAAGACCGTATTCGAGGCTCCCCTCTTGTTTTGGTATGAGCGGTTGCGAAAAGAGTCGTGTGTCGAGCGCAAACATGTTGGTACTCGCAAGTCCAGGACCCGTACCTGAGTCTCCCTCGATTATTCCCACGATATTCGCGTTTTCGTCGAGCTCCACGCTCCCTGCCCGATGCATTTCAGGCATCTGCTGGACGAGAAGTTTCCATGAACCGGATTCTTCAGCGCACCGGGTGAGATCTTCCGTAGTAAAAATATCGTCTCCGTTGAGCACGAGAAATCTATCTTTCAAAACATCCTTGGCAGCCCAGAGCGCACCGGCTGTACCATTGAGCTCCGTTTGTTCTACATGTATGAAAGTACGTCCGCGATACGTGCCTTTGTAGTGGGATTTGATAACGTCAGAAAGATGCCCGACTATGAGAACAACCTCTTGAATGTCGTCGGGGAGTGCATCGAGCTTATGCTCAAGGAGTGTTTTCCCATCCACGAGGAGCATCGGCTTGGGAACCGCGGTCGTCAACTCTTCCATGCGCGTGCCTCTGCCTGCTGCGAGAATGACTGCTTGCATGGAGAGATTATAGCCTAATGAAGCACCCCCGCGTTTAGCGGGGGTGCTTGAAAACAGAACGAAAACGCTTATTGCCGATGATGTGCAATCTCAGAACGAATGCGTTCGATTGTACGTGCTGCAGCCTCTTTTCCACCCAAGCCAAAGGCAAGGCCAAAGGCAAGTGAGAGAGCGACGACGAACCCTGTGAAGAGTGTTTGGATGAACGAACTCGCGACCTGAAGCTGGTCGAGAGCTGCCATCACAACGAAAATCCATATGGCCCACTTCGCAACAGAACCCGCGAGATTTGCAGCGTGTGCTCCCGCAGCGCGTGCTGAGCCGCTAACCAGCCCTCGTACCACCTCAGCAAGAATTGCGCCGAGGATGATAATGAGGACCGCAACGATAACTTGTGGCAAGTAAAGCAACACTACTTGCTGCAAGAAGATGGTAACGCTGTTGAGTCCGAGAATGTCGAGTGAGGCAACGAGGAAGACCAAGACCATAAACCACATGACCAAGGTGCCGAGGAAGCGCCCTATATCGAGTGTAAATCCTGCCTCTTTCGCAGCGTCATTGAGGCCAGCGGCCTTTAGCGCATCGTCGACTCGGAGTACCTTGACCACCTCAACCACAATGCGGTAGAGGATGACTCCGACTATCCAGCCGATGACAAAGACAACGACTGCGGCGAGAATGGCCGGTAAATACTGTGCGACTGTAAACCACATGCCCGCAAACGAGCTCTGTACTACATCCGCCGATTGGGTAACTATCATAAATAATGAAGAATTATGGATAATGTTTATAAAGGATGTTCGACCCCCTGTACAGTTGTAATCATAGCATCCGAGCCTTTTTGTGGAGGCACCCCTTAAAGTCTTTGTGGATATAGAAAAAGCCTTATTCTGGGGCCTTTTTGGCTATTCCCTACAGAAGTCGTGTCTTATCGAGCAACACGAGGTGCGGAAAATCTAGTGTATCCCGTATAAGACGGTCTTGGATAGTCATGCGGTAGCGGAATTCTGGCCCCGAGAATGCCGCATAGCGTATTTCGCGCCCAAGTTGCCGCTCGAGCGCGCGTACCGCCGTCTCCAATCGAGCTTCGTTGAGGCCATCGGCGGCAACGATAAGGTCGGCGGGACGTGAAGAATCTCCCACAAAGGAACCCGAGAGTATGACAATCACAAGCCGCCCAGAGCCCTTGAGGCCGACGAGTACACTCTTGTAGTGTACGGGAGAGACCTCATGTACAAATTTCGAAAGCGCCCCGGAGTATTTGAAAGTTGGATTGACCATCCACGCCTCCTCCTTCTGTTTTCCCCCGACGGATCGCTCTGTGCCATTGGCGAGCGTAATGGTGAATTTGCCCATCTTGAGCACCCCCCACTTCTCAAGTACTTTAATTTCTTTGAGAGCCGCGCGCGTAGATATGCCTGCCCGCTTTGCTGCAAGTTGAGCCGTGAAGACTCTGGATTGGTCGAGGAAGAAGACACGAAGTATCTTGGCACGAGAGGCACTGCTCATGAGTTTGCCCAAGAAATCATCAGCCATAGGAGTTCCATTATCCCTGTAGGGCGTCTGCCGTCAACCATACGAAAACAGCACCCTTTCGGGTGCTGTTTTTGGGAGAACTTTTCCTCCCGGTCGCATGTTGCTGCATGCGACACCTCTTGTGAAGCCGCTTTTATATGGCATTACTCGAGAGATTAGAGGTTGGATTATTTCAAGGTTACCTTACCACCGGCTTCCTCAATTCTCTTCTTCCATGCTTCTGCGTCCTCCTTCTTCACATCAGCCTTCATGAGAACCGGCGCGCCTTCAACCATGGTCTTCGCTTCCGAGAGACCGAGGCCCAAGACTTCCTTGACTATCTTGATGACTGCGATTTTCTGTTCACCCATCGAGGTAAGCTCGACGTTGAATTCAGATTTCTCATCAGCTGCTGCACCACCAGCTGCAGGACCAGCTACCGCGACCGCTGCTGCTGAAACACCCCATTTCTCTTCGATTGCCTTGACGAGCGTGTTGAGCTCCAACACGGTCATCTTCTCTACTGCTTCAATGATTTGTTCCTGTGTCATATGTTTTCGTTATGTTATTAATTTTTGTTTTCTGCAACCTTACTCAGTACGACAGCGAAACGCTGACGTGGCGAGTTGATAAGCTGCGCAAACATCGCACGCAATGTCGCCACCCCAGGAATTGTTGCAATCTCTTGCATGTGCGCCGCGTCGATAAGCTTCCCCTCGAAGATACCTCCGAGAATAGTGAGCTTGTCAGTGAGCTTCTTGCCGAATTCGTGCACGAGACGCGCCGCAATGGTGGAGTCTTCTCCGCCACCATGAGCGACAGCTACCTCCCCTTCCAGTGGTAGTGATTCGTGTGCGTGTCCGAGCTTCTCAAGAGCGCGACGCATGAGCGTCTTCTTCGCGACGAAATACGAAACACCATCGGCACGAAGTGCTCGGCGCATTGCCGATTCCTCCGCTACGGTGACTTTCGAAAAGTGCACGAATACAGACGATGCTCCTTTCTTAAACGCATCCTCGAGCTTGTCGATGATGACGCCCTTCTCTGCTTTTGTTTTTGCCATCTTAGATTTTGTTACGAGCAAAGCGAGTTACTAAATTTTAGACCCCGTGAGATGGCAAAGCCTATCTCTCTGGGGTAGTTCGACCAAACAAGGTTGAGGAGTCGAGCCCAATTAGAGACGCTATGCGCTCTAACGGGCCATGCCTCGGCAGGCGCCACTTATCAATTAGTTGGCTTGAAACCCTTTCGGGTACCCGCTTTCTCTGGCCTTGTGCGCTGCATAGTACAGGATTAGAGCCATGCGTCAAATTGACTTATTTGTCAAATATGCTATGGTTTCCGTGGGACGGCGTCAGCGTAATCCATCCACGATCAAGCAATGGAGCGTTGACTAATGGCGATCACTAAAGTACTCCGATTCCGGACCCGCGAGGAGAAGGATGAGGAGGAGGACTTCGCACTAGAAGTCGAATTTCAGCCCGGATTGGGAAAGGTCGTCGCAGACCAACTGCGGCAGATCTGTCAGGGAACGGCAAAGTTGGCCGACTTTCCCGACTTCCCCGCCGAGCGGATAATCGAACTCGCTAAAAAGCGAAAAACTGCGATTTCTCTCTAACCAGTGACGCGTCAAACAGTTCACCATGCGTCGCGCCGGGAACCCTCACGGGAACCCGGCGCAAGTTCTATTCACATTGGAGGGAAGCAAAATGGGCGCATGTCTCAGACGCTTCGAGCGACGAAAAACGTTCGAGGCAACTGGCGACGATGTCGTGCGAACAATAATGCTGGTGAACGATAAGCATAAGGACAACGTCGTCCGGAAATTGTTCACGCACGTTATCACGCTGGCAGATACCGACAACTTCGTTAAGCTGCAGACCACAGTTTCCTGCGTCAGCTCCGACAACAAGAAGAAGCTGCATCAGCTGCTTCTAGAAGCAAAGCTCATGTTCTGGAATCCAAAGGAACGTCGCGAATTCCGTTTCTGGGAATGACCGGAGGCGGCTCGCCACAAAAAACGTCGGTCCCGAAGGTCCGACGTTTTTATTTTATCTGCTTGAGCATCGCTGCTGCAGCAGCAGCCTGCTGCTTTTCTGCGCTCTGACCTATTGCATATTTTTGTACCGCAAACGTAACCCCAAAACTTATAGAAATAAGTAGCGTGAAGCCAAAAAGGAAGCGCGTGAACGAGCCGAGAGGAGTAGGCTGCATGCGATTATTGTATACCCCATGAGATAACCCGTACACATGTTTAACTGGACCAGTGGACTCATCTATCTCACGGGGTATACGAATCTTGCCTTATACTGTAGGTATCCATGCGCAAAGTGTTCCTAATTATCGCCCTTATATGTACGCTCCCCTCCTTTGCGGGCGCGCAATCAGGCTTCCCGGACAGGCCTCTCTGGCTATCCAATTCCAAGCCTCTAGCGGGCCAAGAGATCTCTCTGTCTACCGTTCTCTACAACGGCACCAATGCCGTGACCACCGGTACGCTGACCTTTTTTGTCGACGATACGTCCCTCGTCCCTCAGGACATATCACTTCCAGCACAGTCGAGCAGCGTGGCATCCGCGAAATGGACAGCGACCGCAGGTACGCATTCCCTCAGTGCAAAGTTTGCAATAGCGGGTGGAAATGCGTCGACCACCCGGCAGCAAACCACAACCATCCAAATCACCGTCGTCGAACCTCCTCCCCCATCGGCACTGCAGCAAAACGTAGAAAAGGCAGCGACCATAGCGGGGCAGCTCGCATCGACGTCCGCACCGTTCATACAGGAAGTTGCGCAGGCAGTGTTTACTCAAACCGAAGCGCTCAGAAATGCGGGCATCGAGTACCTAGAGACAAAGGTAGCAGCGGGACAAACAGGCAGTGTTGGTGCCGAAACTAACATAAAAGGATTTGTGCTGGGAACATCGACAAAAGCAGCGAGCTCCTCTTCTTCACTTTTCCACATCATCGGTCAAACAGCCCTCTCGGCCGCTCTCTTCACGTTGCGCTCATTTTATCTCTTCTACCCTATCCTTGGCCTTGCATTCCTCTTCACCTTATATTGGGCAGCAAGAAAAGTCCGTCGCCCCCGCTCCTACAATTGAAGTCCTTTGTTTCAATCTTCCAACTTTAGACACATACATAATAAGCGTGCGGTCGCAGCTTTATTATGTATGTCTGTTTTACGGACCATAGACCCATGGGATGACGAAATAATTACTATGTGGCGGAAGATTCGCGCCAGTGGTGAAGTAATTCCTGAATAGCGTGTTGTCGTCGGTCGGATAGTTCGTGTATGCGGCACCAGTACGTGCTTGATATATCGCGATGAAGAAGTGCTCCCCTGCAACCGGATTTGATATCGGGTCCGACTGATTTTCGGTTATGTAGGCTTTTCCGAAGTAATGCCCCCTAACAAGGGTGGAGCTCGCAACATCTCCGCGATACAAATCGCCATACCTATTCGCACTGGTGCTAATGGCACGCATGAGATAGGTACAACTGGAAGATGGCGGGGTGTAATGGGCATCGCTTGTGATTGAGGTTGTATCAGGAGAACAAAACCACCCCGCCCTTGGATTTCCTTTTGAATTTACCGCACCTGGCGTTCCGTAAATAACACTCGAGGTACGATCAAAAGCGCCTAAGGTGTATCCATCAGCCGTTTGCCAGCTCGCTGTCAGAGAACCATCGGGCGAGCTGTCCTTTCGTTCCATTGAGAACTGCGCTGTACTTGTGCCCGATTGCACTGAGTATCCAGCAGAACCTGCATTTGCTCCCCCACACCATCCAGCACATGTCGCTACAGAAGGTGTGACGTCGATTGTAGTTGTCGCAATACCATTTCCCCATTTCAACAGAAGTTGTTCCCCTCCGTCCGCGAGTTGCGCGAAGTTTGCAGTGAGCGCGTTTGGCGAGACCGCGGTTGTCGCCTCGGCGTTGCGCTCTACCAGAAAGTAATCATGAGCCGATGTATCACCCATCGGGCTAATCGTGCCAGAGAGCTGGATGATGCGGCTTTCATCAGGCGTCGTTATTATGAAATGTGAGAGGTCGAGTGTTGAGTTCGTTATATTTCTTAACTCAATCCATTCGTCTTCTGCGGATGCATTTGTACCCGCCCATCCTATCTCACTGATGAGAAGCGGTTGCGTTGTGACGAACACTGCTTTCTCTGTAGACGTAGCGGCCATTCCATTTAATTTGTAAGCGACGACGGCAAAAGTGGTCGTCGCAGACCCACTAACACTACTCGTCGCCGTGCTCGCGGTCGTTGTTGCCAGGGTTGCGTTATCTTTTGTAACTTTGTAGTACGTAGCTCCAGAAACTTCGCTCCACGCTACGGTTACTGTAGTAGTTGCAATGACACAGTGCGCGGTAACGAACGAAGCTGAACACTCGCTGATGGAAATCACGGGCGCACTCGGCGATGCTGTATCGATGACAACAGCGCGAGTCGATGTTGCCGTCGCGTCTGTAGGTGTCGCGGCCGAAAAGGAAACCGTCGTTGTACCTGAAGAAAGTGTAAAGTTGAACGACCAATTCCCACTTCCGTCCGTCGTCGTAGTCGCTTGCGTTGAATCAAACGATGCCGTAACTACAGAAGGAGCCGATGTCGTACCGGTGAAAGCAATGCTCGTTGTTCCAAAAATATCATTTTCGAGTGGCGTGAGTATCGTAAGAGCGAGCGAGGGTGTCGGGGCTATCTCTACGGTAGCTGGCGTTGGACTCCCTCCACTCACGTCGCCTGAGTTGTTAGCTGGAGACGTGGGAACGCTTGTTTGCGGCTCAGCGGGAATGGGGACAGAGGACGTTTGATCTTGCCGAGGAAGCTCTTGTGTTGGTTCCTCCATGGGAGAAATTGAGGCGCCAAGTACTTGGGGATTATTTCTTGGCTGAGCTTGGCTAGGATTATTAACCGCAGCGGCAGTGCGCGGATTTTGCGTGACGCTCTCCCGCGATGGCTGATTATTCGGAATGGCAAGAGCAGCAGCCCCAGCCTGCCCCGCATTATCATTTAGCAAGTCTTCGACATCACCTTGATTCAAGCTTGAACCATAAAGCCCTTTGACGATACCGAAGCCTTTGCGTGCTGTTTCCTTTGCGTGCAACTCCGCTGCGCTTACGTTGCGAGACTTTAGTATCCCCGTCCGCTTTTCCTTTTCTACCTCTCGGAAAAATAGGTCGATTACACCGACCCCCGCCTCAATCGCCTTTTTCGAAAGCACGCGCCAATAGTCTGTCACAACAGTATTTTTGTCATCATCTATATACACCTCAGTAATATTTACTTTCCCCGTAAAACTCACCCAACCCTTTGCGCGCGCTATCTTCGTGCCAAAAGCGTTGTAAAGAAATTCTCCATCAAATTTTACTTGATTCTTATCCGGGAAAGTATACTGCTCAAACAGAGTATCTTTGCTAACAAAATTGTTGTTTGTAAATCCGGCGACCGCATCAAGCGCATGTGCAATGCCAGGGAAAGACGGGGTCACAAGACCCGAAGGAACAATGATTGGTCCGTCCGCATACTGGCCGGAAAACAACTCATAAGTATCCGCGTCACCGATTCCAGCCTGACTAGGGTGAGCATCATTACGTACGTGAGCAGGCACTGTTGCATCCTGTACGAGGTGCAATATATGTCCCAACGTCTCTGTAGCAAGCGATTTATCGCCCCACGTATACTCGTAGACAGCTCGGTCCCATGAAAAATCTGTGGGCGAGGAAAAGAAGGCGTCGCTGTAACCAATGTGTTTTCCTGCACAAAGCCATGCGTTGAGGCAGTTGTAATTTCCTTGACCCTCCGTATCCTGCGCCCAAATCTTCGAGGAGATATATTCGGAGCCTGCCAATGTAAGGCCCCGATTATTAACTGGATCAAAAAAATGGCGCATAAAGCGCCAGTTATCATCCTCATCCCAGCTTCCCTGCATCATCCGAGCCTGTTCGGTATTACTGAATATGTCGCCACGCGTTTGCTCGTATGCTTTTGCCGTTGCTTCGGTCAGACCCTTATGGGTATCGCGCGCATAAGCGAACGCAAAATGCGGCAACGAGGATACACATATAAGAGAGAGCCCTATTGTAAGCTGAGCTACGGAAGTTCGAGAATTTTCCATTTGCTTGTGAATTCGTTCTTGATTAAGCGAATTCCAAACGGAACAGATCGGCCAGATTCAAATAATTCAATCTCGTAAATACCAGAAGCGCCAACTCCTCCCGGGGGGACAACTCGCCCCTTACGATATGCATTGATAAATCCTTCTGCTCCCCCACTCCTTACAGCACCCTGAATATCTTCAGACCCCTTAGTCCGATTCTCAATAACAAAATACTTACTTGCCAACTCATAATCCTTTTTCTCTAGTGCCTCAATGAAAAGTCGTAGGGTTTCTTCGGGTGTCGCACCACCATAATTGTCCGCACGATACTGCGCTTCAAGCGCCTTTGAATCCGCCTCCATTTTCAACCAGCCGAGGTAAGCAGACCTATTTTCAGAACGAGAATTAGCCCCCGCAAGCCACCAGGATGCATATCCCCATATGTACCACGCGATGGGAATCAGAATAACGACACCCAACCAGAACCACCACTTCTTGTAGATTTTCTGCATATTCAAAAAATTATCCCACACCACTGATTTGTTTCTCAACTTATCCCCAATAATTCCCCTTCCTTAGAATATTCTCTCGATACGTAATAAGCCTGCGACTGCGCGCTTATTATGTAAGTAACTTGAAAAGCCTCGTGTCGGTGTGCTATTTCATTATTCGCCGAGAGCTTGGAGGAAGGCGGGATCTTGTTCTACAAGACCTGGGGATTTGATTCTCAGCTCCTGCACTATCTGGAGGGCACGAGGTCGATTCCCCGTGAGCAGCTCCGCCTTTGCGAGGTCGTAGTATATCGGATAGTCGGTTGGGCTTGCCGCAACGATGTCCCGGAGGAAGAGCTTGACGTGAGCCCAATCTTCGGCAGCAATGTAGTAGCGGAGCGCTTTGCGGGCAATGTCTACCCCTCCCGTGTATAGCGCGAGGCCCTCATCCGCCCACTTTTTTGCTGAGACCTTGTCCCCCACGACAAAGTAGAGAGAAGAAATAATAAAGCGCGGCTCGGCAAATGTCGGGACGCTTTTCGTGTATGTCTCGAGCTCTGTTATCGCCTCCCGATAATATTGATTACGTACTGCCGGCTCTGCCGCCGCGTCACCTTTTTTGAGACTAATATTACTCAAGATGTACCGCGCCTGTGCGCGCTTCGGAGAGAGCAGGGTGGCCCGCGCGAGGACCGAACGAAGAAAATCTTCGTCGACGGGTATTCCATCAGGTGCGGAATCCAGCACGTGCGCGAGGTACGTGGCAGTACGAGCTTCGTATGGGTAGCGCTCATAATTTGCCTTCAGTGTCGAGAGCGCGTACCTATATGCAGCCACGCGAGCTTCACCCTCTAGCAGAGTTTGCTGGTGTTCTGTGTACATGGAATACGCTTGATATCCGTACTCGATGTCTGCATAGGTGCCGAGAGAAAGCCCGTGCTGAAACGACGAGATTGCACGAGTAACGTCGGATACGTGGTAGGTGTAACCCTCCGCAAGAAGCATGTTCGCCCGCAATGGCTGGAGAGCCACGGGATACAAAAGCACAAATATTGCGGCGACCATTCCATACTTGAATGCTTGTGGAGTACGCACCCGCAAGGCAGATGCAACTTCTCTGCTGGCCACTTCCTGCGCATTCACGTATGCAAGAGTGGAAGCAAACACTGCGAGCAGCATCCACAGCGTCATCGCAGTATCGAAGACAAAGAAGTTTTGGATTGCGTAAACACACGCGAGAAGTAGTACATACACGCCGTACTTCTCTTTTCGATTAAAAAGCTGCGCGCCGATGCGCGCGAGCGCCACGATGATACCTGCATAGAGCAACAATCCGAATATGCCGAACTGCACGAAGTAGTCGAGAAACGCATTGTGCGTGCGATCGAACCACTGTTCAAGAATGGCTCCCGGGTCATATACCCTGTCAAATATCACTTCGATACTCTCTGCTCCGTAGCCGATAAGCGGGCTCTTCAGCGCCTCTGCAAACACATGCTGCCAGATGAAAAGACGACTTGAAACCGTTGCGTCCGAGAGCGAGATAGATGCGACGCGGCGTACTGGCTCAAACGAAGCGCTCTGTAGCTGCCCACGAAACGAAAAGAATAAGCCTGCGACAACAAGAAGCCCTGCGAGGCCGATGCGAGCGCTCATTCTCGACTTCCCCTCTCCCTTCCACGCGAGGTACCAAAAGGAGAAAAAGCCAACGACGAGAAGGGCGAGCAAGGTGCCACGAGTAGCAGTAAAAACGACTGCGCTCAATTGCAGCGCAGCACCGAGATAATACGCCTTCTGCCAAAACCCTTTCGCTTCCTCTGCGGTCGCAAGCGTCGCCCATACAGCCATCCCAAGATAGCCAGCCAAAAAAGCGGCGTTGCCGAGCGTGCCGCCGATGCGACCATTTGATTCAGCTATGAAGGAGAAGTTGATGCCTAAAACAGTTCCGAGCCATTGGAACACTACGTAAGCCGCGACCGCCATCGCTACCCAAGCGACGAGCTTGAACAATCTCCCGATGAACTCTCTCCCTGCCGAGAGGAGCGTGCCGTAGAAAAAGAGTACCGCTACCGTGAGCGTGAGGAGGCCATCGCCTCGGTCGTAGACTGACCAAAAGCCGTGATAAAAATCATTCCCAAATATCGTTGTGACATAGGAAACACCTAAGAGCGCAGCTGGGATCCACGCGATCTTCTGACGAAGTCTGCTCAAGTAAAATTCTTGCTGCGAGAGTACGAGATACGAAAACGACGCGAGAAGCGCGATGCCGAGCGCTCGGAACAAAAGCGTCTTCGGCGCTACAAAGGGATACAAAAGTCCGTCAACGTACACGAGCGGAAGCAGCGCAGGAGCAAGCAGAAGCCAGCGGAACAATCGAGCGATGTACTGCCTCATACGAGTAGCACAATAAAGCTATTGGCCCGATGATGCGGCGAGGGCAGCTTCGGCTTGTGCAATTGCCTCTGTATCTTCAGGCATGTGCGCTTGGAGAAATTCGAGGCGAGCACGCAAATACTGCGCGGTTGGTTGAGCCTTGACCATATTGTCATACGCGACGCGAGCGCTCTTGTATGCACCGAGGCGCTCAAGGAGCTTGCCCATGTTATTCCACGCGAGACCTGTATGCGATGCATCGATTGCAAGCGCGTACCCGAGGAATTCATACTCTTTGCCACCATCGCCCAAAAGGTGGTACTGATTGGCGAGACTCACGTAGACCTCGTATCTACTGACTTCTCCCGTGCTGATAAGGCCATTGAGCCGTGCTATGTCGGCACGTACCTTTGCCTCGAGCTGCCCACCATCTTTGTGAGTCCCCACAAAATCCCATGAGGCAACCGTCTCTCCAGCTACGAGAGTGAACGGAGTGTACGGCACCACCGTCGCGGGCTGATTCTGTACGGGCGGCTTCTCTGCGGGTGGGACAGAAGACGCTACAGAGACCTCATCGCCTATCGCTGCTTCCGAGGAAATATCAGATTCGGTTGTTATGGTCACGTCCTCTGAAGGTGTAGCGGCGGGGGCTTGATTCGCTCTCATCCACCATAGTCCAACCACGACGACAATAAGAACCGCTCCGATACCCGCATACACTCCGTATTCTTTGTTCACCCCGTTAGAAGCTTTATCCATCATAAGAAACATTTGTGTTGTGAGTAATTGAAAATTGAGACATCGCAATATGTTGTTGGCTTCTAACGGGGTTCATACAAAAGAGTATACTCCCAAAACCACCTACAACAAAAACCACCCCTTTCGGGGTGGTTTCTGTTGTGTCGGATCGTTCTCTTCCGACCAGAGGACTCGCAGCGAGAGCCGCTAAGTCAGCCAAGTGCTTCCTAGAAGTTCACTGATCGGTTGCCGACCGTGAGAGGAAGTGTCTTGACGAGGTAATCACCCGTCCAGTCAGAGGTCGAAGCTCCCGTTGCACTCGAAGAGTGATCGGAGAGGTCAGACCAGTCAGACCATGCGAATGAAGCTGCAGTGCTTACACCTTGCGTTCCAGCAGCTGAGCCAAAGATAGCCGTCGAAGAGGCGGTTGTCTGAGGATTAGCGATAGATGCGCTGATGTTGTTTGCACCTGATGCGATACCACCGACAGTTCCACGAAGCTCGTATGTCTTCGATGTTCCTGCCTCAACCGTTTCGACTGTAGTCGGACGGAAGTGGATCAGACATGTCGTCTGATTCGCACAAGCATCGAGACCTCCGAGGAGTGAGCCCGATGTCGTAGCGATAGTACCTGCAATCTGGTTTGAACCACTCCATATTGCGAGAGTGGTCGTAGCACCGACTGTGAGAGCAGATGTCTTGTTGAGGGTGATGACGACAGAGCCCCAGTCAATCTTACCTGCTGAGTCAGCTGTGACCGAGAAGCGGCCGAGGACCTGATCAGATCCTGCGGTGAGCGTTGTCGAATCAAGAGCGACTGCTGCGAGTGTTGGCTTGGACTTGCGTACGTACATCGTGCCCTTTCCGCTTGTCGCGGAGGATGCGAGGTTTGCGTAGCTTGCCATTGTCGTCGATGCAGTACCTGCGCTATCCACTGCCTTGAAGCCAGTGATCCAGCTGAGTGATGCAGTGATCGCTGAGCCAGATGTTGCTCCGTTGGCAATCGTTGGGATGTTGACGTAGACATCGATGGTCTTCGTCTCGTTCAACGGAATGCCGAATGTAAGGCCGGTGAATGTCGCTGTTGCATTCGCTTGCGTTCCCGAAGAGAGCGCGAGCGCCTGCGAAACTCCTGTCGGATTTGCCGCCCACTTGAGGGTGACAGATGAGACGGATGTAGCGGCGTTGGCTGGGATGGTGACCGCGAGCTCCTGGACCGTGAAGGCGGAGTTGGCAGCTGTGAAGTTGAAGGAACCGACTTTTACGTCGTTCGAACCTGCAAGGACGTTTGCATTGTCAGGCGATGTTCCTGTCGACTCTGTAAGCGTACCTGTGCCAATCGTGATGGTCTGGAGAGTGACGGTGCTTCCGATGGTAACCGAGTTACCCGTAGAGAGTCCCGTACCGCCCGAAGTCGAGTCGATATCTGCCGCCCATGATCCAACGTTGGAACCGGACTTGATGTTACCGACGAGATCAATGGTCTTGGTCGATGAGACCGGAACATTGATGTTGACAGAGAACGAGTTGGCAGTTCCTGGCGAAGCTTTCGCTGTACCAATCTGTGCGCCCGTTGCAGTGTCGACGAGGCGGAGATCCGTGATGGAAGCCGCTTCATCAGCTGAGAGGTTGACGAGAATCGTGTTCACGTTCGTGCCTTCCGTCGAACCCGACGAGAGGGTAAACGAGCCGAGGCGAGCGTTGCTCGTACCGGCGATTATCGTTTGGTTGCCGTAACCCGAGTACTTCGTCGCCGTCAATGTGGCTGACGAAACAGTGAGGGTGTTACCCGCGACGTTCGATGCAGGCACGTTCACAGCCGTGAGCGAAACCTGACCGAATGCGTTGGATGAACCTGTCGAGAGCTGGACAACAGCCGTCTCGCCAGTGGTGTAAGCAGCACCAGACGTTGACTTTGCATCTGCATAGATGTCAACGATGTGTACCGCTCCCGCCTTCGCAATGAAGGAAGAACCGAAGGTGAAGTTTACGTCTGTGGCATCGGTCAAGTCCTTGGTAGAACCAACCTGTACGCCATCGACGAATACTTTACCGTTGTCGAGGCCGCGTGTGCCTGCAGATGCGGTCGCTTTCACATTGAGGCTCTCAATCTTCACATCCTCGCCAGAGGCGCGGAGTTCGAAGCTTGCGAACTTAATGTTGGAACCGCCGAGAGTAACGTTCGATGTCGGCGAGGTGTTCGCTTTTACGACTGTAACTGCTGCAGAACCAATTGTCTGGACGCCCGATGTGCGAGCCGAGAAGGCAGTACCGCTCGTGTGAGTGGCGAGTACCGGCTGATTGAGCTCAGTGTCGATGAAGCGAGCGTCTGCTGCGCGACGAAGCGACATTTGAACCGTCAAGCTTGAGCCACCGACGACGTCGCCGACGACCTTAATGACACGACCGCCCGTTTCGAGGCGCTTCGGTGCCGCGGTGAGATCCCATGAGACAGATGTTTCACCTGCCGAGAGATTCGCCACTGCGTTGCCGACTTGGACACCGTCCACGTAGAGTTTCAGGTTTCTGATGTCGGTAACCGCAACCGATCCGAGGTTGCGAAGCTGGAACGAGGTCAAGTCGACCGCGCGGGTACCGATGGTAGCCGTGTTCTGCCAGAGAACGACGTCGTTGGCAGGGGTCAAGTTGGTGTTCGTTGAAGGAAGCGTTGTCGCACCGAAGTCAACCGTTGCGAGAGTCGCCGAAGAAATCAAGAGCGCTGAGCCCGTGATTGGGAGGACGACAGACGAGTCGAGAAGACCGGACGCGCTGACGTTCGTGAGCTGGACGCCGACCTGTTGGCCGTTGGTCGAAGCTGCGATGTCGGAGCGGACGGAAATCGTGACTACGCCACCAGCTGGCACTGTGAAGAGACCAGTTGAAGCGTTGTAGTTGAATGCAGTGTTGCTGACCCCTGCGGCATCAGTGAGACGCGTTGCCCCTTGGAAGAGGTAGACGTTCGCCAAGGTCGAATCAGATGACACGCCGATGCGCTTGAACGCAAGGTTCGTGACAACGATTGGAGAGCCCGTCGGGTTCGAGAAGGTAAACTTCGCGAGCTCGGCGATTGCCTGTCCTTGGACGAGCGCACCGTATGTTGGGTTGTCAGAAGCGAGCATGACCTTGAGGCCGTTGCCCGTTACTGGAACTCCTGGTACTGATGTGCTTCCACCGACACACATTGAGTTCGCCTTTGCGCGAGTGAGAGGTCCCCAGTAGCCGACCGCTGGCGAGACGCCATTGGCAGCTTGAAACTTCGCAGCTGCAGCTTTCGTGAGAGAGCCGAAGTAGGAAGATTCATTGCCTGGAGAACCTGCACCGCTTGATGCGATTTGTGCTCCGTGAGTGTTAAGGAATTTTTGTACATCCATTACTTCACCACCTGTAGATCCTACAGTGAGGTTCTGCGTGAAAGTAGTGCAGCTTCCACCGACCGTTGCCGATCCTCCTTGGAGAGCTGCTATTTGTGCGAGCAATGACGTGATCTGCGCCTGGAGGTCAGAGAGCACATCTGCCTTTGCTGGAGTAGCGAAAGAAAATGCGAATCCGAAAACCATAACAACAGCCAAGAGAATTGCTGCAACGTTTTTTGTTGCTAATGCTTTACTCATAGTTTGTTTTGACTTTTGCATCCCGACTTTTTACATCGAGACCGTACACTCCACCCTTTCGACGAGGAGTCGTGTACGTTGTGTGTGCCTTCTGCTAAATAATACCTAACTATTTAACTGCGACTAATAACTGAAGACAACTAATAATGTGGGCTCATCCTACCGGCTTGGCAGATCGAAGCCACGAACTTTGCTAGCCCTTCCACCGCCAAGAATGACGAGGTCAGGATTAGCAGCGAAGAAGGAATGGGGAATGCAGACATGCGACCATAACCGAACAAAACTGAAATCCAGGAATGCTTCACTAAAGAAGCCGAGGCGATACAAACCAGAGATTTGCAGCCTTTGTTTTTTCTCTATTCAAATGTCAACGAACTACGCAAGAGAGCACCCGCCCTCACGCGTACACACGATGCCGCTTAAGACATCGCTGCACAATTATATACTAGGGACCTCGCAGCACATAAATGCAGCGCTCCCCCATTTGTGGATAACTTGTGAGCTATAAAAGGTCAGCGCCATGCGGCGATTGAGGCTTCTGTAGAGTCATTCGTTATCGCGAACCACAATACCCTAGTGCTTCGGGGGAGTCAATTACCATAGACGCAATATGCCCGGAAATCTTTCAGAGCCACTCACCACTACCTGTTAACTGTCGAGAGGTTGTCAAAAAGGGACGGTGGTGCCCCTTATCCT
Organism: Candidatus Nomurabacteria bacterium; assembly: GCA_943359395.1. Lineage (GTDB taxonomy): Bacteria > Patescibacteriota > Minisyncoccia > Phycocordibacterales > UBA2100 > UBA10103. Next base: position 92,226 of record CALRHH010000002.1, read on the forward strand.
TATTATAGACAGGAAATGAGGCCTAAAATGCCTACTCTGTCGTAGAATAACGACTCCACCGCTTGAGACCAACCTTTTTGACGCGTCCGGCCTCTATCAAGTCGACTAAGTGGCGCTGAATCATCTTTTCACTATACTCTGGTAGATGAGCTACGATATCACGGATACCGAGCTCGCCCCCTCCGCGAAGTACCGCGATTATCCCCTCCTCTCGGACACGATGTCCCTTCTTGAACGGCATCGTATCGGACATCATAGAGACGTCCTTTACGTTGTCTCTGTCCTTTACAAGTACAGTGTCCTTTATACGTCCCTCACGGACGTCCAAGAGGTCTTCCCGCGACAGGGGAAACATATCGGACAGTGGTGAGTTCTGGGAAGCACTCAGAAAGGCTCCTAATTCGTCTAATCCGTCAATCATAATGTTTGTGTTCTGAGTCGAGAGGAACCCCGCAACAGCAAGCATTCTAACGAGAGACACCTGGTGACGAATCGAAGCTCTACAAGCGACAACATTTGGAGATTCCGTCCTCATCTCGTTTCGAATCGCGAGAACTCTCTCGAGTATGAGTAACGCTCCTGCGCGGACAGAATCCCGAATAGGCTCACTTGGCTGAATATGATTTGTCACGAGGTAGAGGGCTGCCACCAGGCGCTCGGCTCGACGATATGCCTTATCAGCTGATTGATTGGCCCCAAACGGACCCGTTCGGATAGTCTGCTTATCAAAAAAGCGTGCCAATTGGTTTGATTTCTGCACGTCCCTATGTGTGTCTCTTTTGCCGTCCATTATATGTCCTCAGTATGTACTATAGGCATAAAGTACACCTTGACCATTAGAGTATATAAAGGACATCGGTGATGCGCAATCCTTTTAGAACCGCACTCTTTCACGCTTTTCGAGTACTTTTCTCATGGAGAGAACCGGTACTGATTTTGCTCTGTATAGTGACTACAGATGTGTGCCGACGCGGGGTGATATGATGTCTCCATGAAAGCAAAGCGGAAACGCGGAAAAGAAAAGAATGTCGAGAAAGATGTTGATGATGTGGCAAGTTACGTGAGCACGGAGGCAGTGCGCGGAGTGTTCGCAATATTTTGTATTGCAGTTGCAGGGTTTCTCATCTTGGCAGAGCTTGGCGGGGGCGGGACTATCGGCAGCACACTCTACGGGTGGCTCTCCTGGTTGTTGGGTGTCGGATACCTCCTCCTTCCCCTCTCACTTACGCTTCTCGCGACACTCATATTCCGTTCCTTCGAACGGAATTTCGGCTGGGTCCAGTTCACCGCGATGACGGTCTTTTTGCTCGCGGGACTTGGACTCATTAATCTTGCGTTTTCAGGACAGGGTGGCATTCTCGGCATAAGCGTATCGAGCCTCATCGTATCGGGAGTCGACACAACCGCAACCGTTATCTTTCTTGTCGCATTCATCATCGCGTCACTTATTGTAGCGTTTGATATTCATCTCGGACTGCTCGCGGCCAGTATCGTAAACCGGTTTCGTACCAATACTGCGGAAGATGTCGAAGGCGAGGAGCTTGACGTGCCGGTCACTGGTCTGCAAGAAGAAGCTCCGCAACCCGAGGAGAAAAATGGTGAGAAATCTGATGCTGCTCCGGAGGAGTCGAGTAACGCCCTGACAAAATTCTTCCGCGGCGGAGATACTACGACCGACGGATTTCCTATCATTGCCACTACCGGAAGTGCTTACGTTCCCCCGCCCGTCTCGATCCTCGCAAAAAACAAGGGGAAGCCCGAAGTCGGTGACGTAAAGGCAAATATGAACATCATTAAACGCACGCTGCAAAACTTCGGTATTCAAGTGGAGATGGATGAGGCTTCTATCGGACCGACCGTGACACGCTACTCTATGAAACCCGCGGAAGGTGTGCGCCTCTCGAAAATTATCGCCTTACAGAGCAACCTCGAACTTGCGCTCGCGGCATCGCCCGTGCGCATCGAAGCTCCCATACCTGGTAGGTCGCTCGTGGGTATTGAAGTCCCAAACATATCACGCACAACCCTCGGACTGGCTCCCCTCGTGTCCGACGATGCGTATGTGCAATCTGATAAACCGCTCCTGATAGCACTTGGGCGCTCCATTACGGGCGCACCGCATTTCGCCGACCTTGCACGAATGCCGCACATGCTCGTCGCGGGTACAACGGGCGCAGGTAAATCCGTTGCGATACACGACTTCATCGTCTCCTTGCTCTATCGCTGCGGACCAGAGCGATTACGATTTATCATGGTGGATCCGAAGCGGGTTGAGCTTACTGTCTACAACTCTATCCCCCACTTACTTACGCCAGTTATCACTGACGCAAAGAAGGCTATCCTCGCCCTCAAGTGGCTCGCAAAGGAGATGGAACGGCGGTACAACATTCTTGAGGCTGAAGCAGTCCGCGACATTGCCTCATATCATGCAAACGTCGTTGCGCCCGCTCTCGAAAAAGCCGCAAACAAAGAAAACGACGAGCCTCTGCCCGAAGCGATGCCCTACATCGTCCTCGTTATTGACGAATTGGCGGATATTATGTCCTCGTATCCTCGTGAACTCGAGAGTGGCATCGTGCGCCTCGCACAGATGAGCCGCGCGGTAGGAATTCATCTCATCCTCTCGACACAGCGACCGAGCGTCAAGGTCATCACTGGTCTTATAAAGGCCAACATCCCCGCACGCGTCGCAATGCAGGTATCCTCGCAAATCGATTCACGTACCATTCTCGACACGGGAGGCGCGGAGAAACTCTTGGGCGCGGGCGATATGCTCTTCCTCTCCGGCGAGATGTCAAAACCGCGCCGTATCCAAGCGCCATTCATTTCGGAAGACGAGGTCAAAAAGGTGGTCGCACACATATTAAAGACAAGCGAGGGCACGCTCCCGAGCGAAATAGATTTCACGGATTCGCGAGCGGGACAAGGACCTGACCCTATATTCACATCCTCATTCGGAGACGATAGTGACGACGAGGATGACGAACTCTACGCAGAAGCGAAGCGCACGGTGATAGAAGCGGGTAAAGCCTCCACATCATACCTGCAGCGCAAGCTTGGTGTCGGATATGCGCGGGCTGCACGACTCATGGATATACTCGAGGAACGCGGCGTAATTGGAGCTGCAGACGGCGCGAAGCCCCGCGGCATTATAGGAGAAGGAAATGCGGACGAACTGGCAGAGGAACCCGCCGACGAAGACGAGGGCGAGGCTAAAGCATAACGTATGTTGCCGTACCGAGATAACAGACTTACCTATATTGCTCTTGGTATTTTCTTCCTCATTGTGCTTGGATACGCCTACTATGAGGCCCGCGGCTTACTCTTTGGTCCAGCCATCTCGGTGCGTTCAGAAGTGAACGAGACACACGAACCCTTTGTCACGATAAAGGGACAAGCTGACCGTATCGCCTCCCTATCAATGAATGGGAAAATCATTCCTGTCACCGAGGATGGGGTATTTGGGGAACCTTACCTTCTGTCTCCCGGCTACAACCGCATTGTCCTTGATGCGAGCGACAAATACGGCCGAACCCGAAGACGGGCCGTCGAAATTGTCTATACCCCTGCGGCAGGCTCAGGACAAACACCCGACACTACGGCCACCTCTACCTCATCCTCCACAATCGAGGTAGCGCCTCAACAACAGTAGGATATACCCCGTGAGATACGGCGTAAGGGCAATGCACAATCAATAGGACAGATGCCTATCTCATGGGGTATACTCTTCTCAATATGGCTGGATTTACAAAGAAAGTAAAAGCTCCCCCAAAGACGACCGGGAGCGGCTCTGACGCCGATATCGAGCGGGCAATATCTCAAATAAAGACGAAGTTTGGCGACGAATCAATCATGATGCTGGGTGCCCAGCCAAAAGTGGATGTAAACGCCATCTCTACGGGTTCTATCGGCATCGATTGGGCACTCGGCATCGGCGGCCTGCCGCGCGGCCGCATCATTGAGATATTCGGCCCCGAATCGTCGGGCAAGACCACTCTCTCACTCCACGCCATAGCAGAAGCCCAGAAGAAGGGAGGCGTGTGCGCATTCATAGACGCAGAACACGCACTCGATCCGGAATACGCAAAGAAGCTCGGTGTAAAAATCGAGGAGCTTCTCGTTTCTCAGCCTGACACAGGAGAACAGGCACTCGAAATAGTCGAGTCGCTCGTGCGGAGCGGAAAAATCGACGTTATCGTTATCGATTCAGTCGCGGCGCTCACTCCCAAGGATGAAATTGAGGGTGATATGGGTGCACAGCACGTAGGTAAGCAAGCACGTCTCATGTCGCAAGCTCTTCGTAAGCTCACGGCAATTGTCTCGAAAACTAAGACCGTCATAATCTTCATCAACCAGATACGTATGCAGATAGGAGTCATGTTTGGAAATCCAGAGACGACTCCGGGAGGAAAGGCGCTCAAATTCTACACGTCGGTCCGCATTGATATCCGACGTATCGCGCAGATTAAGAAAGGTGATGAAACGATGGGCGGTAGACATCGTGTGAAGATTGTGAAGAACAAAGTCGCTGCCCCATTCCGCCAAACCGAATTCGACATGCTCTACGGCGAGGGTATCTCCAAAGAAGGCGAAGCACTCGCACTCGGCGAGAAGCTTGGCTTCGTCGCCAAGTCATCAGGTGGTGCGTACTCTATCGGTGATACGAAGCTCGGTCGTGGCTATGACGCAGCGCGAACGTTCCTACGAGAGAACAAGCCGATACTCAACCAACTCTTAAAAGACATCAAAAAGGGACTTCAAGGTGGTGGTGGAGTCCAAGGAAAAAGCGCGAGCGGCTCTGAAGAGTAGCCATTTTTCCACCTTCGTGGTACCAATTCCCTCAGCCCACATCCCGTGGGAAAAAAGGGGTCAATCATGAAAGTCCACGAACGACGGTCTCAACCGCTCGATATGTCGGGCGTAAAGACCACCCTGCGATGCATCGAATGCGGCGACAAAAAAAACTTGCTCCGTGAACGGACGTTCCGCTGCGTATGCGGCGGTCTGTTCGAGGTTCATCACAACTTCGTGCCGGCACTAACGCCGACGAAGACGCTGAAGGACATCTTCCGAACACGCGCGAACATGTGCGGTCCGACTTCAAAGTCACCGCTGTATCGCTCCGGCGTCTGGCGGTTCCACGAGCTGATCATGCCGAATCTCAAACCAGATCAGCTCGTCTCGCTCGGCGAAGGCATCGTCCCGATTGTGCCTGCAGGTTCACATCTGCGGCAATGGGTCGGCGGCGACATCGATATTTGGATGATTTTGGAAGGCTCTGGCCCAACGGGGTCATTCAAAGATTTCGGTGGTAGCGTCATGATGAGCGTTGCGAAAGCAGCTGGCGTATCGGCTGTCGGATGTGCTTCGACTGGTGACACGTCTGCAATGGCGGCAGCTTACGCTGCTGCAGCCGGACTCGACTGTTTTGTCCTCCTCCCCGAGGGCAAAATCACGCCGGTGCAACTGATGCAGCCGGCGGCGCACGCGGCTCGCGTGATTGAGGTTCCCGGCGACTTCGACGATTGTATGCGCATCATGCAGGAACTTGTCACCCATCACGGGGCATATCCTGCCAATAGTCTCAACCCTGCGCGTATCGAAGGTCACCAAGCAACGGTCTTCTTGACCGCGCAGTTCTTCCGATGGCAGTTGCCAGAGTGGTTTGTTGTACCCGTCGGCAACGGGAGCAACAGCTCATCGATTGGCAAGGGCATGCGACTGCTCAGGGACCTCGGGTTTGTTACCCGTACGTCGCGGATTCTCGGGTGCCAGACGGAAGCTGCCAATCCCCTTGCCCGCTCCTGGGCTTCTGCCCAAGATTCGGACGAGAAAGAGGGGCTGAAGGCGTGGCGACGTGCATATGAGCCTGTGCAAGCCGGCAAAACGCTCGCGACTGCGACCCAGATTGGCGATCCCGTGTCGAAAGAAAAAGTGATGCGGGAAATCACAATGTCCAACGGTGTAATGCAGACGGTTACCGAACAAGCTCTCGCCGAAGGAATGTTCGCATGTGCCAAAGACGGTTACCTGCTTTGCCCTCAGACTGGCATTGCGTTGGCAGGACTGCGACTCGCCGTGCAAAACGGCTACGTGCGAAGCGGCGAAAGCGTGATGGTTGTCTCGACTGCAACGGGTATGAAATTCGCACCCGTCTACCAGTCGAAGGTCCAGGATTCGATCGAGCGAGCGCCTGACGCGAACGCAGGCACTGTGGCTCGGATACTTGGCCTCTGATTCCGGAACACACCGGATCCCCTCGAGCGCGGCTGACATGGCCGCGCTCGTTTTTTTATATAGTGGACAAACAGGATTTTTTGGCTAGAATGCTCGGAACATGTTGAATTACAACGAAGTGAAGCCTGGTGTCGCCGTCCTCATTGAGGGCGAGCCATATGTCTGCACATGGAACAACATCATGCAGAAGCAGCAACGCCGCCCTGTGAACCAAACGAAGATGCGTCATCTCATCAAGGGCAATTCCATCGAGCACTCATTCCAGCAAGCAGACAAGCTTCAGGAGGCCGAAATCGACACGAAGCCCGCCATGTTTATCTACGAACGCAACGGCGAGTGGTTCTTCCACGACATCAAAGACAAGTCGAAGCGCTTTTCGGTCTCTGAGGAAATGATGGGAGATTCGGGCAAATTCCTCAAAGAAAACACGCCAGTAGATACGCTCTGGTTTGACGATAAGCTCTTCCGCGTCAAATTACCTATCAAAATGGAACTCAAGGTGACAGAAGCTCCGCCAAACACTCGTGGCAACACGGCGCAAGGCGGCAGCAAGGTCGTAACACTCGAAACAGGAGCTCCTCTCGATGTACCTATGTTCATCAACGAAGGCGACGTCATTCGAGTCAATACAGAAACAGGAGAGTACGCTGAACGCGTATAAAGAAAGGCCCCGCAGTGCGAGGCCTTTTCTTTCGGGAAATCTTACTTTTGGATGAAAGGGAGGAGCCCCATGAAGCGCGCGCGCTTGATAGCGGCTTCTACAGCCCGCTGCTGCTTGGCGGTAAGCCCACTCTTGGTGCGACCTACGATGCGACCGTGCGGATTAACGAACTGCTTCAAAAGGTCGATGTCTTTGTAGTCGACGTGCTGGATATCATTTTGGGTAAGAATGTTGTTGCTCATAGAATGTTGTGAAAATTAAAATAAGGCTTTACTAGAACGGTATGTCGTCCGGATTTATATCATCTTTCGGGTAGTCGATGCCACTTGCTCCACCTCCTCCTCCCGAAGTCTCTTCTTCGTGGTGGTCCTCTCCGCTCTGCCCTGAGCCTGTCGAACGTGTGCCACTGCCCTTGGGGCCAAACTGGACGCGGTCAGCGATAACCTCAGTGCGGTACTTCTTCTCGCCGTCCTTCTCCCAGCTTCGCGTCTGCATGCGACCTTCGACGAAGACCGAGCTTCCCTTCTTCAAATACTGGTTGACGGTATCTGCCTGACGGCCAAAGACTACGACATTGTGAAAATCTGTCTGCTCTTGCTTCTTTCCGTCGCGGTCCTTGAAGGTACGGTTCGTCGCGATGGAGAAGTTGACCACATTCATGCCTGACGGAAGCGCCCGCAGCTCGGGATCACGAGTCAGATTTCCGAAAAGCATTGCCTTATTGATGTACATAGAGAAATTCTAGCACTACTCTGTGGTGATGTCTTGAAGAGCCTTTTCAAGGTCTTCTTCTGAGACGGGGGCGGATGTCTCCTCGATACGACGCGGCACCTGCTTGATGACATCAGTGCGCTTGACCTCGCGGAGCTGAGGAGCCTTCATTTTTGCACGCGTATCTTCGCGGACAGTCTGGAATACGATGAAGCGGAAGAAACTCCTGTTTTGCTTGAGAAACGATTCGATTGTCCGTGCTGCCGCGACGGGAGCCTCAAACTTTATCCAACCGAAGTACCCGCGGTCGTATTCGACGCTCTTCTCACCCTCGCGGAGTGAAATCGGATATGATAGCTTCGTCATTGAAGGAGCACCCTCGGCAATAAAGTTGCCGCCGGCCTTCTCAATCTCGGAACGCATAGCACCGACCACCTTCTCGAGCTCCTCCTCTTTTGTATCGGGAATGATGTGGTATCCCACTTCATATATGCGCAACACGGCATTCTCCGCCGCACCGGTTTCACTTATTTCTACTGCTACGTCATCTACCATATGTTGGGGCACTCTATCACAGCGGTCTAGACGCCGCAAGAATCCTAGCTAATCCCGAAGACTCTCTGCGTATTGGCAAGAATCTGCCCGCCTACGCGCTCAAAGTCCTCGCCCCGGATTTCGGCGATTTTTTGCACGATAAGCTCTACATATGCGGGTTCGTTGCGCTTGCCTCTATGCGGTGCCGGAGTAACGTACGGGGCATCGGTTTCGGAGAGCAACATGTCGAGTGGTGTGTTTTTGATGACCTCGTCGTAATCGTGTGTAAACGTAATAACTCCTGTAAATGAGAGCGTAAATCCAAAATCGAGGAATTTCTTGGCAATGGCCCAATCCCCCGCGAAAAAATGGACATCTCCTTTTACCTTGGCGTGAGCCTTCAGTATTTCGAGCGCATCATTATACGCATTGCGGATGTGGAGCATGAGGGGCTTATCAAGCGTGTTCGCGAGTTCGATTTGTTCGATGAACGCCTTTCTCTGAGTCTCTTTACTGTCTTCATCATTGCGATAGTAATCAAGACCGCACTCGCCGACCGCGATGACGCGAGGATTCCTCCCCAACATCTCG
>CALRHH010000003.1:0-23012 GCA_943359395.1 Candidatus Nomurabacteria bacterium
ATCGCTTGATTATTTCTCCGATGAGTCCACGCTGGACGCCGTCGGGCTTAATGATGACAAATGTCCGCTCCTCTTTTGGGTGTTCCATGAACGCCAATGTACCACGATTTCAGACCAAGAGAAACTACTGATAGAGCGGCGCAGGCGCTCCCGGCTCAATGGGCTTGCGACCGTAGGCCACGTCGAATTTGCGGCGGGTTTCGGTTTCCACCTCTTCTCTGTCTTTGCCGTAGGTATTGTACGAAAGCATTTTCAGCGCTTCAACGGTGCTGTAGTCCATTGTAGGCAAGTCCCGTGTCTGAATGGTGAACGGTCTTGCAGGTACGCCATTCACAAGAAGTGAGAGTACGGCAGTTCTGTTGGGCAAATTCTCGAGATCTTGTTGATTAAAAATCGGCGTGAACTGTTTCTCCAAGAACTCTGCGTCCTGAGTGCCGACGCGGAATGATGCTTTGGTACCCACGTTGCCGATGACCGCATCGCGAATATCTTCCTCAAGCTGTGCTATGAATTGGTGCGCGATGGTGAGAGAGAGCTTGTATTTGCGTGCCTCAGAGAGAATGGTCGCGATGGAGGGCGTCGCAAAGTTCTGGAACTCGTCGATGTAGAGATAGAAAACGGGTAGCAAATCCCCGCGTGTATCGACGCGGGAGAATGCAGCCTGGAGAAATTTGGACACGAGAATGAGACCGAGGAGCGAGGTGTTTCTATCTCCGAGCCTGCCCTTCGAAAGGTTCGCAAGGAAGATTTTCTTTTTATCCATTATCTCGCGGAAGTTAAACGCTGATTTTTCCTGACTCACGATAGGTCGCATGATATCGTTGGTGAGAAATACGTCGAATTTGCTCGTGATGTACGGCGCGACATTTTCGAGACTCGGGTCACCCTGCGCCTGCTCGGCGATTTTACGCCAGAATTGCACAATGATGGGATTCTTGCAGTGAGCGAGCTTTAGGTTACGGAATGCGGTATCGGCGAACACGCGCGGTATCTCGACGAAGGTCGAGCCCGTGTCGGGGTCCTCAACGACAAGCTGTACGGCGTTGCGGTAGTACTGTTCAAACATTGGTCCGAACGCCTCAGGGACATCAGCATAGAGTTTGCGGAAAATTCCATAGACTTCATCAACAACAAACGTCTTCATCTCAGGCTTCGAGCGGTCGTACTCGAGCATGTTCAATCCCATTGGTCGGTCGGTGTACGCGGGGTCGAAATAGATAACATCTTTCATGCGCTCAGGGGGGACAGAGGCGAGTACATCCTCGATATCATTGCCGTGCGGGTCGATAAAGGCGACACCTTCCCCGTTCTTGATATCCTGAATAATCATATTCTTGATGAAGCCAGTTTTTCCCGTACCTGTCTGCCCGATGACATACGCGTGGCGCAAACGGTCTGATGCTCCAAAGTGCACGGGCGTCTCGTCTGCGCCGTACTTATTGATGCCGACCGTGATACCTTCGGCGGGAGTCTCGACGGGAGCGGGCGCCTGCTTCGCGAAACTCCGCTTCAACTCGCGCGACGTCGTGACGCGCTCTGCGGTAAAGTGAAAAATCGAAGTCACCTCGGCAAGCGAGAGCGGCATCGATATGGAGTGGTCAAACTCGCGATAGGTAAACCGCCGTATAAAATCTGTCAGCCCCCAACTTCCCACTTTTTTAAAGACAAGCTGATTACCTTTCGGGTCATCGTACTGATTGAAGGGGGATTCGAGGTTTTTGAGTAGCTCTTCCGCACGCTCTTTCGTCGGCGCTGACGCAACGATGCGTATGGAGACGGGGGCAATGCGACTTTTTATCTTCTTTGTAATTTCCTCGGTCATTACCTGGTCGGAAGACTTCCTAAATTGACTCTCCAGCTCTTTCTTGTGCTGCTCCGGCATAAACACCTGTTTTGCCATCGCATAGACAGCCTCCCCTATTTCGGTCTCGGGAACCTTGATTGCCTTGCGGAAATTTTTTCCTTTCTCAAGTTGTCGCAATATTTTCTTGTAATGGTGATTGTATCGGTCACCTTCGGTCGAGACTGTTATCTGAAGCGCTGCGCCCTCACCATGCTTTGCAATCTTTGCGAATGCTGCCAAAAGCACGTTCATCGGGTCGTGTTCGAAGAGCTCGGGAGTCTTTAGCGGCAGAGATGGGTGGTCCGCGAGCGTCGCATAGGCAGCGGCATGCTGCCCCTCATAATTGAAAATGTTGTAATCTCCGCGGGCCTCTGACATCCGTGCGTTCGGGAAAACCGATGAGACGAGACGCTCCGCAAGAATTTTCTTTGCGCGCGGCACCGCCAAATACAGAAACGCCTCCTCCGTCCCTTCTTGTACGGCCATCTCAAGCGAAAACCCCTCGTGCTTGTCGATGAGAGCAGTGAGTCCCGCATATAATTGCTCAGAGGACGAGAGGAGCTGTTCCAGCTTATGCTGCTGAGTCTCCTGCTTGTCGCCCTCTCCATGCGCCTGTGGCTGTATCTCGAAGAGAACCATGTTGAGTGCGCGTCGCACTTTTTCGGGCACGCCTATACCTTTGTCTGGTAGCCCTTCCGCGATGTACCGCACGAGCGCGCGATGAATATCGTCCTCAAGATGCGGATTCTTCATCCGAGCAGCGACGGACAGCGCATTTCGAATACCGCTTGTCTGCACAAGCCGCAAAATTTCATCCACCTGTCTGTCGTGCGTCTCGGGTTCAAGTTTGAGGACATTTTTTACTATGTCATGCTCAGGCATAACCACCGTCTCGTGGAGAATAGTCGCCGCAGGCTGCTCTGCGTAGGTAGCAACCTCCCGTCGCGCAATACGGTCGGACTCAAGGCGATTCTCGGACACTTCCATTTCGGATTCCTTCTCGCGTACTCGCTCACGTAAATAGGCAAGCTCCTCCTCGGGAGATCTAAATTTTTCAAGCGCCACGGCATGCGGCTTCTCCTTCATGGGAGGCATCCCGAAATTATATCATTCCTACGTGAGGGATTTTGCTCCGATGTCCTGGCGATAGTGCATTCCTTCGAAATGAATCTTGTCCGCTGCCGCATAGGCGCGGTCGAGCGCTTGCTTGAGTGTGCTTCCTATCGCGGAGACGCTGAGGACTCGTCCGCCTGCGGTGACCAATTGACCGTTATCCATTTTTGTACCCGCCTGAAATACGACTACATGTTCATCTTGTTCTGCTTCTGCGATACCTCGTATTGGAAATCCCGTCTTGTACGCATCCGGGTAGCCGCCGGACGCGATGACGATATTTGCGGCAAAGCCACGATGCCACCCTATCGAATCGCGTATCGCATCAAGGGTACCATCAATAGATGCCTCAAGAAGGTCGAGCAAGTCGGTTTTGAGCAAACGCATATATACCTGACATTCGGGATCCCCGAAACGCGCGTTGTACTCAAGCGCTTTTGGCCCGTCTTTAGTGAGCAAAAGACCGGGGAACAAAAGGCCCTGGAACCTGACTCCTCTCTTATTGAACTCTTCGAAAGTCGGTATTACGATACGATTTTCTATATCCGCCATCATCGCAGGCGTTACCCATGGCACGGGTACAATCGTTCCCATACCACCCGTGTTTTTCCCTTGGTCGCCGTCCTCTACCCGCTTGTGGTCCTGCGACGGAGGAAAAAGTACGTGCGTAACTCCTCCCGAGAGTGCGTGCACGGATATCTCGGGACCTTCTAGGTATTCTTCTATCACAACCTCATCGCCGGCAGCTTTGTGCACATGCTCAACCATGATTTCCTGGATAGCCCTTTCGGCCTCCTCCGTCGTCCTGCATACGTACACCCCTTTGCCGAGTGCGAGTCCGCTTGCCTTCACCACAATGGGTGCACCGCGCGTGCGAACATATGCGAGAGCCGCAGCAGAATCCGTGAATATTTTAAATTCTGCTGTCGGAATCTTTGCGTCTTGCATGAGCTGTTTGGAAAACGCCTTCGAGCCTTCAATTTGTGCCGCCTCTCTGCTTGGACCCCATACGCGCAATCCATGAGCCTGAAACACATCGACAATGCCGCCGACAAACGCATCGTCCGGACCGGGAACAACAAGACCTATTCTTTTTTCCTGTGCGAATTTCACCAATTTATCGAACTCCATTACGCCGATAGGAACATTCTCTGCGATGAGAGCCGTCCCGCCATTGCCAGGCGCCACGTAGAGTTTTCCCACGCGCGGCGATTGCTTGAGCTTCCAAAGAAGCGCGTGTTCCCGGGCTCCGCTACCAATTACTAGAGTATCAATTGCCATACTCACTAATATACTTCATCGCCGCTTCGGGCGTATCAACAAAATGTACCGACTGCATTACATCTTCCCGTAGAAAACCTTCTTTGTGCATTCTCTGCAGTTGAGCGCTGAGACCGTCATAAAAACCGGCGGTATTCACAACGATGGTCTTCGTATTGTGCTCGGCATTCTTTTTCATCCTCACGATAGCGGTAAGCTCGTTGAGGGTGCCGATACCTCCCGCGAGGACAATGATGCAGTCCGCCCGCTCGATAAGACCGAGATTCATTTCGTACGCGTCTTGGACGACATGCATCTCATCGGCATCCGGGTAGGCCTTGTGCGCGATAGGAGCACGTATCACACCGATAACTTTCGCTCCGCCGTCGTGCACCGTCTGCGCGATGACATGCATGAGGCCCTCATCGCACCCGCCGAAAATGAGGGTGTGTTTATCTGCGGCGATACTTTTACCGAGTGCCTCGACAACACTCACATACTTTCCCGCTACGTCGTATTGCGAGAGAAAGACGGCGATATTCATGCCGTGATTGTATCTTATTCTTTGGTCAAAATCTCAGGACCGTTTTCGGTGACAAGCACGGTATGTTCGGCGTGCGCGGTGCGCGAGCCGTCTTCAGTACGATAGGAGTGCCCGTCTTTGTCTACAAAAAGCTCTCCCGAGCCAAGCGTCATCATCGGCTCGATAGCGATGACGAGCCCTTCAACGAGCTTCGTCCCTTTCCCTGGAGTGCCGAAATTTGGCACGTGTGGGTCTTCGTGCACTTTGATTCCCACCCCATGGCCCGAAAGGTTCTTCGGGTACCCGAAATGATACTTCTCCGCGACTTTCTGTACTGCATATCCAATGTCACCAGTCGTATTCCCTACTTTCGCCTGTGCAACTCCCGCCGCGAGCGCCTCATAGGTACCCCTGACCAATTCTTCGTCATTCGGATTGCGCCCCGTACCTGCTATGACGGTCACTGCGTGGTCGGTGAAGAGGCCCTTGTGCTTAATTCCAAAATCCAAGCAGACGACATCACCGTCGCGGATTACCGCGCCATTGTCGCTTGCGGGAGAGTGGACGATAACATCGTTGATTGAGAGGCAGAGGCCTGATGGGTACGGCTTGTCACCCTTACGCTCAACGTGGCCGTGGAACGCGAGAGTGTCGCCTTCCGATTTTACAAGTTCCTGCGCTTTTTTTTCGAGCTCTTTTCCCGTGACGCCAGGAGCGATCATTCCACCCAAGATGCGGAGGTGGCGTGCCAATCGTTTACCTCCTTCTCGTAATGCGTCTATATCAGCTTGATTTCGTACAATCATGAAGAACAATAAAAATTCCGGAGTCGTTACGCGAGCTTAAGGGCGGAAAGAATGGCTGCGTGAACAGTTTGAATGTCCAACGCTCCGTCAATGTGGTGAACGGTCCGCCCACGACTCTTGAGAAACTCAAGCTGCGGCTCGACTTCTGCTTTGTGCCAAGAGAGACGCTGCTTGATAGCATCTTCGGTATCGTCGCTCCTCCCCCGTATAACTAAGCGCTTAATACTCTCTTCTTCGGATAGTTCAAGAGAGATTATGTGAAAATCAGAACGTCCGTAGAAAACCATCGCATCGTCCCATCCACGCGTCTGGTCAGGACCACGGGCAAGGCCGTCCGCGATGATATGCTCTTCCCCCGTGAACTGCTTTACGAGAGCATCGGTGGTGAGATAAATCGGCATGAAATCCGGCATGCGTTTGCCCACTCCCACGATTTCATTGGTGAGGGTGCCTGTGTAGCTCCCTGAAGCAATCATATTGCGTAGGAGCTGCCCCATGTCTATATGGATGATGCCCCGTTCCGAGCGTGTCTTGAGAACGTCTGCGAGGAGCTTTACTTGTGTGCCTTTCCCTGCACCCTGGGGACCGAAGAAAAGAACGGTGATGGGGTTCACCCCATTAGAAAAGTTATCCGTCATATTGAGGCAATCATGAAGCTATATAGAAAATTTCCATTGAATGATAATCGTCCGAGAATCTTTCTAACGGGTTTCATGATTGAAAAGTATAGCCTTCCCTGCGCATAATATCCATGACCTGAGACGTTGTGTCTTCCAATTTTCCATCCGCGTTTGTCACACGGTAATCGTACTGCGGCGCATGCACCCGCATTTCCTCCTCGGTTATTCTCATGCGTGCATCAAACTCCTTTTTCGACCACTCGGGATTGCGTACCCGCAAACGCGCCCTGAACTGTTCCAGCGATTCAGGCAGGATGAATATCGTTATTGCCCCGAAACGCTCTTTCAAGAGCCGTGCTCCCTCAATATCCACTTGTGCAAATACTATTTTGCCCTCCTGTATCTTTTTCTTGAGGTCTGGTAGATAAACTCCATAGTAGGTATCGAGTTCCGGAACGAAACGGTGTTCCGGAATATTGCCCGCAGCAAGCTCTGCATCAAATTTCTCCTGCGACAAGAAATAGTAATCGACTCCCTCCTGCTCCCCCGGCCTCGGGGCACGCGTCGTCGCGGTGACGAGCCGGGTGAAATTACTGTTGTGTTTGAGAATCGCACCTATGACCGCGTTCTTCCCGGAGCCCGAGGGCCCAGCAATTACTATTATCTTCTTCATATGCACGAGATTACCACATTTAGAGTTATGTAGTAGATAAACGCCCGTATTTTGATTTTAATACTCCCGAATCGAAGTCTGTGCGTCGATTTTCTTTACGAGGTCCAAGATGACCGAGACGGCGATGAGAAGTGCGGTTCCTCCAATGGTTACTGCAGTAATACCCGTCAACCCCTGAAGGACGATGGGGAGAACCGCAAGTGAGCCGAGGAAAAATGCGCCCACGAGCGTGATGCGGGTGATGATGTTGCCGAGGTACTCACTTGTCGTTCCGCCGGGACGGACACCCGGAATAAAGGCCCCGTTTTTTTGCAGATTCTTTGCAATTTGATTCGGCTCGAATGTGATAGCTGTGTAGAAATAAGTAAAGACGACAACCAGGAGGAAGTAGATTGCCCCGTACACCCATTGATTTGCGAGTGCCCCTACGACGGATTCAGCGCCCGATGCGAGAAATGGAATAGAGCTCTTCGCGATAAACGTCGCTATCATCTGCGGGAAGAGCAGGAACGAGAGCGCGAAGATGATGGGCATCACGCCCGCCTGATTTACGCGCAATGGTAAATACGTGGAAATGCCGCCCAAGACCTTCGTCCCTCGTACGCGCCTCGCGTAAGTTACCGGAATGGGGCGCTCCGCTTCAGTAACAAAGACCACCCCAGCGATAATGACCGCTGCGACAATAGCAAACGCGATGTATACAGGAATTTGTGCGATGTCAAACGAGAAGATAAGCTGCGCGATTGCCGAAGGAAGCCGCGAAACGATTCCCGCAAAGATGATGAGCGAGATTCCGTTACCAACGCCGAACTCTGAGATGAGTTCGCCAATCCACATAATGAGGATGGCGCCAGCGGCTATCACCGTCATGTTTGTCAGGAAGGCGAGCGGAGAGAGTGCGGGCACAATACCGTTTTGTTGCAGGAGAAGGAGAAATCCGAAACCTTGGATGAAGGCAAGAGGTACCGAGAGGTACCGGGAATACTGCATAAAACGCATGCGTCCGGCGTCGCCCTCTTCTTGGTACATCTCCTTCAATTTTGGGACAAGGACCGTCATGAGCTGCATCACAATGGATGCGGTGATGTACGGCGATACTCCTATCATCATGATAGAAAGATTTGAGAAACCGCCTCCCGAGAAAATGTTGAGGAGACCAAGGAACTGGTTGTTGCTCAAAAAAGCTTCGAGTTGCGCCGCGTTGATACCTGGAATAGGGATCGCGGCGAGGAAGCGGAAGATCACGAGAGCGCCGAGTACGAAAAGAATACGGGTACGCAAGACCTCGTCTTCAAAAGTCAGTTTAATTTTGCGAAGGAATGATTCAAACATAGGACTTATGCAATCGTACCTCCAGCCTTCTCGATAGCAAGGCGGGCAGAAGCAGAGACTGCGATACCTTTGAAAGAAAGCTTCTTGGAGAGAGCGCCTGTGCCTACGATTTTGACGGGCGGCATCGTGCGTGCGGAGATAGCGCCTTTTTCAGCAAGTATCTTTGAACTCACCTCTGCGCCCGACTCGAAGAGTTTTTCGAGTCTATTGAGCGAAATTGCAATCGCGTCGAGCCGTGTACCGTCGACACTGCGTCCGCGATTCTTGCCAAATCCGCGTCGTTTTGGCAATTTCTTGATGATGTCGCGCATTTCCGGGCGCTTCTTGCATCCCGCGCGTGCATTCTGCCCCTTCGTACCGCGTCCCGCCGTCTTGCCACGCTTTCCGCCGCGACCGACACGCATCCCCTTGCGAGCTGTCATTCTTTTGAGTGAGTTGAGTGACGTCATACGATTATTTTCCCATTGATACTTTCTTCAAAGCTTCGATTGCTGCGCGTGCGTTGTTGACCGGATTCTTACTGCGAGAGAGAAGCTTTGCGGTAACGTCCGAGACACCGGCAAGCTCCAAAACGGTTCGCACCGAAGAGCCTGCGACCAATCCACGACCGGCGGCCGGGCGGATTTCGACGCGGGATGCACAGAACTTGGCTTCAATGTTGTGAGGAATGCTGCGGTTCTTCGTGAGATTGAGCTGTATCATTGCGCGCTTCGCGGCTCGGGTAGCTTTCTCAATCGCCTGCGCGGTATCTGCCGCCTTACCAAGACCTACACCGACGCGACCTTTCTTGTCGCCTATGACCAACGCCGCACTGAAGTTGAAACGACGACCTCCTGCCATAACGCGCGCGACGCGGCGAATACCAATCAGCTTTTGTGCAAATTCACTGCGGCGTTCGTCTCCTCCTCGGCGTCCACCTGGGCGGCCGCCGCGAGCGCCTCCCCGGCGGTCGCGATTGCCACGGCCCGCAAAACCAGGCTTCGCTGCCTGAGTATCAGGAACAGCCTGCATAGGGGCTGCGTCTGGCTTTACTTCTGGTGTTGTATCATCGGCCATACATTTTTCTTAAAATTCTAATCCTGCAGCGCGCGCAGCGTCGGCAAAAGCTTTTACGGTTCCGAGGTACTGGAATCCTCCACGATCAAACACGACTGCCTTTACTCCTTTGGCACTTGCGGTCTTTGCCAGTGTCGCTGCCGCTTGTTCGGCCCGCTCGCGTGGGGTCTTCCCCTTCTCATCAAGTGATGAGACGTATGCGATGGTGACGCCTTTAGTATCGTCAATTATCTGCGCGGTGAGGCGCGTGTTAGATTTGTATATCGAAAGACGCGGACGCTTGGAGCTTCCAATCACTTTTGCCCGCACACGCTTGTGACGACGGGTTCTCTGTTGCTGTTTAGTGAGTTCCATACAATGTTATGCGGTTGCTGCAGCTGCAGCCTTCTTACCCTGTTTCTCACGTACGACCTCACCTTCATATCGGATGCCCTTACCCTTGTACGGCTCTGGCTTCTTTGTAGCGCGCACTGATGCAGCGAATTGACCGACCTTCTCGATATCGGCTCCTGAGACGGTGACAATATTTTTTTCTACCACCGCAGTAATGCCCTCAGGAACAGTGAGCAACACGGGGTGCGAGAATCCTACGATGAGCTTCAGCTGCTTGCCAGCAAGTTCCACCTTGTAGCCAATTCCCTCTACCTGCAATTTTTTGACGAACGGCTTGTTGACACCCGATATCATATTGCGGATGTGTGCCGCGAATGTGCCCCAGAGCGCGCGTCCCAAGCGGGACTTTTCCTTAGGGGTGACGGTTACCTCACCGTTTGCGACGGCAATCGTGACAGCTGGATGCACCATCTTCTTGAGCGTGCCCCCCTTCCCCTTGACGATGAGCTCACTCGAAACAACCGACACTTCTGTGCCTGCGGGAATCGTTATTGCTCTTTTACCTATACGTGACATATGATTTTCATTTCAGAGCGAATCGCATTACCAAATTTCAAACAGCGCTTCGCCGCCGACATTTTCCTTGCGAGCCTCCTTGTCGGAGAGAACGCCTTTCGGAGTCGAGAGTATGAGAGAGCCGTGTCCGTAGCGTACAGGGACGATTTCCCGTGTGCTCTTGTAGAGACGACGACCCGGCTTCGAGACACGCTTCACGCCCTGAATCGCAGGCTCACCTGCATCAGAGTACTTGAGTACGACATCGATCGTCTTGCGGACCTTCTTCCCTTTCTTCTCAACTTCCGTAACAAAACCGAGGTTCTTCAACTTTTCTGCGACAGCCATCTTGAATGCTGAGTATGGCACCGACACAGACGCCTTCTTGATTGCGCCGGCGTTTGTGAGACGAACTATGAAGTCACCGATTGTATCGCTTACCATGATGATTTTTTGACGCCTGGGATATGACCTTCGAGAGCCTCTTCGCGGAAACAGATGCGGCAAAGATTGAAATCACGCATAAAACCGCGTGGGCGGCCACACTTGAAGCAGCGCCGGACCGTACGCGAAGAAAACTTCGGTACGCGATTCGCCTTAATTATCATTGATTTTTTTGCCATGTTGATGTGTTTACCCCGAGCAAGTCGAGGGGTGCCAAAGAGGAGTGCTGGGAGGCCTGCACCGTACCTTTCGATACTGGTTACGAGCACTTCCCTGCGTGGTCTGTGTTCTTGCGATATTCCCAAGTAACTACCGGGGAATCACTCTAAAAAACAAGACCCCCTGCGAGGCTTGAACAATATAGGCGATATGGGCGGCAAAGTCAAACGTAATCCCTAGAACTTCTGCATGTAGGCAGATAGCGTACGGCGTTTGCCCGGTTTGCCGCGGCGGAGGTGTTTGTGGGACTTGTGTACCTTGTGTATCTCAAACTCTGGGGTGAAAAAGTCTTGAAGCGCCTCTTCCGTCCACACATACTCATATACCCCTAGCTTGGGGTGTATGTAGGCATTCTCCTCATCGGCGGGGCTCTCACGCAGAAAGCGCTTTACATTGATGTCTTCGTCTGCGAGGAATGACTTGAAGAAGAGCCAGCCTCCAGGGCGCAGGACTCTGAGAATCTCAGCTTTGAGTGCCTTTCGCTCCTCCCCTTTCAAGAAATGCGAGGTCATCATGTCGAGCACGAAAGTGGCTGAGCCATCGGGAAGTGGAAGCGGCTCTGCTATCGAGCGCGCTTCATAGGTTATCGGCAAGTCCAGAGAGGCGGCCTGTGCCTGCTTGATGGCGACATCAGAGATATCGTAGCCTACGCCGCGCATGCCGTATTCACGCGCGAGGTAGATGAGATTGCGCCCATTGCCGCATCCCAAGTCGAGCACCCGCGCGTAGCTATTGAGAAATTCGCGCTTGTATTCTCGTTCGATATACCTCGTGAACTTCTCAAGGTCTTCCGAAGGTGTAGTGGAAAGCGTGAGGTGCTCGCTCGTCTTGTACTCCTTATTCCAAAACTCTCGATGCTTGCCCATGCCGCCATACTACCCTGTTTACCCCTACGTATGAAAACGACCGCCTTGCGGCGGTCGTTTTGTTACTTGGTTGCTTCTTGGAGCGGGATTCCGAGGTAGCGGAGGAAGGCTTCTGCCTCTTTCCTGTTCTTGGCAGTCGTGACGACAGTGACAGCAAGGCCGAAGATGTCTTTGGTGTCTTCGTCGGAGGTCTCTGGAAATACCGTGTGTTCCTTGAACCCTATTGAGATGTTGCCCATTTCATCGATTGCTGTGGTCTTGATGCCCCGGAAGTCCTTCACGCGAGGGAATACGATGTGTATCAACTTATCGAGGAAGGATTGCATGCGTGCTCCACGAAGCGTTATCTGGTAGCCCGCGATGTCTCCGACGCGGCTTTTGAAATTCGCGATTGATTTCTTGGCACCACGCGCAGCAGGAGCTTGTCCTGTGATGCGTGTGAGTCGCTCCACGATGAGCTCAATCTTCTTTTTATCCTTGAGAGAGCCAACGCCCGTCGAAACGATAATCTTCGAGACTTTTGGAGTCTGCATGACATTTGTGTAGCCAAACTCGCCCTTGAGAGCTTCGAATGTTTTGTTTTGTTTGTGTGCTGCATTCATATTATTTATGGTGAGTGAAATCGAACTATTTCAGAGATTCGCCACTCTTAACCGCTACGCGCTCGCGAGAGCCATCTTTGCCACGAGTGATTTTGATGCGCGTCGGCTTTCCTGTCTTTGGGTCCACAAGCATGACATTAGAAGAGTGTATCGGCATCGGCTTGTCTACAATTTGCCCTTTGCGATTTTGCGCCGACGGCTTGCGATGACGCTTAACGAGATTGACGCCGTCGAGAAGTATCATATCGGCACTCGTGAGAACGCGTACGATTGCACCGCTTTGCCCTTTGCTCTTTCCCGCGATGACGATGACCTTATCTCCCTTTTTTAGTTTCATACAATTTATACAATTTCTGGCGCGAGTGAGCCAATGCGCTGGTATCCGCGCTCGACGACTTCACGAGGGATTGGTCCGAATACACGATTTGCCTTGGGTTCCTTGGGCTCCTTCCCTGAACCTGCGATGAGAACGACTGCATTTTCGTCGAAGCGTACGTACGAGCCGTCTGAACGGCGATATGCCTTTCGTTGGCGGACGACGACAGCGCGGTGCACCTCCTTTTTCTTGACCGCCTTGCGAGGCTGCGCGGTCTGGATAGAGATAACAATCTCGTCTCCGATACCTGCGTAGCGGCGCTTCGAACCGCCCAAAATTTTGAAGACGCGGCCAATGATACCACCTGAATTGTCCGCTATTTTAACGAGAGTTCTATCTTGAATCATATGCTTATTTGACGATGACGAAACGCTTACGCTTCGAAATAGGGCGTGTCTCACGGATAGTTACCTTCTCCCCTATTTGAGCAGTGTTACCGACATCGTGCACCAAAAACTTCTTTGAGAGACGCATGAACTTCTTGTATTTGGGATGCTTCACGTAGCGCTCGACTTTCACGGTTGCGGTGTCTTTCATCGCCGATTTAACGACGATGCCTTCGAAAGTCTTTCCTGATGTGTTTTCTTTTTCCATACGGTGAAGTGAAATACTACGCTTTCTTTGCCTTTGCTGCAATTTGTCGTGCACGAAGCTCGGTCAGCGCTTGTGCAATTTCGCGGCGGAGCGTGCGACCTGCGCGGACATCGCGTGTGCGACTTCCTGCTCCTCCGAATCGAAACACGCGAAGGGCCTCCCGCTTGTCGGCGATGAGCTTCTGCACTTCTGCAACATCCTGTTTTGTGATATCAGCCATAATTTTATGTATAGTGAGCAATGTCGAACTATTGACGTGCGACGACACGAACGGTGAGCGGGAGTTTTGTCCCCGCCTTGCGCAGAGCCTCGCGTGCGACGCTCTCGACAGCTCCGTCGATTTCGAAAATGACGCGTCCCGGCTTCACATCAAAGACGTATCCTGCGACGTCACCCTTACCGCTACCCATACCTACTTCCGCGGCTTTGCGCGTAAACGGTCTGTCGGGGAAAATGCGTGTCCAAATCTTAGCTCCCTTGCCGCTTGCACGAGAGAGCGCACGACGGGCAGCCTCTATCTGGTTAGACGTGACTCGTGCTTGTGAGAGCGCCTTGAGCCCATATGAGCCGAAAGCGACCGTGACGCCGCGCGTGTCTGGAGAATTGAGACGCCTTTCTCCAAGACGGCCTGAATGCCACTTGCGATATTTAGCTTTTTTTGGTGCGAGCATACAATATTAGGCGTTTTTCTGAGATTGCTTTTCGTCAGCGAAAATATCTCCCCGATAAATCCAAACTTTGATACCAATAACACCGTATGGAAGGTATGCCTGTTCACGGGCGAAATCGATATCGGCACGCAAGGTTTGCAGCGGTACACGACCGCGTTTTATCTCTTCGGTGCGGGACATTTCTGCCCCTCCGAGACGGCCCGCGATTGCGATGCGGACGCCTTGCACGTCACGGTTTGCCATCACCTTCTCCACTGTCTGCTTCAGTACGCGGCGGAATGTCTGACGTTTCTCCAAGCCTTCGGCGACCATGTAGGCGACAACAGGAGATTGCGACTCAGGGCTTCGGACCTCTTCAATGTCGAGACGTACTGCTTTGCGTTCTGCTTTCGGCACGGTGCGCACGACAGCTTCTATTTCCTTGCTGAGCTTGGTAGAGCCTTCCCCGCCGCGGCCGATAACGAGTCCCGGGCGAGACGTCTTGATGATGATACGAACGGCCTTTTCGTTGCGCTCTATCTCGACGGACGTGACATAAGCTCCGCGAAGGCGCTTCTTTAGGAAGCGACGGATGGCGGCGTCGACACAGACGTTCTGGCGATACTTTGCAGGTGATTTCGAGAACCAGCGCGACTTCCAATCGCGAATGATTCCGAGGCGATGTGCGTATGGGTGTACGGTATGTGTCATACTATTTTGCAGCAACAACTTGCTTCTTTGCAGCCTTCTTCGCGGGAGTCTTTTTTGCGGCTTTGGCTGCCTTTGGAGCTTTTGTAGAGAGGCCGAGTTCAAGAAATATAATGCTCAAGGTCTTGTTGAGTGCACCCGAGCGTCCGCGACCGAACGGTCGTGCGCGACGCATCACAGCTCCCTTGTCCACGGTGATGGTCTTCACGAAAAGATTTTCTACAGAGTTGCCCGCTGAGCTCGCATTCGCGACAGCAGAATCCAGAAGCTTGCCGAGTGCGGGCGAAGACTTCTTTGGCAAGTAGAGAAGTGCTGCACGAGCCTGAGCGACACTCTTCCCGCGAATGAGGTCTGCAACGAGACGCACTTTGCGCGGCGACTGGTGATAATTTGTTAGAAGAGCTTTCATAATTATTTATGGTGATTTATCCTGAGTTTATCGAAGGAGCGTAATCGAACTATTTCTTTGCGGTTGTCGCAGTTGCCTTCGCAGCCGACGCGGCAGCAATCTCAGCTGCCTTTGCAGCCATTTCAGTCTCCTTCTGCATCTTACCTCCGTGCTTTATGAACTTGGTGGTTGGCGCGAACTCACCCAAACGGTGACCTACCATATCCTCGGTAACAAACACATCGTCAAAATTCTTTCCTGTGTGAACGCCAAAAGTGTAACCGACAAATTCAGGTGCTATTTGGCTTGAGCGCGCCCATGTCTTAATAACTCCCTGCGTAGCTTTACGCAGCGAGACTTTCTTCATGAGTTTTACATCCACGTAGGGACCTTTTTTTAGTGAGCGTGTCATATCAATTCAAATCCCGCCTGCGCGGGAGTCCGAACAATGTATAGGAAATGAGAGGCTATGTCAACAAAACGCCCGCACACGCGGGCGTTTTGTTTATCTTCAAGTTATTTTCTCTTGCCTACCTTCCTGCGGGAGACAACAAATACGTTGGAATACTTCTTGGGGCTGCGGGTTTTCTGCCCTTTGCCGGACGGCTTGCCCCACATGGTCTTCGCTCGGCGGAGTCCGCGGCCCTGCTTGCCTTCACCACCTCCGTGCGGGTGATCGACAGGGTTCATCGCGGTTCCGCGCACCTTCGGACGACGCCCGAGCCAGCGGCTACGGCCTGCCTTACCGAGATTCACGAGGTGATGCTCCTCATTTGATACCTCCCCGACGGATGCCCATGCAGTCGAGATGACGCGGCGTACTTCAGTTGAAGGCATCTTGAGGTGCGTGTATCCGGCGTCTTGCGCGACTACTTCGCAATAATTACCGGCAGAGCGTGCAACGACGCCTCCCTGTCCCGGTTTCAACTCGATATTGTAGACAAACGTACCGACAGGCATGTTGGCGAGTGGAAGACGATTGCAGAGTGTCACGGGAGCAGTTTCAGAAACGATAAACGTATCCCCCACTTTTACTTTCTGCGGCAAAACGACGTATCGCTTTTCGCCATCGGCATACACTGCAAGACCGATGAATCCCGAGCGGAACGGGTCGTACTCGATTGAAGTTACCTTCGCGGAAATGTTTTTCTTGTTGAACTTAAAATCCACGTTTCGGTGACTCCTCTTGTGGCCCCCGCCCTGATGACGCGACGTGATGCGGCCAAACGAATTGCGGCCCGCATAGCTGCGGGCGCCTTTCATGAGCGACTTCTCAGGCTTGTGGCCCGAAAGCAACTTTCGATACTCAATCGAGGTGTGCTGACGTTGTGATTTTGTTGTTGGCTTGTACGTTTTCATAAGAAATTTATATATGGTGAGCTTGTCGAACTAGCCGATGGTTATGCTCTCGCCCTTTTTAAGATACACGTAGGCTTTCTTGCCGCCTCCTGTCATGCCCACCTTGCCAGTACGTGCGTTGCGGCGTGATTTCGTAGGTACCGTGACGACACGGACGCTGCGGGGAGTGACCTTGTAGAGACCACGCACTGCCTGTATAACGTCGCGCTTTGTCGCGGCACGTGCGATATCAAATGTGTAGACTCCTTGCGCTTGATGCATGCTCGCTTTTTCCGTAATGCGGGCGTGCCTCAGGATGGTTGAGATGTCTCGACTCATTCCTCCTGAAGAAACCGCCGCTACGGATGTCGCGACGTCCTTCTTTTCTGTATTCTTTTTCTTTCCAACAAATAGTGCCATACCGTTATTTCTTAGCGGCTTTCTTGACCACCTTCTTAATCGTTTTCTGTTCTACTTTTTCAGCAACTGTTTTTTGGATGCGGCTCCCGACGATAGCGACTGCGGCATCGGGATGTTCGATAATAAGGTAGGAATTTCCGAGAACGGCGACGGGATTCAGACTGCGGACAGAAATGATCGTCACATTACCAATGTTGCGGAAGCTTTTTTGAGCGGCCTCCGTTGGTTCAGAAAAAGCGACGAGTGCCGCATTCTTCCGTTTCGTTGTGAGCTTTTCAAATCCTGGTACTTTCGAGAGCATCGCGAGAGATTTTCGCGCAGTAGCAGTCTTCGGCAGAGAGATGCCAAATGAATCAACGAAAAGTATTTGCCCCTCCTTGAACTTGTGTGAGAGCGCCATGAAGAGAGCCTTTGCGCGCATCTTTTTCGGAATAGTCTGAGAGTAGTCTCTGTCCTTGCGAGGTCCGTGAGTGACGCCTCCTCCTTTCCAAATCGGAGAACGGCTTGAGCCGTGTCGCGCGCGACCGGTTCCTTTCTGCGCCCATGGTTTCTTACCTCCGCCGCGTACATCGCCGCGATTCTTTACGTGTGCGACAGTCGGACGAGCGTTTGCCTGCATTGCGGTTACAACCTGATGCATCAGCGCATCATTCCACGCAACAGCGAAGACACTCTCTGGGAGTTCTACCTGCCCTGCCTTTTTTCCTTGTGAGTTGTAAATATCTGTTTTCATATCAATCAATATAGAGAAAATTAGCCGCGGATTTCGATGAGCGTTCCTGGCTTCCCTGGAATAGCGCCTGAGATGACGAGTGTATTCGTCGCGACGTCGACTTGCAAGACTTTGAGATTCTTGACCGTGATTCGGTCTCCTCCCATACGTCCGGCCATGCGCATACCCTTGACGACACGCCCGCCTGCACGTCCTCCTCCTCCGATAGAGCCCGGAGAGCGTTCGCGATTCTTCTGACCGTGAGAGCGTGGACCTCCACTGAACCCGTGTCGCTTCACCACACCTTGGAAACCCTTACCTTTCGAGATGGCGGACACCGCGACGACATCGCCTGGTGTAAATATCGAGACATCAATCGTCTGTCCCGCTTCGAGCTTTGCGTCTGCGTTTGGAGAAAACTCTCTGAGTACGCGGAATGGCTTCGCGCTCTGCGCTTTATTGACGCGATTTTCCTTTTTTGCGCCGAACCCTGTTTGTACAGCGGTGTAACCGTCCGTTTCCTGTCCCTTTATCTGTGTGACCGTGAGCGGGCCCGCCGTAACAACCGTCGCAGCAGAAACGATGCCCTTGTCGTCGAAGACTTGGGTCATTCTTCCTTTGGTACCGAGCATGAATTTCATATGTTTGGGAAAAAGAAACGCCCGCAATAGCGGGCAAACGATGCCTGCCATTGGTCCTGCCCGCGCGGAGCGCAGGTTTATAGTAGGACGTGGGTGGAGGCACTATACCTCCTCACTGATACTATTGCAAATTTATAGTCCTGCAGGTGGAGTAACGGACGTGTTTATCACGGAAGGGGCAGGACGTCTGCGACGATGAATCATCTCAGCGAGTATCCAGACGAGGCCCATGGAGGCGGCGCCCAGCGTAAACGGAATCGTCGCATCTGTGCCGATAAAACCAAAGGCCTCCGATGCCAGGCAGAGGAACCCTCCCGCACATGCAACGGCTTGAGGAGCAGCGCTCCCTGTGGCGACAAACCGCTCGGTACTCTGCGGACGCCACTGAATATCCTGGGATGTTATGCCTTGCTTCTCCGCCTCCTCAGAGAGGAGGCCGACGAGCACATCTACCTGTGACTCTGACAGGCTGGATGTGCGTGGGTCACTCAAGAGCTCGGCGCGAATCGTCGCACGTAGATCACTCGATGATTCTTGTCCGTACGCTGCACTTGGTAACAAAAAGACGACAGCAAGAACAGCTACTAAAAACTGGTTCCGGAGATTGAGGGTGTGTGTATGCATGAACCTATACTAGCAGTCATTTGTCACTATATTTCAGATGTCCACATCGAACGCTTAGTTGCTGCTTGAGCAGCCTGGAGCACCTGACTCACAAAACACAGGAAGGATGTTGACGGTTCCCGTCCGTGTCACGATAGAATCGTCGAGTCCAATACAAGACAGCGTATAGATTGTCTGCGCAGTTATCGGGCTCGTAACCTGCGCACCGGTTGTTCCGCTCCACGAATCGCCGTTGTTGCCGCTCACTTCGCACGAACGAACACTTGTAGCCTGCCACGATACATTTGCCGTATTACCCGAAGCAACCAGTGGCGGACGCACCTGCCACAGGATTACACCAGGAGCTGCGTTCCCAATGCATGCCCCAGCCGTACAGCCCAAAGAACACGCTTGAATAGGATTTGTAGAACATTCCGCGTCACGATGCCACAACGTAGTGCCAACACAATAATTAAGAGTGGAACATGCCGGCGCAGTGTATACACACTGCTCTCCCTGCTGCTCATAGCCTCTCGGACACATATCGAAAACACATGCCCCGTCTTGCAAAACATACCCGACCGGACAGGGACTCTGTACAGTTACTGTTGTCTGACACTGCGTTGAGCCAGTGCGGATAGAACCGAACCACGGAATAGAGACTGAAAGCGTCCCATTCAACACGTACGTAGTGGTGACAGGTGGACTTGCGAGGTTTGAGCCGCTCCACCCAGAAAC
This sequence comes from Candidatus Nomurabacteria bacterium, assembly GCA_943359395.1. GTDB lineage: Bacteria > Patescibacteriota > Minisyncoccia > Phycocordibacterales > UBA2100 > UBA10103. The sequence goes on from CALRHH010000003.1 coordinate 19,414, forward strand.
TGTTCCGACCCCTGGCGAGATATTACCGCTAAAGCTTGAAGGAAATAGTCCGGCGAGATAGGAAGGTTGAGTGACTGCCCATTGCAAGGTCGTACTCTGACCTGGGCTAAGCGTGCTGCTCCCGGCTGATATTGAACAATTGTTACTAGCCGCGACATCACACACCTCGCTACCGTGAGGAGTCGAGGGGCAAGATGCGGGAACAATCGCGAGCCCTCGGACTGAAGTATCAGTGAATTGAAGCTCCGAGGAAACAAAGAGTTTTTGTGTACTAGAAGTCATGGAGAGAAGCACCAGGGCGACCACAACAAACGCCAAGGCAAATAATAGCTCCCTCTTCGCTGGTAACGTGCGGACGTGCGCTGCGAGCTTATGCAAGTGATGTCTCATGGCTTTATAGACTATTGTACCTCGAATGAGTGGAGCGCGAGAGTGATACTGTGTACATTGTTCTGAATCGCCTGCTTAAAGGCAACGACCCCCTCACTTGCGGTTTTGGGGTCATTGCCGGGATAGGCCCGCAGCCAGTCCTTTTCAGAGATTTTTGCAACCTCGGATGAAGCTTTCTGAGCCGAGGCAAGAGCTCCCGTGTAGTCCTGTACTTCGAATAAGGCCGTCGCATTGGTATTCAGAAGCCACGGATTCGTGGGGAACCATTCCAGAGCTCGTGCCGTTGCCTCAGAAGCCTCTCTCGCATTTCCCGCCTTTAGAAGAACCCACGCATAATCGTTGACGGCCGCCCAATTGGTAGGGTGAAATTGCAAAAAATATTTATAGTCCCTTGCGGAAGCCGCATAGTCTCCCTTGTATCCCTCGATTAAAGCCCGAATGTAGTATGAATTCGGTGCACTATCCCCCATAAGCTCTATCTGTGAGTTGATGAGCGCCATCGCTACTTCGAAATCTCCCTTCAGAAATGCTATACGCGCAAGCTCATGAAAGAGGTACGGGGTCGTCACATCAATATCTGCGGTTTTTCCGAAGAAATATTCGGCCCTGCTGATATTGTAGTCAGTCTCGTTCTTTGCATTAAAGTATCTCTCCCCATACGCAAAAGCGCGTTCGGCACTTGGGAACAAGCGTACAGACTGCACCTCGTAAGCATAACGAACGGTTCCGAAATGTGAAACGTAGATTGCAATGATGAGCACCGCTCCGCAAATATTGACCAGAGATTTTCTCACGCTCTCAGTATACTATCCCGCAGCACAGTTTACTGCCCCGCCGAGGCGATTACTTTCTCAACCGCGGCTTTGAATTTCGGAGAGATTGCATATTTGTTCTCCACAAGATTCTTCCACGAAGGTCCTGTCGGTCGATTCGTATACTCATTCCTTAAAAATCGCATGAATACACTTACACTCGGATCGGAAACAAGACTCATTTCATCCGCAAGGAGATCGAGTTGCGTCTTTGCGCCAACAGTATCTTTTTCCAGCGCAAGCTTTGCCGCGTAATAGAGGCGGGCATATGATAAATATTCCTCGGCGAGCACATTCCTTTGAGCTTTCGCAAACGAAATAAATTCATCGTAGGTAGCTCGATATTCACTTAGGTACTCAGGGCGGGTCGGACCCGCCAACCGCCCGAAGATAACCGTTCGCCAGTATCGATATACTAGGTATCGCCCACTATCTGAGTACGATGAGTCCTGTTTTGCTTCCTCCAGAGAAACCGCATCGGCCTTTTTCAGGTAATCCTCTGCGATGTCGAGGTCCTTCGTTCTCGTGCTCGTCGGCAAATTCGGATTAAAAAGCATCTGCTCGGAATACCATCTCGAGATATTAATTGCAGCAAATGATGTCGGCCTCATACTATACGACCACTCAAAGAGCTTTCTGGCAGAAAGACGTGCAGTTCGGTCAGGATCTTCAGCACTCGCAAAATAGTCACTGAACGGTTTGTCTTTAAAGATTTCCGCGAATACGGCCGAATCACCTCCAGAAATGGAATATTGACCGGCGAGGGTGTTGAGTGCGCTGACGCGGGTCCAGAGAGACACGCTTTCGTTCATGATAATTTCTTTCATTTTCTTTACATCCGACAGTCTTGTGCTAGCCTCTCCGGTTACGCGATATTCCGCACCCAATGTGTTCAACGTCGCCAATGCCTTTGCTTCGGCACTACTGCCAGGATCATCTTGCACCAAACGAGCTTCCGCAAGCGCGCCCGAAAAATCACCTTCACGTTGTTTTTGTACCGTTGCACTCAACCATTTCCATCCTGAAGATTGTCCCGAATTTGACGCATCACGGGATACAAAAGATTGAACCAAGAAAAAAGCCAGCACGAAAGCTGCTATCAGAATCAGGAAACCTATTAATCGTGTAATCGTTGTGGACATTTCATTTACCGCCGCAGTCACCGCCGCAGTCACCGCCGCAGTCACCGCCGCAGCTGACGCCACTGTCGCCGTAACTGCCTTGGCCATAGTAGGACGCTTGTGAGTAGGGTACGTCCGCATGCGCGACCCCATCAAAACCTTCGATCTGTAACGCGTCGTGGGGAGCACTCTGATTTGACACCTTTGAAGTCCCGAAAAGCACAACGAAGAAGCCACCCACGACGAGAGCGGCATTTCCCAATGTCTTTATGAGACCTTTCATCACTTCACATTATCGACAAATCAAGATTAATAGCAAGCATAGCGGGTGGATAAATTGCCGAAACACCAGTTTTTTCAAGTACAAAATGAATCGTGTTACGATGGGAGACATGATTATTGATGGCGTTTCTGCCACTGAGGTGGCGGATGATTCCAATTTCTCGGAGCGAGCTATCGCATCCTTTTTGGGGTTTATTGAGAAAAGATTGAATGTATCGGTCGTAAAAAGCACTCGTGGACTGCCGCAGGACAATTCGTTGAACGGACCATTGCGACTTGCAAAACTACTGCAGGAGAGCGGTGTCATAAAAGAAATCGGACGACTGCCAGATTTATCAGACGAACCGCGCATGAAATCATGGTACGCGATATGCAATGACCCGACGAGTCATCAAGTCGGAGGGACGTCGTATGAAAGCGACTCCGATGCACTCTACGCGACGCTTGCGGAAGGCCTTGAGCGATACCTATGGTTTACTCAGGATGATTACTTCATTAATCCAACGAAAGCCACGGCCTTGGGTATCAAAAACATGGGGGCTTTCGTTGCGCCGGGGGAATTTGCCGGATTTTCAGACGAGCAACGGGCGCACACGCCGGAGAGAGAGCTCCGCTCAGATGCTGAGTACGTGTGGATTCAGGGTACTTCTCTCGTGACGGGAACGCCCGTGTATATCCCTGCGCAGACCGTAAGCGGTGTCAGACAAAAAATGCCGGAAATAGCTGGCAAAGAGCCTCTCATACGGCAATCAACAACCAACGGGCTCGCCACGTGGCCTTCACAGACAGGAGCCCGTCTTGCCGGTGCCCATGAGGTAATAGAGCGGGAGGCGTATATGATTATGTGGCTCAACCAAATGACGCTTCCCCGCATTTCGCTTGTACCACTCTGTTCTCAGTACCCTGCACTCACACAGAGCATCAGGGTATGCGAGCGCTATCGACTGAAGCCCCACGTCATACGTCTTATCACAGACGCGCCCACTCATGCAGT
>CALRHH010000003.1:23022-93598 GCA_943359395.1 Candidatus Nomurabacteria bacterium
GATCTAAGTGGCATCGCTCCCCGGTTTACTATAGGACTCAAGGCACACCGCTCTCTCCCTTTAGCAATTCAAAAAGCGACGACAGAGGCACTTCGTGCTCGCCGCGGATACCGCCTTTGGGCCAATGCGGGAAACATTTGGGATATGAACACCCCCACGAATGAGGTCGGGCATCGTGAACGACTTCACTACTGGGGCGTCCCTGAACATGCGAAGAGTCTTGAATTTCTCATACGAGGTAAGGAAATCGAGATGGAATCAGCTGCTTGGGACCATGACACGGAAAAAGAACACCTGGAGCGCATAACGCAGTGGTGTGCGTCTCAAGGATTTGATTGTATTTCGGTTTCGCTCGGAACATCTTCAAAAAATCCATCACCATGGTATGTTGAGATGATTGTTATGCCTCAATTGCAGCCAATGTACCTTACGGAGTCTGCCCGAATGTCCGGGGGAACGCGTTGGCGCGACGTCCCTGTTACCTTCGGATATACGCCTCTGAAGAAACCCTTCGCCGATACGCCTCATCCATTCTCATGACATTTCTTGCGCATCTTCATTCAGACTTGCGCTGTACGCGCCTCACACGGCGGGGTGCTACCCATCATCCGAAAGATGTGCCACGTGGATTACACAAGGAGTACCAGCGAATGCCGCAATTTCGACTTCCAGAACCAGAGTCCCTTACGACAACATTATCAGAGGCACTCAAGCAACGACGTTCAGGGGTTTCCGGTAACGCCGAAATTCCAGTCACTTTCCAAGAGATGGGGACAGTATTGGGACTCGCGCTTCGCAAGCCATCACCTATGCACCACGGGAGACACTATCCCTCCGGGGGTGGCCTCTATCCGGTAGAAACATACCTAATTTCAACAGCACTTGAATCTCAAACGCCTGCCGTATTTCATTACAACCCCACGACGCACGCGTTGGAAATGTTGTGGGATCTCCCGCTCAATTTCAACATGAAGGATATCGCCAGAAATCCCGAGCCCCTCTCTCTTTCGAGCATGCTTGTCTTCACCGGCGTCTGGAACCGCTCATCCGCAAAATACGGGGACCTTGCATATCAGCACACGCTCATCGAAGCCGGTCACATGAGCGAAAACGTATTGCTCGTCGGGTGCGCGCTTGGCCTCTCCATGCGGCCGTATGCGGGATTTGATGATACCCTTATAATATCCCTCCTTGACCTCGACGGGGAGCTGGAGCAGCCGGTACATGCCGTTATACTTTGTAAAAAACCACAACACGCAACGGGATCTCTTCCTGCGAATGAAGACTGATATATGAAAATGCTCAAACAATTTTTACATTCAGTGGAGCACCGGTACAGAAGACTCTTCAGTATTGAAGAGATAGAAAAGGAATCCATTTTGCAGTGGATGTTCGGCGGGTCTCTCTTTTTCTTCTTTGTCGTTTTCAGCCGTTGGATCAGTTCTCCGAACGTCACTATCGAACAAGCGGAACGAGGGGCGGCAGTGTGCTGGGAGTATTTTCAAAATTGTACGGATTTCTTTTTCCTCCATGAAATAGGACAGGGCTACTCTCAAACCATCTTCTACATGGTGCTTTACGGCATCATGCTGACCATCGTGTACTGCATGTGGAGAAAGAAGTGGACGGCGGCACACGCTCTGCTCACCATCCTCCTGTTGTGGGAAATCACGGTAACCCTCGTATTGTCATTCAGCGACGGAGCCCCTTACTACTACTACCACATCGTGCTGACCACGATGCTTCTGTTCGTCCCCTTTAAGGAATTCTTCCTGAAATTCTCGTTCGTCTTTATGTATTTTATGTCCGTCACGACAAAATTAGATTCAACGTGGATTTTAGGCACCTACTTCACGGCTCTCCGGGACGGCATGCCCCTCTTCCCCGATGCCCTCGCGGCACCCATCACGAACCTCGTCATCTTCATGCAAGTAATCGGGAGTTGGTTCTTGCTCTCCAAAAGACGGGTGCTCCAACGGATGGCATTCTTGTACGCTCTCGCTTTTCATCTGTACTCCGGCGTATTCGTACTCTATTTTTATCCTTCAGTATCACTTCCTCCTGTACTTATCCTGTTCGGTGCCATGTACCGGCATACCCCGGTTCCATTCTCCAAAAAGACGATAGCCGGGTGGACTGTGATTGCGCTGGTCGCGATTTTCCAATTACTCGGTTTTACCGCTCCTGGTGACCGCCGGATGACACTCGAGGGGAATAAGTTCGGTATGTTCATGTTCGAGGCGAACCACCAATGCATCGTTACGATCGGGACGTACAGTAAAAAAACTCCTAACGTGCGGCCGGATTGGGAAACCCCCGCGGGGACACGGTGCCCAGGTTTCTTCTGCCTGGTCAAAACGACGACCAGTAAGACATCTGAAAATCTGTCGCTTCGCGAAGAGCGATACGAGTCGGGCACCGCATGGAACCGGTGCTACCCTTACGAATGGTGGTCCCGCCTCCACTCCCGCTGCGCACAAAACCAAAACATCGACCGGATTTCTCTCAAAATTGACCATTCGATTAACGGCGGGCCATTCTATCGCACCGTTGATGTGTCGGACATATGCGATGTACCCTATCATCCATTCGGTGGTAATACCTGGATTAAGGGGCCCCCGGAAGCTCCTCTCATCGGGTACCCCGTCACGAACACGTATAACTAATAAATCATATGGAAAACGGCACAACAACACTCATTGTCCTGAAAGAACTGGCTGGTAACCCGCCTCCCCACTTGAACGCCATCCAAGAATTGCTCGCGCCGCACGTCGGACTCCTTACGACACTCTGGATCTCCGTGTGGATAACGACAGCCGCCGTTCTCCTCGTACAACCCTGGCATGCATACAAAGAACATAAGAATAACCAAAGCAATTAGTGAGCGCGGGAAGTACGAAGACTTGCGCGAGGCAATATCATCTACCGTATTCGTCCAAGCTGAAAAAGGTGCCGTTATCATCGGCTCTGAGCCCACAGGTGAGCGTAACCCGTGGATATTCGATTTCCGGGCACTTTTGCTGCAGTCGAAGTGGCTCGACAGATACGCGGAGATATTCTGGGAGCGTTATGCGTCGAATCCTCCATTCCAAGTAGGCGGTATCGAAACGGCTGGCATCGCACTGGTCGCGGCAATCGTGATGAAAGGAGAGGAGCGCGGCACCCCAGTCAATGGTTTTTACATACGAAAGTCACGGAAGCGTCAGGGACTCGTGAAGTATATTGAAGGCACGCTCAACGATTTGCCTATCGTCCTTGTCGACGACCTCATGAATTCGGGGCAAAGTATCGACAAAGGTATTGATATTCTTTCGCAAGAAGGGAAAAAAGTCACTGGCGTATTCGTCATCCTCGCCTTCCGTACAGATGATGCTTATGTGCATCTCAAAGAAAAAGGGGCTTCTCTTACACACCTGTTCACTCTCACCGATTTCGGTATGCCGCTTTTAAGATCGAAGGCGCCGGAAATTCCGGACGACTCTTTCGACGTCATGTGGCGCTACGCAGCACCGAACCCCAGCTATCACCTCGTCGTACAAAAATCAGCCCCTGTTCTGGATGACGAAAGAGTCTTTCTTGGTTGCGACGACGGAACATTCCGGGCACTGAATCAAAAGACGGGGGAGATCGACTGGGAATTTTCTGTCGGCCACCATCCGCGAGGCAAAGGTATTCTCTCGTCCCCCACGCTTCACGAAGGCGTCGTCTACTTTGGCGCGTACGACGGCGTCGTGTATGCGCTTGACGCGAAGACTGGGAAAAAGATATGGAGTTACGACGACGCCGATTGGATAGGCTCCTCACCCGACGTTGCCTCAGACCTCGGCCTCCTTTTCATCGGACTCGAATTCGGACTCTGGAGAAAACGGGGCGGCATTGCGGCGCTTGACCTAAAAACGGGAGTGCCGCGCTGGACTGCATACCACACAGACTTAACGCACGGCTCCCCGCTCTACATCCCGGAAGAGTCCTTCGTAGTAATCGGGAGCAACGACGGTGCCTTGTATGCATACGATGCAAAGACGGGTAGCTTGCGCTGGAAGTATCCGTCGCGGGGAGATATAAAAACGCGCCCGGCGTATGATACGAAACGACGTATTGTCATCTTCGGTTCAATGGATGGTACTCTCTACGTGCTCTCGGCGCGGGACGGCTCCCCTCTCTACGCCCGCGAGACCGGTGCCGGGATATATTCGACACCGCTCGTCCACGGCGACACCGTATACGTCGCATCACTCGATAAATGTATCTATGCGATAAATAGTGTAAATTGGAAAGACCGCTGGGTGTATGAAACGAAAGGGCGCATCTTTGCCTCCCCGCTGATTACCGGCGATTCACTATGGATTGGTTCGAACGACGGCAGACTTTATGAGCTCAACCCCGATACCGGTACACTCAAACATTTCTTTCAAGCAACAGAGCGTATTGTAAACGCCGCCTGTTACAATGCCTCAACGAAAAGATTCTTTGTGCCAACTGTAGCGAACGAACTCTATTGTATCGAACGAAATAGCGGCGACCGGACACTCATAGAGGCCTCTTCTATATAAAAAGCGGAGGTGCGTTGCATCGGTTGATGCATCGTACCTCCGCATGCACCGGAGAAAACTATCTCCGAGTGTCAGGTGGCCACGGGGCCTTTTATTTCGGGAAAAACTGATTGCAGACCCCGGCACCATGCTTCTTGATGTTGTAACCGAGCTTCCGCCGGTTGTCCAGGCACTCGGCCCGGGTTCTCGGCAGCGGCAGAACCATCGTCTTCCCGTCGATCGTCGTCCGGGTAATGAACTGCCCCCGCTGGGCTTCAGCCGAGGAGACGGAGGCCGCCGCGAGCAGCACGCCCGCAACGGCAATCTTCAACAATGTCTTCATCAGAAGCTCCCATCTGCTGCGGGATGGATTTGGTGCGGACTCAATGCCCGCTCCGCAGCTGGCTGGAATTATACCTCATATTTTTTACAAAAGTCAAGCCCCGCCCCTCACCTGGCCCGCCCCGGGACGCGTGCTTTCGTCGATCACTATCCTGCTTTTGCCCCGGGGAGCTAATGGAATATTTTCGACAATCTCCACGCCGACGCGCACATCCTTCCCTACGAGTTTTCCGAGGCTTTCTTTTACGCGCTCTTCCACACCGGCGTAAAATGCCGGGCCCGGGATGATGCGCGCTACGATTTCGCCGTCAGACTTCTTTGCAATCTGATACTGGAAGATGTAATTCATAAAACCGTCCATCGCGCCGTCAAACTCGAGATGATGAATCCGGCGTGCGGGAAACGTGAGGTATGCGGAGTAGCGTCCCTTAATCCACAGACGGGGCGAACGCAATCCGCAAGCACATGGCTCATAAGAAATCCTTCCGCGATCCCCCGTATCGTATCTGATAAAGGGCATGCCATAGTTTAAAAGGTCAGTGGCGATGATTTTTCCTTCCACGCCCGGCGAAGCCTCCGCATACGAATCGTCCGTAATTTCGATAATGACCGATTCCGTATTCACATGAAAGCCGTCATGCCGGGCACACTCCACTCCGACGACACCTATTTCCTCGAGACCATAGCGGTCATATATTTCACAACCCAGAGTATCTTCGACAAACCTGCGTACCGACGGAAAAAGCATCTCCCCGAACGAAAGTACGAATCGCAATTCGGGACGCGGAAGCGCCGGATTCTTTGAAACGAGCCGGGACATTTCAAGCAAAATTGACGGGTATGCTGACAAGACTTCAGCCTTAAAGGCCGCCATTCGCGCAAGCGCCTGCCTCGGATTGCTCAGAAACTCTCCGACGGGGACAAAAAGGTGCGACTCACTCGACAAGCCCCGTATCTTAATGCGGACGATACGTACTGTGGCGAGACTGCTGAGCGGCTCTCCGCGCCACCAGAGAAAACGGAATGAGGCAAAATCGATGTATTTGTCGATGACGGCTTCTTCACTCATGAGAAACCGGAAGGGCGTACCGGCAGTCCCCGACGTAACGTACCAAAATGAATGCACGGCCTGACTACTGTCAATGTATTCTTCCGGCATTTTCCCTTCGAATGTCCGCTTACTCGTGACGGGGAGGCGGGACATGTCCGCAAGAGAACGGATGGAGTCCGGCTCTATCCCCTTTTCCCTGAGGAAAGTGCGCCAAAGCGGAACATGCAGATAGGCATGCCGGAGAAGTTTCCGCATGTGTTTCTCTTGCCATCGTTTTTGTGCCGAGGGGGAGCGTCTGTGCAAAACGCAAAATCGTGCGAACGCAAAACGTTCTGTGATTCGACGTATCATGATTTATTTTCAAAATCTCTAATGAAGTATACGGCTTTCCCGCTCTTCGCCTCAGGGATGGTACCAGTGAGCTCCCACTGTATCCGCACACGGGGGTGCAGGAGCCTCACCATGAGCGCATCAAGAGATTCTTTATGCGCGTCAAAGGAAGAGCCGGGCACAACCTTCATGACAAAAGAAACTTTGCCCGTCTGGATTATCTGATATTGACGGATAGAGTCCCTGTAAGAACCCAGCGCGTACGCGATATCGAGTAACGAGACAGTACGACTATCCTCGAGTTCGATGAGTTCAGTGGTCCTGCCCTTGAAGGTCAGCGTACGGAGTGTCCGGCCACACGCGCAGAGAGAATCCGTCATGACGCCGGTATCTCCGATTTCATAGCGGATGAAAGGCATCACGCGGTTGTCAAATGTCGTGACGAGAATACGGCCCTCGCGCCCTGGAGGCAGCGGGAGATTATTCTCGTCCACGACCTCGACGTACGCCCACTCTTCGCTTATGTGCATGTTGTGAAGCTCACATTCATATCCCAAGAATCCCACCTCCCGCGATGCGTAGAGCGTGAAGAGTTCTGTTTTCATGACACGTTCTACATACGCGCGGTCTGATTCCGTAAGGTGCTCCCCCGCCACCATAGCCACGCGCACCGGGAGTTCTATTCCGAGTTTCTCCATTTGCCGCGCGAGTTCAACGACCCAGGACGTGTATCCGTACAGTATAAAGCCCTTCCTGAGTTGACGTCCGAGTTCTTTAAAATCGTTCACCCGGTGCCGGATGCTGTTATATCCGCGGATATAGAACCACACGTGCCTGTAGAACGTGAACCCATTCCGGGGCCGTGCACGCATGTACACGATGGGAAACCGTTTGCCTGTGCTGCGAAATATGCGTTCGGTCACGGCAAAACTCCGAAGAGAAGCATGCCAATCTTGAAGAAAGTGGAAGGGTTTCCCCGTTGATCCCGACGTATAATCGGGGTCGCTTTTGGCCAGAAGAGACGCGTCCGTAATATAGTCCATACGTTTCCCGACCAACGCTTTTTTCAGGGTGACGGGGAGTTTCGAGAGAATTTCCCGCGGTGACATTGAGGCATCTACCCCAGCTGTATTGAATACGTCTCTCCAGTAAGGAACATGAGTTACGTGGTGAAATAAATCTTTCAATCGCTCATCCTGAATCCTCTCAATACGCTCCCGTGACCAATACTGACTCTTCATCAACACGTACGTATCGAGAAAAAGAGGGATGTGCCTAAAAATACTTCTATATAAAAATTTGCTCGTCCAAATACGGTCGCTGCGCAAACCGTGTTTGAGTAAAATCGCTTCGCTCACGCTCGTAAACATATAGCGGAATGATACTGCTTGCCCGAATACACGTCTACGCTCGAGCTTTTGCTCACTTCCTCAGCAATTGACGCTCTAATTCCGGTACCGAAATATTGCACTCCCTGTATTGTTCGTGAAATTTTTCTCTCAGCGCATTTCTTGATGCGTCAATCATAGGACGTATCCGTTCGTACCCATCGCGCTTATACCTGAGGGCAAGATTGGTCCAGACAGATTGATACACGATGCGTTTGAACGTGTACGCGTTACTCCAGTGCCTGAACAGGAGTTCGGGATTATTGAGGACAAAATCTACGAGCGGCTGGCGCAGATACGAGAGACATAGCTCGGGTGTGCTGAAGTGAAAATACGGTTCGTGTGCAGTCGAATTATCCTTACACCATTCGAGCGGGATGGCATTACCGTTTGAAAATGGGAGGAAAAGGTCGGACCGAGTAATGACGGGTTTCGTACGATCTACGTCGTAGACCTGCTCGCCGCTGCAGAGCACCGCATACCCTCCCCTCTCCTCGACATGTTCCATGAGACGTATTTGTATATACCTGAAGGGGTGTACCGCGGGATATCGCTCATAGGCAGCAACGCCAGAAGAGATGAAGGAGGTGATGTTCAGAGGAACTATTTCCTGGTGCACGCCACGATCACGGCACCACTGTGCAGCGTAGTGAATGTCGTGTTGATTGAGGCCGTCTTCAAATTCGAGCGTCAGTACGGAAAAAGGAATCTGCTGGTCGTAGAACGCCTGACACGCCACTTCGCTGTCTATTCCACCACTCGAACACACCCAAAGAGGTTTCTTGGCTTTATGAGCTATCGAATGCGCGGCGGTATATATTTCTTCCTTCCAAATTGCTGGCTCACGGCTACAGGGGGTAAAGCGGAGCGAGAATGCACCATCCTTTTCTTTGCCTCCGGCTTCGAAAGTAAATGCGGTCATGATGTACGGCTGAACGAACGAATTTGTTCCATAGGGTCAATACCGAGATTCCTCAGACCTTGTTGGCATACGCCATCATCGCTTCCGCATATCTCCCGCATGCGTTCCATCGATGTTCCAATCCGATTTAGAAAAAAGAAGAGCCCTTGATAACAGATGGTTCTCATGGGAACATCCGACATAGCGGCGCAATACAAGGCAAGTGGCTTCGTCCGATCTTCTGTCGCAACGGCAAGCTTGCCGATAATGCATGACGCTTCCGCCTGCCGGCTTCCGAGCCCCTGGCAGGACTTGACCGCGGCGGGTGTGTTCGTCAACACCAGGTAAGAACCACTAGACCCCATTCCGCTGAAACAAGCGGTTCGCGCCATAGCTTCCCCATACGATTCACACACGTTTTTCACAATTTCAAGCGACTGCGCTTCAGAAACGTCCTGCCGCCTGAGAGTGGCATAGACCATCCGCGGGAAGTACCGGAAACAAGCGCGCATTTCGGGCAATGAGGGAAAATCGCAGAGGGAGCGCAGGGAATCCTTATCCGGATACTCGATGTCGGGCGGAGAAGTCATGCTTCTTGACGAGAGAATGTCGGCGTATTCCATCGTAACGCCGTTGTAACATTGATTGAGCATGGAGCCGGATACTTCTCGGCACACTGCAAATGCCGGCTCAAACTTCTGATATACTTGGAAAAGCGCATGCCCCACGCCATGGCAGGTCCCGATGTTTGTACATAGTCGCTTTCCGACTTTCCGCAACTCATCCACGCTCATATGCGCGAGATTTAGTTTTTCGTAGTCTATCCCGAGTTCCTCGGCGAAAGCTCCCCCGATAATCCCGTGGATACAAGCTGAATCGCAGGCACGGTTGCACTGAGAGATTGCGGCTTCGACGTCGTGATACCTTGTATACATCTGTTGCCCGACAACGTGACCTACGTAATGGCACCACATCGGTCCAGAGCGGGCCGATAGTATATCCATGAGATCGGCGCCGCCCGTAAGCTCGAGCAGTTTTTTTATCTCAGGCCGGACACACGCCACCCCATCTTTTTCGCCGGCACAGGCCGATACGCCCGCGAGCGCGCTCCTGAATTTGTATGAAGGCCACCACTGATTGTAAAGAGATTTTGCTCCAAGAACTCCAAGGATTGCGGCGACAATGACCAGTCCGAGCACAATCCCGCGCACATCAAAAAAACGCATACCTCATTGTACTCGACAAGCCAGATAGCGACCATCCGTTACTATTCAGGAAATCCCTAAACGGCGGGTGGAGGGCGGACATTTGACTGAAACGGTCGTAGCTATACCAGCGGCCTTGAGTACCCGTCGGACCGGCGAGCATCGTTTCGCGCATAAATGCAAAAAACGAATTTTTGTGTACATTCGGATGTGCTTCCATACGTTCAATCATTCTGTCCAGGTGTCCCCTAACCTCGGGTAGGCGTGCATCGCCGTCAATCGCATATATAAAAGTCGCCAGCGAGAAATCAGTATAGACGAGTCTTGCTTCTATCATGATATTCCCTTGCTCGTCCGCCGTCCGCCGCTCTTGGTAATAATCAAACACTTTTTGAAACGCCGCTTCCGCCTTGGGTAAATTCTCATGACGCACGAGAGCAATTGACGCATTCAAAAAACCTTGAAAATAATAGAAAGCCGGCGCCTGCACTTCCCAATACGGCCTCCCAAGAATCCTTTTTTCTTCTTCGGGAAACAGTATGTTCGTATCATCCAGGATTTTCTCAATCGACCGAATATGCCTATCCAAATTACTTGTCGAAAGTTTTTCTATCCCGTCAAAATGTTTGAATATACTTGTTGCATGCCAGATACCCACTTTAAAGTACGCGACGCTTGTCGGATATTTTGAGAGTGAATATTCGGCGAGGTTTTTCAACGATCCGACATCGTCACCCGGAATACGCAGCTCTCCGTACGGCTCACCTTTGAAAATCTCGTCAATGAGCTGAGGTTCCATTGCGGTCGTTATGTATCCCAAGAGTCGATTGATGAGGAGTGCCTGATTGTAGGGGCTTCCCGGGTAAGTGAGTAACTGCTCCTTCGTAAGGCGCACCGCCTCAAGTTGTTTTTGCATATCGCCGCCCCAGAAATCCGCGACGACAGTCGCGGTTATCGCCCGCTGTCCGGCAACGCTGCTTGTACCTGTCGTTTGGAGTATCTTTTGAGCACTTTCTTGTGTGGCGAGAAAATCCCCCTTCTCAGTTAAATCATAGGTAAGCTCAAGGTCGCGAGTGATTGTTGTTTGTGGGAGCCCGAAGAAAGTCCGGAACGTTGATTGCGGCGCCGTGAACTCATAGAGGATAAAAAGCGCGGCGCATAAGACGGCAGTTGCGATTACCGGTCCTGTAACGCTCGAGCGGGACATCATATTCATGGACAATCGCCGCCGCCATCGCCACCGCCGCCACAATCGCCGCCGCCACAATCGCCGCCGCCATCGCCCCCACAACTGCCGCCACAATCTCCGCCGCCGCAGGCGGGTACCTCAGGGATTGGGGCGTCTGCATGGGCGATTCCAACTGTGTCGGATGCCCACGGAGAATACCCCGTCTTCGACGACGAGCCAAAGAGGACCAGAATGAACCCTATTGCCACAAGAAATACCGACGGAAGGTACCTTCCCGACGACTCCCCACCATTATGTGCATTTTCTGCGGTATCGTTATCGGACATAGAGTTTAATTGTTGCGCAACAATGCAACTATTGTACTCCTCCGTCCCGTCGCTGAAAACAGGACGTGTGGATAAAAAGTGCGGGCCATCCGGACGCATTGCGAGAGCGCATAAATAGTTGCATACTTCAGAAACTATGAAGATCCGTCGACCGCTCCCCCGCTCCGCCTATGAGAGGAACGCGGAAACGTACAAGATATTGGCAAATTCAAAACGTCTGGAGATTTTAAATTTGCTTCGCGAACAGGAAATGGCCGTGCAAGATTTAGTGAAGATTCTCAAAATATCGAAGGCAAATGTGTCCCAGCACTTAGCGTTGCTCCGCCACGAGAAGTTGGTCACGGTGCGGCGGAAAGGATTGAATGCGTATTACAATATTGTGGACCCGCGGATAGTAGAACCGTGCCGTATTCTTTACCAGCTTTTCCAAAAATCGTAGCGAGTGTACGTCGTGCGTACGGAAATTGGAATGCTCTCACATAAGTGTCCACACCCACCGTCTTGTTTTTGCATGAAAGCGCAGTTGATGCGTTGTCTGTCACGGACATAAGAACATGGTACAGTGCATACATCAGAAAAAGTAATTCTTCATACGCCCAAAATCTATGTTTTTTAGAGATATCTTTAGCCGGACTCGTCACTCGATTCGCAGATTGAAGCCTCCGGTTCTGTATAGTGCGGTTGTAGATACAAGTAACTACACGTTGCTGGCAATCGGGACGTACACCCCCGCTTTACTTTTTTTGAACGAGTCGACGATGGACACAGAGTATGTGCCGAGTGCGACGCTCGCCGACGACGTACTTCTTGTAATCAAGCCGGGACCCCGCGCGTATCCGGAGTTGTCGTGGGACAGCTCTAAGCGGACATTTAAGAAAACGAATCCCGCTATTGTCACAGAAGATATGCGGGAGCGCGCAGTGTTTGCTTCCCGGAAGGCACAGGCGATTGCGCAAGTTATCCGAATGATAAATCGCTTCAGGAGCAGGATAAGCACTGGTTTTTTATTCCAAGAGGTTATCTATGCCGAGAAGGAAAGACAGGCCCGGGGCCTGAAAGATGCAGGCTTTGCAGAAAAAAGTGGGGCCGAAGCTCCATACGTCGTCCAGTATGCCGACTTCTGCGGAATTCCGCTCCGGCAAGCGGCCGAGGAAATATTGCTTCAGGCTCAGCTCGACCACGAGCACCTTGCAAAGACGGAAAAAATACGGCTCGCTCTATTCAAAAAGATACGACTCGCAAAAACAAAGGAGGAGTTGGACGAAATTATCAACACCTACCGGGACGACGGGGTGGTATGACGCGGCTCATCTACGCCCTCCCTTCAGCGATAGGCACTCCTTCCAACCTCGAACATCCGGGGATGCGACGCTACTCCTTGTTTTTCAAGCTCTACGGGAATTGGACAATACCGGTCGACAGGACCGGCACCGTCGCCATGCCCGTGAGAACTCTCTCGCTTTTCCCTATCCCGCAGTTCCGGCCGTTTTCGAAAACATTCGAAGAGCTCTGCGACGAGCGCGCCATACAGGTGCTCGCCGGTGCCGAAAGGCTTTCGACTACCATGTACGTACTGTACTCAGGCGGGATAGACAGTACCTGCCTTCTCGTGTCCTTGCTCAAACACGCGACGCCAGAACAAAGGGAACATATCGTCGTGCTTCTGTCCCATGAGTCCATCGTGGAGAACCCTCGATTTTACGATGAGCATATCCGCGGGAAACTCCGCGTGGGCTCAAGCATTTCATTCACTGAGCTTATTGGGGAAGACCGCTACTTGCTCTCCGCCGAGCACAACGACATGGTCATGGGGTCGGAGAAAATCGGAAAAATGATGACGCAGTACGGCCCTGAAAGCATTTACCGGCCGTACAACCGGGAGACGGTTGCCGGACTTTTCTCGGCTGTGTTGTCTGGAGATACGGATATGGCTTATTTTTACGTGGATCTCTTCGAGCGTATACGCGACGTCGCGCCCGTGCCTATAGAAAACAACATGGATTTCCTCTGGTGGGCGAATTTCGTGGTCAAGTGGCAATCATGTTTCCATTACATCCTTTTGTTCACACCTCCGCGCAACGCGCACAAAGTCACGCAAAAGTATCTCGACAAGCGATTCATTTCTTTCTACAACACCGACGAGTTCCAGTTGTGGAGCATGAACAACCCTGACAAACGCATCAAAGACACATGGAAGAGTTACAAGTGGGTGTGCAAGGACATCATTTACAAGTACAACAAGGATGCGGAGTATCGTGACAACAAGACAAAAAAAGGCTCGCTTCTTCCTCTCATAGGATTTAATCCTCCATTTCGTTTTATTGCCGAGAATATGCGCTTTAGCAATGACGTACAGTTGGAAGAATACTTTAGTCCAGTAAATGACTTCACGTAAGAGGGGCGGCACACTTCTCTCACGTCGCCGTACTATGCGGCAGTCTACTCAGGTCTTCAAGATTGCCGATGCTATACTTTCCGCATGAAAAAAGATGCGCGTGTACTATTGGCGACACTCGCACTCATTGTCGCCGGCACTTTAGCGCTCAGTGCCCTTCCCGAAACGCGAGCGAAGCCCAATATAATTCTCATATCAATTGATAGTTTGCGACCCGACCATATGGGAATCTACGGATATTCACGGGAAACTACTCCGTACATTGACGCCTGGGCAAAAAACTCCGTCGTGCTCGATAACTATTTCGCCGCGGCGTACCTCACTCCCATTTCTGAAACGAGCGTCCACACGGGAAAGTACCCTTTTACAAACGGCGTCATTAATTTTGAATCCGGACTCTCAAGCGGAACACGCACGCTCGCAGAAATACTTCAAAACAACGGCTGGCAGACTGCCGCATTTGGCTCATCGCCTGAATTCAGCCGTGAGAGGCCGGCGTTGTTCCGGAATTTCTCGCGGGGATTTGACGTGTATGAGTTTGAAAAAAATGACGCGAATATAGCTTGGTATGGTAGAGGAAATTCGCCCGTT
Source organism: Candidatus Nomurabacteria bacterium (assembly GCA_943359395.1). Lineage (GTDB taxonomy): Bacteria > Patescibacteriota > Minisyncoccia > Phycocordibacterales > UBA2100 > UBA10103. The sequence goes on from CALRHH010000003.1 coordinate 37,273, forward strand.
CCCGATGCTATCGCCTGGATGAATAAGACGGGGGGTTCGGGCGATAAACCTTTTTTTGTCTGGCTCGTCATCGGTAGTGCCCACTGGCCGTACGGCCAGGATGAGCCGGTGCATTTTAGCGACCCGGAATATGACGGATTCTTCAACGTACCCGCGAAGGCCTTCGAGAGTACGTTGGCCGCGCTTTTCAACGGCCGCTACGGTCGTGTATACAACGGCGCTATGTACGACAACGGTAAAATAATCAAAAATGACGCATCGGCAGACCTCAAATACATAGTCGACCGTTATGACGATGGCCTCGTCTCGACCGATCGGTCGCTGAAAAATCTTTTCGAATTTCTCAACATGCCGCAGATGCACAACACCATCGTAATCTTGCAATCGGAACACGGCGAAGACCTGGGAGATCGCGGCACTGTCGCCCATTACGATATTTCAGACGTCACCGTTCATGCGCCGCTCATCATACAAATGCCAGGGCTTCCCGCACATCGCTCCAGCACTCTCGTTTCAGGCGTTGACCTCGCGCCCACGCTCCTCAGCGCACTCAACCTCGACAGTGAAGCGGCCGGCATGGACGGAAAAAGCTTTTATCCATTTCTCTCCAGCTCCGAGGGCGTCTCGCGTACTGAAGTGTTTCTCGCCCGGACTCCGTTGTGGGAGAGAGTCATTGCTCCACCCGAGCCTTGGCTCGCGCCATTCGTGGCGGAGGACAACATCGAACATTTCTACGATACGGGGATCCGGACGGACGATTGGAAGTTGATACACCGGCTCGCGCGAGACGCTATCGCGCAATACTCTTGGTATGGACGTCTTACGGGTGTACCTGTTGTATTACCTGAATATCAGCTCTATGACCTCAAGAACGACCCCGAAGAACGAAACGATGTCTATGACACACGTAAGAATGACAACGTGGTGAGTGCCTTGCGGGACAAATTGAACGCGTGGGAGAAAAAGATGAATGAGTCTTTGCCGAGCTATTCACCTCCTGAGCAAATACAGCCATACTTCTAACCTGCCGTGCTACGATGTGATTCCAATATGAAAACACGCAAAGCATATTCTCGCGGTTTTTCCGTCGCCTTCGGATTAGCGGCAGTTGCCCTCGTCGCAATTTTCATTTTTGTACTGACCCGGCCGGCGCAGCACCCTGCAGTATGTCCGGATTGTAATGTGATTATCGTTGGCATTGATACGCTCCGGGCGGACCGGGTGCACGCGTTTGGTTACCAGAGGGAAACGACGCCGAATCTCGACAAGCTCGCGACAAATGGATACGTCTTTACCAATGCCGTCTCCGCTTCCAGCTGGACCGTTCCGTCTTTCATGTCGATTATGACGAGCGTGTATCCGTCGGTTCACAAGGTGGTCAATAAATTTTCGACCTTCAATGCGAAAGAGAAGAAAATATCAAATCTCAAAGAACTCTCGCCGCAGATAACGACGCTTGCAGAGGCAATGAGAAAAGCCGGGTACGCAACCGGCGGATTCACGGGCGATGCCGGGGTTTCCGGTCAATTCGGATACAAAGAGGGGTTCGACGTGTACACCGACGAAAAAGCGTTCGGCGGCCTTTCAAACAGTGAGGGGCACGCGCTCGGATGGCTCGACTCGCTGCAAAAAGACAAGAAATTCCTCATGTTTTTCCACGGATACGATTTGCACGGGCAGTTTGATATACCAATCGACCTGCAGCGCTTCGTTCCCTCAGGGTACCGAGGTTCGCACACCGGTTTGCATGACGACGAAGCGGCGTTGAGGGAGGCGCAGCTCCACGGACCGCTGTCTTACAACGACGCCGATGTGGAGTTCTGGAATGGTTTATATGACAGCAAGATCCGTGCGGCGGACGAACAACTGGGTCATTTTCTCGCGGAGCTCGAAAAGCGCGACGTGCTCAAGAATACCGTAATCATCGTGCTTTCGGATCATGGCGAGGAGTGGTTTGAACACGGCGGCATCGACCACGGCCATACACTCTACGATGAACTCGTCCATGTGCCGCTCGTCATACACGTACCCGGCGGCGGCACTGCATCAATACCTGGGCAAATTTCCACTATGGATGTGGCGCCGACAATCTTCGACATACTCGGCATCATTCCTGATGATGCGTTTAGGAAGCAGGCGTACGGTCAAAGCCTCGTACCTTATTTCTCCGGCAAAAAAGACGGCCGTGATGTATTCCTTGAGACGGACTACCGCGACGCTATTCATAAACGTGCCGTGCGCAGTGCAGATGGATGGAAATACATCCGTAACATGGTGAACGGAGAGGAGGAACTCTACGATTTGAATGCTGATCCTGCGGAGAAACAAAATCTCATTTCATCAAGGCAGAAAAAAGCTGATGATTTGAAGGCAAAGCTCTTCGCGCACATCACGAATGACCTTCACGCCGACCCTGCGGCTCGTTTTGAAGTAGGGTGTCTGCCGGTCTATCCGACCGAATGTCTCGAGAAAGCCGTGCTGCAATAAAAGATGCGGCTGCCAAGACTGCCGGAACTCGACCTTCTCAAGCTTTCCCTTGGCTCTTTCGTAGGCCTTATGGAAAACCCCGGAGAGACGGACGATTTCTTGTCACACGAGGAGCGGATGGTCAATCAATACAAAAACCGCCCGCTGTATGGCGGGCGGTCTTTTGAAACATGGCGCGACTCACTAGGAATTTTGAATCCGCTTCACCAAGTCTTTTGAGTTGAAATAGTCGGCATACATATCGTATACCTTTGATGTGATGTCCTTAAACTTCTCTATTTCGCCTGCCGGCATACGGACAACCTCGACACCCTCGCGCTCACACTGCGAGAGAATATTCGGAATATCTGCAACCGATTCTTTGCGCTCCAAGCGTGCGGCGTTTTGAGCGGCCTTGACCATGATTTTCTGCGTCTTGCTGTCAAGCGACTGAAAGAAGTCCTGATTTACGATGATGGAGGTGAGGAAGAGGCTGTGCGCTGTATCATTGACGTACTTGAACGACTTATTGTGTTCGAGAGGAAATACGCGCACATACGTCGATTCGCCGGCATCAATAACGCCTTCGTCCGCCGCCCTGTTCATCTCCTCAAGAGGAATTCCTTCGTAATGAGTAGCGCCAAGAAGCTCAAACGTATCGACGGCTATAGGGCTGCGACTGGTGCGAACCCTCATCCCCTTCCAGGAATCAACCGTGTCGGCTCTGAAATTCGCCGGGACAATGCGGTATCCGCCCGAGTAGGTGAAGCTCATCGCTTTAATGTTGGATTGCTTCGATACACCCGCTAATAGTTCGGCTCCGATTTCTCCGTCGAGAACAGCGTCCGCATGCTTGTGGTCACGAAACAGGAACGGGAGGTCGAGAGCGTGCAGGTCCTTGTTGTGATCGGCAAGCCACGTCGTATAAATATGGCTCATCTCAATTGCACCCGAATCAATAAGCCCGAGCAAGGCATCTTTAGTGATTTTCTTACCGTTGTTGTATTTCGTTGCATAATCACTGAGCGAGAGAACCTCGATGTCGAATTTTCCACCTGTTTTTTCATTCACCTCTTTGGTGAATCTCTCGGCCACCTTCAGGAAGAGCCCTATCGGCTCATGCGCTATTACCCAGCGAATTTTTTTGGTCATATTATTTATTCTTAATTTGATAATTGCTGCTAATGAAGTGTTGTTGCACCACCAAACAATAGGTCGACAAACGCCTATTGTATACATGGTACCCCTTTAGGGAGCTCTATAGAAAATGAACTGTGGATAACAGGCAGAGCATGGCAATAAAGCAAGCCGCCCACCCCTTCCCCGGAGAACGATCATCCGGCGGCCTCGATATGGAGGGGTCCGCTTATTGCATCCGATGCCCAGTGGAGGCGCAGGTTGGGGTACGGACGGGCGACCCACATGCCGCCGATAGGTTCCCACGTCTCGTGTCCGGGATGAAAACCAAAATAAGGCCGGAGCATAACGTTATACGGCGTTCCACCGATATCCATCTTCATGGGGGCGATAAACGGCTGGAGGAGCATATGCTGATTCCGCTGAAGTGCTTCCGTTATTTGAGTGCGCGTGGACTTTCCCTTGAGGCCTCGACCCCAGGTAAACACGTCGTGAGCCTGCATCCCGTTCACCGGTTTTACGGTAAACGATCCGTGCCAAGGCAACATCGCTTCGTCGCTGACTTCTCTCCACCAGCCGAGCTTGATTCCGTAGGATTTACTATGCCGGTACCACAGCGGCGTGACCGAGCGGGCGGTAAGTAAACCGAACAGTTCTTTGAACCGGGGGTCGTCTCTACGCATCCCATTACGGATGAAAAGAAGGGCACCGCTTTCTGTCGCCTCGGGAAGGGGTATCTCAGGGAGCCATAGATGCTCGTCTTGAGTAGTATTTGGAATAGGACCGACGACGAGCGAAAATGGCGGCCACACCTTTTCTTTAAAATTGGTAAGTGTATTCTTGAAATCAGATGAAACAATCGCCCCGTAACCCATACCGATAGGACAGCTTTCTATTTCGTACGAGAGAAAATCCTTTTTGTCGCCGGAGAGAACTCCGTCGAAACGCGCGACGATGCTCGGGACGCCCCATTGTGTTTGCGGAAACGTCCCTTCTTGGGGATATACCTTCCCCCATGCATCAAGTGTCGCGACCATCTGTTTTGTTACAACAGTAAGGTATGGTGAATGTGATGTCTGTCGTATAGGAGAATATCCGGCCGGCGTGCGTATATGTGCGGATATTCATGAATGAGCGTGCTCTTGTATAAGTTCCCAGAGGGCGGAAATCTTCTGGTCGGCAATCTGTTGTGCGGCGATTCCCTCTTTGCCGGAAGTCCGGTGAAAAAAAATGGGGGTGGCTGGCGGAAACGGCTGCTGTTTTGCATGCGCCTTCTCACGCCTCCGTAAAGCACCGTCAACGGATTCTATTTTGCCTGCCTGACGTATACGTTCCAAGCGTACTCTAACCGAAGCTTCGTCGGATTCTATCCACACAAAAACTACTGGCGTGTAGTACTTTCGTGCTTCTGACAGAAAATACTCACGTGGGATATCACGGTGAAATGTATCGTCTACGACGACATCCGGGTACATTTTCGACAACAGAGGAAAATCTTTGCAAACGTTTTCGTATACTTTTACGCGGTCCTTATCCGTCCTTGGTTGCAGGATTCTGAAATCGCCACGCCGGTCGAACGTTGGGTGCCGGATTTTCTTCCTATCAATATCGTAGTGATACAATCCGAATCTTGCCGCAAGCTGATCGGCAAGCGTCCGCGCCCCGTTTCCAAGTAACCCGCCAAGTACGACAAGCATACGTGAGCACATAGTAGCCCCGTGTGAGAAAATTGCATACAGCCGTGAAGAAAATCATGGAAGAAGTATGCTACCCTATAGTCCCGTAACTGAATCATGAAACTCAAATCTATCCGGCATCACGACCAGACGTTTACATACACTGACCACACCCTGACATTCCCCTCGTTCGCCACAGATGCGCTCCATCGTGCACTTGTGCAGTGGCAAAAGGTCTTTCCCCGCGAAGAGACGCTCATACAGATGCGGCACGACGTGCCGAGCCTGTTCGTGCGTTTCGACTGCGTCATTTCGCCGGCGGGCGATGTCCGGATATACGAATTGCAGGAGGGGTGCGCATGGGTCGGATACACGGGAATCGCGAACTCGGCATTCCGTGGGATTCGCGACAGAATAGTTCAGGAGGAATGGCCTCATCTTAGGGTACTTCGCTCAGACAAGCAGACCGACAAAGACGATGACTTGTGGCTCTCGCGCTCGAATATCACGGAGGCACTCAGGAGTCCGGACCCACTTATGGTGCGAAGCAACATGCCGCTTCTCGCGGAGGAACTACGCACCATCATCATCAGGAAATCCGTACGACCCGTCATGATGCACAACGACAAGAGCTACGGCGAGGCTCTCGGATGGTGGCGGGTGGTGGATTGGGAGGAGAGTTCACACGGAGAAGAGAAGATTCCATGGCACGAGGCCTTCGTATTGAAACCGCGGTTCGGGTTCGGGAGTTCGGATATCATGCTCTGGAATCCACATAACCGCGTCGGGAGAGCGACACGGACTCAGGTACTGCGCGTGCTCAAAAGACGCGGCACGATGTACCTCCAGCCTTACATACCCCCAATGCATATGGATATCGACGGTACTCCGTATAATTTTATATACCGGCCGTATTTCATATACTCCGGAAAACAAAAACAGTGGGTGCCGGCCCATGGTATATGGACCGCGCGTCCGCATCCCGCTCTCAGAATCCACGGAGCATCCGATGCGATAAGCGGCCCGCTCAAGATGCAATAGCACATACCCAACCTCCCGTTTGAAGCGTTAATCCTCAGACGCACCAGCGTGCTAAACTCGCGTCATGACTTGGCGGAAAGCGCAGGGTATCGGAATAGACGTACTGGCAATATCGACCATGGCGAGAGAGAAACCAAATAGAAGGGGCGCCTACAACGGCGCCCTTCTCAGGTTTGCCGAGCATCAGTCAGCGCCGCTCAACGCGGGTGTCCTGAACCTTGCGGGACATCCACTCGCCAGTCTGCATACACGCGGCGTGGAACTTGGGGCACTCCCCGAGACACTTTTGCGAGCTGTTAAACTCTGTGGTGCAGACCCGCACGCACATTTTGCGATAGCCAGTGCAGGTCTCAGCACTCGCCGTCGACGAAACGGCAAACACCGCCCCGGCGCACAAGGCAACGGTCAGAAGAGCAATTCTCCGCATGATTCCCTCCTCGGAAATGCGAGCCTATCGCGACATTCTTGCGTCACGATTTCAGACTGCGCTCACAATACAATTGTTAGTACCATGAGTCAATTCTAGAGAAACCCCTCAATCAAAGAACCCCGTCCGATGGGATTTAAAATCTCTGCGCCGCAGTCCCTGGGAGCTTGCGGCGTGAATCTAAAGCCGCCCTTGGAGGGCATATTTGTTTATGGTCTCCGCATTGGATGCGTCGCCCGTGATTTTCTGATTTCTCTTGGAGAGAAATCAGAAAATCACATCATCTTAACGTCTATTGAAACTCCGGACGGAAGGTCGATATTGGTCAATGCTTCAATGACTTTCGGCGCAGGATTCAAAATATCTATCATGCGCTTGTGGATGCGCATTTCGAACTGCTCGCGGGAGTCTTTATCGATAAATGCGGCACGGTTGACGGTGTATTTCTTTATATCGATAGGGAGCGGCACAGGACCGATGACTGTCGCATTGTAGCGAGCGGCAGTGTCGATGATTTGCTTCACGGACTTGTCGAGGATGCCGTGCTCGTAGGCGCGGACCTTGATACGGAGGCGGTGAGCAGAATCAGATTTCTTAGCGCGTGGAGTAGGTGCAACGGAAGAGCCGTCTGCCGACTTGGCAGATTTGGCGCGCGGCTTGCGTGCCTTTTTGACTGTCTCTTCCGCTGTCATAGAACCCGAAGAGTATGCACCAGCTCGCCTGAAAACGCAAGAGTGTGGCCTTCGCACACAGATACCTGTTGCCAGAGCATAACGCGAGCCACATACTAGAACAATGCTTGGACTCGGATGGGTTGTTTTTGTTGCTGAGGTTTTCCTGTCCATCTTTTTTGGTGCAATCTTCTGGCATTTTTGGACACACTCCGCAATGAGTCGCCCCGTCGCCACTCGAGCCATCATTGTATACGCGTCGGGCTGCATTGTATTCCTCCTCTTCACGCTTTTTCTACCGATATGACCGACCTCCCCCCAGAAGACGAGCAAGTGCTCCTCGTCGTGCACAAACACTGGGCATCCCTTCTCCGTGAAGCCGCACTCACCTTGATACCGGGCTTCATCATTCTCGGGATTCTTTTTCTCTTTAGTGGTCTGCCGCTCACTTTGGCTGACACGTCGGTACACGCCATTATCGTGCTGCTCATACCGTTTTGTTTCCTCACTCTCTGGACGATACTCGCCATCCAGTGGACGAACTACTACCTCGACATGTTTGTCGTAACGGACCGACGCATCTTCTATACGACTCAGATAAACTTTACCGAACGAACCACCGCGCAGTGGCACCTTCACGACGTGAATCATGTGCAAGTCCATTTCAGCGGTCTTTTCGAATCGTTCTTCAAGTACGGATCCCTCGTTATTGAAGGTCGTGAAGAAGATACCTCCGCAAAAATAGAGGGAGTTCCAGACCCTGAGTACGTCGCCGCCGTCATTCTCAAACAGGGTGACCAGTATGGGCAGCTCAAAGAAACGGCGCGGAAACAGCGCGAACTCCTGCACTTCTTCAGCCACGAAGTGAAGGGCCACCTCGCCAAGAGCAAGGCGGCTTTCGCTTCTATAGTGGAAGGCGACTACGGTCCTCTTCCCTCTCCCCTCGACTCAATGGCGCATGCAGCGCTCGACGACTCGCAAAAGGGGGTGGATACTGTCATGTCGATGCTGGATAACTCCGATTCCGCAAGCGGCGCCATGCACTTCGACAAAAAGCTATTTGACCTCTCCACAACCACGCGACGGGTTGCGGATGAATTCCGCGAGCGCGTGCAAAAGAAGGGGCTCACCTTCTTGCTCTCAATCGACAACTCCTGCGTCGTAGAGGGCGACGAACAGAAATTCGAACAACATGTCCTCAGAAACCTCCTCGAAAACGCATTGCGCTACACCCCAGCAGGACATATCGAGGTAACGCTCGAGCGCAGCGCGAGCGGCATTCGCCTCTCGGTCGCGGATACGGGAATCGGCATCAGCGAAAAAGATATGGGAAAACTCTTTACGGAAGGCGGCCACGGCGAACATTCAAAAGAAACCAACACAGAATCCACCGGCTACGGACTCTTCGTCGCGAAGCAAGTGGTGGAAGGGACAGGGGGACGCATCTGGGCGAGCTCAAGCGGACCGAGCGCGGGCTCAAATTTTTTCGTCGAGTTTCCTTCAGCATCTATATAAAAAATCGAGGGCGCGCAAGCCGTAGCAAGCGCGCCCTCAGAAACACCAGCAGGTACGGAGCCCCTTTCGCTGAGTTTGATTCTCAGTTTCTCTAGAGCGAGACCTATTTCCGATCGGGGTCGAACGCAAAGGCAACGACTGATGCGCGATATGCGGCCATTTCACGCTCCGCCTTGAGTCGCTCGACGTCCATCATGAGTGTCAGCCGATCCTTTGTAGGCGAATCAGCCATCTCGACGACTTTCTTCATTGTGTCGAGTTGGGCGATGAGAACTATTCCGATTTCAGCGAGCCAGTCATGCACAACCTCGCACGCATCTTTGTGTGCGATGTTGCGCTCGTGCCGACACCATTCCTTTTTTCGCTTCTGAGCTTCATTCACCCCGCCGTTAATCTTTTTTATTGCGGCGATGATTTCAGGCTTGGTCAGCAATTTGTTTGCTGACATCTTCTGGTCGGCGGCCTGAGCGACGCAGAGGCTGCCGACCAGCAATCCCGCAAACGCGGCACTAAGGATTCTGAGCATGACGTTCCCTTTCTCCGGTTATGCCAATTTAATCCCGCAACAGCGCAAGGATTTTCAACAGGTTTAATTATACCATATATACTGTAATTTGCAAGCTAATATGTGGATAATCCTTTATTCTTCGTACTGTCCCCTTTTGGGTAATATACCCTGCATCATACTGTTATCATGGTCACATGATCGGTAAGTGGGCTGGAATTCTCGTACTAACTGCAGCTACGGGATTTATCTTGTATTTCGAGAATGCGACGCTTCGTCCCCAGCCGCAGACACTCACCGCGCAGGCAGCGGGCGCACAGTCAAAGTATGATACCAAAGCAGCTGATTCACAGTGCCCCCAGCCAAGCGAGACAGCTGGATACAATAAAGACGTAGCTTTTGATGCTGTGTATGAGGATTGTGGTGTCACGCCCCCGCCAGAGCATACGGGGCAAACTGCCTCAGCTGTCCTCGCCGTGAATTGTCCGAAAAAGAGGAATCTCTATGGTAAGCCTTGCGTGGGTGATTTTATCAAAGCGTCTTGCAGTAAGCCCAATTTCTGCGATGGTCAGATGCCGAAATCTGAGTGCTACAACGGCAAGGAATGGGTGAAGAAGTGCGAAGTGACAAAAGTGGCTGGGGCAGAAATCACCAAACCATTCGACGTTGCTGCCACGGGCGACTTAGCGGGCGTAAAAGCCCCTGTAACGCCAAAAGTACCGACGCCGCCAATTCAAGGAGACACAATCAAAGCCGCATACAGCACAGATGAATTAAGTGCCGCCGCGCGCAAGGCTCCCGCCGCAACAAGAATAGAACCTACTATCCAGGCACCTGCAGCACCTGCAGCACCTGCATCCCCAGCGCCTGTAGCGCCGGCTGGTCCAGCGCTCAGTCCAGACTCGATTTAGACATCAAACAACACGCGTCCCTCCAATACCGCACCGCAAGGAAATTATCCCCTACAAGACTTGGCTCGAGCACAGACGACTTTTCAAAATCCAAATGCCCCAAGCGGATACCAGAGCTGGAGCTCCCGCCCGAGCAGCGGGTATATTTCCGGTTTTGCGTCTCTCATTGGCGGACTCTTCTCGGTTCCCGCCAACACGGTCGTCACCTACATACAATCTTTCCTCGGCTCTTCCCAGCCAACACCAAAGACCCCTCCTCCGACACAAACACAACCCGTCATCGTACAAAATATCGTACTCGCCCCAAACACTCTTATCGCCCCGCCTTCGCCCGATATCCTTGCACAAATTCTCGCTATCGGAAATCAGCAGGGCAAAAACCTCCCATCGACAGTTCAAAAAGTGACAGCGGCCGATACTACCGCCACGGTCTCTCCTGCCCCGTCCGTCTCCTCTACACCGCAAGAGCAGACGACAAACCCCACAACCGTACCGGGCAACGAGTCCAGACCGGCGAAATCGGCTGCAGACCTCTTGCCGAGCGACCAAGTCAGCACACTCTCAGACTCGCGGAAGGAGGCGGACGCGACGAGCACAGAGAGCACGTCGAGTCCCCGGTGGATTGAGCCTGAGGTTGTAGAGGTCGGTGTACCTGTCGATATCACGTACCCCGCAATCTACGAATCAGTCCTTGCCTACATCAACGGAGACTGGACTCAGAGACTCCGCACAGCAACTCAGAATAAAGCCGCTCTCGCGCAGGCGGAATCGGAGCGCGCGGCAATCGTCGCCTATATTGAATCGCTTCAGGAAGCGCGAGCAGCGGGCATTTGTGATGAGATGTGTTCCGCTGCACTCTCGGCGCTTCAAAGAGACCTCCCCGAATGGCAATCGCGGGTAGATGAGTTGCAAACGGCGGTCAGGAAAGATGCTGAGCCGCAGCCCGTTCCCCCACCGACCGTCGGACAGATTAGCCGTGTGGCCGACAGCTTGGTCAGCCCTTTGTACGAAGTTCCGAGTGTGCCCGCTCCTCGAAGCGCTTCTGCACCTCCTGCGGTTGTAAGCGTAAGCTCGCAGGAAACCCTCCCTCCGCCGAGCGAAGTCAAGGGAGAAGCAACTATCTTGCGAATAGTACGGGGCATCTGGGAATCCTTAAAGTCATGGTTCTTGCCATCCGCGCAAGCGCCACGAGAAAAATGCTCGCTCTTCCTCTCGCTCTTCGGGAGGTGTAAGTAACACGGTAGAGACACTCACTACGCGCCCGCAAGGTCAGCGTAGTTGAAGAGTACACCAAACGCTTTGCACCACGTGAGGACGTAGCGATACCGCGCTATATCTACCCCAGCAGGAATCTCGTAATTGATATTCCCCTCCGTCGCACGCACTTGACCGAGGTCTATAAAGTCCATTGCTTCCATATCTTTGGCAAGATACACACGGATATCTGGGCCGTTGAGTGTCTTGAAATTCTCGTAGCGCACATACGCCTTACCGTCAGCCCGCACAATGCGCGCCGTCCCCGAGGCAGGATGGCCGGCCGTACCTATCACCTGCGCTGGCAACGTAACCTCCCGTGCGGACACAGGAGCCGTTTCGTTCGCCTGAATATGTATGAAGAGCGGAGAGAGACCGTAGTAAGCAAGCGCAAGAACGGGAACCATCAAGATAGCCCCAAAAATGTAGAGTGCTTTCGTCTTCACCCTGTCATTATACCGCCCAGGTTTTAGAGTAAAAAGTGGCATACATAATAAGCCTGCAACCGCAGGCTTATTATGTATGGGTTCAGGCGAGGATTTTTTCGATGGTGTTCCAATTTCGGGTGGTTATCTTCTTGCCGTACGATGCGCCGAGAAGTTTCATCACATCAGGCGTCTGCATCTTGGGATTGATTTCGAGCCAACTGTATACCTCGCCCGGAGTCACCTTCAGCACCGCATATTCATCGGTAAGACGCTGAGCCTTCATCGGTGAAGCTGGCTTCTCCGCGAGGAATGTCACATAGCGACGCGTCTGCGGGGTAACCTTGATGCCCTTGAATGGATTGGCCTTCTGCATTGTCTCTAGCTCCCCCACTGTGCGCACAATGACCCCGACATCAAATCCGAATTTCTTCTTGAGTGCCCCTTCAATCGTTTTCACGAGCGCGCTCGGCGTAGTCTTTCCCGAAGGGAAACGAACATTGCCGCTCGCGAGAAATGTCTGAACATCTTTGTACCCAAGTGATTCCATGAGGGCGGCGAGCGCAGCCATTTTCACGATGCGCCTCCCCACATTAATCCCCAACAAAAACGCAACGTATTCCACTTCCGCATTATACCAAACCCGGTAGTCTGGCAAAAAATCCCGCTTGCACGGCGGGACCCTTGGGATACACCAACAGCTGAGACTAGCGTTCTGTGGAAATACGATTGAACCACTCCCCGAGCTTTCCCGCATTCTTCGCGCGGACCAAGGCGGCAGCGGCACTGACTATTCCCTTTTCGGCCTCGGTCGGAATGATGATGGTGATGCCGTCTCTGATGAAGCCCGTTCGGGCAGTCACCTCTTGCTCAATGGAGAGCTTTCGCTCTTTGAGCGCGAGTGTCTGTGCTTCCTCGGCAACAATATTCTGTTGGTCGGGAGTGAGAGATGCAAAGACAGTGCCGTTCATAACCATAAGCGTCAAAAACAAGTTGTGCTCTGTCTGAAGGACGGTCTTAATCTTATTGAATGCGGCGGGAGCTTTCGAACGATACGATTCGACGCGTATCATTTCTGCCTCTATCACCTGCAGACTGTCGTTCGCAATTCCCTCTTCCCACGCAGTCGATTGTTCGGGAACGTTACTCTGCACAACGACACCCAATCCCTGCAAAAAGTCCTTCGAAAGGTACTGGACGGATGACGTGCGAAGGCCCGTGAGGTCGGCCAGCGACGAGATTGGTTTCGTCGTGAAAATGTCTCGATATCCGCCACTGTACGTAAAAGAGAGCGCATGAAGCTTCCCGCCAGAACCCGTATTTACCACGTCGCGCAACGCGTCCCCCACTGGCCCGTCGAGAACACGCGCAACCTGTTCGTGACTTGAAAATATCCCTGGTGCGTTGAGGATATCAAGCGGGTAGAGCGCGGGGTAAAGCTCTGAGTAACTAGTCACAGAAACCTGAGACATATCGGCTGCACCGCTATTCACCTCGGCGAGTCCTAAAGTATAAGTGGTTTTCGGACTACTGTAATCAACCGCGGAATAATTCGGGTCCACCAAGCGTATCGTGATAGCTCCTTGTGTACGCTGGTTGACCTTATCAGCAAATTCCTGGAGAAGAGCAACGTTATCGGTATTATCCGGCTTGTGCGCCATGATAAAAGTGAGCGTCCGAGTCGCGACGGGGGTTGTCGCATAGTTTGCAAAGACGTAGTACCCGATTCCCGCTATTGCGAGAACTGCAATTACGAGATAGGTGCTCCTGCTAGATGTCATATATATCGAGTACCGTAGTACAGTAACAATATAGCACAATGTTTTCTACAATGTCACTCTACTCCCCAAAACTCATTTCCTACGAAGAAACTCCTCCCCCGCCACCTTCGCGACAGGAGTTACGGCGAAGTGTATAGCGTAGAGAAGCCCGCCGATAATAGCGAGATTCTTCAGGATTTGCGTAAGGCTTACATAATCCCAAAAGCCCCAGTATACGACGAGGGTCAGAATGAAGGTGAGGACCGAGATGCTGTAGGCGGCAATCTTCGTTTTAAAACCAAAAAGTAGCGCGAGCCCGCACCCGAGCTCAACGATGATTGCAATCGCGACCACAATTTCCGGCATCGGGAATCCGTGCGAACCCATAAAAAGTACGGAACCCGGAAAATCAAGGAGCTTCGACGCCCCATGAAAGATGAAAAGCAACGAGAGAAGTACCCGTCCCGCAACAGGTAGGTGTGTCTCTAGCAATGAGTGGCTCGGATTCATATGTGAGGGGTGAAGTTGCTCATAATTTCCGCACAGTGTCGAGCTGCTCGACCATGTCGAGGTCGCTATCGCGCATGAGTACTATCGCTGCAGCGGTACACTTCCCGCTTTTCACATCATCAAGCGTCACCCGATGATCCATCTTTCCATCACATATCAGTACTGATCTATTCTGTGAGCAAATACCGAACGTCTTCCCAGCCTCAGGGCTGTAAAAATAAAAAAATGGGTGTTTTTCGGAAGAAAAAGGCTTGTCCCGACCTAAATCGGTGTATACGAGCGATGCGTCTGGGTATTCCTTCTTTATACGCAAACCAGAATCAGGCTCGTGGAGTTGAGTATACACATCGGCTATTTTTCCAGACATACCCGTAGTAGTAATACGCTTCAACACAGCAACAGGCGTGCCTTGCGCGTCACGTCCCGCCTTCATAAATCCGAGTACGCCAAGCAGTGCAATGAGCACAAATCCAACAACCCACATTTGCCGACGCTTAAGATGTGTAGAAAGATAAAAATTCACCTCCGCATTGTATCACTGGGAGATTCCGAGCCTTACCCAGACAACAAAACCCCGCCGAGGGGCGGGGTTTTGTTTGCGAACGATTCCCGTTTGAAGACTTGGATTAAACCGTGATTTTAGTCACGACTCCAGCGCCGACTGTCTTACCACCCTCGCGGATAGCAAAGCGGAGCTGTTCTTCCATGGCGATTGGAGCGACGAGCTTCACTTTGAAAGTGACGGTGTCGCCCGGCATAACCATTTCTACGCCCTCCTTGAGCGTTACTTCACCTGTAACATCTGTAGTTCGGAAGTAGAACTGTGGCTTGTAGCCAGTGAAGAATGGCGTGTGACGACCACCCTCTTCCTTGGTCAAGATGTAAACTTCCGCTTCAAACTCAGTGTGCGGCTTGACCGCTCCTGGCTTCGAGAGGATTTGTCCGCGATGTACATCTTCTTTCTTTGTCCCGCGCAAGAGCACACCGGCGTTGTCGCCTGCCTGACCTTGGTTGAGTGACTTGTTGAACATTTCAACGCCTGTGACCGTAGTCTTAGCAGTATCGAAGAGGCCGATGATTTCGACTTCTTCACCTACTTTGACGACGCCACGATCGATGCGGCCTGTGACGACGGTGCCACGACCTTCGATTGAGAAGACGTCTTCGATTGCCATCATGAACGGCTTATCGAGTTCGCGAACAGGCTGTGGGATGTACTCGTCAAGAGCCTTGACGAGTTCCATGACTTTGTCTGACCACTCGTTGCCCGGTTCTGGAGTCTCGAGTGCCTTCAAACCTGAACCTCGGATGATAGGAGTATTCTTGCCGTCGAAGCCCTGCTTCTCGAGCAATTCGCGCACTTCCTCTTCGACCAAGTCGATGAGGTCTTTGTCGTCGACTTGGTCTACCTTGTTGAGGAAGACAATCATCTTCGGCACTCCCACTTGCTTGGCGAGGAGGACGTGCTCACGCGTCTGGGGCATCACGCCGTCAGATGCTGCGATGACGAGGATTGCGCCGTCCATTTGGGCTGCTCCCGTAATCATGTTCTTGATGTAGTCGGCGTGTCCTGGAGCGTCGACGTGTGCGTAGTGGCGAGTCGGTGTCTCGTACTCTGAGTGCGAGAGCGAAATCGTAATTCCGCGCGCCTTCTCTTCCGGCGCCTTGTCGATGTCATCGACTCCTTTGACCGTCGCCGAATAGCCCTGCCCCGCTTTCGAGAGGACGGTGAGGATTGCCGCGGTCAAGGTCGTCTTACCGTGGTCGACGTGACCAATTGTGCCGACGTTTATGTGCGGCTTGCTTCGATTAAATTCTTCTGCTGCCATATAATTTAATTCCTTAAAACTAATAATCGGGATAAATCCCTCATATCATGTCTTCGCTCGGATGAAGTGTAAGTGAAACTTCCACTTCAGTTCCTCGCTAGCCACGATAATTTATAATCTGCGCCAACGCTTTGGATGAGGCGAGAGCCTCGGTGCTCGGCGTATTCCTTGCGGGAGATATCCTTCGTTTAAAGCGGTTCGCTAGGCCGCACGGTGGAAATCCCGGACAAAATAATACGCACAGAGCGTGCGTCGGGACATAGTAGCAGAAGCCGCTTTTGCGTCAAGCTTTTGTGCGCGTCCAGTACATTTGGCACTCTTTGCAGGATGGTGTAATGCGAAAACTCGAGGTCGGAAACACCGGGGACGTAAAGATGTTTGTATCAAAACCATCGCTTGAAAACATCCAACAGGCAGCCGAAGAACGTCGAGCAGTTTGGAGCATTCCCGGAAAAAAGATATTCCCCTTTGTCCACGAGTTGGTCCGGCCCTTTTTCGACTTCTGGAATTATGGAATGCGCGAGGATGTATGGGTCATGACGGATTCCTGTGACCATCCACGAGATCTCTTTGCCCGGCAGACCGCCGCCCACGACAAACGTATTGTCCTTCACTTCGTGCTTCACGTGCAGTTCCGGCATCGGCGCATCGATCGGGCGCAAGAAATACTGGAAGTCTTTGTTGAGCGCCTCGAAATATGCCGGCAAACGTATGGTCGCCATACCATCTTTCCCGATGACGGCGGTGCCCGCGTACTCATTGAGCGCATCCGGCGATTCGACGAATGAGTGGTACAGCAGCTCGTTTGCCGGATCCGCAGGATTGTCGATGACGAACGTCCCCGATCCTTTGGTGAGATTACTGGAGACCGTTATGTTGCCAACGACCGATACCGCTTTGTTGATGCTGAGGTTGCGTGAAGAGGAGGGTAGGGTCCACGTAATTGAAACAGAGCCGGCGGTGCCACCTGAGCCGTTAGAGCCATCAGACGTGTATCCACCGCAAAACGGGTCTATGGAACCCGCAGGACTCCCGGCACCTCCGCTACCGCCCGAACCAACGGTCACTGTGATATTTTGGCCCGTCGTGGGTGCACCAGCACCACCCGATGCCCACGTCTTGACCGCCTTTCCACCCGCGCCACCGGAACCACCAGAACCGCCTGAGGCCTGAGAGCCATTTCCCCCTGCTCCGCCACCCCCGCCGCCACTCCCTCCACCAGTAGTATTGGTGTCGCCCCCCGATGCGGTGCCGCTAGAGCCAGCGCTCCCGTTTTGGGATGCATATTGCCCCCCCGAACCGCCACCTCCGCTCCCACCGCTTACAGTGACCGAAGAGGCGAAAGAACTTGCTCCACCACTTCCACCAGAACCGCCCAGAGCATAGGGATTAGTTGCGCTATTGCAGTATTCCCCTGAGCTAAGCCAGGCGGAACCGCCCGCTCCTCCTGCCCCGCCACCCCCTGCGCCGTTTACCGTCACCGTGAGCGAGCCGTACGAGGGAACGGTGAATGTGCCTGATGATGTGAAGTTCTGGGAACCAGCAAAGGCAAGCGCAGGCAATGCAAAGATGGCGAATGAGGCAAGCGCCAAGACTCCTAATCGATGTAGCGGCGTTATTTGCATAACGGTTCAAAGACGCACTCCCCTTTATCGAGGAGCGCGCTGGGACCCTTCTCGACTTCAGGAACGATAGGATGCGCGAGGATGTACGGGTCGTGACGGATTCCTGTGACCATCCAGCTCACCTCGCCGCCTGGTGCACCGCCGCCGATGACGAACGCGTTGTCTTGTATCTTTTGTTTAATGTACAGATTGGGCATCGACGCGTTCATTGGGAAGAATTGATAAGTGGAATCCTTGTTGAGTGCCTCAAAGTAATCCGGTAGTTGAATTGTCGCTTCGCCTTTTCCATCGAACTGTGCGATTCCATTGTATTGATTCAGCGTATCGGGCGATTCGACGAACGAATGGTACAGGAGTTTGTTGGCAGGGTCCGTCGGATGGTCGATGACGAAGGTGCCTGCACCTTTGGAGATTGAGCCTGTGATATCAAACGTGCTCTTCGTAAGCAGGTTTGCATTGATGGTGAGCGCCGCTCGCGCCACAGGAGTGAGGGCGATAATCATGACAACGCCAACTCCGAGAATAAAGTATCGTCTCATACTATTTTTGTTTCGTGCTCGTCGCATACAATTCCGGATGAATGTACATGCCCTGCGCATACGGGGCGCCCGCGCCTTTCTGTACTTCCGGAATTATTGGATTCGCGAGGATGTACGGGTCGTGCCGCACGCCGGTCACCATCCAGCTCACCTCTCCGCCAGGGCTCCCGCCCGCGATGGTGAAAACCGGAGTGCCTAACAATCCGAGAAAGCGCGGTTTTACCTTAACCGAAAGATGCAAATCCGGCATCGCAACCTCAATTGGCGTTGCGAAATAGCGGAAGTCTTTGTTGAGCGGCAAAAAATAGGTTGGCAGAGATATTGTCGCCTTGCCGGCATCATCGAGCGTCGCGCGGCCGACGTACACATTCATCACCTCCGGTGATTCCACGAACGAGTGGTAGAGCAATTTGTTCTTCGGGTCGAGCGGATGGTCGATAACGAACGAGCCTGAGCTCTTGGAGAGCGCGCCGGTGATATTGAGGTCGCCGTTGATAGTAACGGCCTTGTTGATAGTGAGTGTGGGCGACGCCGTCGTGAAGTTCTGAATGCTTCCGTATCCGGTGCCGTTGGAGTTGGTCGCATAGGCGCGTACGTAGTATGTGGTGCCCGTCGACAACGATGAGACGGCCCCGCTAAAAGAGCCTGTCCCCGATTTCGAGCCGAGCGTCGTGGTCGCAATGACGGTCGTGAGCGTCGAAACAGTACCGTAAGCAAATCCGTGTTGTGTCGCGTCCGAACCGTTGGTCGCGGCAATGGAGCCGTTGAGCGTCGCACTGTTTATCGTCACACCCGAAGCGGCCGAGGTGGTCACGGTGGGTGCAGCGGGGTCCGTCCACGTAATGGAGACGGAGCCCTTGGTGCCTGCATTGCCAGCGGTGCCCGACGCTGCACACCCCGCGCTTGTCCCTCCGCCGCCAGGGGTCCCTCCGTTTCCGACGGTGACCGTTATGCCCGCGCCCGGGGTAAGTTGGCCTACGGAGTAGGTTTTTACCGCTTTCCCTCCGGCAGCGCCATTCCCGCCAGTGCCGCCGCCGGGAAGTTGTTGACAATCTGGGTTTGCTGTAAAACCGCCGCCACCGCCGGTGCCGCCGCCTGCCCCTGCCCCTGTAGTGTTCGTGTCGCCGCCAGAAGCAGTGCCGCTGGAACCGTTGGAACCGGTACTTCCGGCACTAGAACCGCCGCCGCCATCTTGCGTGCCGCCGCCACCGCCGGTGCCGAAGCCGCCGCCGTTACCGATAACGTTGCCGTTGAAAGACACGGTTCCTCCTGATGTCCCCGCAGAACCATCCCCGCCGTTACCATAGAAAATATATGCCCCTCCACCGCCGCCTCCACCGCCGCCACCAGACCCGTTCACCGTGACGGTGAGCGACACGTACGTTGGCACAGTAAAGGTGCCGCTTGAGGTGAAATTCTGCGAACCAGCAAAGGCAAGCGCAGGCAATGCGAAAAGTAGCAGCATTAGAAAAAGCACTCGCGCTTTCGGCATCGATTTATTCTATCACTCGCCCGCTCCGGAAGGATGCGGGTGTTACTTACTTCCTGCTTGCGATAACGAGGTCGGCAGCACTCTTCGGGACAATCGCGTAGTGGCTGAATTCGAGGTTGGGGACGCCGCGGCCTTCGGTAAGGGATCGGAGCTGTGTGGTAAATCCAAACAATTCTGAAAGCGGCACTTTGGCCGTGATGACGCGTGCTTGTCCGCGCTCGCCCATCGCCTCGATAGCACCACGCTTCGAATTAATCATGCCGGTCACGTCACCCATGAACTTCTCAGGGACAACGACTTCCAATTTCATGATTGGTTCGAGCAATACCGGCTTCGCTTTTTGCATAGCCTCTTGCATCGCGTTGATAGCCGCGAGCTTGAATGCGATTTCAGATGAGTCTACGTCGTGATACGAGCCGTCGTACAGCTCGACGGAAATGTCGACGACGGGGAATCCCGCTTGGATGCCACGCTCCATCGCTTCGATAAGACCCTTTTTTACCGGCTGGATGTATTCCTGCGGAATGACGCCTCCTTTGATGTTGTTGATGAATTCGAAATGGTCTTCGCGGTCCACGTTGTTTTTGAGTTTCTTGCCTTCCTCCAACGGCTCCAATGGCTTGATGCGAATCTTGACGTGACCGTATTGGCCGCGACCTCCTGTCTGCTTGATGTGTTTGTATTCGACATCCGCGGTGCCTTGAATGGTTTCGCGGTACGCGACCTGCGGCTTGCCCGTCGTTGCCTGCACGCCGAATTCGCGCTTCATGCGGTCAACGATAATTTCCAAGTGGAGCTCGCCCATTCCCGATACGATGGTTTCCATCGTTTCAGGGTCCGACTTGATGCGGAAGGTCGGATCTTCGTCGGAAAGCTTCGAGAGTGCCATACCCATTTTCTCTTGGTCTGCTTTTGTGTTTGGCTCGATGCGCATTGAGACCACTGGCTCTGGGAATACGATTGATTCGAGTGCGATTGGGTGCGCGACGTCACAGAGAGTATGGCCGATTTTCACTTCTTTCATACCGACAGCTGCAGCGATTTCTCCTGCATAGACCGTCTTCACATCTTCACGCTTATCAGCCTGCAAGCGCACGATGCGTCCGACGCGTTCCTTCTTGTTGTTGGCAGAGTTGTATACCGTATCGCCGGCTGTGAATGTGCCTGAGTACACGCGGAAGAACGAAAGCTGTCCCACGAATGGGTCGGTCTGGATTTTGAAAACGAGTGCAGCGAAGGGAGCCTCATCGGATGCAGGACGAGTCTCTTCTGCGCCTGTATCCGTATTGATGCCTTTTGATTCCGGCATGTCCTTCGGGCACGGGAGGTAATCCACGACCGCATCGAGTACGAGCTGCACGCCTTTGTTTTTGAGTGATGAGCCCGTGAGTACGGGGAAGATTTTGTTGGCGATGACACCCTTGCGAAGTGTCTTGCGGAGTGTTTCGAGTGGAATCTCTTTTCCATCCAAGAATTCAGCCATGACCGCATCGTCATTCTCGACAATTCTCTCCACGAGCTCTGCGCGATACTTGTTCGCATCGGCCATCATGTCTGCGGGAATGTCATATGCAATGACATTTTTTCCCATCTCTCCTTCAAATTTGTATGCCTTCATTGAGAGCAGGTCGATGATTCCCTCGAATTTATCTTCAAGTCCTATTGGGAGTTGGAATCGAACTGCCTTGTTTGAAAGCCGGTCCAAGATGCTTGCGTATGACTTTTCAAAAGATGCACCCGTGCGGTCGAGCTTGTTGATGTAGCAGATGCGGGGCACATTCGCCTCTTCTGCGTAACGCCAGTTGGTCTCGGATTGCGGCTCGACGCCGGCGACGCCGTCGAAGACGACAACTGCACCATCAAGCACGCGCATTGAACGCTTCACTTCTGAAGTAAAGTCGATGTGTCCAGGGGTGTCGATGATATTGAAACGGACTTTTTCGGAGAGGTCGGTGCCCATGTACGAGGGGTTCCAGAAACACGTGATGGCGGCGGCGGTGATGGTGATACCGCGCTCGCGCTCTTGTTCCATCCAGTCGGTGACTGTGTTGCCTTCGTGTACCTCACCGATTTTGTGCGACTCGCCTGTGTAATACAAAATACGCTCGGATGTGGTCGTTTTGCCCGCATCCACGTGCGCCACTATCCCAAAATTTCTCACCTTCTCCAACGGGTAATCTCTACTCATATTTTGATGCGGGGTTAGCGACGACCTGCCCCGTAGTCAACGCGCAGCGTTGTACTACTGGGGTGCCGAAATTTCGTACTTTTTCGAGTGGGTAATCGCGTGACATATCTTTAAATAAAAACGCCGCAAACGGCGTTGCACTAATGTAACGGAAATCGGAGTGAAAAGCAATCTTCTCGACACACTCAAGCCTATACTATATAAATCCGATAGGACTGGTCCTGGTCCTGCACTACCAAATCCCTGTACAACCAAGACATAAAGGAGGAGACCGGTGAATATTCGAAACCCGCCTACAGTGCGCCTGTTCCCGAAACAAGCCGCTTATAATGCGTTCGACCTGCTTGCTTACGCGAATCTAGAATTCGGCGATGACGTCCCGCCCCTTCCTCTGCCCCCGATGCTGATGCTTCACCGCATCATCGACATCAACGAGGTCGGCGGCAAGGACGGCAAAGGTTGCGCCGTTGCCGAATACGATGTACGGCCCGACGACTTCTACTTCAAGTACCACTTCAAGAACAACCCGCTTATGCCCGGGGTCTATGGCCTCGATAGCGTGCTCCAGCTTGCGGGCTTCATGTTGGCGTGGACGGGCCCCCGCGGCGACGGTATGGCGGTTGGTGTTGACGGAGTAAAATTCCGCAACAAGATCACCCCGGACTCCGCTACCATCCGTATCGGCGTCGAGGTCAAGCAGATTAGGCCCGGAAAAACTTCTATTATCCGGGCTTCCGGCTGGGTCAGAGACAGCACCAAGCTTATCTCCGAGATGGATGAGGTTGTGGTCGGCGTGGTAGCCAGAAAGGCCGCGTGACGCGCTTGTGCGTGACGCACAACGCGGACGGGGAATGTTTTCCCGCCCGCGTTTGCTATTTATACTGAGAAATTACCACGCGAAGTGGGCGAACGCTTTGTTTGCCTCAGCCATTCTGTGAGTCGTTTCTTTCTTAGTGACCGCGGCCCCTTCACCCTTATGCGCAGCTTGAATTTCAGCGAGAAGACTCTCGTGCATTGGCTTGCCCTTGGTACCTTCGGCAGCTTCTACAATCCAGCGCATACCGAGTGCCATTTTGCGAGCCGGATTCACTTCGCGCGGAACCTGATAGTTGGCACCACCGACACGGCGTGAGCGTACTTCTACGGCAGGAGAGGCTTTTTCGAGCGCCTCTTCAAGAATGAGAAGGGGGTCCCCTTCTTTCTTCAATTCATCCATCACCCTGTAGACGATTTTGCGGGCAGTATCTTTTTTTCCGCACTCCATTACGTAGTTAATGAGCTTGGCAACCTTGAAAGAGCCGTAGACTTCGTCCGGCTGAGGCTGTTTTCTATTTTTGATAGGGCGTCGCATAAAAATTACTTGGCAGCTTTCGGTTTCTTTGCACCGTAGTTCGAACGGCCACGACGGCGTTTCTCTACACCCGTAGCATCCAATTTTCCGCGAACGATAGTGTAGCGTACGCCGATGTCCTTCACGCGACCGCCGCGGATAAGGACAACTGAGTGCTCTTGCAGATTGTGGCCTTCTCCTGGGATGTAAGCGGTAACTTCCATGCCGTTGGTGAGGCGTACGCGGGCGATTTTACGGATTGCAGAGTTTGGTTTGCGAGGCGTCTTTGTAGTAACACGGGTGCAAACGCCGCGCTTAAAAGGAGCTGCATAGAATGAAGGTCGATTCTGGAGCGTATTGAAACCGCGCGAAAGCGCGATGGTCTTCGTGCGCCACGTCTTTTTGACTCGACTCTTGCGCGTAAGCTGATTTATCGTAGACATGTTTACTCTGAGCTCGTCGAACGAGCAAATGAAAACTCCCAGAGGGAGTCCGAGGAGTGTACCCCATGAGATAAAAAAGTCCAGCGTTTTGAGTACAGCAGCTTACCAACAAGCTCAATATGACCATGAGTATCATCGGATAAATCATATCTCACGGGGTGTACTACCTGCATTGCGCGAGCGCAAGCTTTCGTATAGATTTCGGGCTGCGTTGGTCGCATTGAAGCATTTGGGAGGACAAAATGAGCGGAAGACAACATCTACAGGTAAACGTGACGGCTGGTCCCAACGGAATGAATTACACTGCCAATCGACTTCCCCCTGGCGAAAAGCTTGTCGCCACTCTGAAGTACGAGCGGGCACCGAAGGGAAATGCCTGGCTTCTTGAACAAGCCGTGACAACGGGAGCCACGATATTCGAACGAAAACCGTCCGACGAAAAGACCGTTGTGTCCTACAACCGTATCGATGTGTGCATTGACGAGTTTGTAAGACGACCTGAGCAAGCGAAAAGATAATCCACCCGCATGTGAGGCGAAGGGGAATAAAACGCGCCGTCCAGTGTGGACGGCGCGTTTATGTTTTAGACACCCGTAATTGCGTGGGCGATTCCGTATACGAGGGTGCCAAAGGCTCCTCCCAAAACAACGATGAGGAGGAGAACGATTCCGAAACCGAGGAAGGGATTTTGTTCCATGCGGTCGCGAAGTGCATCGTACCCAAAACTCTTCGGGAGAAGGCTCGACAAAATCTTCGAACCGTCGAGTGGGGGTACGGGGATAAGGTTAAGAAGCATGAGCGAGACGTTGATAGCGACGATGTAGAGGAGAACACCTGCTGTGTCGGGGAAAATATTCAGGCGTATGACGAGACTCGTAATGAGTGCAATCACGAGGTTTGATGCGGGCCCAGCCGCAGCCACTATGGCTTCCCCCCAGCGAGGTGAACGAAAAAGGTTGTAGGGATTATAGGGAACGGGCTTCGCCCAGCCGAAAATAAAACCCCCGGGAGAGAGTGCGCAAAGGACAGGGAGAAGGATCGAGCCAAAAACGTCGATGTGCGGAATCGGATTGAGGGTGAGACGCCCCGCATATCGGGCGGTCGGGTCTCCGAGCGCGTCGGCCGCGACGCCGTGCATCACCTCGTGGATGATGACCGAGAAGATGATTATCACTACTACGAAAACGGTGTCGAGAAATTCCATATGTTGAGAAATACTAACATATAGTTGTTTCCGTTGCGTTTGCTTCCACGCAGTGCTAAGATGCCGCGACATATGGCTCGTGTTTGCGACATAACAGGCAAAAGCTCACAGGTAGGCGGTGGGTATTCCAACCGCGTCCGCGCGACCAAATTCAACCCGACAGGCAAACGCCGTCGCCAAGTTAACCTCCAGAAGAAAACTCTTTTCATTCCTGAACTCGGCAAGAAAGTGACTGTGCGTGTTTCTGCAAAAGGACTCAAGACTATGAAGAAGCGCGGGGCGTTTCTCACACTCAAGAAAGCTGGCCTCGTATAGCTCTCCAAAGCAAAAAACAAGAGCCCGGGGGTCGCCCCGGGCTCTTTTTCACGCCAATCCAGACTAGGTCAGGTCGGATTCGTTGCACGTCTCATCAGACGCGGAACTACCGCCAGAATCAGGATTGCTGCCAGAATATCGAGACTGGCTCCGATCCAGAGCAATTGCTCCCAGGTTACGAGCTTTCCCTTCACGAGGTAACTCGACGCCCAAGGTGCGATCGCGCCGAACCCTTTCGCGGTGTACAGCAGACAGAAGATTGCGGCGATGTTACGCTTTCTGAACATATCGCCGATGAGCGCTGGGAACAGGCCGAAAATCTCACCGTAGGCGAAAAAGACGAGACCCGTTAACACCACGAACATCATTGGATTGTGTAGCTCGTAGGACAGCCAGACGAATCCGATCGCTTCAAGGCAAAACGCAATACCCATGGCGGGCGGACGACCTGTGCGATCGGAGAGTTTCCCGAAGAAAAGGCGAGAAAGTCCGTTCGCAAGACTGTCCAGCATGATTGTCCATGTCAGTACCCCTTGAGTAACCCAGAGGAACGTCAGCTGAACATCTCGCATACCGAAACTAGACGCCATTGGACCTCGCTGGGCGATAATCATCGAACCGCTCAGCGCCACGAGCACGAACGCCAGATAAACCACGACGAACGCCGCGATCCCGTGAGGAATCGAGACAATTGCGCGTTTGGATTCTTCAGATTCACGCGCAATTTCATTCTCGGGCCATGACCGCATAAAGAACGCGAGTGCGGCCACAAGGAGTCCGAGAATGATACCGAGCTTTTCGAGCGTAACCTGATATCCGAAATCGCGAATCCAATGACTGATAGGCAGGAACGGCAGAATGAAGAAGGTGCCGCCGCCATACCCAAACGCAGTCACTCCAAGCGCGATTCCCCGACTTTTACCGGGCGCCCACTTGAGGGCACTCCCGTAGCAAGCGGCGGTAAGGGCGCCCACACCGATGCCCGTGACCAACCCACCTTGCCAGAGCAACTCCACTGATGCTGCGTGCGCTTCAGTGGAAAGTCCGACATACAACATCACCGCACCGAACAATGCGACAATGCGCGGACCGGCAAACGATCGGTCGACCAAAATACCAAGCACGCCTGTGGTCACGGCTTGCGCCATGCCAAACGTGAAGTAGGTAAATTGGATATTTGCCTTCCCCCAGCGGGTCACATCGTCAATTGGGTTGACGAATTGTGTCCACGTATATTGAGGAAAGGATGCAACCATCAACATTGCCATGCAGACAAATATCTGCACTTTTGCATTCATTGTGAGACCTTGCCTCATCGGTAAGCCCTTCCATGTTTCAGTTTAAGAACAACGCAGCCCACATCGTTGTAACATCCTCATTACAAGCAAACAACCTTGCTTATCGCACACCACTTAGCGGATCCATAGCCGTGTACCGTCTGTCACAAACGTCACTGTCCCCTGTGCGCAAGTATCGAACGTGGGTATGTTGAATCTCACAAATCTATCCATCACTTCCTTGCTTGGATGACCGTATTTATTATCACACCCGCGCGAAAAAACGGCGTATTCCGGAGCGACGTATCCGAGGAAGAGGTCCGATGAGGAGGTCTTGGAACCGTGGTGCCCTGCCTTTAATACATTGGAACGAAGCGCCGAACCGTCGAGTGAGACAAGATAATTCTCTATCGATTGCGGCGCATCGCACGAAAACATAAATGCCGTCGTGCCGTAGACGAGTCGCGCGACCACGCAGCCGTCGTTGGTATCGATATGCGGCATGAGCCGGTCAGGAGACAGTATTTCAAGGTACGCGCTTCCTCCAAGTTCAATGATTTGTCCCCGCATAGCGACAATATCGCGCGCTTTCTCATCCGCAATCGTTTTGTTGAGGGCGGAGAATGTCGACGTATCGCTTTCAACGCTGGAGTGAACAACCGCGTCCACCCGATAGCGCGCAAGGACATCAATGAGACCATTGACGTGGTCGGCATCGGGATGTGTCGGGATGATGACGTCAATCGAACGGTCGTACCACGGAACTACTCTGGAAAGCTCCCGCAACACTTTGGTACTCGGTCCGCCGTCGATAAGCACTTGCCGACCGCTTGGTGCCTCTATGAAAATAGAATCCCCCTGACCAACATCAAGAAACGAAACCGTGAGGAGCCCATGTTGGTCTTCGCGCATCACTGCGTACCAGAGACATCCAGTAATAATGAGGAGCAAAAGTATCGTTATGCCTTTAACCTGCAGGCTCCGTCGCATCACGTAATTCTACTCTCGCAAACCAAAGTGATATAATCTACCGATGCACACATACAAAGCAAAGAAATTCAACTTGCCTTCGCTCGAAGGAATCTCCGACGAATCGGTGAAGCAGCACATCGGTCTCTACGAAGGCTACGTGAAAAATTTCAACGCCATCACGAGCGCGGCAGTAGAGCTTATGGACGACAGCGAGAAAAACGCTCACGCAATCTCCGAGCTGTGGCGCCGCCGGAGCTTCGAATTTGGCGGCATGCGACTTCACGAACACTACTTTGAGCAACTCGAAGGAGGAGCGAAGGCACCAGATACCTCAAGTTCTTTCTGGCAGCAGATCGCGGCAGAATTTCCTATGAACGGAGAAGGTCAGCCCCAGCTCGTACTGAAAAACATCGGCAACATGCGCGGCCCAGGGTGGGCAATTCTCTATTGGGATTCTGTCGGCAGATGCTTCCAAACAGGCTTCACGGGTGAACAACATCAGGGGCACTTCGTCACACTCCCCATTATCCTCGCGCTCGACGTATGGGAGCATGCATTTCTACTCGACTACGGCACCACAGGCAAAGGCAAATACATTGACGCATTCTTCAAGAATCTGAATTGGGGGGTTATTGAGAAGAGGTTCGCGGAGGTGAGATGACAGCCCTTCGACAAGCATAGGGTACTTCATCTCGCTTAATCTTGTGGTGTTTACACTGAGCGAGCACAGCGAGTCGAAGTGTGGAGAAGGTGCTTGCACCCCCTTGGGCATGGTATCCTTTAGACATTAGGATAATATATATACATTATGAAACTCGATAGAGCGATTTTAGTGGTGTTTTTAGGTAATTATTTGATAAATACGGTTCTTGCAGCCGTGGTCGCACTTGTTCCAGCATCGACAAGCGGCGGGATACTCACCGCACAATATGTCACCTTTGTCATACTCTCAGCTGTCCTCGTAGGAGCACTCACGTGGTGGTACGGTGCACGCGACCTCAAGAGCGGCGCCATCTTCGGTGCCACAGGCTTCGTGGTTGCCATCGCGACGGCATTTGTTACGGGAGTTTCGGGAGTCTTATCGCAGACTGGCTCGCTCTCGGCAGTCATCGGGGTTCTCCCCAACTTCTGGCCATTCCTCGCCAACTGGTCTACCCTCGTCCTCGCTGGTTACTGGATAATTCCAGCAGCAGCATACGGATGGTACGCACAGCCAAAGGCAGCAGCTTCAATGAGCGGAGGGATGTAGCCTTCCTTGCAAACCAAATTGAAAGGCGCGACCAACTGGTCGCGCCTTTTTCGATTTAGTCGGCCGAAGCGGACTTTGCTTAATCGAGCTTGTTGGGATGTATCCTAAAGGAGCCACTGGCCGAAGGATTTCTTGCCTGGTCGTCAGAATCCTTTTCAATCTCAGTTTTGGCCTCGAGGTTATCATGACCAAGAATCGACTCGGCCTCGATTGCCTGCCTCCCGACAGGACCACCCCCATCTTCGAGAAGACGGAAGTTCGCTGTACCGGGAACTCGTAAGCCCTCTTCGGCGGTGCGTCTTGCTTCGTCTGAATCCACTGGTGTATTCCTTTGCGGCTTAGGTTTTTCCATACTCAACTCAATGCAAATAGTAGCACACTGAGTCCCTACTCAACAACAGAGCTCGGCGAATGAGTCAGCCGATTATACCTCCAAGAAAAAATCACCGCGTATACGAGCAGGAGCCACCATGCGCTAAAGGCAGAAATCGAGACGGCGGCAAACGGAAGCGCGGCGAAGAATTTGGCGACTCCGATAATGTACGCGAGCAGAAGGTATGCAGGAAACGCGAGCGGGACAGCGTACGAGCCGGCAATCATGCCGCCTACCGCTGCAACAAACGACGCGAACATCGCAAGAGGTACCGCCACGAGGGCGAGGAGGTTTGCGGGGAGTGCGACCAATGAGAGCAATCCGTTCTGATAGAGCAGCAGAGGCAGCACCACAAGCTGCGTCGCAAAAGTCGAGGAGACAATCTCGCGCACGCCGAACCGCTCCGTGAGCCAAAGCAGCCGTTCAGTGAATACAGGCGTAAAAGAAATGAGTCCGAGCGTTGCAAGCGTAGACAATTGGAAGCTCGGGTCAAACGCAAGCTCGTATGGATTCCACAACACCATCAGTGACGCCACGACTCCGAGGATGCGCCCCGCGAGGTAGGTGCGTCCCGTGGCACGCGCCAACACCGCGACAAAAGCCATCGCTCCGGCGCGCACGGCACTTGCTGCTCCGCCCGACATGAGCATGAAAAAGAGCACGGCCAATCCGCTCCCGCCGAACTGGAAGACTCTTGGCAGTGACGTGAGCACATATGAAATCGCATTGATAACGACAGTTATGTTGTGTCCTGAAAGAACAACCATGTGAATGAGCGATGCACGCTGAAAGTCTGCAGACAGTTCTTTGCCTATAGAGCGCTTGTCCCCCACCGTAATCCCGCCTGCGAGTCCCGCCTCGGGTTCCGGGAGTACGGCAGTTTCGCCGCTGAGGTACTCGTGCTTAACGCGTATCGCCACGGCTTTCAGGACGTTTCCCCGATTACCCTCCGTCTTTTCTATCTGCGCGAAAGCGAGCTGATAGCCGATACCATCCTTTGCAAGATATTCTGGATAGCGGAACTGCCGACCGAACCCCGTATCAAAAGCCTCGGGGAGTCTGAGCGTGCCGACGGCGCGCACATTGTCGCCATACAAGACCTCCGTATGTGGAGGGACCGACGCAATCACACCCGCACTTACTGGAGTGGTGCTGCTTGCCCCGTTAGAAGCACCGCTTCTAACGGGGCTTGCGACAACGAGCCGCTCGACGTGCAGAGAAATTCGGACTCCAGTGTCGCGTACATCTGGTTCCGCTGTCACATATCCTTCTAGTGTTACAGGGCTATCGAGCCGTTCGGTAAGTGAAGCATCTCCTTCAAGAGTCGCTGCATGCATTCGCGCAACTCCCCCCGCGAAAGCAAGAAATACCACTGATACGATGATGAGCGGTTTCTTTCGTGATACATCGAGGAAAGCGAGTGCGAGCATTGCCGTCGCAAGAAGGAGCCCGAAAGCAACCACCGAGAGACCGAGTGGCGTAAACGAACGCACGAAAACACCTATCAGAAATCCCGCGACGAGTGTCCAGAGAACCTCCGTCCTCATGGACACTATGTGGCCTCGTCTACCGCCTCGTTGACGAGTCTGTCTGCTTCAGCATTTTGCTCTCGAGGAATGTGTACGAAATGATGTTTAGGAAAATCTGCGAGCAGCGCTCGCACCTTCGCAACTTGCGGCTTGAGAGTTGGTTCTTTTATCTTCCAATTTCCCAATATCTGTTCGACGGCGAGCTTAGAATCCATTCTTACTTCTATTTCCCGCCCTCCAAGTCCGCGCACTTTCGCGTCGTGGAGCGCGAGCGCCACGGCTTCGTATTCTGCCCAATTGTTAGTCTGACTCCCAAGAAACTGCTTACCCTCAAACAAGAGTCTCTCTCCCTCAAGGGCCTGAAACCCCGCCCCAGCGGGGCCTGGATTATTGCGCGCCCCGCCATCCGTGTAGATTATGATTTTTTTCATTACACTACTGCGGGAGCCTCTACTTGAAACGATAATGTGCGGTACGCGTGCGCGATAGCGAGCGACGACACGGAACCTGATACAAGCAGCCCTACAACCAGACAGAGGAATCCAAGAATATTCACAAGTACGATGAGCCCAATCATTTTTAGAAGCTGCCATTTGTGACCGTCTGTGATACGAGCACTTTCTTTAAGTGCCTCGAAAGGCTTGAGTTTGCGCTCCATCACAAGGTACGGGACAAACATGTATCGTAAGCCCCACAGTATTCCGGGGACTATGAGGAGAATGAGTCCTACGACGACAATGATGCCGACGAGCATGGAAGCTCCAACGTACTTCCAGAAAGGATGCGGCGCCCACAAGTCACTGAATGTGACAGAGTCCGCGTTATTCTGCGCCTTCAGCACGACTTGAATTGACCCCATTTTTGCCAAGATTGAAATGACCGCCATGGCAAGCCCGACGAAGACGATCAGCGCGATTGTAGATGGCGAGTTCTGGATACTATCTCCCATTCTGAAACTTGTTCCGCCGGATAGTACACCGACAATGAAGGTGACGCCGGCGAAGAACCATGGACGCTTCTTGAAAGTCTCCCACCCAAATCCAATCATCGCACCCGCTCTGAATGTATTCATATGACCACGCTAGCATGGGCAACAGAAAAGCCAATAGCCCCTGTGTATACGATGCTACACAAGCTACTCAATTCTCACGGGACAGGGAGGAAGTCGACAATACGCAAGGCGAGTCCACCGTGGTAGGAATCACGCTCTATGGTCGCAAGCACATTTGCAAACAATCCTGGCTCTGGCGAAAGAGAGAAGTCGTGAGGGGACTTGAAGAACTCAAAACCCCGGACCGACTTGCCGCTCTCGCGGCACTCGAGCACGACCTCGACGTGATTTTGCTCTTTTCCAAAACGCTTTACGCCTGTAATGGTCGTATTACTCAAAAGGAAGAGGGGCTTGGGGTTTCCGACACCAAAGGGTGCAAGTCTTGAAATCTCTTTGAATAGAATCCCTGAAATATCAGAGAGCATTACGGATACATCGTGCTCGAGCGTGCCGAGAGGAGAACGGAGAGGCAGGGTATCGATGGCGCGGGCAAGCGTCTCTGGTAACCGATGTACATGTTCGTGCGAGACGGTGAAGCCACCCGACGCGGCATGTCCTCCGTATTCCTCAAAGACATCGCCGGCATTCTGAAAGAGGTCGAGGAGGGAAACGTCTCCATCGGAACGGCATGAGCCCTTGAGCTTGCCGTTTGCATCGCGTCCCCACATACATACGATACCGCCGCGGTCTCCCATAATAGAATTCGCCGCAAGACCCAAAAGGGCAGGTTTCCATTCGGGATTACCCAAGACGACTACACGGTCTTTCTCTGTAAATCTCTCTTTCACGTGTGCGCGTGCTTGTTTTACCAAACCTGCCACCACGCCTTTTCGCCGTGCATTCAACTTTTCGAGCTGAGCTGTCACCTTCTCAGCTTCCCCGATGTCGCGCGTGACCAAGAACCGAAGCGCCAAGTCGGGCTCGTCCATGCGTGATGCGGCATTGATGCGAGGGGCAATAGAAAATCCTATGTCACTCTCGGAGAGCTCACTCTGACGCAAGCGCAGCGTGCTGCAGACAGCCCGGATACCGGGACGTGGTGACTTGCGCAATACTTGGATGCCCCAGTGAGTGAGCACGCGATTTTCTCCGACGAGCGGAACCATATCGGCAATAGTCGCGATTGCGACCGTATCGAGAAGCCACTTTTCCCAGCCGTCTTGTATCTTTTGAAAACGCCCCGCGCCTCTCTTTTTTCCCTCTGAAAGCGTCGCTTGAACGAGCTTGAATGCGACCGCGGCTCCGCAGAGGTGTGGAAACGGGTAGGGAGATATCTTCGGATTGAGTACCGCAACGGCGTCGGGGAGAGACGCTGAAATCTCGTGGTGGTCTGTCACAATGACGTCCACGCCTTTTTCTTTTGCAAAGCGTACGGCATCGACCGCCGTTGTCCCGACGTCGATTGTAATGATGAGTTTCACGTCACGGGCGGCGAGCGCTTCTATCGCGGTCGTGTGAAATCCATAACCCTCCCTATCACGATGCGGCAGGTACACTTCGAAATTCTCGTATTCAAGCTTGGTGAAAAAATCTGAGAAAAGTGCGGCGCCCGGGATTCCGTCGCAATCAAAATCAGCATAGATGGCGATGCGCTCATTCCGTTCTACTCCCTGCAGGAGGCGCCCCACCGCCACGTCCATTCCGTGTAACAAGGATGGACTGTGCGTATGAAGGCCATAGTCTGGATTGAGAAATGCCGCGACGTCCGATTCCAATGCGATACCGCGTTTTTCGAGCAACGAACGGACAATTCTAGAATACATGCGTGCGGTATATAGTATCTCGTATATGGTATCTAGTATACGACATACGAAATACTAAATACGATATACTGCATTTATGACTTCTGATTGCCTGTTCTGCAAAATTACTGC
Organism: Candidatus Nomurabacteria bacterium; assembly: GCA_943359395.1. Classification (GTDB taxonomy): domain Bacteria; phylum Patescibacteriota; class Minisyncoccia; order Phycocordibacterales; family UBA2100; genus UBA10103. The sequence goes on from CALRHH010000003.1 coordinate 70,861, forward strand.
GCGGGAGATTCCCGCCCAAGTCGTATACGAAGATGGGGATACTCTTGCATTCCTTGATATAAACCCTATCAATCCCGGACACACCCTCGTCATCCCGAAAGAGCATTCGAAGGATATATTCGATATTGATGAGAAAAATTGGGCAGCCGTCATGAGAACATCGCGCATCGTCGCTCACGCCCTTGAGAAAGCTTTGAAAACTGACGGCATAAACCTCGGTATGAATAATCGCGCGGGTGCGGGACAAATGATATTTCACGCACACGTGCACGTGATGCCTCGTACGGTGGGAGACCCCCACAGGCCATGGCCGGGACGACCATATGCAGAAGGGGAGTTTGTCGCAATGGGAGAAAAACTCCGTGCAGCCCTGAAGTAGAATCTCTTTACTGCCAGCAGAGACTAATTGGCTCTCCGATTATTTGTTCAAGATATGCGAGTGCCTCGCGTGAGCCTCCGATTCCGTCGATGAGTCCGCTCTCAAGTGCTTGTTGCCCAAGCATCGTAGAACCGTCAGCGAGTGCGTCCACCTTTTCAATTGGCAGACCCCGGTATCCCGCGACCTGCTTCACAAAAGTCTCCCGCAATATATTGAGGTCGCGGGTAATCAGCTCTCGCTCAGCGCCCGTCAGCGGCTTATCAGGACTAAAGGTATCTTTGAACGGTCCCGACGAAAGTTGCTCGTATATCAGACCTTCGTTTTTATTCTTCTCTGATTGATTCACAAATGAGTAGGTCGCTCCGATAGAACCGACGGTTGAATCTTCGAGGGCAAGGATGCGATTCGCGGCCGCGGCGACGAGATAACCGGACGAAACACCGCCGCCGTGTATCACCGCGATAGAGGGCTTCCCGAAAGCCCGTATGGCATTTGCGATTTCCTGCCCCGCCTCGGAGCCTCCTCCAAACGAGTCGACGTCAACCAAAAGCGCTTTGATGTTTTGGTTCTCCTCCGCGGCTTTCAGTCCGTACTGTACATCGGTCGCGACGGTGTAATTGGGTGTCAAGACCGTACTCGCGGCATCATTGAGCATGAGGGTATCCGTAACAGGGACGTCTGCTCGCGTATTCACGATGTTGCCGTACACCTGAAGGTCGAGTACGTTACAAGCAGAAAAAGAATCCGTACTCCCTGCAGACTGCACCGCCTGCGTAATGAACGGAGCCGCAGCAGACCCAACAGCCGATGCGATTATTACTGCACCCAGAAAAAGTATGGTCTTAGGGGAGAAATTATCTTCCATTCGCATAGAATAGCACCCTTTAACGCGAGGCTCTTGCCACGTCTTCTAAATTGTGGAGATTTAGCTGAGCACCTCTATGCCAGGCAGTGTCCCCTTCAATAGATACTCCAGCATGGCACCGCCGCCGGTTGAGAGAAAGCCTAAGCTCTCTTGCGCTACGCCTGTCTTTTCTATCGCGGCAATAGTGTCGCCGCCGCCGATTACCTTTTGTGCCTCGCTTTTCGCAATCAATTCCGCGATTCCCTGCGTGTAATGAATGTACCCGCTCTCGTACATACCGGTCGGACCTGCCCAGAGAATAAATTTTGCACTTGCAATATGCGGAGAAAGCATCGCGACGGTATCAGGTCCGATGTCTACAATCTTGTCATCGGCTTCAACATCTTGCGGTTTTTTCACGTGCGACTGACCGTCAGGTCGCTCAACGGTCACGTCGACAGGCGCAAGAAAGTTTGAGTGTTCCAAAATAGATGCGTCGGGCAATTCCTTGGATATGAGTGAGCGACCGACGGGGAGACCTCGCGCCTTGAATACATCGTTGGCAAGTGCGCCCGTAACAAACACGCGGTCATACTTTTCAAGAAGTAATTTGATGAGTGGAGCCTTTGTCTCAAATTTGGCACCACCGAGGATGGCGAAGGACAGATGTCCAGGTGCACGCGCGGCATCAATCTGACGAACTTCCTCACGAACGAGAATGCCTGCGTACGAGGGTAAGAATTTCGTGATGTTGACCATTGTCGTACTCTCGCGGTGAATGCTCGGAAACGCATCGTTTACGTACATATCCGCGAGCGACGCGAGTTCTTGCGCAAAGGCGTCACTTCCCTCAATCTCACGCGGGTCCTGCTGTAGATTTTCAAGGAGAACAATGTTCCCGTCTTTCATCGCGGTCACAGCATCATTCACGAGCGGACCGGAGAGCGCAGGAACAAAGAAGACGGAAAAATACGCTTTCATTGCCTTTGCCACGGGCGCCATAGTAGCCTTCGGGTCCCGACCAATCTTGGCAATCACGATAACGCGCGCTTCGTTCTTAATAAGGAATTTGATAGTAGCGAACGATTGTTTCAAACGAAAAACATCCGTGACCTCTCCCTCGTCATTTACGGGCAAGTCTAGACCAGCACGCAATAAAACCCGCTTTCCCTTTAACTCGCCTGCAGGAATTTCATCGATACATTTCATGCTAACTATCCAAGTGAACTCATAAGAATACTGAATCGCTCGGCATTGATGCTCACGTGGCCTACGATAAATCCCTGCACGCCGCTTTCTTGGAGCATCGGGAGCGCATTTGATTCAGTCGTGGCGCCTCCGTACAGAACTTTGGTATTCATTCCCGTCTCTCCCTTCAGCCCAACGATTGTCTTACGGATGAATATCGCCATCTCATGCATATCGCGCGGACTCATAGATTTCTCGCCGCCAATCGCCCAGACAGGCTCGTATCCCACGAGCACCTTGGCAACTTTGCCTGGTTCTACGTGCGAAAAACCCGCACGCAACTGCTCTTTTACCGCGCTGTAATGTTCGCCGTTGTGCGAGCGTTCCCGTTCGCCGACACAGAGGACCGGCGTTACACCCGAAGCGAGCGCAGCGGCAACGACGTTCCCTGCACTCTCACTCGTTTCTCCTTTTGCGCGCTGCTCTGAGTGCCCTACGATAACGTACTCCGCCCCCGCTTCTTTTGCTTGAAGAATAGAGGTATCTCCCGTATATGCTCCGCTCCCCTCGGCATTTACATTTTGAGCTGCAAAAGCGATGTGCTTGCCCTTGTATCGAGCTCGCAGCTCTCGCAAAAAGATGGTCGGAGGTGCCACGATAAGGATTACGTTCTTGGAAGCCCCGGCGGCCTTGCGTGTCGCATCAAAAAGCTGCTTCGCCTCGCGCATCGTTACAGGATTCATCTTCCAATTTGCAACGACGATAGATTTCATTTGCCGATTGTATCACGCATAAAAAACTTGAGCGCGGCCTGCCTAGATGTGCAGGTCGCGCTCAGTGTTTTTCGACAAGGAACGGAATTCAGCGGGGACCGTAGAGATCGGGATCTGGTCCACTGAAATCGGGATAGGGTTCCCCGCCCGCCCGCCAAAACAAGAATTTCTCCTGCCGCGGGGTGCGCTTAATCGGCAACTCGCCGGTCACGAACCGTGCAATGAAGTCGTCGGCGGCGATGATGGCGACCGCGACGACCACGCCCCCAGTCGGGCACGCCACAGCCCAGACGACAGAATACTTCCAGTGACGCTTGACTTCGTACTGGAAGCGCTTCATCTGGCGCTTGGTCATCTTTTTGAGCGGGACCGGCTTGCCGACGGCAAGAATGCCCTCACCCAAGACACAGGCAACGACCTTTACGACCGCACCCGTATTATTTTTGGAACTGCCCGACTCATTGCTCGTGGAACCGCCAGGGTCAGGACAGCCGCCTTTGCAGCCGCCCCCACCACCGCCAATGTCCGCCATCGCAACTGACGAGACAAAGACCATGAACGCTGCGACTACCGCAGCGACGATATGTTTCATCGATACATCTCCTCTTTCCGCCGCTGTCTCGCAACGGTGGCGATATTATGTAAGGAAAATCCACTTTGCGCAAGTTCTACTGCTCCCGCCACAGCTGCAGGAGGTAATCACTACCGATACCGGGCGTAAAAGGCGCTGGATTAAAGGCTTGGAGCCTATCGTAACTCTCGTATCGGTTAAGAAATCCGGACGTATTCGCTCCGGGGCAATATGAACTTGAGTAAGACCACTGAGTACCGACACGCTTATTCGAGACAATGGTGCCGTTCAGAGTCAGCGATGTTCTTTTGTCGTACGGTGCCTCCTCACAATCGTAGAGGTTACGGCCGTAGTATCCATTTTGTGCGACAAACGTCCCTCGTACAGACATGACGGTCGGAGTATTTTCCGGATACATAATTGAATTTTCCGCTATAACGGTAAGTCCCGTAGTTCCGTCCGTCGTCTGGTAGTTTATGTTGTTGGGAATCAAGACGTCGGGGTTGTACGGACTCGATACGTCCGCATCTGCGGCTACCACTGTAATTTTACCTAGAACAGTACCTTCAATCCATGTGCGCGCCTTCGAGTAAATAATGGCACAGCCAGACGGAACCGTGAATGGTGAGCCCGTGAGTTCCGTTTCGGCCGCAATCCTATAGTAGTCGTGCAGCCACGTGCTCCCCGTATCAACGTGCTGGCTCCAATTCCACGATGTGGCCGTAACGCTATAAATTCGCACGGTACCGTTACTCTGAAATATTATGTGGTACCCCTTCTGTTCGTTTTTCGCGACGGTGGAGTAGGTACTCCCCTTTTTGACGTTACCCACGTACGTCTCGGTCCCCGAAAGAAAGATACCGCTCGCCCTTGCATACGTCTCAAGGTTGGTAAACGAAGTCGAGATACTTCCAAAGTCTATCGATTGCACTGGATACAACCAGAGCGCAGAGCCGCTACCAGCACCAAATACGCCCGCCTTTGTCTGCGTCGGTGAACAGCCGAACGATGAGCTGCATTGCCACGTGGAAACGGCGCTCGAGACAGTTGAATTATTTGTTCCGTCCATTCGAATACCGAGATTGTTGAAGTACGGTCCGGTGATTTGGCGGTCGGAACCCGCCCACACGTCACTATTGAGGAGGTTTGAATACTCTCCGACGGAAGGTCTCATGTAGCGCGCCAAAAGCGTCCGTTTAAACGTGGGGTCCACGCTGGCGGATCCCGTCGAGGAAAGATCCACCCACTGCGTCCTCCCGCATTGAAGTGCGGCCGTCGCTGTAATGGTGGCGCTTCCAACCGTACCTCCCTCAGGGTCAGATACGACGTATGTAGTCGGTAGCGAACTGAGCCCCGCGCCCGTCGACATTATTGTTCCGCCCGCAGCCGTGTTGTGCGCAATGAGCCATCGAAAATTCTCGAGTCCTGCCTCGGCAATATGAAGTGCTTGCTCACCGGCAAAGAGAGCGCGTCCATACCTCCCTTGCTGTAAAGCGTAGCTCGAGATCGTACCCAAAATGAGCATAAAAACTACCGTGAACCCAACAACCATGAGTGTCGTCATGCCCGCTTGCGGTGAACGGGGAATGCTAGGACGAGAGACGCGGGAATGTTCCATAATTAGCGGCGAATGATATTCCGCATCGCGGCGGAAGAACGGAATGTCACCGAGACAGGGGGTTTGTTTACATCTACGTCGACGACAATATTCGCAGTCACAAAACGCAACCCTAAAATATTAGTGTAATTGAGTATCTGGACGCCACTCGCATCAAAGTAGGTAAATGCGCCGAGTGCTTGTGATATATTCCTGACATTTTCGGCAATAATAGTCGCCACTTCTGCACCAGTATAGGCTGGAGGATCTCCCGTCGGGTTTACTATTCCCTCATACAGATTCGTACCTTGTACGTAGTAATGCACTCTCTCGATGGCCGAATCGCTGTCGACATCCGCATAAAATACAAAATCATTGGCCGCGAGAGAAACAACGGGATACGCTCCGTTGCTCGAATACGCCGCCTCGCGAATCGTTCGAACCATTCTGTCGATGCCACGTTGTGCCGAGGTCACGGCGGTCGCTTCCTGCAGGGCGAAACTGCTCGTACGGTAAAAATAGAGGAGAGAAGATACGATGGCCACCATCGTCACGGCGAACATCCCCACCCAAACGACAACCTCGAGGAGTGAGAGCCCGCGGATATGCCTTGAATTTGTCGCGTACATATTAGTTGAGTAGGACGGAACTACGCGTCGTCCCGCTTACGGACATCGAGCCGTTCGTACTGGTCGAATATCCTGAGGCGGAAACGACCAGTGTGTACGTACCAGATGAAAGACTACTGAAGATGGTCTGGCCACATCGGTCAGCGGTTTGCGTTGTGTCATATCCGGTCTTATACAGACGGACCGTCGCGTACGGGATGAAGCTTCCCGTCGCCGCCGAGCGCACATCCACGGCGAGTGCATGCGATGAGTGCGCGACGAGGTAAATGTCACTCACCGTTTGTGATCCCGCCACGAGAGAGAACTTCGTTGACGTATCGAGCAGCTGAGGACTTTCTAATACCCCGTGGCAGGCTGACGCAATATCGTACACCGAGCCACTGGACTTAAATTCGTATGTGTCCCACTCCATGTTCGGTAACACAACACTCGCGCCCGCACCGCTGTTTTGACTTGTGCTGTATTTGTACTGAGTACCCGAAGGACCCGTCCCGATAGTCTTGGCCCCTACTAAAGTAAACACGACGTTCGGCAAGGGGTTGGGGCCGTAGTCGTACGAGATTGTATAAGAGTCTATTGACGGGGTGACGGAGGGACTGGCTGATGTCAAAATTGATGCAACGCGAATAGACGGGTATGTTGTCGTCGATACATTCAGAAGGCTAATCGTCGAAGTGCCGATTCCCGCACTATTACCGGGAATTGCCGAGTCTGGGATAAGTGTCGTGCCCGAACCATCGTAAAAACGAAACAAAATTGAGGTTTGAGCGGGAGTTGATGTCGACGCGGAAAAGCTCTTCCACTTGCTAAGCGTCGTCGGCGCGATTGCAATAGATTGCAAATCGCCCGTCGCGGGATAGGAGCCCGCGCTCCCCGTGAGACGTACCACGCCACTCGCAACGGTAGTGGTAGCCGAACTCGCGATTTTACTCGAATCGGTGAACGTATCGGTCCACGTAGCGGGAAGGATTGGAGTCCACGTGTTGATTGTTTTTTGTGCCAATACATCGATACCGAATTGCCATGTTTTCGTCTGATTTGGAAATACGATGAGATGAGCTGGGCTCGGACTCGTATTCTGGGCGGTGACGCCATACGTCTGGTCTGATGAGTAGTCGGTCTTCGTTACCGTAATTTGGTACGCTCCAGTTGTCGTTGCGCCGATAAAGGAGGCCGTGCCGTTAACATTTGTATAAGTGGTGAAATCAATAGCGAGACTCGCTGGCGTTGTCCCAGAATTTACGACGTGTATCTGAGCGTTTGAGACAGGCTGTGAGGACGAGTTAACGACGTTGAGTGTGAGGGTCCCTCCCGGGACCGCCGTTTCAATCCCGTTGCCGCCCGGACTCATGCGCGACAGTACAGTGATGTGCCTCTCCGTTCCACGGGATGTCCAATACACGTCGGAACGAAGCGCCTTGTAGTCGGCTGTAATGCTGTTGGTGTCAGCGCCGCCCAAGCCGTCCCCCGAGTCATCGGCATACTGAATGAACGTGCGGCGCGTATAGGAGACACCGTTCAAGACGACTGTCTCTGTCTGCGGAATTATTCCTGCAGGTATTCCTCCTACCGTCCCGACTTGCGCATATGTAAGGCTGCGGATATATTCCATGCGTTCATTGGCGAGCGCGATGGCTCCTGCGCGCGCCTTGCTGTTGAGGACGACATCAACCGACAATTGAAATGCGGCGAAAATCCCCAAAAAGACGACGAGCATGAGCGCCGTGCCCACAACGGTGTCCATCAGAGTCATCCCTCGCGAACGAGAAGCTGGCACAGTATAATCTGGAGAAATATATCTTTTCATTTTCCTTTCAGCTGTACCATACCAGCCTGCGGTCGCTAAATGTTCTCCGAGAGGGAGTAGATTGGACTTATCATCGAGACCGCAAAGAACCCAACCGCCCCTCCGATAATGAGCATGAGGAATGGCTCGATGATAGTCGACATATCTTTGGTCTTGCGGTCCACTTCAACCTCATAAAATACCGCGAGGCGTTTCAGCATTTCCGCAGTTTGTCCGGTCTCTTCGCCAACCGCCATCATTTCGCCCACGAATGCGGGGTAAAGGTCTTCTCGTCGCATGAACGCTGCCGAGAGAGGTTGACCTCCGCCCACGGCGACAGATGCATCTTTTATGACATTTCGGAAATATGAATTCTGTACGACTTCACCCACGATATCGAGCGATGTAATCACATCGACACCCGAAGAAAGGAGCGAGGCGAGTGTGCGTGCCGTGCGTGCCGCATTGACTTCGCGTACCATCACGCCGATGAGCGGCAGATGTATAAAGAAGAAATCCAACCCTCTTTTTCCCCACGACGTGTGGGCAATGATGTACAAAAGTGCAACTGCCCCAAGCATGCCTCCGACCGCCACGAGGGTGTACTGGACAAGGAAGTCGCTGATACCAATGACCACTTGAGTCGAGGCAGGCAGGTCCGCGTTCATTTCTTTGAACGTCTGCGCCAAGGTCGGCACGACCTCTATCATCATGACAATACCGATACCGAATATCGCTATCAAAATGATGCACGGATAAATGAGTGCCCCCCGTATCTTCTTCTTCAATTCATACATCCGCTCCATTTGGTCGGATGTGACGGTAAGAGCGGACGAGAGGTCCCCCCCTTCTTCTCCCGCACGGACCATGGCAACGAATATCTTTGGAAACACGCGCGGGAATTTTGCGAGGGCGGCGTGGAGAGTCTCACCCCGACGGACATCGGAAGAAACCTGTGAGACAATTAGAGACATTTTTGGGTTCTTTGTCTGTCTCTCGATGACCGCCAAGGCGCGCGCAAGCGCCAATCCCGCGCTCAACATCGCGCCCAGATTGCGGGAAAAAAGGATCTTTTCGTACTCAGATATACGGGAAATCTTTGCGTTCCAGTACGCCATTGAACGCCAGCTCGTGTCGTTTGATTCTTCGAGTGAAATTATTTTGCCTCCTTCCTGCCGCACGACATCATAGAGTTCAAATCGGTCGGCGGCTTCGCCGACGCCTTTGTATACTTCTCCGTCACTTTTTTCAGCAGTGTAGGTGAACTTCATCCACGTAAGTATACCCCGTGAGATAAACATGAAGGCTGTTTTATGCACTTTTTTCTTCAGTATCAAACTCGCGCGTCGACAGGACAATCGTCATCTGTATCTCATTGGGTATAGCGCGCAAAACGCTTGTGCTTACTTTTTTCCACCCTACTCGGTGATAACGCGCAACACTTCTTCAATAGTAGTAACCCCTTGCGCCGCTTTGAAAATACCGTCCTCGCTCATCGTGAGCATGCCTTCGCTCCGAGCCTGTTTCTCAATCGCATCTCCCGTTTCGTTTTTCATCACGAGCTCTTTGATCGTCGAGGTCATCGGCAAGACTTCATAAATTCCAACGCGTCCCGAATATCCCGAAGGAGTCTGACCATTCTCTTTTTGCTTGTAGAAAGAGACATTTTTCCATGTGGCATTTGCCGCGACTGCCTTTTCTTCCTTGAGTGCTTTCAGCACGGTTCCCACATCTACCACACGTTCAAGCTGTGTTTGTTCATCGCGCGAGAGTTCGTATTTTTCCTTGTCGGGCGAGAGTTTGCGCACGAGTCGCTGTCCGATGATGACACGGAGCGTGGAGACGAGGAGAAATGGCTCAACGCCCATGTCGAGTAATCGCGCGACAGCACCTGCCGCAGAGTTGGTGTGCAGCGTCGAGAGTACGAGGTGTCCCGTGAGTGCGGCGTTGATTGCAAGCGACGCAGTTTCTTTGTCGCGGATTTCACCAACCATGACGATGTCCGGGTCCTGGCGAACGAGAGAGCGCAGACCGTTGGCAAAGGTGAATCCGATATCGGGCCGTACCTGTGTCTGGTTGATACGCGGCATCTGATATTCAATAGGGTCCTCAATAGTGGATATGTTCACATCGGGTGTATTCACGATATCGAGCAGCGTGTAGAGTGTCGTCGATTTTCCGGCGCCTGTCGGACCGGTGGTCAGTATCATGCCGGTTGTCTTGCGCATCGCTTCGTGCATGCGCTCAAGACCACTGCCATGGAATCCAACGCTTTCGAGCGTAAATCCGGAAATGGAGTCCCGCAAAAGGCGCATAACAATCTTCTCTCCATAATAGGTTGGCAAAATTGACACACGGAATGAAATTTTCTCACCGCCACTCTCGGCTCCGAAGCGACCGTCCTGCGGTAAGCGATGTTCGTCGAGACGCATGTTTGCCAAGACTTTGATACGCGCAGTGAGTGCGGCGGCGGCATGCTTCGGAAGCTCCATCGCGTCGTGCAAGATTCCGTCGATACGGTAACGAATGAGGAGTGTTTGCTCGAGGGGCTCTATGTGAATATCCGAGGCGTTCTGCGCGTTCGCATGTCTAATGAGCGTGTCGACGATGCGTACCGCGGGAATACCTTCTGCTATCTCTTTCAAGTCTACCTCTTTTCCCTCACCCGCCGCGACAAGGTCGGCAGCGGTTTTCTCAAGAGCAGCTGTCTCACGCCCGATGACATCTCCGAGATTATCTTTGAGTCCTTGCTGGTACTGCTTAAGTGCCGTTTTGATGGAATCGACATCGGTGAGTCGTGGCAAAACCTTGAGATGCGTCTTCTTCTTTATGAAGTCTATCGCCGCCAAATCATCAGTGTCGAGCATCGCCACTTCGAGCTCTTCCGCATTGTGATTGTACGCGATGATGTTATTGCGTCGTGCGACGGGCTCAGGAATCATTGAGAGGACATCGTATTTAATCGTCGTCCCGACGAGCGACACGAATGGAATACCGAGGATGTAAGCGTAGGTGCGACGCAGCTCGTCTTCGCCGATTGCATTCTTCGCTTTCAAGACATCCCCCACCTGTTGCCCCGTCTTCTTCGCCTCAACATCAGCGGCATCAAAATCTTTTTGCGAAACGAGCCCCGCATCAGCGAGAAATGATTTGAGGTGTGTGTCCGAGATGTACATACCCTATGATTATATCAGTCCCCGGCGACTGGATTCTCAATCCACAACGTCACATTGTGCGTATATGTACTGAGTATAGAATTGCTGTGTTGTCGTCATAGGTGATGCATCAGACGTATGAATCTCGACCAAGACCCGAATGCGAACATAATGAAGAGTCCTGAGCTTCAAGAAGCAATGGATCTGCGGGGTAGAATATCGGACATCATGGGGCAAGTGAAACAAGGTAACCCTGCTGTCTATGAAATGCTGGGCGGTGAGGAGTCACAAGATTTATTGGATGGCGCGCTTAGTTCCCGTACTGATGACGTTTCGCTTATTGCACAATATAGCGAAGCATGGAAAAGTGGTCTTGCTGTCTTGGAAGAGATAAAGACAATGCATAGTTCCAAAGCCCCCGAAGACGCCCTCCGCAAAAAAGGTGAAGAATTTCAGAGTAGCATGGGATTCGATACATTCCTGTATATAGCCCCTAGCGGGGTCCTCTTCCAAAGAAGAAAGAAGTAGCGCGTGATGGCTGCAAGCTGTCTTGACCTTAGAATAATTCGGTGTATACTGGCCTGCATAAGTTCCGCCTCTGGCGGGCGCTTTTTTTAGAAGACTTCAAAAAACACAAAAATATGGCTCTACTCGACCTCAAATCACTCAACTCTGCTCTCGACGAATTGCAGACGGAGCGCGGCATTTCGCGCGAATCCGTCGTAGATGCCCTCTCAACAGCCCTCGCCGCCGCATACCGTCGCGAATACGGCAAGCGCGGACAAATAATCCGCGCCACATTCAATCCTGCGACGGGAGATATGGAGTTTCGTCAGGCAAAAATTGTCGTCGACAAGACGCTCGTCCGCGGGGAGGGTGATGAGCCTACGGGTGACGACGACCATCGTTCACGCTTCAATCCAGAGCAGCATATCATGATTGAAGATGCGCGTCGCATCAAAAAAGATTCCACGCTCGACGAAGAAATATCGTTCCCGCTCGAAACGCAGGAAGATTTCGGCCGCATCGCCGCACAAGCCGCAAAGCAGGTCATCATGCAGAAGGTGCGCGAGGCTGAGCGCACGAGTATTATCCAAGAATACGGACAACGTGAGGGTGATATCGTAACGGGCCATGTCCAGCGCTTCGAGCGCGGCAACCTCTTTGTCGACCTCGGTCGTGCGACCGCCATTCTTCCCTACGACGAGCAGATTCCGGGGGAGCGCTACCGTCAGGGAGAGCGCGTCCGCGCGCTTCTCTTGCGCGTGGACGAAGGTGTCCGCGGTACGTTCATCCGTCTCTCCCGTTCGCATCCGCGCTTCCTCACAAAATTGTTCGAGGCCGAGGTGCCCGAAATGGCCAGCGGCATCGTAGAGGTCAAGGGCATTGTCCGCGAACCGGGCAGCCGCGCAAAAATCGCCGTGTTTTCCAAAGACGACCACATCGACCCCGTCGGCGCACTTGTCGGCCAGCGAGGCGTCCGAGTCGCCGTCGTTACATCTGAATTGGGGGGTGAGAAAATCGACGTCGTCGAATGGTCAGAGAAGACCGAAGATTTCGTTAAAGAATCTCTGAAACCCGCTCAGGTCTTGGCGATAGAGCTCAACGAAGAAGAGAACCGCGCTATTGTACAAGTCGCCGAGGACCAGCAATCACTCGCTATCGGTCGCGGTGGACAAAATGTCCGTCTCGCCGCCCGCCTCACGGGCTGGAAAATTGATATCCGTAGTACGGGCGGAGAGCACATAGCGGCAACGGACGGCTCGGAAGCTCCCGCAGTGCAAGATACGCAAGTAGAAGATATCTCCCAGAAAGAAAGCGGGTTTGAAGAAACAAAAAAGGAGATGGGTGAGGATGATGAAGCAGCTGACACTGGCGAGAAAAATATCGACCCCGTCGCTCAAGATCGCGATATCGCATCTGAGAAAGTTGAAGAACAGCAGGAGGAAGTGATTACAGACAAAGAAAAAGACGCCGAATAGGTACCGGGGTGAGGTTCTGAGCGGGGTTGTGCATAGCACAGCCCCGCTTTTTTCCCGTTCCACATAGCCGACACTTTCCAAAAACGACCTTTCTGTTACACTCTCTCTTATGAATCTTTGGCACGACATACCGCTTGGCGATGGCGCACCTGAGGAATTCAACACCATCATCGAAATACCGCGCGGTTCGCACAACAAATATGAGATAGACAAAGACACCGGTCTCATCAAGCTCGACCGCGTCAATTTCTCTGCAGCACCGTATCCATTTGATTATGGATTTGCCCCGCGGACACTTTGGGAAGACGGCGATGCGCTTGACGTGGTATTACTCACGACCAATCCTATTCCCTCAGGGATTCTCGTCACCGTTCGACCTGTTGGCCTCATGAAAATGATTGACGGCGGCGAATCCGACGACAAAGTACTCTGTGTACCGACCGATGATATTCGGTTTGACGACGTACATGACCTTGCAGACATCAATCCACACACCCTCAAAGAGATGCGGCACTTCTTTGAACACAACAAGGCGCTCAAGAAGAAGCCCGTTCAAATATCAATTACCGGATTTGAAGGTCGCGCTGCGGCTCTCGCAGCGGTCAGACGCTCTGTCGAACTCTATAAAGAGAAATTCGGAAAATAACCCCCCACTCAGTAAGATTCCTTCCATCCCCACGTCTACTGGTACTGAGATGGTAGAATGTTTTGAATAGTCCTCCTTATCAAGAGTCATTAACTATACATTTTGGCATGCAAAACTTAATAAGAATCTCGCTCCTTCCTCTCGTGGCGACACTGATTCTCAGTCTGGCAGGAGTAACGTACGCAGAAGACGGAAGTGCGGAGACGTCCGTGACTGTCGGAGCGACGACGTCTCGGTCCAAGCCTCGACCAACCCCTTTGCAGGTAATGCAAGAGAAAAAGGCTCGGCTGCTCGAAAATGCGAGGAGTATTCGACAAAACTTGCGCGGTGACTTGCAGGAGGAACGGGCGGAAACGCGCGTAGAGCTGAGAGCTGCGACCTCAGGACCTGAGCGTCGCGACATCATCAAAGGAAGCCTCGAGGACCGAAAAGAAGTCCGGGCAGACGCACGGGCGGAAATTAAAGGAAACATAAAGGAACGCCTCCAAGCGCTTATAAAAACGCATGTCGGATCTATCATTCGCCGCCTCGGCGCCGCATTCAAACAATTCGACAACATCATCGAGCGTATCGACTCACGTATACAGAAACTGAAACAGCGAGGCGTCGACACCTCATCCGTAGAAGCATCGCTTTCAACCTCAGCGAGCCTAGTCGCGACCGCAAAAGAGAACGCAGGAGCGCTCTCAACCCTCGTTGGATCTGTTAGCGAGTCCAGTGATGCCGCATCAGTCAAAGAACAGCTCCGTACCGCTACCGACAAAGCGACCGCGAGCGTGAAAGCGGCACACCGTGCGCTCCTCGAGACGGCGAAGATGCTCTCGGCGATTATACGCGCTTCGGCAAGTGTAGAATCGAGCTCATCTACGGAAGAAAATTAATCACCACCAAAAAATCTATGGAACCAAACACACCGGCAGAATCCAATACCCAAGGATACACAACACCTTCCGTGCTCACGAAGAGCTCTTCCGGACCCATTATCGGAGCCGTCATCATAATCGTGCTCCTCGTCTTCGGCGGTCTCTACGTATGGATGCAGGGACCTACAGATAAGATGAGCGACCTCCCCCTCATCCCAGGTGACCCGAGCGAAAACGAAGCATGGATACCAGAATCCACCACCTCCGATGCTGCCGCTGACATTGAAGCCGAGCTTACCGCAACGGATATGGACGCATTCGAAGCACAAATGAACGCAGACGCGGCGGCGGCGTCCAAAAGCTTGTAATCCGAGATGCTACAATTGAGTCGATGCCCTCGTCCAACCAAACACCCTTTGACCTTACCGACCACCTCCTACCCCCCGCGCCAAAACCTTCGGCTGGTCCCATCGTCGGTATCGTAATCATCATTACCTTTCTCATTATTGGTGCACTGTACTTTTGGGGCGCTCACCTCAACGCGCAAAGTCCCGAAGATACTTTGCCTCTCATTTTAGACGACGACTCCTCGGCGGTGCAGTCGAGCTAGTTTGCGGCGACCGCCGTTTGCAGGTAAACCCCGTTAGATAATCCAGCAATCTTTGGTTTCAAAAACTCGACGAACGTTATCTAACGGGGTAAACTCCTCCGATGCAATTACAGAACGTGAAAGTAACTCGCGACGATGCTGCGTGGGAGACGGAAGTGAAAGCCGAGATACCCGCGGAGGTGCTTGCGCATTACCGCACCGCGGCATTGAAAGAAATTAAGAAGACCGCGAAATTGGACGGCTTTCGTCCGGGCAAGGCTCCCGAAGAAAAGATTATCCAAGTATACGGAGAAAGTGTGATACTGCGTGAAGCTGTACAACATGCCATTGAGCACGAGCTCCCCGAGCTTCTTGCGGCTCAAAAGCTACTTATTATAGAATCTCCACGCGTGACAACCGACACGCCAGAACTGGGCAAGCCTGTTACCTTCACCGCACGTGCCGCACTTGCTCCTTCAATCGAATTACCAGATTACAAAAAGATTGCGGCGAAACACACCGCAGAAAAAGAAAAGGTCGTCGTCACGGACCAAGAACACGCACAAGCACTCACTCACTTGCGCAGAGAGCGCTCCCGCATCGACAAGATAGAAAGTGGTACCGACGCTCAGAAAGCTGCGGAAGAATCGCGTGCAGCAGAGGAGAAAGACCTCCCGGAGCTCGATGACGCATTCGTCCAATCACTTGGATACGAAAGCGCAGAGAAATTCGCCGAGGTACTCCGCGTAAACATAAAAACTGAAAAAGAAATGCAGGCGCAAGAGAAGCGACGGGCCCTTATTCTCGATGAACTCGTGAAGGACTCCAAGATATCCTACCCGTCGGCGCTACGCGAGTACGAACTCGACGACATGGAAGCCCGGCTTAAGGACGACCTCACGCGCATCGGACAGACGCTCGAGGCGTACTTTGCACAAACTAAGAAAACCCGGGAGCAGATTCGTACTGAATGGAAGGATGCTGCCGACAAACGGGCGAAAGTCCGCCTTATACTCACCGAAATAGCCCGGAAAGAATCTATCAGCCCAGACGAGAAAGCGCTTGAACATCAACTCGAACAGGCTCGCAAGCAATACCCCGCCGCAGACGCAATAGCGCTGCGTGCGCACATCTCACACGCGATGCGCAACGATGCAACCCTACGATTTTTGGAGGGAAACGCAGAGCTGCCGAAGCACCGCCACGAACACTAGGAAACAAGCGGCGCACAAAGAGGGGTATGTGCTAAGGTAAGAATGTTATGGATGAGACGTCTCAGCAAGAGGGAGAAGAGGAATTCCTTATGGCCTATGACACGTACAGTGATGCGATTTTCCGGTTTCTGACGATGAAGATTGCCGACCGTGAAACAGCGCGCGACCTCACCCAAGAAACGTTCACCCGCGCGTGGGACTTTTACAGAGAGGGCGGTGTCGTCCGAGATTGGAAGCC
This sequence comes from Candidatus Nomurabacteria bacterium, assembly GCA_943359395.1. Taxonomy (GTDB): domain Bacteria; phylum Patescibacteriota; class Minisyncoccia; order Phycocordibacterales; family UBA2100; genus UBA10103. The sequence goes on from CALRHH010000003.1 coordinate 87,315, forward strand.
ATTCCTCTATCAAACCGCATACAACCTCGTTGTAGACGTGTATCGGAAAAAGAAGTCTGTTTCGCTCGACGCGCTCATTGATGACCATGGATTCGGCGTCTCCGACGACAGCAGCGAAGAAAAGAAGGCGATAACAAAGGCAGAAATGTCTCTCGTCCGAAAAGGAATCGATGCTCTCAATGAGGTGTATCGTGAAGTGATTCTCCTCCGCTATTCTGAAGGTCTCCAACCGAAAGACATCGCCAACATTACTGGTCTTTCAGAAAACGTCGTGTCTGTCCGAATACACCGCGGCGTCGAAAAACTGCGAACAATCCTTTCCTCACCTACCGACCACCAACTATGAGTACCTCACATTTTTCACATAATGACGAACGGGAACTAGAGTCCTGTGTTAAGGCAGTGCTCCGCATTTCGCTCGACCAATCAGACAAGGCGGCTATGCGGGCGCATCTTTTGGAGTACGCACACATGAAACCACTCCGCCCGCACGCTTCGGCGCATCCCGCGTACCCTATCCTCGACAAGATCTCCGTCTTTTTCGCACAACACTCCATGCCGTTTATTACCGCTGCGCTCATCCTGACAATCGGAGGTAGCACTGTTGCCGCGGCTGAGAGTGCGCTCCCCGGCGAGTTTCTCTACCCCATAAAAATACACGTAACGGAGGAGGTACGCGCCACGCTCGCGACATCTGCAAAAGCAAAAGCGGATTGGTCCGTCGTGCGGGCAGAGCGCAGACTTGAGGAGGCGGCTACTCTTGCCGTCGCGGGTAGGCTCGATGAAGCAACCCGGGCCGAAATCGACATCAACATCGACGCGCAAGTCGAGAGCGCAGGTAAAAATCGTGCAGAGCTTGCGGGGAAGAATGACCCCTCCGCACAAGAAGTGCAAACCAACATAGGTTCCATTCTCGTCGCCCGCGCCAACATCCTTGGCAGCAAGCAAGCAAATATTGCGAGCGCCGATGCGGGAATCAGCTTACGCGCGACCGTCGTCGCACCGACGGTACCCCCACCCCCGATGATTGCGACAACGAGTATGACGGCGCAGACATTGTCTGCTGACGAGTCCGTGTCTCCCGAAGCAGTCCGCAAGGGTGAGCGGACAGCTGCAAACGCTCGACTCCAAGCCTCTAAAAAATACCTCGACTCCAGCAAGACGCTTCGTCCTGAAGCGCGTGAGACCGTACAATCACGCATCAGGGAAGTGACCGAGGCGATTACATCGGGAGACGTTGATGCCGCACGTGGAAATACCGACGGAGCCGCATCGAGTTTCACATCCGCGCTCAAAGCCGCAACCGACATCGAGACGATTATCGCCGAATCACAAAACGCCTCTTCTACGGGCACGAGTACGCCACAAAACGCCACAAGCACGTACAGTGCGACATCTTCTCTCAACGCCACGTCAACGGCATCCACCACAGAAAGCGGGGCAGATGTTCGCGAGATAGTAAATACTGGATTATAGGAAGCAAAAATTTGCGCGCTTGCCCACTTGGTGTACACTCCTCTCTGTATGAACAATCAGAAAGCCCAGATGCTCGTCCCCATGGTTATCGAGAAGACCTCGATGGGAGAGCGCGCCTACGACATCTACTCGCGACTCCTAAAGGAGCGTATTATTTTCCTCGGTGGCTCTATCGATAGTGACGTCGCCAATCTTGTCGTAGCACAAATGCTTTTCCTCGCTTCGGAAGACCCGAAGAAGGACATCTCCTTCTACATCAATTCCCCCGGCGGGCATGTCACGGCAGGACTTGCCATTCTTGACACGATGAACCACATCCAACCGAACGTCTCGACCGTATGCATTGGCATGGCGGCGTCCATGGGAGCCGTTCTCTTGTCGGCGGGCGAAAAAGGTAAGCGCTTCGTGCTCCCGAATGCGGAGGTCATGATTCATCAGCCTTCCGGCGGCGCCGAGGGCATGGCTTCGGACATCGAGATTACCGCAAAGCAAATACTCAAGATGCGCGAGCAACTCAACAAAATTCTTGCCAAAAATACTGGTCAAAAGCTCGATAAAATACAGAAAGACGTAGACCGCGACTTCTTCATGGGGGCTAAGGAGGCCGTCGAGTACGGTATCGTGGACAAAATCCTGAGTTAAAAAGCCTCCAAAACGAGGGCTCGGGGCATCTCTGGCAATATCGTGGTGCAGTGGTATACTCCGCCTGTGCCTATTAGCATTGTATGAAATTCAATTTTGTTTCGACCAGTGAGCCAATGGATGCGCTCCAGACACTTATTCATGATTTCTCATTCGAAGTCAGTTTGACGCGCACATAACACTCACGCGGCGGAACCCACCGCGTATGTCATTAAAAATCATCATCCTGCTCCTCTCCCTTTCGGGCGCAACAGGAATTGCCATCGGATACTTTCTCCGGCTTATTATTTCTTTGGGTAAACGCGGCTCGATGGAGCTCGAGATTCGCAAGATGAAACTCGACGCTGAAGAGCGCGCGAAGAAAATCACCGAAGAGGCCGAGGCCCGCGCGAAAGCGACCGAAGGTCGAATCACGGACGAACTGAAAGTCCGCGCACTCGACTTGAAGCAGGTGGAGGAGCGTCTCGTGCGCAAAGAGGAGCTTCTCGACAAGCGCCAGACCAATCTCGACCTCGAGCAAGACAACCTTGAAAAGAAGCATGAGGAGGCCGTTGCCGTGAAGGCCCGGCTCGACGAACTTGCCCTCGCGAGCCAAGAAAAGCTAGAGAAAGTCGCTGACCTTACAGCTGAAGAAGCGAAACGTGACCTTCTGCAATCCATCGAGAAACAGAACGAAAGCGACATCGAGAGCCGCATGCGTAAGCTTGAAATATCAGGCAACGAGAAGCTGGAACATCGAGCAAATGAGATACTCGTGACCGCCGTGCACCGTCTCGGTAATTCGGTTGTCTCCGATGTCCTGGCAACTACGATTTCGATTCCAAACGATGAGCTCAAGGGTAAAATCATCGGCAAAGAAGGTCGCAACATACGCGCATTTGAGCGCGCAACGGGCGTCGATGTCATCGTCGACGATACGCCGGGAACCATTACTCTCTCTTCTTATGACCCTATCCGACGACAAATCGCGCGCATCGCGCTTGAGAATCTCATTCTTGATGGACGCATCCAACCTGCGAAAATAGAAGAATCTGTACAAAAAGCGGAGCAAGAAATCAATACCATCATCAAAAAGAAAGGTGCTGAGGCGGCATTCGAAGCGAAAGTCCCGAATCTCGACCCGAAACTCATCATGATTCTCGGTCGACTCTACTTCCGCTCAAGCTATGGCCAGAACGTACTCGACCACTCCGTCGAAGTCGCCCATATGGCGGGTATGCTCGCCGCAGAGCTCGGTGCCGACGAAGGCGTCGCCCGTGCGGGAGCGCTTTTCCATGACATCGGTAAAGCGGTTGACCACGAAGTCCCTGGTACACACGTCGAGATTGGGCGCCGCATCTTGCAGAAATTCGGCGTGAGCGAAGAAGTGGTGAAAGCAATGCAGGCGCACCACGAGGAGTATCCATACGAAACTCCGGAATCGATGATAGTCCAAGTCGCTGATGCCATCTCAGGTGCCCGGCCCGGTGCCCGCCGTGACTCAGTGGAGAACTACATCAAGCGCCTCACCGAGCTTGAATCCATCGCCAACACACAGCCGGGCGTCGAGAAGAGCTACGCTATCGCCGCAGGTCGCGAAGTGCGCGTCATTGTGAAGCCAGAGGCTATCTCAGACCTCGAGGCACGTAAGCTCGCTCGCGACATCGCAGACAAGATAGAGAAAGACATGCAGTACCCAGGCGAAATAAAGATAAGTGTGATTAGGGAGACCCGAGTAATAGAATACGCTCGCTAAAAATCTCCGCGTACCCTGTTAGATGCGAAGCTACCTAATGGGGTCATTCGCGAAACGCGCGTCATCGAATACGCGCGATAGGAAGGGCGCAGTGACTCCGCAGAGCACTTTTCTCCCCCTCCGATAGGGAAAGCGTACAAACGTCTCTATTGAGCCATATTTTCGGTGACTATTACGCGGCTTAAAAGCTGTGGATAATGGCGTTTTGTCAATTGACCCCGTTAGAGAAAACCCTCTATTTTATGAGCACTGGCGAGGTTATCAGCCAAGATTTGACATTTCGTGCGCAAACGGACGCAATCTCTAACGGGGTTGACACCCTCAATATACGGCTCAGAATGGTCTTATGGAGGTCGAGTGCGCATGACGGTTATTATTTAATAGACGAATAACAAAAAATATATGGCAAATAAAATGGATTTGGTTGAGAAAGTAGCTCAAACAATCAGCTGCACAAAGGCTGATGGAGAGCGCGCAGTAGAGGCAATCATCGCGATGATTACCGACACCCTCAAGAAGGGCGACGAGGTATCAATCGCAGGTCTCGGTATCTTCCAAGCGAAGACACGCGCTGGCCGCACAGGTCGCAACCCACGTACGGGTGCGACTATCCAGATAAAGGCGATGCGAGTGCCGAAGTTCCGCGCTTCCAAGACCTTGAAGGACGCTGTTAAATAGCCCGCCAAGATGCAGACGAACAAAAACCGCCTCAGGGCGGTTTTTGTGTTATTTCACAAGAAGGCCGTAGAAACTCTGCCCCATGAAGAAAAGATACACGAGGATGCTCAAGAAGAGATTTGCCATATAGAATTTCCCTGGTCGATATTCCGACGGAACTTGTTTGAGGAGCGTCCAGAAGACTTGTCCGGCGAGAAGCGGCATTGATATCGCAGACATGATGCTTGCGATTATCACAAGGAGGACCGGTCTCTGGACTCCAAGAAAGAGGATGAGTGGCACGATGGAGAACAACACGAGAGTTACTCTGTACCAGACATTGCTCCGCATATCGGCAGTGGGGACAGTCGGTCTTCCTGAGAGCAAACGTGCGATATGCGCGATGCTCATACGACCGCCGTCGAAGACGGCAAGTGCCGTGCTATATATTGCTGCAAACGCAGGTATCATAAAAAGTAGGAATGTCCACTCACCGAAGGTGCTCGTAAATATCATCGAAAGATTCTTGAGCACGGGTAGCCCGTCGACAATGATGCCCCGCGGTCTCAATATTTCAGAACCTGCAATCATAAACACCGAGGCGACGAGTCCCGCAGCAATGTACCCAAACATCGTGTCCCACTTTGCAAGATTAAGCCATTCCTTCACGGTACGTACCGAGGCATTGTCTCTAAACTCCATCAGCGGCTTGCCTTGCCCCGCATTCAATCCGAGGTCTTGATATCCTTTTTCAGTAATCCACCAGCTATATGGCACCATGAGATCAGGGCCAGAACCGGCACCCCAACCAAGCAACGAGAGAAATATGAGGGCCGAGGCAGCAGAAGTAGGAATGCCCCACGCGAGAATGTCAGTGGCTCCAGGAACTGAGAGGGCCGCCGTCAGAAAGGTGCCAATTGCAAGCACGGAACAGAAGAGAAGCATTGTCTTCTCGAAGCTGCTGTATTTTTGATAGTAAGCAATCAGCACGATAGAAGCGGTGACAATACCCGCCCATATGTTCACACTGAGCATAGGAATCAATACGTTGAGTATCGATGCCGAAAGGCCGAGGAGTCCCGCGACGCCCGTAGCGTTAAGAACGAAGAATAATATCCAAAACCAAGAAGACAGCTTCCCGAATTTTCCGACGTGCCACAGCTCAAGAATCGGCTTTCCGGTAAGTATCGTGAGATCGAGTATTCCTTTTTGAATCCAATATTTGAGCCAAACCCCGAGCCAGAGGGCCCACAGAAAGATGAGCCCGTATTCCGCTCCAACCTTTGTGGAGATAATAAGTTCTCCACTACCGATTGCCCCAGCCGCCCAAATAAAGCCAGGCCCAATTATCTTTATCTTTTGGAGAAAGGTCGCGGGAGCTGGAGACATTTGTGTGTTTTGCATAATCCTAAGATATCTTGCCCGGTGCGGGATGGGGGAATCGAACTCCCAACTTCAGTTTGGAAAACTGACGTTTTACCACTAAACTAATCCCGCTTCAGCGAAATAATACACTGGATTCGTCTTTTTGCGAAAACAGCACAGAGAGCGTATATTCAAACGTATGCCTTCTCGTCTCCAATCATTCCTACTTCACATCGCAATTCTTGCGTGTATCGCAACTGGATTCTGGTACCTTGTTGACCGTGGACCATCGGCGACTTCGACACAAGATATGAAGATGACCACACAAATCCCGGCGCAAGCCGCAGCCGCGAACACGGCAATTGAGGAATTCCAGCCCGCCCCCCAAACTCCTGCCCCGAAAGAAGTC
>CALRHH010000004.1 GCA_943359395.1 Candidatus Nomurabacteria bacterium
GACAATCCTGAACTTACCGACACATGTGTATGTGTCAAAAAAACAAGCCGTGCGAATCGCCACTTTCGTAAATCAGCTCCCTTTGCCAGCAGGCAACGCCTCGTATCGCGTTAAACCAATTCAAGACGAAGGGGTGTGGGAGGACTTTTTGAGCACACTTAAGCCACACAGTTTTTTACATTCGTGGAAGTGGGGACAACACTTCGAGCAGGCGGGCTCGAAAATATTCCGCGTCGGCGTTTACAAGGAAGACTCGGTGGTGGGCATTGCCCTCTTCATAAAGGTCCGAGCGAGGCGAGGACGTTTCTTGCTGTGCCCGCACGGTCCGCTCATATCTGACCTCAACAACGAGGAAGGAATACTCTCCGCACTTGTGCGTTACAGTTCTGATATCGCGCGTGACGAAGAGTGCGACTTCATCCGTTTCTGTCCCATTTCTGCAGCAAACGATGCGAATCGTGCGATCTACCAACGGATGGGTTTCCGCGACGCCCCTATCCACATGCATCCGGAATTGTCGTGGATACTCGATATTACAAAACCGGAAGACCAACTCCTCAAAGAAATGCGGAAAACGACACGGTATTTGGTGAAGAAAATGGAACGGGAGGGCGTGGAAATAACACAGAGCTCCGACGCGACCGATATGGATGCATTCTGGTCCGTCTATGAATCCACCTTCGAACGTCAGCAATTCACGCCGTTCAGTAGAAATTATCTGCGGACAGAATTTGAATTGTTCGCGAAGGATAATCAGGCGGTTTTCTTCTTCGGCAAATACAAGGGACAACTTATCGCGGCGGCGATAATCATCTTTTACAATGGACAGGCCTTCTACCATCACAGCGGTTCGATTCAAGTATCAAAAGACATCAACGCCTCATACCTCCTCCAGTGGCGCGTCATACAGGAAGCGAAGAAGCGCGGCTGCACTCTCTACAATTTCTGGGGCATAGCTCCCGACGACAAACCTAAGCATGCCTGGGCAGGTCTCTCATTATTCAAGAAGGGATTCGGTGGATTCGCGGAAGCGTACTTACACGCGCAGGACAAACCCCTCTCTCCCAAATACATACTCAACTACGGGATTGAAACTGTCAGACGAATACGGAGACGCCTCTAAGTACGGACTTGGGGCCACCTCTTCGCAGCTGCCGGCCAGAGCTTAGTGAGCGGATGCCTACCGCATTCATGCGGGCGTGCAGGACATACGTAACGGCCGTAGAGAACCAGACCATTATTCATGTACTTCCAGTCTTTCTTTGGAATAAGCGCTTCCAGGTCCTTGGATATTTTTGTAAGGTCATCGTTATCTGTCAAATCGAAACGCTTGGCAAAACGCTTCACATGCGTATCGGTGGCTATCCCCTCCCACACATCAAAAAGCTCGCCCAGTATTACATGCGCAGTTTTGTATCCGACTCCAGAGAGGGTTTGCAATTCCTGTGCAGTTCGCGGTACCTTTCCACCGAATTCTCTCTCGACTTTCTTCGCCGATGCGATGATTGCCTTTGCCTTGTTGCGGAAGAAGGTAACAGACGAGATCTCCTTGGTTAAAGTGATGAGATTTGCTTTCGCAAAATCTTTAGGAGTTTTGTACTTCTTGAAGAGTGTGCCGGTTACGCGGTTGACGATCTTGTCTGTACACTGTGCAGACATCATAACCGCAATAAGGAGTTGGAACGGCGTTGTGTATTCGAGCTCCGTCTTGGGGACCGGATATGCTTTTTTCAGGTAGGAAACGAGTTTCAATGCGCGCTCACGACGCTGCCTTTGCTTGACTCTTTTCACGGCCATATTACTCTTCGTCAACCACTCCCTCAGCTTCGGCGAGAGCCATAGACAAACGGTACGCCGACGCTTTTGCAAACCCGAACACTTCTAGAGAATACGGCTGTCCCTCGGCGGCGTTAAAAGCGTTTTCAGTCTCCGCAAGTGCCGTTTCAAGAGCACTGAGTGCAGCGTGAATTTCTTCTCTGCGCGCGCTCGAAATCTCCCCTAGGTCCGACGCAACGAGGTTGTTTTCATTCCGCCTCCGTTTTATCCAATCTCTAACCTCTCTGATGATTGCACTGGAGTTTTCTAACTCCCTCCTTCTCTGTTGCAAACGGTCTCCCGGAGAAAAATTATCGTTGGCGGCTTTCCGAACCTCAAATGCCATACGTCTATTGAACCACTATCGGCACCGAAATAGAATCGTCGTTTTCCGGCATGCCGGACGGATTGTCTCTCAAGAGAACTATTGTTGCCGGACCCGTGTAACCCGTCACCGTGACGGTAGCGATGAAATCGACTGAATCCACCGTCATCCAGTCACCCTGCGCTTGGGCGATACCTTGCCCTATGAAATTGTTGTCTGCATCAACCACCTTAATGGGAAATGACGCCTCAAAGTACCACGGTCCCGGGGCACTGCCGGCAACCGTGAAGACCTTGGGAACTGCACTACCGGAGATGGGTAACTTCACAATCACGCGACCGGAAAGCGGTTGAGTTGAGGTCGCGGCAGGAGACGTAAAGGTCCCGGTGACTGGAGAAGCCGGCGCAGGTATTGCAATAAGTGCCCACGAAAGCCCTAAAATCACGAGGAAAAGTAATACTAGTACGATAACCCACGTCCGCGTACCCATGCACCCAGTATATGACGTTTCGATGCACTAAACCATTACACTCAGAGTCCGGAGATTACACGGGCAATTTTTCCAGAGTCGTGTCGAGCGATATCGGCCTCGGAGAAGAAATCCCCTCGGATTACCTTCGTCGCATAGGTATCAAGTTTTTCGTCACAAAGTATCGGATATTTTTTCTCGTTTTCGTATGCGGTCACGAGGGCCGTATCCATCGGTTCGGTGTTGCAAATGGCATAATCAAATTTCTCAAGACCGCTGTAAGCGAGCAGTTCACGCGCCATATCTGATGCCGCAAAACCGTGCGTCTCTCCCCACTTACTCATAAGGTTTGTGACCATTATTTTCTTCCCTTTGCTTTCCCGGAGAGCTTCGGACATTCCTCCGACGAGGAGATTCGGAATGACCGACGTGTACGGGTCCCCCGGACCGATAACGATGAGGTTGGCTTCTTGTATTGCCCGCTTAGCCTCTTCAAACAAGGACGCGGGCGGGCTGAGAAAAACTTCTTGTATTCGAACCGAGCCGTCATGCTTTGGAATATCGATATTGGTCTCTCCGGTTATCTCTTCCCCATTTTCAAGAATCGCGTGCAAGTCCGACTTATCGACCGAAACGGGAAGAACTTTCCCCTTGAGGTCGAGGAGCTCGGAAGCTTTTCGTATAGCCTCAATATCACTTCCGTAGATTGAGGAAAGTGCAACAAGAAAAAGGTTGCCAAAGCTGTGGCCGGAGAGTCCCGTGCCTCCATTGAAACGATAGTTGAATAGCTCGCGCAATATCTCCGCCCGTTTTCCATCCGAAAGTGCGAGAAGACATCGCCGGACATCGCCGGGCGGTAAGACTCCGAACTCATCGCGAAGAATGCCCGATGAGCTGCCAGAATCAAACATCGACACGACGGCGGTAATATCGAGTGGAAATTCTTTCAATCCGCGCAATACAACGTAGCTCCCTGTTCCTCCACCTATGGTGACAACTTTCTTCATGCTCATGATTGAGAAACTCTATACTGCTACGCCGAATTTTACCAGCTCTTCGAGCAGCACCTGAAGAGGGAGCCCGACGACGTTGTCCATATCTCCTTCAATCTTTTCGACAAACCGTGCGCCCCCGCCTTGGATAGCATAACCGCCCGCCTTCCCTAGGGACTCACCCGTTGCTATATACAAGATTATTGCTTCTTCGGTCAAAGCACGAAAACTCACTTTAGTTTCGACTGTGCGCGCGATTTTTTCCCCAGTCTTTGTATCAATAATGGCAAACCCCGTAAGGATGCTATGCGTTTTTCCGCTCAACACGCGAAGCATCTCGCGCGCCTGCTCGAGAGTTACTGGTTTTCCAATTACCCTGCCATCGCATACGACAACTGTGTCAGCTCCGACGATGAGCGCGTCTGGATGTCGAGCGGCAATCGCCGACGCTTTGCCTTCTGCCAAGTGCTGGACTAAGTCATTCGGCGCAAACGGGAGCGTCAAATCTTCTTCATATCCGCTGTCCTCCACCGCGAACGGGATTCCAGCCCTTTTCAGGATTTCATAACGCTGTTTTGAGGTGGAGGCGAGAATTACCTGCTTCATGTGATGTTGTAAAATTACCAAGTCTCGAATCTGCTGATTCGCATGTCGCGTGATCGATTCTGCAGATGATTCAGCAGAATCACCTACGTGGCTCGTGTCGCGTACTGTCCATTATAACGCGACCTTCAACGCGATCTATTGCATATCTCAAATAAGGCTGCTACTATGCACGCACACACCCCATACGTATCAAGAGCGTGGCGAGAGTTCCGGCTCAACGAACCACCAGCAGCGTGCTCGAAAGAGTAACGTGCTCCATCCGGCCCTTTACGGGAAGATGCTTCATCGAATGTAGTCTCCCGACAGGGAGACGTTTTGTTACTAACCAACAACTAGCAACTAATACTTAGTTTATGTTCCACTCACTTGAGCGATACACGACAGAGAGCGTTACCTCAGGACATCCCGATAAAGTGTGTGACCAAATATCAGACGCTATTCTCGATGCGTGCCTCGCGCAGGACCCTTCGAGCCGCGTCGCTGTAGAATCTTTCGGCAGCCACGGTACGCTCATGCTCGGCGGAGAAGTAAAAACGAAGGCAAAAGTAAATTTTGAAAAAATCGCACGCAAGGTATACCGCGAAATTGGATACACGGATACCCTCAAGGTACTCAACACAATCGCCGTACAATCCCCCGACATCGCGATGGGAGTTGATACGGGCGGCGCGGGAGACCAAGGCATCATGTACGGCTATGCGACGAACGAAACGAAAGAGATGCTTCCGCTCGGCGTCGTTCTCTCACATGCACTTGCCCATCGACTCGAGAAGCTCCGCCGTGACGGCACACTGAAGTGGCTCAAACCTGACGGTAAAACACAGGTAACGATAAGCAATGGCAAGGTCATCACTGCGCTTTGCTCGACGCAGCACGACAAGAAAGTCTCACAAGAAGAAATACGGAAGCAGCTCATCAAACACCTTTTCACTCCCGTACTCGGTTCTGTGAAAAACATCGAAATACTCGTGAATCCGACAGGACAATTTATCATCGGTGGATTTACTGCCGATGCAGGTCTCACCGGCCGCAAGATAATGGTGGATACGTATGGCGGTGTCATGCCGCACGGAGGCGGGGCGTTCTCAGGAAAAGATTCAACAAAAGTAGACCGATCAGCCGCCTACATGTGCCGCTTCGTTGCCAAGAATCTTGTTGCAAATGGATATGCAAAGAAAGCTCTCGTCTCTGTCGCCTATGCTATCGGACGCATCGAGCCGGTCATGATTGAGGCATTTGATGAGAAAGGAAAGAACCTCACGAAGGTTGTGAACGAAAACTTCGATTTCCGTCCGCAGGCAATTATCGAACGCCTCGGCCTCCGTAAGCCAATATTCCGCGAAACAGCTGCATACGGACACTTCGGAGTAAGCGGCCGCCCGTGGGAAAAAATAATCAAACTGAAGTAGAATGCTGGGATGAATAAGGCTTTCATCTTTGACATGGATGGTGTCCTCGTTGATAGCGAGCGTATCTGGGCTGCGGAAGAGTACGATTTCATGGCCGATTTTTTTGGAAAAAACATCGCGGATAAAATGGGCAGCACGATGGGAGTCAGCGTTAATGAGGTCTATCAAAGAGCCGTCAGCTTCGGGACGTCAATAAAAAAGGAAACGTATGTGAAAACGTTCGACGAAAAGGCACGCTCAATCTATTCACGCGCGTCCTTGATAGAAGGGACGGATGAGTTGGTTACATATCTAGTATCCCAAGGATTCAAACTTGCCCTCGTCTCGGCGTCCCGACTTAACGGAATTGAACAAGTTTTGCAACAACTCTCGTTCAAAGAAAAATTTGAGACTGTTATATCAATCAATGATGCCCGTCTTCCTTCGAAACCTGCACCTGATGGTTTTCTTGAGGCACTTCGACGGCTCGACGCCGAGCCGAAAGAATCTATCGTCCTCGAAGATTCCAATAGAGGCATCGCTTCAGGCAAAGCGGCAGGTTGTTATGTCATAGGCTACAACGGACACCTCACCGAGGGCTACGAACAAATCGGAGCCGATGCATATGCCGACACAATGGATGATGTAATCAAGCTCGTTGGGTCATTCGACGGTAACTGACTTCGCAAGATTTCTCGGCCTGTCGGGGTTGTACCCATTCGCTTTCGAGAAGTAGTACGAGAAGAGATGGAGGGGTACAGCGTTCAAAATCGGGGAGAGCATTTCGCTCGTTTCTGGTACAAAAAATACATCACCTGCTACGCTTGCAACTTCTGTGTCTCCCTCTGTTGTAAGCGCAATCACTGGTCCTTTCCGCGCTTTTATCTGCTGAATGTTGGAGAGCATTTTCTCATACACGCTGTCCTTCGGTACAATCGCAAATGTGGGAAATTCCTCATCAATCATCGCGATGGGGCCGTGCTTCATCTCACCTGCTCCACATCCCTCCGCATGAATGTAAGAGAGTTCTTTGAGCTTAAGTGCTCCTTCGTACGCGATAGGTAGATTATATTTCCTTCCAATGTAAAGAAAGTCTCGAACGGAGGCATACTTCTTCGCGAGCTCCTCGATCTCCCCTTTACGGTCGAGAATACTCTGGATCTTTTGTGGAAGCGACTTCAGCTCTTGGGCAATTTTCTCGCCCTCTGATTGAGACATCCCACGCTGCCGACCGAGAAAAACCGTGAGGAGGGCGAGTGCGACGAGTTGGGACACAAATGCTTTCGTAGAGGCAACACCGATTTCTGGGCCTGCGTGGTTGTAAACACCAGCGTCTGTTTCGCGCGCAATAGTGCTCCCCACCGTATTCACAATGCCGAGAGTAAGAGCACCATGTCGCTTTCCCTCTCTAAGAGCTTCAAGCGTGTCGGCTGTTTCGCCTGACTGAGAGATGCCGAGAACGATGGTGCGCTCGTTAATAACGGGTTTTCTGTATCGAAACTCTGAACCAAGCTCTACTTCAACGGGAATACCCGCGTACTCCTCAAGCATGTATTCTCCCACGAGCCCCGCGTAGTAGGCGGTGCCGCAGGCGACGATAATAATCCTATCAATCTTCTCAAGCTGCTCCGCAACACTTTCGAGCCCCCCTAACTTTGCAAGACCTTTCTCAGGAATAAGTCTTCCACGTAAAGTATTCACAACAACCTCGGGTGCCTCTAATATTTCTTTTATCATGAAATGCTCGTGCCCCCCTTTTTGCGCGGCCTCAGCGCTCCAGTCAATATCCGTAGTGGCCCGATGTACGTTTGACGCGTCGAGTTTGAAGATTTTATGACCATCAGAAGAAATCACCGCCACATCCCCGTCTTCGAGAAAGACGACCTTACGAGTGTGCGGCAAGATAGGTGACGGGTCTGACGCAACGAAGTGCTCGCCGTCCCCAAGCCCGAGCACGATGGGTGAGCCCATGCGCGCAGCAATTATTTTGTCTGGTTCCATTTTGTACTGAAGCGCAATACCGTACGTACCTCGTACCTCGTTGAGTGCTGCAAGCGCGGCCTTTTCAAAACTCTTTTCCGTCTTCAAGTGCTCTTCTACGAGATGCGCCAGTACTTCAGTATCGGTTGCAGACTTGAACTCATGTCCGGCCACCTCAAGCTTCTTTTTCAATTCCTTAAAGTTCTCGATGATGCCATTGTGCACAACCCATATTTCCCCGCTCCCATCACTGTGCGGGTGTGCGTTTTGCTCAGTAGGTTCTCCATGTGTCGCCCAGCGTAAATGCGCGATACCGCTCTTCCCTTTAAAATCTTTTGGTATCTTTTTTCGTAACTCCGCGACAGCGCCTGGGGCTCGTACAACACCTGCTTCTGGCATGAAGATACCAGCCGAATCGTACCCTCGGTATTCGAGAGAAAGAAGCCCGTCGAGCAGGACTCCGCCAGCTTCTTTTCCCTTCTTACCCGTATAAGCAAAAATCCCACACATCGCGCCACTCTATCACGCCAAGTGAGGATTCGAAATTCAAGCTTGCTTGGATTTCGTCCGAGCGATGGCGGGTTACGCTATCTAGTACCATGTTTGGCATTAAAAATTAACGCAGAATGAGGTCAGCAGTATCCGCTCGAAAATTATTGATGGCTGAGTGTATTGAGGCGGCATCTGCTGGACGTTGAGGATACGTACGGTTGGATAGGATGACGAGCGCGATACCACGACGAAAATCGACAGCCACAGAGGTGCCTGTAAAACCTGTTTTCCCAAATGCCCCCTCGCTCCAACGTTCTCCCATGAACCACGCTTCTGCCTTTTGCCAGCCCAAGCCCCTTTGTCCCCCTTCGACGATAGCGGGGTGCACCCCTTGCAACAAACTCTCTAAAAAATGCAGGATGTCGGGAGCGGTGCTGAAAAGTCCTGCGTGGCCGACAGTTCGGCGCGCGCGCGAGAATACGCGCGCACTTTCATCGTGGACCACTCCGCAAATCTCTTCCCCTTCGATTATTTCGGTCGGTGCACAATCAGAAGGCGACGGAAAGAAAGTCGTGCTTTCCATCTTAAGTGGTTCAAAAAAGTATCGGTGAGAAAGCTCCGCAAGAGAGCCGCCTCCTACTCGCTCCAGAACGAGGCCAAGAACATACGCCGGTAGATTCGTGTAGACTCTTTCTCCGGCAGGTCCGTCAAAACCATGCTCGAGGATATGCATTCGTACCTCCTCACATGTTCGGTGCGACAATTCAGAGAGCCGTGTCCCACGGACTCGGTAAGTCAGGATGTCCTGGATAGTCGCTCCGTAGTCGTTTTGTAGTTCAGGTATGTAGTTCGTCACCTTGTCGGTAAGTTGCAACTTTTCTTCGGCAATGAAAGTCAGTGCAAGCGAGGCGACAGGAATGGATTTCGTGACAGATGCAAGGTCGTAGACAGTATCTCCCACAACCTTCGGTGAATCCGGCTCGTAGGTAAGCTTTCCAAACGGAAACATCTCTCGGTCACCACTTTTCTTGACGAAACCAATGACGCAACCTGGAAACACTTTTTCTCGTATCGCCTGCTCCGTACGACTTTGAATCTCGTTACGCATTCGGATACATCGCCTTTATTTCTTTTGCGAGATAGGGGTTCCACATTGCTCCCGTTGCGGTCATGACAACATCTGCCCCCGCTTCGCGGTATTCCTTGAAGTCCTGCGGAACGGTAACTCCGCCGCATCCGACTATCGCAAACTTCCCGCCCATCTTTTCGCGCGCTGCTTTCAGACGATGCGTCATGTCGAGACCTGCCCACTTTATCGCCGCACCACACACGCCGCTCCGCTCGCGTTTCGGTCCCGGAAGCGCTTGATTTCCCTTCTCATCTAGGATGACCGCGGAAATCGTATTAATAGCGGATATCGCGTGTCCATATTTTTCGGCGATGTGTGCGAGTCGTTCAATATCCGCATCGTCCTTGTAGTAGCCAACTTTTAGTATGAGGGGAAGCTTCTTTATCTTGGCGCGTACAGCCTCGCACACACGCTCGGTCATGTACAGATTGTAACAAACTAAACCTTCATTGCCGATATTTGGGCATGAAAGGTTTGCCTCCAGTATCGGGGCACTCGTCCGAGCGGCGAGCGCGGCTGCCTGTGCAAAGTCCGCAACGAATTCATCTTCTGTCTGCTTCTCTTTCACCGTGCCCATAAAACTCATGACCATGACTTGCCACTTGTGAGCGTACACCACCGCCTTCTTCGCGTCTTCAAGCCATGTCTCGGAGGGACGTGATGGAACTCCGAAAGAATTTGTAATCGAGAGCGGTTCTGAATACACGGGAACAGCGGTAACGGGCCTGCTTGCTTTCTCGAGAGGCAAATCACCTTCGACCTTGACGCCGAGTACGTTTGGAAAAGGGTGGCACGGGAATTCATTTGCACGGACCGTCTTGTACACCGCGATATCGAATCCTTTATCGAACGCTCCTTTCACGTAGCCGCTGTTCAATAGAGGGCCAGCGGGAATGCCGAGTGGATACGCGATTTTCTGACCGAGAAAATCGAAGCGCGGTCTACCGTCTGGCACCACCACCCCATCGGCAAAGCCGCCGAAGGGACCTTGCTTATAGTTGTCTTCATAGGACTTGAGAGGGTCGTAGAAAGGAGTCTGCAACATAGCTTCAGAATACCACAATCTCATTTTCCGGCACTTGGTATTTTCTTCCACTTATTCGCGTCCATATGCCATTGCGCTACATTTGCCTTCTGCAGCCTGTCCCAGAGCGTCTTCGCGGTCTTAGTATACAATTTCTCATCACGCACGAATTTCCGCATTTTTCTCCATTTTTTTGGGAGTTTGTGCCCTTGCTCCTCAAACTCCTTGAGCTCGAGGTCAATATCAAGGTTGTCGGCATCTTTCACTATCTTTGCTTCTATCGTGTCTCGCCTCTCGTACTGAGCATGGATATCTTCAAAGTCGGGAAACGAAGTACCTACAAAAAGGTCACGTGCTGCGTGAGCGTCATCTGTATTCGAATATACCTTGTGCACATATGCGAGGTCGGCGGTGCGCGTTTCGGGGAGGTCGTGCGCGAGCGCCATCTTGATGATGATAGCCTCGTCTCCTTTCTTTTCTTTACGCGCAATAAGAAGAGCGAGAAAAATGACGCGCATCGTGTGCTCAAGGTTACTTGCGCAGGAAACCCCCAAGTGCTGAATCCAGGCACGCGGGATATTTCGGAGCGAGCCTATCTCAAAGAGGAATTCGGTGTCCCTATCCTTCATGTGATTTTGCGAAATCATGCCGCGTAATCGTCAATTTAGACGCGGCTCAGTATACCCCCACAGCTCGTTGAGCGCGAAGCGATTACCGCGACACCTTTTTCAAGACCGCCTTTCCTCTCTTGCTGGCCTTTTTTGCTTGTTTGACTACGGACGCACCACCCCTCCTCAATTCGACGGCTATCTTCTTCCAGTTGCTCTTGAGTTCCTTAGCAGCGCGTTCTATTTCCCCACGGTCAAGGTTGCGAACGCCCTTGTAAGCACGCGTGGATTGCTCAACGATAGCAGCGACTGCAGTGCGGTCGATTTTCTTGAGCGCCTTCGCACGCTTCACCACATCCTTCTTTAACTCTCTTGCCCACCGTGCCGCTATCCGACGATTTTTCTTTGCGTCTTTGCTTGCGTAGAAGTAGTACCCTGCGGCAGCCAACGCGGCTGCTGCAATCACCCCTGATCCCACCTTTCCAACCTTGCCCGATTTTTTCTTTTTTGTAGTAGCCATATATTTTTTAAAGCCTATAAATTGCCCACTCTACTTGCCTTTCCCCCTCTCTTTTTTCTCCCAAAAGCGAGCAACCCTGCTCGAGAAGAGACTCGCGATGTGGGCAAATTTGAAACCCTCGCTTTTGATGCGCGCACGCATGAGGGCAACATCATTTCGGAATAAAGTGCTCTCTTCCGAAAACTCACGCGATATATCTTCAACGTGCCCAAGAATGCGCCAGACGCGAAAAAGAATGAGTGTAACAAATATTCCAAGCGCCAAGACTACTAGCGTGGTTACGACGAAGAATATATCCATTTTGAGAAAATCGTTCATACTAACGGCAATTGCCTATGCACTTCGTAAGCGCACACCCCCCAGGAGCATCCTATTTGTATTGTACTCGAAAATAACCTCTTCGCACACTTACTTCATTTTGACACCCTTGAACGCCCGGCCTTTCTTTGCCATCTGGTCGATGAAACGTCCCGTTTTTACATCTACCTTGGTCCAGCGTTGGTTACGTCCGCTCAATACCTGTGAGCGTTTTTTTACGACCCCTTTGCGACCATGCCCCTTAGGCCCGTTCTTTGCCATGCCTCAATTGTACAATTCCAGAAAGAAAAGCAACAAGCTATCCCCCTTCTTGCCATGTGGCTATAGACGGAAACTGATGAATGAGGTTTAGCACGTTGAGCACAAGGTTGTCCCGAATCATGTAGAGGACGAAGAGTTCGAGTGTGAGGCCACACAAGATAACCATCCACACGGGGAGCCTCCGCGCGAGGAAAAAACCAAGTACCATCGCGACCGTATCCGAGATGGAGTTAACGATGCTATCCCCCGTATATCCTTGCGCGAGTGCTTGCTCGCGATAGTGATTAATCACCGTTGGTGTATTTTCGACGATCTCCCAAGCGGCTTCTATACCAACCGCGAAAAGGAGGCGTTTCCACACCGACGTGCGGGGAAAGAAATACCAAAGACCTAAGTAAAAAAGGAAGCCGTGGATAAGGTGCGAAAAAGTATACCAATCGGTCAAGTGTTGGGAATTTCCACTGCTCAAGACCACTCCTTCCCAAAGTTTTACATCCCCACACACACAAAGAGGAGGCTGACCGAATAGATACAAAACTACACCCTGAATCACTATCAATCCAAACACAAGAAAGATATATTTCCGCGGCTCCGTCATATTCCCATGGTATCAGGAAAAAGAAACGATTATATTACGTAATTCTTTACGAACTCTTTTGTGGTCTGGAACCGCTCTCGCGACAAGCGTCCAGAATCTTCCCGAGTGATTCATTTCGGCAAGATGACAGAGCTCGTGGACAACGACATAATCTGCAATCTGCGGCGGGAGTACTGCTATTCTGTAATTGAAACTTAAATTGCCCGCGCTTGAGCAACTACCCCAGCGCAACTTTTGTGCGCGGATGCTTATTCTATTGTATGAGAATCCATAGTACTTTGCAAAATGCATGCAACGTCCCTGCGCAAGCGCTAGCGCATTCCTTTTGAGGCGTGTAATGTCGTTTCTTGGTATTCGTATCACACTCTTACTCATCGTTCGGCGGAGGTGTTTATGTATCCACGCGGTGTGCCTTTCTACAAAATTCTCAACGGCGCCCGTGCCAAGAAATATGGGCGCTGTCACAATAACTCTTGAGTCGGGAAAAACCGAGAGCCGCATTGCCCGCGCCCGTGCGCTTCGTTTGAGCATGTAGGAGATAGCCATGTGTTAAAAAAGACTCGAAGCGCAACGCGCATTTAACGCGACCGAATCATCCTTCGTAAGAGAAAGTCTCTTCCCTTGATTGACTTTATACATGATTGCTTCCACATCCTCGACATGTCCCAAGCCCAGCGCGTGCCCAAGCTCATGCGCAAGGACACGCACAAGCTCCGTGCGGTTTGAGTACTCAAAGATATCAATACGCTGAGAGCCACCCTCACTCACATACTCACCCTCTTCAAATTCTCTCCCCGTCGAGGCACCGGCCTGATTATATCTCTCGACGTTGAGATTGAGTTCCACTATGAGCTTGTTGAGTGATGTTCCCACCGCGTTTAGAATTTCGATATCGGCATTTAATGCACTTTCCGCTGTTTTAATCCCCTCGGCCTCTACACTAAGCGCAGCCTTCTCAGTCTGCAAACGGTCATATTCGGGCGGTGGAGCTCCTCCCTGCCGATTCCATTTCGCAACCTGCATATTGTATGTTTTTTGTCTCGATTCGTATGCGGCGACGCCCGCATCGAGAGCCTTCTTCGCAGAGGCAATGCGTGCAGCACGGCTGTCATATTGAGATTTCAGGGCATCGAAAGAAGATGTACTCTTGTCAATCTGTATTCCAGAGGCCGCCATTGTATCACTCGCCTTTTGGCGATAATCGTAGACAAAATTAATCACAACATCTCCCCCTTCGTCCTTATACTCGAAAAGGTCGTTGCCCGGTGACGTCTCCCAGATTGACTCCGCCTCTTTAAGGTCGGCCACGGCTATTGTTTTCGATATGCCAAATCGTGTATCCACAGAGCCGAGCGAATAGGTAATCGGGCTTCGGCACGGCAGAAATCGTGCTTCTACCTGTCTCGTTACCTGCATCACCTCATCGCGATGCGCGAAAACAGCGTAAGTGACACTTCCTATTATCCCAATCAAGACAAGAACATCGAATGTGCGTCGTATCATTACATCACTATATCAAATGAAGCCTTTTGCTTCGGTGTGATTGTGCGAATGTGCTTTGATGGCACACCCCCTCTTAGCGTACGAGCACAGCTCCCGCATCAAATGCCGAACGAACCCAGGAAATCTTTGCGAACCACGGCCCGAGTACACCAAGCGCAATCGTGGCGATTATGGCAGACCCTACAAAAAATCCAATTCCATAAAAGATGCCTACCACAAACATGCGTCCGAGTGAATTTTGCCGAGCGATCTGCCTATTAAGCAGGTCTAAATGTTCGACTATTTTATCGCTCTGATTTTCCATGGTTAGATACTTACTACTCCAGTGTACCACTTTTTCTGTCCGACGACCTCATCATAAAGCGGTTAAAAATCCCTCAGACGAGGTCTCGGATTCAAACATCGTTTAGCGCACAGAACTAGGCTATTTGAGGAAAGTCCAGCGGAATCGGAGCGGTGAACGTCGTTTTCGTACTTTTGAGATTAAGGGAGATGCTGTAGGCGTGTAGCGCTGGCCTTTGGAATCCCAATAACAGTTCCTTATCGGAAGCATACAGGTGGTCCGCTACGATTGGATTCCCAATAGAGGCAAAATGAACACGTATTTGGTGCGTACGTCCTGTCTTCGGGTATATCTCGATGTACGAGGCCGCCTCACCCGTAACTGGATCCGAGAAGCTTCGTAAGAGCTTCCATTCAGTGATAGCCGCTCTTTTTTCATCCTCTTCGCAAGGTCGTGCAAACCAGCGTTTAGGAGGTACAGAGCTACGCACTATTTCCGCGACGATCTCGCCTTTTTCTGATTCCATGTGTCCGTATACAAAAGCCCGATACACCTTCGCAATCCGCCGTTCTTTAAATTCATTCTTCAGGAATGCATAAGCACTCTGAGTCTTCGCTATGAGCATGACACCACTCGTTGTCCTGTCGAGCCGATGCACAATACCGGGCAAGAGCACACGCTCCCCCTGCGGAGAAATCCACGGCTCTCCCACGAACTCAAGTGCGGGAAATTCTTTCAGTATCCAATCGGCGAGCGTGGGCTCCTGGGTGCGGCCATCACTGTGCACGACGAGCCCCTCTGGCTTATCGATAGCGAGAACTTCTTCTGTCTCTGCGATTACTTTTGGCACACGTGTCTACTTAAGCATTTGCTGGCTTTGCTCCGTAATCATTTTCTCGATTTTTCGTTCAAACATCCGCATCATAAGCGGCAGCTTAGCGTTGAGCTCGTATTCCCTATCTTTGACCTCAAGCCGCCCTGAGATGTTTTGGCCCTGCATCATGAATGCGAAATGGAGCACATCACCCTCCCAGCGCTCTTCTCCCACTGTCACCTTGTCTGCAAATTTGGGCTTGGCTTCGATGAGTAATCTCTGGGCTCTCGCGACCGCTTCATGCCGCGAAAACGAATGCGGAATCTTCAACTGCATACTTATGTCTTTCCGTTCTCACCCATGATGTCCTTGGTCTGTATAGGGCTCTGAATACCCGGCTTCCACTCCGCATGTATTTCGCCGAATTGCTTTTCGTAATCAGCTATCTGGTGCGCGAGATACTGCGCGAGGCGCTTCATGTGCTGCGGCGAGAGCGCGTACGCAATACCATTCTCTCCCGTTATCATTCCCATAACGAAAAACTCCTGCGAGAAGGCGGCTGAAATATTTTCGCAAAATTGTTTTGGTACTTTGCTGAGGTCCATTTGGCAATTATATCACTTCTCTTTCCCTTGGGCTTCGCTCAGGGCAAGCAACCGTTATTTTTCTTCCAAATCTAAACACACAGAGTTAATACAGTAGCGTTTGCCGGTCGGCGTCGGGCCGTCATCAAAGACGTGGCCGAGATGCGAACCGCAACGCGCACATGTAATTTCCGTCCTCTCCACATCCAACGTCCCATCGCGATGCGTCTCTATCGCCCCCGGCAGTGCGGTATCAAAAGACGGCCAGCCAGTGCCGGAATCGAATTTTGCGTCGGACGAGAACAGCTGATTGCCGCATGCTTTGCACTCATAAACTCCTTGCGCGTTTGCATGAACATACTCGCCCGAAAAGGGCGCCTCTGTTCCCTTCTCCCGCAACACCGCATACTCTTCGGGCGAGAGCATCTCTTTAAATCCTTCTTCGTTTTCTGGCATATGCGACCTGCTGGCCTTAGTACTGCCTCGCTTGTCGCTCGGGAACATTGGTTTCTTCACCCACCCAGTATACCAAATTACGCTTGTCGACGAGAGCGGGAACGGTCTATTTCAGAAAGGGCTTGCTTCCGGAGACGCACAGAGGTTGGTGCAATCTCCAAATATTCATCTTCCGTCATCACTTCAAGTCCGCGTTCAATAGTAAGTTCGAACGGAGGAATAAGATTAATCGCTTCATCAGCACCGCTCGAACGCATATTGCTGAGTTGCTTTCCTTTTGTTGGATTTACCATCATTTCCTCCCCCTTTGAAGTATTCCCGATAACCATCCCCTCATACACCAGGGCGGCGGGGCCGATGTACAAAACTCCACGATCCTGCAAATTCCAAAGTGAGAAGCCGAGAGCTTTCCCGCTTGCCATCGATATCATCGAGCCCACTTGGCGGCTCTTGATTTCACCCGCATAAGGCTTAAATGCGACAAAACGGGAAGAGAGGATGCCCTCGCCCTTAGTATCGAGAATGAATTGGCTGCGATATCCGAGAAGCCCGCGCGTTGGGCCTTCAAATGTGAGACGCACCTGATTCTCGTGAATCTTGAGATCGCTCATAACGAACTTGCGCGTGCCGAGGCGTTCGATGACGGCTCCCTGGTACACGCTCGGCGTATCAATGATGACCTCTTCGAATGGCTCAAATTTCTTCCCGCCTTCTTCGTGAAAGATAACCTGCGGCTGGGAAACCTGCATCTCGAAACCCTCGCGACGCATGTTCTCAAGCAAAATCGCGATGTGAAGCTCCCCTCGACCGGAGACCTTGAAGAGATCGCCTGACG
The DNA here is from genome assembly GCA_943359395.1 of Candidatus Nomurabacteria bacterium. Classification (GTDB taxonomy): domain Bacteria; phylum Patescibacteriota; class Minisyncoccia; order Phycocordibacterales; family UBA2100; genus UBA10103. The sequence goes on from CALRHH010000004.1 coordinate 17,001, forward strand.
GAAACTCCACGCGGAGACCAACGTTTACCTCAAGCTCTCGCTCAAGTCTGTCGCGTATTTGGCGCGAGGTGACAAACTTTCCCTCACGCCCGGCGAAAGGAGAATTATTGACAAGAAAGTTGAGTGTAATGGTCGGCTCGTCGATTGCAATTGCCGGAAGCGGCTCTGCACTGGCATCGATTGTAATCGTCTCCCCGATGAAAATCTCGGGAATTCCCGCAATCATGGCGATATCGCCTGCTACGACCTCGGTTGACTCTACCTTCTTCAGCCCGCGAAACGTAAACATCTTGGTTATTTTTCCGGTATGTGTCTCCCCGCCGACTTTTTTCACAAACACAGCATCGCCCGTCTTCAGTACTCCCTCATACGCACGCACAATCGCCAAACGGCCCAAGAAATTATCGTAGCCGAGGTTGAACGGTTGAAGTCGCGCCGTCTTTTCCAGAGCTTCCGGACTCGAAGCGGGCGGAACATGCGAAAGGATTGTTTCCAGGAGAGGCGTGAGGTCGGTGGACTCGTCCTCCAATTTCAGTTTTGCGACTCCCTGTTTTCCGATAGCGTACACGACGGGAAAATCCGCCTGCGCATCGGATGCCCCGAGCTCTAGAAAAAGCTCGAGAACTTGCTCCTCGCAACGCGCAGGGTCTGCGGCGGATTTGTCTATCTTGTTTATGATAACGATTGGTTTGAGACCGAGCTCGAGCGACTTTTTGAGAACGAAGCGCGTCTGAGGCATTGGTCCTTCTTGTGCGTCGACGACCAGCAAAACCGAATCAATGCTGCGCAATACGCGCTCGACCTCGGATCCAAAATCGGCGTGCCCAGGAGTATCAACAATATTTATCTTGGTATCCTTGTAAAAGACTGCCGCGTTTTTGGAATAAATCGTGATGCCCCGCTCAAGCTCAAGCGCATTGCTATCCATCGAAACTCCCTCTTCAGCAACACCCGTTTGCCGTAGAAGAGCATCGGTCAAAGTAGTCTTGCCGTGGTCCACATGCGCGATTATGGCTATATTTCTTATCTCCATATTGTCTTTGTTGACTACTTAGCGATGCCTGCCCCGTAGCCAATGCGAAGCATTGTGGTACTGGGGTTTCGAGTTTCCATACTGTTTAAAGCAAAATGCCTCGTTGCCGAGGCACCGAGGCTCCATTGTGCCTTATTTCAAGCTTCACGTCAAGAAACCGAGATTATAATTGAGGATCAATCGCGCTCCTGAAGCTTGCTATTTCAGCGGCGCCCGGGATTGAAGTTTTTCCTGTGATAAATCCGGGCGTTCCGTTGATGCCAAATTTCCCGCCCTCAGCGCGGTCAGCATCTATGGCGCTCTGGTACTTCTCGCGATTCGCCGCAACGTTTGCCTTCACCTTCGCAGCGTCCATTCCGGAGATTCTTTTTATAAGTGCGACTATACTGGTCTCGTCACCGAACCCTCCATTCTCTTCGTCCTGAGACTTGAACATCTCCTCTCGCCACTCATAGTATTTGTCGGGATAAAGTGCCCATACAGCCCGACCATAGAGCGCCGCGGTAGTCGAATCTTCGCCCAAAAATGCGAAATCTTTGAAAATGACTCTTATCTTGCCCGTATTCACATAGTCTTTGATAAGAACGGGAAACGCTGGTTCGATTGGTATTTGTGGTATGCCGCCTATGTCGACGGCTTTACAGAATGGACATTGAAAATCAGACCAATATGCAAGCACGACCTTCGCATTTGCGTTGCCGATATATGGCGAGCCATCGGTTTTCACGTCTTTGATATCTACGGCCACGGTTGGCTGCGTACCGCCCTGTGCTGCGGAGCCGCTCTTGGAAAGTCCATAATAAAGCCCTCCACCAATGAGGACTCCCGCAATAACAATAGCCGCTGGAAGGAAAAGAGCGGAATTGTCTTTTGGTGTTGTAGGCATAATCCGTACATTCTACACTATTATAGAAGTTTGCAAGTGCGGATCCACAGATTCTACATATTGAATCTGTGGATTCGCGGACGAATGAGAACATTCGTGTCTTGGACCATCCGTTTCCAAAGCGCTCTCCGTAACGATTACTTTCCTTATCCCTAGAGTCCTCCGAGCAACGCGTTCAGCTTCGCTCGTGTATTCGGACCAACGTAGCCGTATCCCGAGTCTCCTTTTTTCGCGATGCTGTATTTCACTTGGAATTTCTGTACGGCACGCGCAGTCGCCGGCCCGAAGTAGATCGTCTCACGTCCCAGAGAACCTACGCCGCTTGCCGCGACTTGCGTGCCCGCATCGGAATTGAGGATTTTCTGGAGCACCCGGACATCTTCGCCGATTGTTCCCAAAGTAAGACCCCGTGCGAGCGGACGAGAAGAAAATTCCGACTCTACAATCGTTCCTTGCTCAGCCACCTTTTTGAGTACGTCCCAGATGGCGGGGTCCTGTCCGCCGTCGAGCTTGAATATCGAGACGCCGCGCACCCCGAGCTTCTTCGCGAGATCAATCTTCTGCTGGACCGATTGCGCATCTGGCCAATCAAGGAGACGAAACCCGAGATGCGAATTGTACGTATCAGCGTACGCCGTGGCAGCAAGGGCAGCGAAAAGTGCCGATGTAGGACCGAGAGAGACGGGCGTGGTGCTCGTTGCAGCATTTGCAACATACGTGAAGTACATTTCCCCTGCCGTGTTACGTTGCGGTGTAATACCATACTGTGCGGCGATATCTGTCGCATACCGAGGATTGAATACCCAGAGGATACCGTACGAATATTCTTTGCCTTCATACGCCGTGACGTCATATTCGTAACCGTATGTCGGAACGCCGATAAGTATTTTGCTTTTAGAAATATCTTTCATCATAAACCGGATGCTTTTTTCTACCCAAGCGGGGTCAGCAACCGGGGCGTAGAGTTGCGTAGAAGAAGCCGCTGTGGCCACAAGCTTGCGGTCGATGCCTTGCTGGTCGTAGGTCATAATACGTACTCTGTCACAGTACTTGTTGATTTCTTTCAGATCATTGGCGTAAACACCGGCATTCTCCGGAAGAGATGTCCCCCAATACTGATCTTCGAGCGGTGTACGAGACTCGACGGAACACATAATCATTTTGGAGCCCATGCGCATATCCAGGCCCTTCAAAAAAGTGGAGAAGTGATCCTTGTCTTTTGCATACTTGCCCTCAAAGTCGATATCGATACCATCGTAGCCGCCCTCCTTCACAAGTGCGACGATACGGTCCTCAAGTGCAATACGTGACTTCTGATTGCTCAATAATTGGTGTAGGGTTTCTCCCCCACTCGACATAACGGTTGGAATGACACGAACATTTTTTGCCCTGGCAGTGGCGATAAACGAGAGCCAAGGCTCAGCCTCAAGCGCACCGTTGTCACGCAAGGTCCCGTCGTTGCGAATTGTGTAGACGAACGGATTCACTTCTGTGAGCGTATCTAAATGGGGCAAGGTATCAGCCGTCCCCGTAGCGACGCGCCAGTATGGTATCCAGCCTGTCACTTCGAACGGTGCTTCCGTCGCGGCTGACGCCGTCAGAGGAACGGTAAAAACGAGTGCGCACAGAAAAACAAAAGAATTTCTCATACCCCGTGAGAGAAACACGCCGAACGATTCAGCCGAAAACTTGGTGTATTCAACAGTATATGTGTATCAAGCATATAAATTTGATTCTCTCATGGGGTCACACCCCTTTGACGTATCAGTGTAACAAAAGTTACGGGCAACGTAGAACGGACGAGGTGAGAGTGCGAAGTATTTGTACTTCCGGACCGGAGAGCACGCGGAAATCGAAGATTCTTTGCCGGCTATGAAGAAATATTCCGGTCTTCAGTACCACGTCTCTTCGCCGTTCCCTGAGAGCGGGAGTGCGGGCCCGAGATATTTCGGCTGTCGGTGCGTGAATACATTGAAAATCGCTTTTATGGATGCGGGTATCTCGCGCAAGTAATCATACGGGGAACGCTCTCCTCCTTTTGCGACAATGCCGTACGCGTCGATACCAAGATTCTGCGCTATCCAGAGCGCACGAGGCATATGAAAGTCCTGCGTGACGATAGTGAGAGAGTGCACGAGGAAGACTTCGCGCGCGCGATACATACTGCTGTAAGTATCAAATCCCGCGTGGTCGAGAAATATATCTTGCGGAGCGACTCCCGCGTCAACGAGGTACTTGCGCACGGGAGTTACCTCATCGTGCGTGAGTGCGCTGTTGTCCCCCGTCACAAGTATTTTGGAAACCTTGCCCGACTTGTACAACACTATCGCCGCATTTGCCCGCTCCGCTAGTATCGGCGAGGGACTACCGCGGAAGACCGATGCGCCCAGGACAAGCGCAGCTTCCGTGACCGGCACATCGTCGATACTGGAAGCAATGTGCGAATCAACTGCAACGCGCACGAATATTGGTACCATCATCGCAAGAGCAATACCACCCAAAACTATGATTAGGGCGATGCGGCCAAAACGGAGGATGGGAGGCATAGAGAGTACAGTATGCACTCTTTCTGGGTTTTGGGTTGGGAGGGATTATTACTGCACTTGGAACATCAGTGTCTGGCTTGTGCCTTGACCGTTTGTTACGTAGAGCGGATACGAACCCGGTGTAACCTGCTGCGCGACGAGGGTGCAGTACGTGCCTGGCATCGTGTCACACGGAGAACTATACGCGGGAATGGTGTAGTACATGGTTGTGCCATTGTTGAAGGAAGGCACATGGAGTGTGCCGCCCTGACCGAAGTGTACGGTGTTGTCGAGTGCGTTGAATCCTGTTCCCTGTAACATCACCTGTGTGCCGACACGACCTGATGTTGGCGTGAGATACGAGAGCGAGACGTTGCCGTAAGTACCCGAGCCCGAAACAAAAACGGTGGCGCTCGAAGTATTCTGCTGGCCCGCGCTGTTAGCCACCCTGAATGTCACCGTATAGGTGCCCGCCGCATTGTACGTGTGGGTGAAGGTTAATGTGTTTGTGCCTTGCGCGTATGTGGTTTGCGGAGCAGATAGTCCCAAGTACCCCTCGTCGCCCCACGTCACGGATGTCGTCATGTACGCGTTGCCCTGGTTGTTGACCGTGATGGTCCAAGTGCCGAGAGTGCCGAGAGTGAGAGATGTCGGACCATTCACGCTCGTGATAGTCGGAGCTCCGTAGGAACCTATAGATGTCACGTTGAACGGAACAGCATTACTTGTCTGGCCGCTGAACGACGAGACCGATACGTTGTATGAACCGATTGTGACGACCTGAGAAGAATACCCGGAGAGTGACGACGGGACGATGAATGACAAGGTACGACCGTCGGTAGAGTTCAAACCAGTGATAACACCGCCACCGAAGTGGACGGTATTGCCGGTCGGGCTGAATCCGGAACCATACACCGTTACCATAGAACCAACTGCGCCAGAAGTAGGATTGAGATACGCGATGTACGGAGCATTTACGTTTGGCGGGCAATACGAAGTCGCGTTGTACGTGCCATAGGTGTACGGGTAGTTACATGCCGAGTAGCTTGCAATGACAGTGAACGTAAGTGTGTTGCTCGTACCGCGCGAATTGGTGACGTAGACGCCAACTCCACCGGGGAGAACGCCTCCTGGGATTGTGACGGTGAGCGACGATCCGTTGGATGATGGAACGCTCGCCACTGGTTGGCTACCGAAGTACACCGTGTTGTTTAAATAATCGAGATTCGTTCCGTAAATGGTGATGTTTGTACCCGGCTCACCGGAGACTGGGGAAATAGAGCTCAGCGAAACGCCATACCCGTAGTTGTACGTGTTACAGGTGTACGGATACGTGTTGTAACAATTTGAGTTGCCGTAGTTGTTATAATTATAATTATTTCCGTAGGCGTACGCTGGGAGAGCCGAGTACGTGAACGGATTGGTGTTGTAATTGTAGTTGTTGTACCCGATAGAACCACCGCATGTCACCCGCGAAATAGCGGCACGAGTCGCGGCATCAACAACCCCGGTAACCGGGAGGTTTTGCTCTGTCTGGAAATTCCTAACAGCCGTAAGGGTTGCCGTTCTGTAATTTCCCGTAATCATCCAACTGCCGCCACCTGGGTAATTGCGGCTGACGAGGAAGGTCTGAAGCTGACGCACTTGACTTCCATTTGAACCATACAAGAGGTCACTCAGGAGGTTAACGCAGGCACCCACGTAGGGCTGTGTGTAAGTTGAGCCATATGAATAGGTCGGATAATAGCTCTGAGCAGAGGCTACATTGGCCCCAAGGGCTACGACGGCCACGAGTGAGGAAACAATGACTTTGTTCATAAATATGTTAAAAATATGGCTTAAAGCCTTGACTATCTACTAATATCAGGGGCTAATACAGCCACTATGCAACAAGATGCTTTTTTATGCAAGCTCCCGCTTTTCTTACGGTTTTACTGTTAGAAATAGCGCAGTCCCTTGGGGATTCCCTGTTTGTCCGCGTGTTGCGCGGTTACAAACAGCAATCCTGTATGGGCTCTCTTCTTTTTCGAGTTTTATGACCGAGAAAGCTTCGAATTATCGGTCAGGAGCAAAACGCCAAGAAGAAACGGGGGCAGAGAGGCAAGCTGCCAAATGTTTGGAAGCTGATGTAGGATAATCCATGCCAGTACCAAGGTCACTAGAGGCGTAATGCTCACGAGTGCGCTCGCTTTTGTCACAGATACTCGGTGAATGCCCTCAATCCAGAGCATCTTTTCAAATCCAAGAAAAACTACCCCGTTCAAGAGAAGGAGCGGCAACGCCGCCGATACACCACCCACCGTACCACTGACGTTAAAAAAATACAAAAATGCAAATAAAACTATCGCGGACAGCGCGCTGCGTAAAAACATGATGCTATCGCTTGAAGCAATTTTGCGAGCCTTCTGTTGGAAATAATTCCCGAACGGTGCGATAAAGGTCGCACAAAGAATAAATACATCTCCCGCGTTTATACCTCCGAAGTCACGTCCGAGAATGATGAGAGCGCCGGCAATCATGAGAGCGGCCCCCAGTATATGTGCCGGTAAGATGCCCTCCTTGCGATAGATATTAAAAAAGACGAAGGATGTGCATATTTGAAAGAGAATAATGATGGAAACATTGCCCGGCGTCGAATATTTGAGACCGGAAAAATAGAGGCCGTAAAAGAGTATCCCGATAAAAAAAGTGATGAGGGCACCGTATTTCCACAAGAGTGGATTCCGAAGCTCCATCCAGTGTTTACGATATGTGATCAAGCATGCGAAAAAGGTAGCCGCAAACAACGTACTCCACGCAAGTGAAACGAAATTAGAGACCTGCGTATAGGTAAGGGTAACCCCGATGGGGAGAAAACCTCCGAGTGTCGCGGCTGAAAGTACGTAGAGATCCCCCTTCCGCGTCTCGGACCAGGTCATCGGGCAAGTATACCCCGTGAGATATGGACGATTTCACGGCGAGGGAACCATGAACGCTCTGCAATTCAAGAAAGTCTACCAAAAGATAGCGTGTCTATCTCATGGGGTATATCAACGCTAACGTGAGAAGCGGCGTGGGCCTCGTGATGGGCCGCGAGACGATGGACGCGATGATGAAGAGCGGCGTGGGCGACTTCCGAAGCCGGAACCTCCTCTTGGAGTAAAACCTCCCGGTTGCGGACGAGAAAATCTTCGTGGTCGGTCGTCATTGACATACGGCTGAGCTGCGCGAGCAGGCGGAAGTGCGGGCAGTACTGAGATGGGAACGGTTTTCCGGATAAGGTATTCAATATCGCGTATCTCGCGTTTCTGATGCGGTTCGGCAAAGGATATTGCGTGGCCTTCGGCACCTGCGCGCGCGGTGCGGCCGATACGGTGGACGTAATCGGAGGTGTCCATCGGCAGGTCGTAATTGATGACAAGTTCTATTCCCTTCACGTCGATACCGCGCGAAGCGATATCGGTCGCGACCAGCACACGATATTTTCCATTCTTAAATCCTTCCAATGCTTCGCGCCGCTGCGAGAGAGAGCGATTTCCGTGAATCTCTGCGGCAGTGTGCCCCATCGATGCGACAGTGCGCATGATGCGCTTCGCGCCGTGCTTGGTTCGGGAGAAGACGAGCGTCGAACCCGCGTAATCGCCGAGAACCTTTTCTAACAAACGTGCCTTGTCTTCCTTGCGCACGATGAAAAATTCCTGAGTGACTTTTGCCACCGTCGTGCCCGCAGGTGCGACCTCGATGCGCAACGGCAGCGTCATGTGCTGCGTCGCGAGTTGCATAATTTCTTTTGAGAGCGTTGCCGAGAATAGCATCGTCTGGCGCTTTGTGGGGGCTGCCGCGATTATTTTCTTCACTTGCGGCCAGAAGCCCATGTCGAGCATACGGTCTGCTTCGTCGAGAATGAGGACCTCTACCATGTCGAGCTTAAGAGTCTTTTGGGCAAGGTGGTCGAGCAAACGGCCGGGAGTTGCAATAATGACGTGTGGGTCACGACGGAGCGAAGAAATCTGCATACCCATTGAAGCGCCTCCGATGAATACGGTGGTGCGAAGACCGAGCGGTCGCGCAAGTTTTGAGAGTGTCTCATCTACTTGCAGTGCAAGCTCGCGCGTAGGCACGAGAATGAGTCCCCGACCGGTTCCTGCCGCCAGTCGCTGGAGGAGCGGGATGCCAAACGCAAGTGTTTTGCCCGTACCTGTCTGGGCAACGCCGACAACATCCTTACCTGCGACTCCCTCGGGAATGGCACGGTATTGGATGGGTGTCGGTGTAGTGAAATTGAGCTTCCCGAGTATATCTAAAATGTTCGGTGAAATGCCGAGACCATTGAACGTATGCTCCGACATAGGCGGAGTGGAAGGTGTTGGAGTCATTGAAATATAGCTAGAAACGTGAACTAATGTCTGATGGTACCATGAAAATCACATAAACGCAAACCTGCCTTGGGACGAGGAGACACACTTAAAGAAAAGCTCATTCTCTCTATCTATTGTGCCTCATATTGTCGAGCGCCCATGTGTACTCAATAATCAGCACCGCTATCCACTGCGGTTCATTGTGGAGAAGAAAGAAAATCGCCCCAAAGATAACTGCCGAGGTATTGACAATAAAAAAGGCAATATCAAAAACTTCTTCGTGTCGAGATATCTTCTCATTATTGGTAACGTACAGCAGCCATTCTTTTAGATTCATATCGTAGTTAGGGACGCTACTCGGTAGTTTTTCCATCGAATTCTTCTTCATCACCTTCTGCCTCCGCCTTAGTCGCGTGAATGATTCCATCGCGGTGATTAGGCGGAGAATAGACCGTATAAAGCTTCATCGCCCTATCCGAGGATGTATTGACGATGTTGTGGAGCGCTCCCGCGGGAACGACGATTGAAAACCCGTCGCCGATAGAGTGCTCAACGCCGTCCAAAATTGCCTTCCCCTCGCCCACTTCGCAACGGATAAACTGATCAAGCTGGTGAACCTCTTCACCGATGTCCTCACCTGGTCGGAGACTCATCAATACAAGCTGACTATTTTTAGCGGTGTAGAGTACCTTACGGAAGTCCTCATTCTCAAGTGACGCTTTTTCTATGTTGGCTACGTAACCCTTCATATCCGCTTCGGCTTTTTTACCTTTTTTATTCCGAGATTCTTAACCTTTCCCTCAAGCCGGTGCGCCTGCCAACGCTTCGTGGTTTCTCCCTTCATTACCTTATGATGCGGTTTTTTCATAGCACTGCAATTAGGAGCACGCGAATAATATCTTCAGTATACGCCTGAAAGAGACTACTGGAACTCTATGCGAAAATTGTACATCCCCATCGAGCACAGGCCTTGCATCGTGCCCTGTGCCTGCTCGCTTGAGATACTGATTTCTTCCGTACCCGACGATTGCAGGAATTTTTGATATGAAAGCTTCGGAATGACCAAACTGGACGAACAATCGAATGTCCCACTCGTCTTGACACGCAGTACAGTCGGCATGCCTGCCGTCGCGATAATGATACGCGGCTTATATCCGCCCTTAGCGGTAATATCGACGAACTGTGTTCCACCCACGACGGTTGCGACACCAGACGCACCTGTGAAGGATTGGCTCCCCAGCCAGAGGCCTCCTCCGATAACGAGGAGACTGATGCCGACAGAGAGAATAATTGATTTGTTCATATTGATTAGACGTTCAAAACCGGACTAATAATCCCCGCCGTAGCAAGGGCATTTGTAAGATTGAGAAGCGCCAACATAATAACGATGATTCCTGCCGTCTTGAAAAATATCCCCTTCCACGGCTTGTGCGCGATATTGAGTGAGCCGAATGAAAGGAGCGCGAGCATCGGAAATGTGCCGAGTGCAAAAACAGACATCGTCATGGCACCTTGCATGAAGCTTCCTGTCGAGAGTGCGTAGAGTTGCATGGATTGGGTAAATCCGCAGGGGAGGAAGAACGTCCCGATGCCGACGAGAACTGGTGCGAGGTAATGGTCGTGCCTGCTCCCCCGCACGACGTGTCGCGAGAGCCCTGCGGGCATCGTAATTTGGAGTCGTTTTGTGAAATGAAATATATCGAGCAGATTGATGCCGAGAACGAACATTACGAGAGCGACTACGATGCCGAGTACCACATTGGCGGTGAGCCCGAGATGGAAGGAGCTTCCAATCAATCCAATAACACCGCCGAGTACGAAGAAACCACCGAGTCTGCCCACATGGAAGAGCGTCTGCGTCCGCCACGTACCCCCTTCTTTTGCAGAGCTTGCAGAGAGTGACAACACAAGTCCGCCAACGATGGCGAGACACGAGGAAACCGAGGCAATGAGTCCGATGACGAATGCCGTCCCATAGCTCACATTCGAACTCGTAATGAGATTCGCGAGCCCCGCTTTTTGCAGCGCGATAAATCCCGCAATAAGTACGAGCGCGATAGGAAGCGCATACACGAAATCCCCCCATCCGGCATTTTTTTGCTGTTTTTCAACAGAGATAGTGTACCCGTGACTTTTAACAAGCGCCGTCAGCTGTTCGGCTATTGCCTCGGGTGCGTCAGCCAAATCTCCCGTAATGCTCACCTGGTGGTTCGCGAGAGACGCTCTCACATCGGAGACGTGCGGCAACTCTTTGAATGTTTCTTCTATAAGAAGGGTGCACGCTTTGCAGTGCATGCCGCTCACGTGGAACATGTATCTCTCATTGTTCATATCTTTTTTGTTTTAATCCGTAATGAGTTTCCGACGACTGACACGCTTGAAAACGCCATGGCAAATCCCGCGAATACCGGCGAGAGAAGCCAGCCGACGACGGGAAAGAAAATCCCACTGGCAAGCGGAATGCCGACGATATTGTAGAAGAATGCCCAGAAGAGGTTCTGTTTGATGCCGCGCATCGTCATTTTTGACAAACGCACAGCCATGACCAGTTTTGAAATATCGCCGTGCAATAAGGTAATACCTGCAGTTTCTATTGCCACATCGGTGCCCGTCGCCATCGCAATGCCCACGTCTGCTTGTGCGAGCGCGGGGGCATCGTTCACGCCGTCGCCCGCCATTGCAACCACACTGCCTGCCGCTTGGAGATCCTTAATCTTATTGAGTTTGTCCTCGGGCAATACTTCGGCGACGACTTCGTCAATGCCGACCGAGTCAGCAATAAATCGCGCCGTATTTTTATCGTCACCCGTAAGCATAACGACCGAGATACCGAGCGCGTGCAAATCCCTCACGGCAACAACTGCTTCAGGCTTCACCTGATCGGCAACCATGATGACAGCGAGCGCTTTCCCGCTCGCGGCAAGAATGACGGGCGTCTTGCCTTCGGACGTGTCTTTTTCGAGTGAAGCGAATTCTGCTCCCAGCTCCCGCGCGAGCTTCTCGCTCCCGACGCGATATTCCACACCGCCCACCTTACCGCCGAGCCCTTTTCCTTTTATTATCTCAAATTGTTCCACGGGCAGGAGCGCGACACTTTTCTCTTTCGCATAATTCACGACCGCGTGCGCTATTGGGTGTTCGGACTTACTTTCCAGAGATGCGAGTATCGCAATAATGTCTGAGTCACGCTTGTCGGACAGGTTCTGTATGGATACGAGTTCCGGCTTGCCCCGCGTGATGGTGCCTGTCTTATCAACGAGAATGATGTTCACTTTGTGCAATTTTTCCAGTGTCGCCGCGTCTTTGACGAGGATTCCCTCTTTCGCTCCTTTGCCAACTCCTACGATTATCGCGGTTGGTGTCGCGAGCCCGAGCGCGCACGGGCACGCAATGACGAGCACGCCGACGAATGAGGTGAGGCCAAATGCAAACGCCTGCGCGAAGCCGAGATACTGCGAACCGATGACGAGCCACGCACCCAGCGCAAGAAACGCAATAACGAGTACGATGGGTACGAAAATACCGGAAATTTTGTCCGCAAGCGCCTGAATGGGCGCACGAGAGCCTTGAGCCTCCTCAACCATCTTCACGATGCGCGCGAGCATTGTTTCGGAGCCGACCTTCGTCGCCTTGAAGGTGAACGAACCGCTTGTATTAATAGTCCCTGCTACTACCGTATCCCCCGCCGACTTTTTTATCGGCATGGGCTCCCCCGTGATCATCGATTCATCGACGTACGACGAGCCTTCGGTGAGCACTCCGTCCACTGGAATTCTCCCCGCAGGCTTAACGATGATAAGCTCCCCGTGAACGACCTTCTCAACGGGAATCTCTACTTCTTTGCCGTCGCGCACGACGAGCGCCGTCTTTGCCTGCAGATTCAAAAGCTTTTCTATCGCGTCGCCGGTCTTCACTTTTGCCTGCGCCTCGAGGTACTTGCCGAGCGCGATGAACGTAATGACGATAATGGTCACGTCAAAATAGACGCTGTCAACGTTGATGAACGTCCGCAGTGCGTCTTCAAATGATATAACGACGACGCTGTATATGAATGCCGCGAGCGTACCCATGCCGATAAGCGTGTCCATATTCGCCGCGCCGTAGCGCAAGAACCGGTAGAATCCGAGCAGATACGGCTTGCCGACGACGAAGAGCATGTAGGTCGCCATCAAGGGAAGCAAATGATGAAAAAATCCCTTCCACACATACGGGACAGTGGGAAGAATATTGAATTGGGCGAGGATTTCCCAACCCATCACGAATACACTGAAAACCGCCAAGGGAATGGCGGATGCCACCATGCGTTTCATCGCAGCTATTTCGGCAAGCTTCTCGTCTTTTGATTGATTGAGGCCGAGGTGCGCCGCGTGTTCGCCCTCACTCATACCCATTGAGGCGGCAGTCGGCTGCGCCAGAGCCACGAGTGTATATCCAAGCGGTTCTACCTTTTGAGAGAGGTGGTTATGACCTGTCTTTGATTCATCAAAAGTGACCTTGGCGGTTTCCGTCCCGTAGTTCACCTGAATATCCTGCACGCCATCCACTTTCTTGAGCGTTTTCTCAATAATGCTTGCGCACGACGCACAGTGCATACCTTTTACCCTGTACGTGTGGTGTGCCATATTACTTGCGCTTGAGCTTGTAGACCGTTAGTACTTCACCGATAGCCTTTTTTGCGTCCCCGCTTTGTATCTGCTTCACGACGCACGTCGAGAGATGGTTCTCCAGTATCATATTTTCCACATTTGATAGCCCCTGCTTCACCGCCGACGTTTGTGTAATGACATCCACACAATATGTGTCTTTCGCTATCATGTCCTGAAGTCCCCGGATCTGCCCTTCGATTATTTTGAGCCGACGGACAATCTTTCCCGTAGCAGCACCATGTGCGTGTCCCATATGCGCAGGAGTATATACCCCCCTGGGGGTATCTGTCAAACGGTGTGGAAAACTCCTGCGGCCGGAAACGACTACCGGGTCTTGATGACCGTTGAGGAAGGTAAGCTCGCCCGTATCTTCGCGAGATCCGCTTCCGAGTACGCGTTGCCCGACAGGTCGAGCAGTTTCAGCTTGGACAAATTACCCAGCTCGTACGGAAGCCCTGTGAGTCGGTTGTTTGAGAGATTCAAAACTTCCAGATTTTTGAGCTGCCCTATCTCCGCCGGTACTCCGGTAAATTTGTTGTTGCTGAGGTTCAAGATTTTGAGATTTTGCAGATGACGGATCTCGGCCTGCAATGAACCATCGAGTTCGTTGTTGGAGAGATTGAGTTCTTCTACATCAGTCCGGGTAAAAATGTAGCCAGGTGCTTTGGTAAGTCCTTGCCCGCTCAGATTCAATACACCACGCACGGTAGTCGTGGTGGTACCTCCGGGCTCGACACTTATTGTATCTGCCGGCTTGTCGCCGGTACTATTTTCTTTAACAACGTAGACGGCTGTGGCCACCGCAAGGACGACGAAGATGACAATGAGTATATATTTCATACCTTAAAGACGTGCAGATACCTCTTCTATTACATCTGCGGACGCGGTGCTTTAAGCTCCCCGAGAGACATTGGCGTATATCGAGAGCAGCGCAAACAGAAGGCTGAGCGACAGCGGTCCAAGGAAGATACCGATGGGACCGAAGAACATGATACCGCCGAGAACCGCGAGGAGAACGAGGAGTGGGTGGAGGTGCATCCCGCTGCCGATGAGTTTGGGCGAAAGAAAGTTGTCGATGAGACCTACGGCGAGCGTTCCCCACGCGAGGAGTCCGATTGCCTGCGGCGTCGCTCCGGTAAAAAAGAGAAACGCGACTGCAGGAATAAAGACGAGCGAGGTGCCGACACCTGGAATGAGCGCCGCGAGGGCGGCCACAGTTCCCCACAGAACAGCGCTCGGCACCCTAAAAAGAGTGAGGCCAACTATTGAAAGGCCCCCCTGCACGAGCGCAATGGTGAGATTCCCCTTGATAACGGAGTTGACCGCGTGCTCAAGCCTGTCGAAAACACCCTCATCGTCCCTATCATTCAGAGGAGAAAGCTCGATGAGTATTTGTCGCACGCGCTTTCCGTCGCGCAAGAGGTAGTAGAGTGCGATAAAGAAAACAAAGAACGAGAGGAGGAGGGACGAGATGCTTGAGAAAATATCGCCGGCATTTCCAGTAATCCACTGCAGTGCTTCCTTTGTATAGGTATCAATATTCGCCGAGACGTCCCGGGAAAATTCCCCGATTCCGGGAACAACCCCGCCGAACGAGGCGTCAATTCGAAGGAAGAGTTCTGCGATGGTGCTCCGCCCGCCCGCCTCTTCAAGTGAGAAGTATACTTCACGCGCTTCATTTCCGACGAGCACTCCAACGAGAGCGAGCGGAAGAAGTATGAGAACGACACTTATGACAACCGTAAGCAGCGCGGCGATGCTTGGCCAACCGCCAAGAAGCTGGGACATTTTTCTATACAGTCCTTGAAGAACGACGGCAAACACCGCGGCGAGAATGAGAGGCTTCAAAAACGGCGAGAATATCAGCGCTACAAGAACAATCGCCACTGCGAGTAGAACCATCAAGAAATACGGTCGCAGGCGCTCACCTTGCATATAGGAGGAGTATACCCCGTGAGATAAACACTTCCACCTTTTACTGTGGTTCGGACATTCCTATCTCACGGGGTATAGCAAAAAGGAGCCCCCTCTGCCTTCCGGGTAATAAACACTTACAAGAAGAAAACGAGATAGAGACCAATTGCCGTTATGAGAGCCCCGACGAGCGGCATCGTCGAGACGGGAAACTTCTTCACCATGGCGTGAAGTTGTTCAGGAGCAAAAATGTAGACGATTCCCTTGATAAGAATCGCCCAAGACATGACCATCACAAACAGCGACAGATAATCTGTTCCCGTGTTTCCCCGCAGAACGAGGGTTGCCCCACCAAAAACAAGCGCTATGCCAGCGAGGAACGAAATAGCTCGATGCTCAAATAAATCCTTGAGCACGAGCATGAGCGTCTTCTTATGCGTAATGACAAATATCCCACTTACCGCAAAATACACCCCCAACACCTTTGCAATGAGAACTGTCGTTTCCATAATTATATGACTGATTACGTAATAAACACACGCCACCACCTACTATCAGTTAAATATACACCCGCCCCGCACGCAGATATTATGAAAAGTGGATAGGTCGAATGGGAGCGATTTTGGAACTTTCTTAAGAGTGATGTATGTAGATAAAAAATTGCCGGCAGTAATGCCGGCAATTTTCTTTATGCAGTTGGATTTTCTGCGGGAGTCGCTGGCTCTGCGGGAGTCGCAGGAGCCGCTGGCGTTTCCGACATAGGAGCGGGCGTTGGAACTTCCGCTGCTGGGTTTGTTTCATCAACCATATCAAGGATTTTATCCTAGTAAACGCGAGGCGACGACCTTTAGGTGATCATATCATACATTTTGGCTGCGGGACTTGGATTCGAACCAAGATACTCTCCTCCAGAGGGAGAAGTCCTACCATTAGACGATCCCGCAATGTTCACACTCTTCGCAACTCGCAAAAAGTGTGCGCCGTGAGGCGCACGCTCATCATACACGATTCTCGTTTCGCCTCAATTATTCGCGGTGAGCCGCAAATGCGATGCTGAAAATCGCGATGTAGACGAGGAGTCCGTAGGCACACGTCGGGAGTCCGAGAACGTACGAGGAGAAGCCTTCAGCAAAGAGCCGCGGCAACTCTTGAAGCGTGAAGTATCCTGAAAAGAGGATGCCTGCGCCTGAAACGACCTTCAACGCATTGAGGGCCATCGAACGCGTCAACGCCCCCCAGAAGTACTGAGTAAGGAGTATCGTCATGACGGCGTACATCGCGAACCCATAATAGCACGCGGGATAGCCGAGGAAGTACGGGCACGGCTCGTTGAGCGCGCAAACTTCCGAGAAAAGCTTAACTCCACTCAAGTAGCCTGCAAAGAGAAGCCCCGCGATGGAGAGTGCGAAGAGGAGGCGGAAGCGTCCCGTAATGAGATGCATAGTGTTTTACCCGGTGATGCCCGAGAGGGAGTGTGGTTTGCCTTCGGCAATAGCCGCGTGTGTGATGCGGATGAATTGTGCTTTCTTTTCAAATTCTGGAATGGTCTTCGCACCGACATAGCCCATGCCTACCTGCACGCCGGATGCGAGTGTCGCAATTATCTCCCCCACTGGTCCTTTGTACGGCACGAGAGCTTCTACCCCCTCAGGCACTGCCTTGCGTCCGTGAGTGAAGTACCGCTCCGAGCCCGACGCGCTTTTGATGACCGCCTGAGAACCCATGCCACGGTATTCTTTGAACTTTTTGCCGTCTTTCTCGACGATTTTGCCCGGCGATTCATCGGTGCCTGCGAAGAGATTGCCGAGCATGACCGCCGAGGCTCCTGCAGCGAGCGCCTTGGCGATGTCGCCAGAGGTGCGAATGCCGCCATCTGCAATGACGGGTACTTTGTACTTGCGAGCAACAGAGACAACATCGAGCACGGCCGAGAGCTGTGGCACGCCTACGCCTGAAATAAGTCGTGTCGTACAAATGCTTCCAGGGCCGACGCCGACCTTGACGGCGTCTGCAAATGCGCATACGGCCTTGGCGGCTTCTCCGGTCGCGATGTTGCCAAATATCATCTTGGAGTGTTTCAGGTTTTTCTTTATTTTGCGTGCGCTCTCTACAACATTCAGATTGTGTCCGTGTGCGCAATCGATAACGACGACGTCACATCCCGCTTCATCAAGCGCCTTCGCGCGGTCGGCGGCAAACGGACCGCATGCTGCGGCAACTTTCACCCCAGCCTCTTTTACGTGTTTTACTATCTTGACCTGCACCTCTATCGAACAGTTGCGATGAATGACGCCAAGGCCTCCGAGTTTGCCGAGGGCTATCGCCATTTCCTCTTCCGTCACGCGATCCATCGCGGCGGAGAGGAAGGGCACCGAGAGCTCGATGCCTGCTATTTTTGTTTTGAGAGACGCGTCCGCAGGCTCCATCTGTGAAGCACCCGGTCGGATGAGGACGTCATCGAATGTAAAACCCTCCTTGAGAATCTTAGCTGCCACTTGTGGTGAGCTACGTCGAATCATGGTCCATTATACTCTCTCGCGTCGAAAAGTCAATCTCTTTTTCCTATCGCAGCCTTGATAAACGCGCTAAAGAGCGGGTGCGGTGTAAGAGGTCGAGCCTTGAGTTCAGGATGGAACTGTGTGCCGAGCATAAACGGATGCACACTTTTGGGCAGTTCCGCTATTTCCATAAGATGTCCGCTTGGCGATTTACCCGAGAATACGAGCCCCGCTTGTTCTAGACGCTCAATATACTCAGGATTTACTTCAAAGCGATGGCGATGACGTTCCGAGATGGCGTCTTTTCCGTCCGCCTTCGCCAAGGCTCCGGCGGACAAGTATGCTTCATGTGCAAGCGTCCCTTTCACAAGGTCGCACGGGTAGGCACCCAAACGCATTGAGCCGCCGTAATTCTTCTTCGCGAGCTTCTCTATCTGCTCGGGCAAAATGGCGATGACGGGATGCGGACTCTTCGGGTCTATTTCGGTCGTGTGTGCTCCTTCGAGGCCGGCCACGTTGCGTGTATATTCGACAATCATCAATTGCATTCCGTAGCAGAGGCCGAAGTATGGAATCTTGTTCTCACGCGCAAAACGAATCGCGTTAATTTTTCCTTCGATGCCGGTCTCGCCGAATCCACCGGGCACAATGATGCCATCATAATTCTTGAGCTCTGCTACAGACTTTGGGTCGGTCTCGTAATTCTTTGCATTGAGCCATGCGATTTCGGGCTTCACGCCGTGCGCGAAAGCGGAAAATTTTATAGCCTCAATGACTGAGATATAGGCATCAGAGAGAACAAACTCCCCTGTATCAAAATACTTACCCACTACCCCAATCTTTACCGTGCCATTGCCGTTGTGTGCGTGTTCTGCGAACGACTTCCACTCGGAAAAATCAGGCGTCTGCTTCGGACGCTTGCCCAAAAGACTCATGAGAGTCTCTGAGAGTTTGTCACGTTCGAAATTGAGAGGAACATCGTAAATAGAATCGACGTCGGGTGCGGAGATGATGTGCTCTGCTTGCACATTGCACCAGATTGCGAGTTTTTCTTTTCTCTTCTTGTCGAGCGTATGCGTAGAACGAGCAATGATGATGTCGGGCTGGACGCCGTACGCGTTGAGCTGACGCACCGCATTTTGTGTCGGCTTTGTTTTCATTTCACCGACGGTGCTGGGCACCGGCAAGTAGGAAACCATCACAAAGAGCACGTCGGAAGAATGCTTGAGATGCATGACGCGCGCAGCGTCAATGAAAAGCGCATTGGAGAAATCGCCAAGCGTGCCCCCAATCTCCACGACAGTCACGTCTGACTTTGCCATGCGAGCGGACTTCTCAAGGCGTCCGACAATTTCATCTCGCACGTGCGGAATCGCTTCAACGCACTTTCCACCATACGCGAGGTTTCGTTCTTTTTCGATTACTGTCTTATAGACCATGCCGCTCGTCATGTAGTCCTCCGGTCCAAGGTCACGCCCCAAGAAGCGCTCGTA
Source organism: Candidatus Nomurabacteria bacterium (assembly GCA_943359395.1). Taxonomy (GTDB): domain Bacteria; phylum Patescibacteriota; class Minisyncoccia; order Phycocordibacterales; family UBA2100; genus UBA10103. The sequence goes on from CALRHH010000004.1 coordinate 36,333, forward strand.
ATTTCCCATGTCTTGGTCGGTCTCCAAGCCACTATCGAGGACAAACACCTCTCCGTGTTCTATCGGATTCATCGTTCCCGCGTCCACGTTTAAGTAGGGGTCGATTTTCACAAGGTTGACGCTCAGTCCGCGTGCGGTCAGAAGCTTACCGATAGAGGCTGCGGCGATACCCTTGCCGACCGCAGACATAACACCGCCCACGACGAAAATATACTTGTGTCCTGCGCGCGCACGCTTCATAGACCTAAGAGTATCACGTCTTGAGATACCGTCGGACGGCCAAATAACTGGACAGGGCGCCGAGCGCGATACTTGTACCCATCAAAACTCCGAAGAAGAGTAGGAAATGGGCCGTGTAATACCCAAAGGAGTTGAAGGAGCCGAATAGAAGCTCGGTTGTCGGGTCGAGACCTATTAAGACAGGATGGTAGAGCAGTATTGGGTAGAGCAGTATGAGGACAACAACGCTCGATACGACGCCGTAGAGAACGCCGGCGACCATAAAGGGACCGCGCACGTACCACCTGCTCGCTCCTACCAGATTCATGACACCTATTTCATCGCGAGATGTATAGATGGCGAGACGTATTGTATTGAGGACAATGAGAAGCGCTGAGATGGCAAGAAATACTGTCTTTGCGACACCGTTCCTTTCGGAGGTGTCGATTATCTTGGTCAAACGGTCAATCGCGGTCTTGTTCTGGTAGAAATTTATTTTGTCTATCGCGGCACCTGCACCTGTTTGGGAATCCTGCTGAGCTTGAAGGTACTTTGCGATGCCTTCGTACTGGCTTGTTTGTTTTGCGCGAACCTCAATCGACGCACCGAGAGGATTCTCCCCAAGCTCATCGAGCGCCTGAATCGTGAGCTGGTCATTCTTGTGACGTTCGCGGAAATCGGCGAGCGCCTGTTCTCGACTGAGGTACGCGATAGAAGCAACTTCGGGTAGCGCCTGGAGTGATTTTTGGATTTGCTCAATCTGCTCCTGTGCGGCATTCGTTTGGAAGTAGACAGTAACGTCGACTTTGTTGGTGAGATCCTGGAGCGTCGCCGTCATCGCTGCATTGGATATCATAATGTTTACAAGCATGAACAGCATGATGGTCATCATGAGTATCGCGGAAAGCGAGACGAACCCGTTGCGAACGAATCCTACGAAGCCGTATCGCGCTACTCGCTTCGTTGTGGTCCAAAGTGACATATACAATCAAGTGTACTACGTTTATAGGGAGTACTTCCCGTCCTTGTCGTCCCGGACGATGCGCCCTTGATCCATCGTGACGACGCGCCTCCCTATAGAGTCCACGACTGATTTATTGTGTGTCGTAAGCAGAATAGTCGTACCGAGGTCATTTATTTTCTTCAAGATGCCGACGATGTCGTGCGTGTTGATAGGGTCGAGATTTCCCGTCGGCTCATCCGCAATGAGTACATCGGGTTGATTCACGATAGCCCTCGCGATTGCTACGCGCTGTTGTTCACCGCCCGAGAGCTCGTGGGGAAAACTCCAAATCTTGTCCGAAAGACCTACGAGGTCCAATACGTGCGGTACATCCCCTGCAATATCTTCATCGCTGCGACCGGCCACTTCGAGGGCAAACGCGATATTCTCATACACATTTTTAGTAGGCAGGAGACGATAATCTTGAAATATGGTCCCGATATTGCGGCGAAGCTTCAAAAGTTCGCCATTTGAGAGTTTGCTCACTTCCCGCGTACCGAAAAAGACCGTCCCTTCGGTCGGAATGACTTCCGCAAAAAGCATTTTGAGTAACGTGGTCTTTCCAGCCCCTGAATGACCTACGATGGAGACGAATTCCCCCGGTTCGACACTTAGAGTGATATCTGAGACAGCGGCGGCAGAACCATCAAAATAAGTTTTCGTGACCTTGTCGAAAAATATCATAACAACGAGATTCATTATAACGCCTAGCGAGGAAATCGCGAAAGCCAAGCTTTCGCGATTTCCGAGTGACGGCGGTATATGCTTCGCCTATACCTTCTCTCCGAGACTATCCAAATTCCTCTCCGCGTCGACAAAGGGTTGGATGTCTCCCGCAAGTACTTTCTCGACATTCCGCTCCTCGTGCCCGGTGCGGTGATCCTTTACGAGCTGGTACGGGTGCAGAACGTACGAGCGAATCTGACTCCCCCACTCTATTTTTGTCGAAGCTCCCGCAGAAAGCCCTCGCGATTCCTGCATCTGCGCGGCTTCGCGCAACTGGTAGAGTTTACCGCGCAACATTTCAAGTGCCTTCTCTCTGTTTTGTAGTTGGCTGCGTTCAGAAGTGACCTGCACACTCATGCCCGTCGGGATATGCGTCATGCGTACCGCCGTGTCGCGCTTGTTTACGTTCTGCCCGCCGGGACCGCCCGAGCGCGCGACCGATATATCGAGATCTTTTTCTGGAATGTGTGTCTCGGGCACATCTTCGAGCTTAGGGAGTACCTCAACGAGCGAAAATGAAGTTTGTCGCTTCCCTGCGGAATTGAACGGCGACATACGTATGAGACGATGTACGCCCGCTTCGTGCTTGAGTGCGCCGTACGCACCCGAGCCGTCGACCTCAAATGAGATACTTCGAAAACCTCCCATTGAATTTTCGTTGGATGAGAGTAGTCCTGTGTTCCAACCTTTCGTTGCTGAATATTTTTTGTACATCTCAAAAAGAATACGCGAGAAGTCTTCGGCATCGTCGCCGCCCGCCCCAGACACGATTGAGACTATTGCGTCACTTTTATCGTACTCACCTCCACCAGCGAGCTTTGCCTTCAAATCTTGGTATTCCTTGAGGACTGCCTGCGCTTTCACTTTGTCAGTCCAAAAATCCGCTGCTCCCATCGCGGTTTCTATCTCAACAATTTTGGCTTCTATAATCTCTTTAGATTGCATCCGAGCAGTATAACAATTTCGGAGCCGCCTCGCGGGATCGAACCGCGGACCTTATCTTTACGAAAGATATGCTCTACCAACTGAGCTAAGGCGGCACTACTGCGCTCCGGCTACACCGGAGCTTCGAAGTGCAAGTCGTAGTGAAAAGTACTACTGCTTGCCCTGCGAAGCTCATGCACTGCTTGAGCGAAGAAGGCAGCTGAGGCGGCAAACAGGGATATCCTACGCTAAAAATGCTCGATTTCCAATTTATTTTGAGCCAGAGGAGAGAATCGGACTCTCGACCTCCATCTTACCAAGATGGCGTTCTACCACTGAACTACTCTGGCAATACGAGCGATACTATCACGCGAGAGGATACTCCCACAATTCTTCAACGAGCGGGGCGACTGATGCATCATGTATGTCATTCGAGGTAATGGAAGTTTCGGAGAGAATCTTCCGCTCTATCTCAAGACCTATTTTTTTATATCCTGCGTACGCGGCACTCGCGTCTTCCACAGTTTGGTATCGATGGGTATAACGACCAATTGCCTCATCAAATCGATCCTCGAGACTGACGACGCCATGTGTAGCCACTCGGCAATCGGCGTACGCAACAACCTGCAACTCTCGTGAATCTCCTTGCGCGGTCCGCTCCATCTCAGAAAAACCGACTCGGTCGATAATTGAAACAACGGAATCCGAAAGCCCAATTTCCTGCGCAATCGCGACACTTGCCGCATGAGCACTCGTTCCGTACTTTTGAACAAACTCCCTCTGCTTTCCCCTCCAATACTCCAAGCCCTCGGGCTCCAGCAAGTCTGGGTACAGGGTGAGGTCAAATTTTACAATGTTGCCCATGTCATGAAAGAGACACGCAAGGATGACGTCGTGCGCGTTGACAGGATTCTCAAAATTATCACAAATCAATTTTCCTACCGCAGCGACGCGCAGCTGATGCAGCTGCAAGCTCGGCATGATGGTATATGCCGCATAGACTTCGCGAGGAGTCTTCATGAGAGATGACACTACGCCGCTTTCTCCATGTTGTGACGAAGAGGCTTCTCAGGTGAATTGTCGTTGGACGCCGCAGACGGGGCAGCATCTTTAATTCGTACAAAATTATACGTGGGATTCCCGGCCAAATGCTTGAAATGCTTCGTAAGCTCCGATCCCTCGACATCTAGGTGAGGATACCGCTCATCGGGCAAGTCTTTCTTTGCTGCATCAAGAAACGTCCGTATCATCTCGAGCTGGGAATTCTCTGGTACCGACGACCATGCCTCCTTGAGACGTGCCTGACGACCACCCGGATCTAGCTCGATGTACATAAACCCAACCACTTTATCGTTCTTTTTTGCAAGATAAATTGCTTCACGCTCGGCACCACCGCGCAGCTCCGCATGAATCGGGCTCAGAGCCCCCCTTCGCTCCGTCGCGGTATTCTTTTCATAAAGATTGTCGTTCGCGGCGCCCTGCACGTTGTACCGTAGCTGCCTAATTTGCGACTGGTGCTCAAGGAACTCAGCAAGCTCCACCCGCTCGACTGTAATCCCTGACATCGGCTCAGCACTCTCCGTCTTTTCCGCCTTCTTAAGCGGCCCTTCCATATCACCCCCCCTGTTGCGCAAAGACATATACATTCATGGTATCACGCAAATTCTGGCGTAATGTGGATAAGATGGAAGGCTGTTGCCCCACAGCGCTATTGTGCGTATAAATAATGAATATGGCTGTCTCCAAGCGCTATTTTCAGAATTACATAGCTCTATTCCCTGCAAAATTCCGTCCTTCACTCACGGCAAAGCTTGACTACAAAAAGGTGCTGGACGCCGAGAAACGACTAAAGATTCCGACCCAGGTCTGGCTGGCGTTCCTGACACCGCCGGTTCAGGAAGCTGAGGAATATGTGCCGGAAAAATATAAACGCGTCTGGAAACTAAAAACAGAAATGCTAAGCAAACTTCCTCACCCGAAGGAGTTCTTGGACGTGCGCAACCCCCTCCACCACTCGAGTGAATGTGTGACACTTGCCCTTCTGGAAACCCTCTACGACCTTAATGAGAAAAAAGTATTGCTCGCCGAGGCTCGCTATCATGAGTGGCTTGACGTCGCCAATCATTTTGGCCTCTGGGCACTTCGATACATGCTCGAAGACGCAATCTTCAAGACATTCGACTCTGATAATTTCTCTCTTTTTGAGAGCGTCGTCGATAAGCAAATGTTTATTGAACAACATCTCGTCCTCGCTATCAGCGGAATTGTCAAAGACGCACTTGCTCAAGCGGGCCTCGATAATTTCTCACTGGAGAATAGACGCAAGAATATATACGGTGTCTACAAAAAGGTCGCACTCAAACAAAAAAATATAAATGAAATCTACGATATTCACGGCTTTCGCATACTCACCTCATCAGAAAGTGACTGCCGAAAAGCCATAGAGGTCTTGCACCAACTATGGCGGCACTTCCCCGAGCGGTACAAAGACTACATCGCGGAGCCGAAGGCAAACGGATACCGCAGTATTCACACCGTTCTCTATAGCCTCGAAGGCAAACTTGTGGAATTCCAGGTGAGAACTCATGAAATGGACCACATCGCCGCCTCAGGTCCCGCCAACCACGCGGAGTACAAGAAAAATCTCGGCAAAACTATTTCTTCTTAGCTTTCCGTGTTTTGTTTACTTTGATTTCTTCGGAAGAGTACGCGTCCGCCATCTTCCAGCACAAGCCGAACATCTCGCGCATACTCGCAGCTATAAGTTTGCTCTTTACGATAATCGCAAGCTTCTCCGGAATCGAGAAGTACGCGACCTTGTCATCATAGACATTTATCTCAATCTCTATATTCAGTACCGATTTCGGCAACAGACGGCTCTCACGCAACTCTTCGAAATCCTTCTTCTGACGTGCGCGCGCCATCTTGGTATCAGGAAAAATCGCTCTAATCGGAATCTTCGCCGCTTTCCGGCGCTTGTAGTATTTCGATACATACTCCGGCAAAATCGACTCGGTGTCGTCGATAGAGGCGAGGGCGAGGATTTCCGTCTTGCTGGAAAGCGTATCTTCGTATGCGGCGACTATTCCCTCCGCCCCTTCGTAAAACGCAATTTCCGGCTTCGTGAAAGAGGGATTCATGTAGTCCTCGAAGTGCTTCAGGTGCTTCTTGAAATTCGAGATATTGGACTCAAGCTTCATCTTGCCGTTCTCGAGGATGTTGACGAGGGTTCCAGGCTCTTGAGGCGTGAAAAAATCCTTCTCACGGGAGAATTTGCTCACGAATCCCCGGTCGAGGAGGTTGGTCAAAACGATGCTCACATCGAAAGCAGGAAGCTTTGTGTCCTTGCTTAAAGTGGCAATATCCTGCGTCCCCAGCTTAAGACAAGCCAAGTAGACCTCTGCCTCTTTGACATTGAGCCCTATATCCTGCAGTAACTTGCGAAGCATGGGATTACTCTACGCCTCCCATAAAAAAACGCAAAATTCATTAGCTTTCCATCCACGTGTCGGGGGTATTAGGCGTGCGCTCCACCACGCGCGAGAAACTGTCTATACTCGGATTTTTCTGTATCTCTTTTTTAAGAAATGCGATGTGTATTTTTGCAATTGCCTCAAAAAGTTCATCAATATCCCTCTCTTCGTGCAGATAGTGGAAGGAAATGCGTACGGCGTTCTTACCTGGAAGGCATTGCTCAACAAGATATCCTTCCCGCTGGAGTGCGGTTTTGATGTACTCATCACGGATGATACCCGCTTTCACCCCTTCTTTATGTCGGACAATGCCGAGATTGGGAAATGTGACAGTGAGAATCCCGTTATAATCAAAACCTTTTCTGTGAACAGGGTAAACCACCTGGCATCCGAATTGTTTCTGAATCACGGGCTCATGGATTACTGAATCCGTTATTTGTGTCCCAAATGGAAATTCAGGATTCGTGAGGAGTATTTCTGGATATTCATTTGTCTTCGAAATGGCATACCTGGTTAACTCTTGCATGCGATTCGCAATGCGTTCCCGTTGCGTCTGTACCTGCTCTCCGTCGTAAGGATTCCAGCTATCCACGCGGGAATTCTGAATCTGGAAAGCAATCGCAAGTGCAGCGACACGGCGGATGTCGACCGAGCTTTTGCCGGGGCTCAATTTTGCAATTGGATTATTGAGTATCTCGGAGTCAGTAATGTGCGCCAGCCAGTGATCCGGCCTACCGCTGATTCCCTGTACGTCGTGAACAGCGAACTGGCCATCAATGTATTCTGGGGGATATTCATCCTGTGCCGGGGTCGGGTCGAGTGACTTGCGCATCGCGAGCATCGCCACATTTTCTATACCGAGAGCTTTGGCCCCACTATTCAGATATATATCACAACCGAGTCGCGCTAGGTCGTTCTCCCCTCGGTCATTTCTACCAGCGCTTTGGCACCCATCGACAATAACCGGTACTCCGGGATAGCGTTCCTTGAACTTGTCGATGAGATCTCCCAATCCGTAGATGCTCGGTGTCTTATTGCCCTCAATGACTCCCAGCGCATCTCCGAAACGGGTCTTACTACTCAACAACACTGCAGCGGGAAAACGTTGTTTTGCCTCAATACGCTCTACCATCTCTCTGAAAATGGTGTCGACGTCTTTTGCTTTTCCGCGCCTCCTATCGTTACAATAAACGGCCTCGACTCCCGCCCCATGATTTGTGAAGGCGTCCGTCATTCCGTCAAACTCCTGATTAGAGACGAGAATGTAGTCTTCTTTTGAGATACGCGGGAAAAGTCGACTTACCACGTCGTTCATCGCCGACGTCGCGCTCGGATAGAATACGAAACCATATTTGCCCTGCGTGCTGTAAAGTCTCTCGGCCTGCCGGAGAGCAAATTTGGTGATTGTGCTGTAGCTATTGGGGATACCATTCCAAATTGCGCACGCGCGGGATATCCATTCTCTTTTGGAATTCGTATCGACACCCGCGGCTGTATCAAAATTCTTCTTCAAGTTCTGTATCTGTTCTTTTGACATATCGGACAGATCACGCGGCTTTATGAGGGGTTCGTTGGGATGCTTCCGCTTATCTTGCATATATGTATACGGGCCATTCTCGAGTACCTCTTCGTCGAACCACGTTTGACGTGATCGTGCAGTCAGCAACATTCTTATTGACTGATCCTCGAGCCCGAGGAGCGGTATGTCCATGTGTGGGTCGGTGTTGTCTAAAAACTCCTTAACGGAAGAAGCTATGATAGCGACTTTCTTTGGAAAGCTTTCATCCACCTTCTCCAGTTTATCCTCGGAAACTTGCATGCTGGGCATGTAAGACAGAAAAGAATAGAACTCCTGCCTGAGTGCGTCTTGCGTCACAACTCTTTTCGCGTCCACCGTACGGAGCAACACTGTAAAAGGATGAATGCCCCCCCTGTCTTCAGAGTGGACGAGGTTGTCTGTGACAAAGTCAGAAAGTCTTTCAATGGACGATCGAGTCTTCTTGGGATCGTCCTCTTTTCGTGTGCCCAAGCGTTCACTATTCGTAATTGCATCCTGAACTTTTTTAGCAATACTTTCGGGGAGTGTGCCGTCAGGACTCTTCGTACTTTTCTGTACAGATTTCAGCAACTCATCTACCCGTTCGGCATACAGTGCAGCATGATGGTTATTGAGAAACTGGGCGGCCTCAGCGACAAGTCCCCTCGGGACATCTTCGGACATGAGGAGACCAAATTTGCCGACATCAAAGGGCGTATCGCTGCAATCATTCGTGAGCCATGCGTTCGTACCCCCTTCCTCCAAGAGCATCTGACGAAATACTCCAAATGGACTTGGGGGATCTTGCTCTGTATCCCATTGAGGTCTCTGGAATTCTTCCCGTTGTAAAAAGCGCGAAAGGGCTTTCTTCGACGCTTTGTCGATTTGAGTCTTGGTTTCGCTATTGCCGGCTTTTCTCATTACGTTTGCTGTAATATCCGCGTACACGCCGAAGAAGCGGGACATGCTCTTGAAGAAATTACTTTCTGAGCCATCTTTCGTCTGACTCTCGATATTACGTGCTGTCACGAGTCTTCCCAATTTTGCATCCGTGTCGAGGGGGCGGCTAGTAGAGGCTCCTTCGGTACTAGCCGTGCTACACATGAACATGAGACGGATAATTGCCGCTGCCTCCTGACCGTACTTTAGGGCAGTCTCGCGAGCGAGCAACTGTACTCGGTGTGCTGTATTGATATTAAAGTTCTTTCGTGAGACCTGTTCACTCACAAAATCACTGAGCCACTCCTTTCCACCCTTCTCCCCTTCCTTCTTGACCTCTTCCTTAAATCCCAAGTCAACCTCTGACACAACTTCTTCCCCGAAAAACCTCCCTTTTATGTAAGACTCCAGGCCTTGGTTGGGGAGGCTCAGATTCAATGCGCCGCCCAGTCGTTCGATTACTCCGGGAGAAACCCCTTCCTGAAATAAGACATCGTATAGACCCGCAACATTTCTCACACTCGACAGGTGTTCCTGCACGTTCCGCAATATTCTTGAATAGTCAAACCCTTTTTCTCCCGTCCGCCTTTCTTTATGCGCTTCCATTTCATGCAGCTCGGTCAAAACCCTGAGAGCCTCCCTTTTTGCATCTTCAATATTCCCTTCCGAGGACGAAATCCTTTCCTTCGGCTTTATGCTATTTCTCCGTGGCTCCAACCCTTTCACCATACGTTGGATGGTACCATCCACATGGTTGAGCCCTCTTCCTCCCTGTGCGTATTTCAGCCTGTATACGCAAACCAAAAAGCCACCTTAACGGGTGACTTTTTGGTTCGCTAGCGCGAGTGACGGGGCTCGAACCCGCAGCCTCTCCCGTGACAGGGGAGTGCTCTAACCAATTGAGCTACACCCGCATTCGACGCGTCATTCTAGCAGAAACTTATGACTGCGTCGTGTGTCGGGGGAGAGACTCGAACTCTCGACCTAGCGCTTATGAAACGCTCGCTCTAACCGGCTGAGCTACCCCGACCTGATGTGCAAAATGAGAATATCGCATATTTCCCTTTCATGCTATACCTACGAATATGTGGAACACAATCTTACAGGTAAACTCCGTACTGTGGGTTTTGTCAGCTTTTTTCCTCGTCTATTCTTTCGGTACTGCCATTCTCCACTGGTCATGGAAACAATTCTGGCTTGCACTTCTGCTCTTCGTCTTCCTATCGGTAATTGAAATAGTTATCGCCGCACTACAAGAGCCCTAAATTCAGGCTCCTCCAAAATTCCTTATCTTTCGGATGCGTGAGCATCTCACCCACGAGTTCCGGCACTACCCACCGCGCTTCAGGGTTCGACGAATCTTTTGGCGCGAGTTTCTCCTCCTCCGTCCGGAAAAGAAACATGTGTATGGTTTTGTGTTCGCTCGTATCGTCCCCTCCCAAGGGTGTCCCCTTGTATCGCCCGTACGAACCGAGCTCTTTCACCAACGTGATATTTTGCAATCCTGTTTCCTCTTCTATTTCACGCTTCGCCGCTCCGAGCGCATCCTCGCCCTCATCGATGTGCCCTTTGGGGAACCCCCAAAAATCCGGACCATTGCGCACGAGCGCCACTCCCCCGCTCGAGTTGGTGATAATCCCTCCAGCGACTTCTGTCTTTTCCATCGCATAGTTTTAGCACGAGGGTGTGAATTGGTCACGGATGATTTTATGTTTAATTGTTTCGTTACTTAGGGAATTGGCCACGAATATATCCCCGCCGTCGCTCGGAAATTTCGCGACCCCGCCTCGCGGTCGCACAAGCTTGTGCGACATCGCTGCGGCCTGCAATTCCCGGCACGAAGTGTGCAGACACTTCGCTCCCCAACGCAAAAGCACAAAACCAAAACGCCCCGTGGGGGCGCTTTGGTTTCTGGCTTGTTGCGGGGGCGGGAATTGCACCCGCGACCTCAAGGTTATGAGCCTTGCGAGCTACTACTGCTCCACCCCGCTTTCGTCAATGTACTACAAGCGAGATAAGGAAGCAATAAATTCGAGAAATATTTATTCGATGTAGCGCGCGTCTTTCAGGACTTTCTCATAAAGCGTGACGACGCGGCGGGCTTCGCGCAGCGTTAGCTGGTGCGCACTTCCATCATGTGCGATTTTGTTGCGAATCTTGTGCGCCTCCCATGCAAGGTCTATAGAATTAAAACTTGCACGGTCGATAGTGCGCATTTTATCCGCCATGGTTTCCCCTTTGTAGCCCATGACATCAAGCAGCTCGTTGAGCATGATGTCGGCCTCGAGGATTGCGAGTCGCCATGATTGTTCGGAGTCCGAGCCTATTTGGTCGAGTATCCTATTCCAACGCAATTGTGTCTTCGGGATATCTTGCGCGATGACAGAGTGCCGAGCTTGATAAAATCTTCGCCGCTCTGTTTGACGTATCTGAAATACACGAATCGAACAGTAAATGACGAGAGCGCTCAGACACAATGTGACGAGGAGCGAGAACGCTACAAACGTACTCCACTGCTGGAAGAACTTGTCATACGTGCCTGGCGCTGACGCCAGTTGTAGATACTGAACGACCTGTGGAGCCGATACGGCGGTCGTAATAGGAGTGGCAAGCGGCGACACAGGCTCCCCTGCCGCGGTTGGAACACCCGTTCCTGCGACAGTCATCACTGTTCCAGGAATCCACTTAAAAGCAACCTCGCTGAGAAACCATAGAGCCGAACCGAGGGTACTTCCGGACGAAGGATCTGGATTCATGGACAGATTATAACTCACCGTTAGAAGCACTATCGGCCCGCACCTGCTGGCGCGTGCCCGAAACTCCTCATGTCGACATTAGCCGACATTCGGCCCCTTCGGGCGCCTCACGGCGGTTTCGCCTTTGGGCGGGGATCAGACATCTTTGCCGATGGCAAAGAGCGTCTGTTCCCCGCCCCACGCGCCGATTATCTGGAAACCTACCGGCAACTTTTTTCCATCACGCTCGACAGTGCCCCCTGGCACCGATATGGCCGGTACTCCCGCAAGATTCACTGGAACCGTGAAAATATCTTCAAGGTAGAGCGCCACTGGATCGGAGTTCTTTTCTCCCAACTTAAACGCGGGCGAAGGAGTTGTCGGCATAACAATAGCATCGACCGTCTCGAATGCTTTTGCAAAATCCGCTCGGATGAGCTCACGCACCGAACGCGCTTTTCGGTAGTACGCATCGGCGTAGCCTGAGGAGAGTACGAATGTACCTACGAGAATTCTGCGCCGTGTTTCCTTACCAAATCCTGCAGCCCGAGACTTTGAGTAAACCTCACCGATGTCGTCGGCGGAAACCGAGAGCCCGTATCGGATACCATCGAGACGCGCGAGATTGGTCGAGACCTCCGCCGGATTAATGATGTAGTACACGGCAAGTGCGTACCGCAAAGAGGGTAACGCGACATCAACAATCGAGTATCCAGCATTTTTCAATGTCTCCAACGTGTTTTCAAATTGTGTATGAATCTCAGGACTAAGGTCTTTCAAAAATTCTCTCGGCACTCCTATCACCTTCCGTTCAGCCACGGGCAAATCTTTTGTGTCGGGCAGAGATGTACTATCCATCGGGTCATGACCACGAATTGCATCAAAAAGGATTTTTGCATCACCGACACTCTTTCCGAGCGTCCCTATTTGGTCGAGAGAGGATGCCGCAGCGATGAGACCTGAGCGAGAAACAGCGCCGTACGTAGGCTTCATTCCTGCGATACCGCAGAAAGCTGCAGGCTGACGAATAGAACCACCTGTGTCGCTTCCAAGAGCGGCAAGCGCCATTCCCGCAGCCACGGCTGCGGCAGAGCCGCCCGAAGTACCACCAGGAACGCGTGAGGTATCGTGAGGGTTTTTCGTCGGTCCGTATGCCGAATTCTCCGTCGAGCTGCCAAGTGCGAACTCATCCATATTTGTCCGACCGAGAAATACCACACCCTGTGCTTTGAGTTTTGAAATAACAGTAGCGTCATACGAAGCCTTATAGTTTTCCAACATTTTCGACGCCGCGCTCGTAATGCGCCCCTCTATCAGGATGTTATCTTTGACCGCGATAGGAATTCCTGTAAGCGGCTGTGACTCCGCTCGCGCAATTATCGCATCCGCCGCCCTTGCCTCTTCCCGCGCAGAATCCGCCCATACTTCGAGGTATGCATGGATCTCTCCATCTTTTTTCTCTATCGCATCAAGATACGCATTCGTGAGGTCGAGCGCAGAATATTCCTTGGCATCCAATGCCCGCCGCGCCTCTGTGATGGTGAGTGTCGAGAGGTCCATGCTATTTTTTGCGCGAGATTACTTGCTTTACGGCAATTCTGTCCCCCTCTCGTGCGGGTGCAGCATCTAAAAGGGCTTTTGTATGCTTGCCGCTTTCGATAGGGTTTTCGTCCTTGCGCATGATGTTGCGATGCGCAGGTGACTTCTCTTCCTCCGGAGCGTTTGCACTCTGCATCGTCTCCACAAAATGCAAAATCGCTGGAATTTCTTTTTCCAACTGGACCATCTCATCCGTCTGAATCTCCAACCGCGCAAGCTTGGCAAGTGCGGCAATGTCTACAGTCATGGCGGAATAATACAAGAAAAAAAGGTATGGAGCGAGGTCACCATAAAAAACTAAGCCGGTGGTTGCCCACCGGCTTGAATGTTGTATGAGCCAGACTGCCGACTCAAATTTTGAACTTGTTGGCGCGTCAGTCGCCGCCGGCAGTGGCCTCGGCGGCCGCACAAGCCTTCAGGTCGGCGATGACCGCATCGGCCTCGGGCGACCAGTGGTGCATCGGCACCTTCTGGGCGGCCGGATTCACGACGCAGGCATTGAACATCAGCAGATGCAGGAAGGTTCGGGTTTCATCGGTGCCCTGCTTCGCGGTCTCGACAGCTTCGTCGAATTTCGCCCCCGCGACACCGTCAGCCTTGATACCGGCCGGATCAATGCCCATCGTGCGCATGCCCCTGATGATGCCGTTAATCGCCGTCCCGTTCGGTCCGTATTTCTTCGCCTTTGCCATGATTGATCTCCCGATCGTTTGGCACGCTTTAGCGCATCGCTTCCCCTACGAGACAACGACCGCAAAGCAGCTGCGTTTATAGCACTTTCTATAAAAAAGTCAAGAATACCCACAGATGCTTAGGTCATGAGCTTCAAGAGCTGGTCTTCAGATAGTACCGAGACTCCGAGCTGACGCGCTTTGTCGAGCTTTGAACCAGCCTCTTCGCCAGCAATGACAGCCGTTGTGTTTTTCGATACTGAGGACGACACGTCGGCACCTAGGACTCGCAATTTCTCCTTCGCTTCATCGCGGGACATTGATTTTAGACTACCTGTCAGGACATAAGTCTTCCCCGCAAGCGGCAGATTCTTTTTCTGCTCTGCTGGGGTTTTGATTGTAATTACCTTCTTGAGCCGCGCGAGTAATTTCAAATTCTCCTTATCGTGGAACCACTCATGCACGGCGTGCGCCATGATATCCCCCATTCCGTCTACAGCATTCAGCCGCTCCGCACTCGCAGTTGCGAGTTTGTCGAGCGTGCGAAACTCCTGCGCAAGAAGAATCGCGGTCTCTTCGCCGATGTGCGGAATAGAGAGCCCGACGAGAAGACGCGCGAGCTCGACTTTACCCGATTTGTGTATCGATTCGATGAGTTTTTTTGCTGAAACTTCGGCAAATCCTTCGAGCGCGAGCACGTCTCCCACTTCAAGAGTGAAGATATCGTCGAAGTGCTGAATGAGTCCGTTTTCCAAAAGAAGGTCCACCGTCTTCTTTCCTAAGCCCTCAATATCAAAAGCATGTTTGCCGGCAAAGTTGTGAAATACCCGTCGCGTAACCGCAAATGATTTTTTGTCGACGCAACGCCAGGCGACTTGTCCGGGCACACGTTCGATACGACCGTCCCCACCACACTCAGGTATCGAAGTCGGCCATCTGAACAGTTTCGCGCCTTTCGGCCGCAAGCCCTTCACCACCTCAACTATCTCAGGAATCACGTCACCTGCTTTTTGCAGTACGACAGTATCACCGATGCGTACGTCGAGCCGCTGTATTTCGTCTTCGTTGTGGAGTGTCGCGCGCGATACGGTCGTGCCCGCAACCGAGACAGGCTTCAGGTGTGCGACTGGCGTGACAACCCCCGTACGGCCAACCTGAAAAACCACGTCTTCGAGAATAGTCGTGACCTGCTCTGCGGGAAACTTAAATGCGATGGCAAACCGCGGAGCTTTGCCCGTGTAGCCAAGTACATCCTGATACTCTTTCTCATTGACTTTGATGACCACACCGTCGGTCCAATACTCCTGATGCCTCCCCTTTTTCTTCCACGTCTCCCAAAACTCTAAACACCGTTCGACATCTTGTACATGCATGTGGTGCGGATTGACCTTGAATCCGAGCTCACGCATATAGTCGAGCTCCTCCGCCTGCGTCGCGGGCATTATCTCGCTCGTCTGCGCAACATCGTAGATAAACATATCGAGCTTGCGCGAGGCGGCAATGCTCGGATCAAGTTGACGAATGGAGCCCGCGGCGACGTTGCGAGGGTTAGCAAAAGGCGGCTCGCCCTTCTTTTCCCGCTCTCGATTGAGAGCCGCAAGATTCTTGGAGCTCATCCATACCTCCCCCTCGACGATAATGTCCACTGGGCGTTCAAGCGAGAGCGGTACGGATTCGATTGTTTTTATATTTTGCGTCACATCCTCTCCGACCGTGCCGTCACCGCGCGTGGCCGCAGTCTTGAGAACTCCCTTCTCATATTCCAAAATGACCTTGAGACCGTCTATCTTGAGTTCGCATACATACGTGGGAACTACTTCTCCGAGCTTCGGTCGAAGAAAGCGCTTCACGCGTTCGTCGAAGGCGTGAATGTCTTCCGGCGTAAACGCGTCGTTGAACGACCATTGCGTAACTTTGTGCCGCACTTTCTTGAAGCCCGGGAGCGGTCGCCCTGCCACACGCTGCGATGGCGAATCAGGAGAAATAAGTGACGGGTGAGCGGCTTCGAGTTCGGAAAGTTCGCGTTTCAATGAATCAAGCGCTTCCGCCGGTATTTCCTCCTTGTCGTACACGTGGTAGAGGCGGCGATATCGATTAACCGCCAATTTCAGCTTTTCGTATCTCTCCCGAGTGTCCTGCGGAATCTTTGGCATTGAGCCATCATACTAGACCTAGTAGTGAAGTTCCACGGAACGCTGCAATGCCCGCGCACTCGTCAATATTGACGCGCAATTCGTACTATACCCGTCCGCACGGATAATGGTGCGTATTGAGTCTGTCGGCGCTCCCGTAACGCACACCCCGTCTGCGTTAAACGTCCCCTGACACTTTGTGACAGATACCTGCGCGCAGAGATTGCCGGAAATCGTAGCGTCCTCAAAAAGATCCATCTTTTGGGACGTCATCGTATACGGATAGTACGGAGGTGCCGTCGGTCGACCTTCTGCCGCTAAGAGTTTTGTGTCACACGTTGGGTTGGGGTTATTACACGACGCATTTATCAAATCCGTCGAACTTGCAAAATAGTTGCAGCGGAAATCCCAATAGAGGGCACACTCAGCTGCGGTGTCAGCAGCATAAAACGCGAATTGCGAGTCCCGTCCGATGGCTGAAAGTAAAACCTGTTTCTGTGCGATGCCGAAAATCGCAGCACCGACCGCGAGAACAATAGACGAAACGAGCGCGGCCAGAAGCAGCGTAAAGCCTGAATTCGCCGCGCGGCGCCGCCCTAGGCGGTTTGACTGTCGGCCTGCGGCCGATGGGAGAAGATTCACGTCGGAACGAACACGTTCCGACGAGATAAGCTGTGTCATCCGGTGTATAAATTTCATACTATTGCTGTCCTACGCCGTCATCGACCCAGCGATACATATTCTCCGAAATGGTGAATGAACGCTCTTGAATAGGTCCGGTCTGCCATGTGACGGTCACCGTAACACGTATCTCGTCCATGCTCCCCGTCACCTGGTAGGCGTGTAGAGTCCGCGTGAAATATGTCGGTGTCCACGCACCCAGGTCATCGCCAAGCCCCGGATAGCCGTACAGAGTCAGGTTTGTCTGAAGTGGCGGACATGTTCCATTGCACCGAACGATGGCGGTCGACGCGTCTCCCTTGCGACCATCGATTGTAAACGGCTCATTGAGTCGAGGAATGAGTCCGAAGATGTCCGGTGCCCCTTCAGCACTTCCCGCGATAACGAGAATTTGGGAATCTCGAATACTGCGCACAGCCTCGATTGCCTCCTGTGCAAGGTAGAAAGCCGTTATTTGGTCTCGCGCATAGTACGCAGAACCGAGACTTTTCGACGCGAGAGCCATCGGAGACACCACCGCGACAGACAAGAGCATCACCGCGACAAGCGTCTCGATGAGAGTAAAACCAGCTTGTAGCTTGTAGCTTGTAGCTGACAGAGGCCAGAATCTTCTGAATTTTTTGCTTACTACAAGCTGTAAGCTGTAAGCTGTAAGCTTGAATTCCATCATAGATCAAGTACTCGTTGGACTGCCGCGGCTTGAAGATGGAAAGTCGTACGGCTGGAGGATCCCGGAGCCCCGGCGCTCCCCTTTATAACAATAACGACTTTAGGCTGTACCGTGTCGCCACGCGTCGTACCTACTACGTAAAAAAGCATTTCATCGATAGTGACTTCGGGAGCGGTGATGGGTGCGGCACCTGAAATCGAACCGCTCGTTGACCTCTCCAGCCGGTGGGTTACGGTATTGAAATTATATATCCAGTGCGGGTCTGACGTACTGCCGAAAGACTGGAACTCGAACGTGGTACTCCCTCCCGTGCAATCATTCGGACCGCCCGTATTACCCGTGCATCCAGTTGAGCCGTCGAAATCATTGCCCATGCGGATAGAGCGCGCCATACCGTCGAGCGCGATGTTGAGGTTATTCATGACGGATTGTAGCGCCTGCGCTTTCCTATTTGCACTCACGAGAGCGAGAAGCGCCCCGACACAAACCACCATGACGATTGAGAATAATGCAATCGCCACAACCATTTCAACGAGTGTAAATCCTGAATTCGCCGTGAGGCGCCTGACCCCGCCGTGAGGCGCCCGAAGGGGTCGCAGGTCAGCTTTGCTGGCCGGAGACGGGTCACGTCGGAATGAGAACATTCCGACGAATCTATATTCCGACGTCAAAAATCTTGCGAGCTTGTGTTTGATCTTATCCATACTATTGTGAAGTCTCCCTTTGTACTGATATCTGACCGTTTGCCCCGACTATCACACTCATGACATCGCCGCGGGGGGAGAGGAGAATAATTCGAGCGCTTTCAGCGCAAATGCCAGCGCCATAGACACATCCCACTCCGTTTGCACTTATCCACGCGTCCGCCTCGGGACGTTTAAAAACAATGTCGAGCTCTGAGGCCGGGCTCACTCCCACGCAGGTAGCGGCGTCAGCTCCCTCAGGAGCGCAGAGACCGGATATTCTGTAACCATTACGAATAGTATACGGTGACGGAGAAACGTTCTCGTCGGGTGAATCGAAGAAGCCGTCCTTGTCGACATCCGCAAAAAGTTCGTAATGCAATGGGTCGTCGATATTGAAGTGCATACCGTACCCGGAGGAAAAATTTCCCGCCCCGTATCTCTGAACAGAGATGCCGAATACCTGCGCTTGCCGGACTGAAAGCGCCACATCGTAGGCCAGATTTTCAAGTTGTACAATTCCACCAAAGCGATTGTTGTTGACCAGCACTACGGACGTCACGACGATAATAATCCCCGTCACGACTACGAGCTCGACCAAAGTAAACCCCGTTAGAGAGGCCCTTCGGGGTGCACGAGAAACCAAACCGTTTTTCTCTAACGGGGTAAAAGCCCGAAGACGTGAGAGGTGTCTATGCCGTAGAGTGATACGAACCATATGATGATGCAACTTAGAATGAGAAACGGACCAAATGGAATCTCGCTTTTCATTGTAAACCCTCCGCGGGGCTTTCCGCGCGAAGTTATCCCAAGTGTGTACAGCGCTTCTGCAATGTGCGGCAAAGGTAGAAGTATGAGTATGGACACGATGGCACCCACGACAAATGCTCCGAAGACGGCAAGCAAGCCGAGAGCGGGACCGAGTAACCACCCGATGCCGAGGGCAAGCTTAGCATCCCCCAATCCCATCCATCTCCCACGGGAGAACAGCCACAAAGCAAAAAGTGGTGCGGCGACAACAGGTCCCGCAAAGATGAACCACAACAATGTGTACTCGTCCGAGAACGGCTGTAAAAATTGAGAAACGAATGCGAGTCCGGCGAACGCGTACACCCACTCGTCGGGGATTATCGTGTGTAATATATCGTAAGTGGTAATACATACGAAAACGGCAAGAACGCAAAGGTGTATGAGGATGAGCGCAACTCCGGGCAATGATAGACCGAGGGATGAGGAGCCAACCCAGAAACCCAAGAGTCCGAAAAGGAGTCCTGTCGCGGCCTCGACAAGCGGATACTGAACAGAGACGCGGCCTCGACACGCCCGGCATCTTCCTCCGAGCTCCAACCACGAGAAAACGGGTATCATGTCGTACCATCGAAGTTGCGTGCCACAGCTCATACATCCACTTCGGCCGTTGAGAGAGCGAGCCCCGTGGCGCAGAATGACGACGTTGAGAAAACTCCCGACGATAAGGCCAAGAAGTCCGAAGAGAAGTCCGAAGCTCATTGGCTCACAGTATACCCCGTGGGATAAACGCATCAGCGAGACGAAGAGAATCATATCCTCATGACGAACCTGGTGCGTCTAAGATACATCCACATTTCCTATCCCATGGGGTATACAAGCAAAACACCGCGTCAGACACGGTGTTTTGCTTTCCGTACAGAAGCTAGACTACGGTCTTACGTCGTAGACAACACCATCGGCGGACCCGTTGAATCCTCCGTTGACTGCGGTGAAGTCAGCGTTGGTCGTCCATGTACCACCGGTACATTGGCTGTTTAGGACCGCATCGTAGTCGATGTCCGAGCTCAAAGCACTGTGACCAACCGTCTCAAGCTTGGCGCCCAAGTGATAGCTTGTGCAATTCGTGCCGCTCCCGATCGCCTCGTAAGCGTAGCTGAGGAGACTCAAAGGGTCTCTCGGTAGTGCGGAGATGAAACCATCAGCCACCAAGTCTGTTGCATATTGCGCCGACGTTGGATATTTGCTGTTCGCATCATAATAGAGCTCAAGAGCAAGCTGAATTTGCTTGATGTCGGAAACGCGGCGTGCATCTCGGCCCTTTTTACGTGCACTATTCAACGAGGCAAGAACTATTGAGGAAAGGATACCGATAATGGCGATGACCACGAGGAGCTCTATCAAAGTGAAACCCTTCTTATAAGATGTCTTCATAATATCGTAAAGTTTACTTGCTAAATTACCCTAGTAACGAGGATGACTACCATTGTATACCTATACGCCCCCCATCTAAAGGCGCCTGTGGATAATGAATCTTCACCCTTCTAGGGTTTGTGGTTAATTTACGACGCACGAACGTACTCGTTCGTGCGTGACACTCCTCGTATCGGCTTTTAGCCGACACTCGGCCCCCATGGGCGCCTCACGGCGGTGTCAAAACGCCGAAGCAATATTGTAGATTGGCAACAGTACGGACGCGAGAAGTATCGCGACGCCGAGAGCCAAAATCACAATCATCAAAGGCTCAATGAGGCTGACGAGCGTATCCACGGCGTTGTTTACTTCGCGCCGGTAAAACCGCGCCATAGTTTCGAGTATCTTTCCCATATTTCCTGTCTCTTCTCCAATTTTGACCATGGCCACGACGATACCGGGAATTTCTGGATGTTTGCGCAGAGCCTCGGAAAGGGGCATGCCGCCTTTGACGTCGACGGCCGCATCGGCGAGCACTTTCTCGTAGACCGCATCCCCCACCACGAGTCCCGTGATCTCCAGGCCGCGCAATACCTGAATACCGCTGCGAAGCATCGTCGAGAGGTTATCCGCGATGCGCGAAAGAAATATCTTGCGGTAAATATTGCCGATAGCCGGCGTTTCGAGGCGCGCGCGAGAGAGTACTTCTCTTCCCCGCGCCGTGCGCGAGAACCGATACAGAAAAATACCGCTCACCACGAGAAGTATGAGGACGAGGAAAATGTAGTGGGTAAAGAATTGCGACATCCCTATGACCACTTTGGTATAAAGCGGCAGATCTTGCCCGACTTCCGAAAGCATTCCTGCGAGCTGCGGAATGACGAGGGTCATCATGAGGACCATGACCACGACGAACGTAAGCATGATGAAAGCCGGATAAACCAAAGCGTTGCGAGCTTTCTGAGTAAGTTCAAAATTCCTGTCCAAATACTCGGCGAGGAAGGAAAATGTTTCGTCGAGCTTTCCGCTCTCTTCACCCGCGCGGACCATATTTACGTAAAACGAGGAAAAGATTTCCGGATGTCGCGCGAGGGCTGCGGAAATACTGCTTCCGCTTTGGAGATCGTTGCCGATTATTGTGAGCTTCTCTCCCAAAGCCGGCGTCCGTGCTTCGGCCGCGAGGAGCCTAAAGGCACGGAGAGCAGATACCTGAGCCTCAAAGAGTGTCGTTATCTGGCGGGAGAGCATCACGACGTCCGCATTCGTCACTCGGTCAAAAAGCGCGAGGCGTTTCGAGAGAAGAGACGCGCCCTCGGCCGGGTCGATGCCTGATATTACGAGTCCGCGCCGCTGTAAAGCCGCAATTGCGATATCCATGTTGACCGCATCGATAGTGCCTTGCCGCTCATTGCCTTCCGCATCGAGGGCAGTGTAGGTAAAAATAGCCATACAAAATCAGAGAAGCTTCTGCAGCACGTTCGGGTTAAGGGAGTGCTGGTACGCGCTTTCGGGAGTAATCTCGCCGCGAGCAACCAGTTCGGCAAGAGAACGGTTCATATCTATCATGCCTTCGGTCGAGCCGGTTTCTATCACGGTGTTTATTTCGTGAGAGCGCTTTTCGCGTATGAGGTTCGCAACTGCCTTGTTATTAATGAGCAGCTCATAGCATGGAATGCGGCCACCGGAGATACGTGGTATGAGTCGCTGAGAGAAGATTCCGGCGAGACTAGCCGCAAGCTGCAGGCGTATTTGGTCCTGCTGGCCCGGAGGGAATGTATCAATGATGCGGTCAATGGTCTGCGCGGCGTTGTTGGTATGCAAGGTCGATAGGACGAGGTGCCCAGTTTCTGCGGCTGTTACCGCTGCCGCCATGGTCTCTTGCCCGCGCATTTCACCGACTAAAAGGACATCGACATCTTCGCGAAATGCCGACAGGAGTGCCGAGGCGAAGTCCTTTGTATCGATGCCAACCTCACGCTGGTCTATGAGCGATTGTTTTGGTTCGAAAATGTATTCGATAGGGTCCTCAATGGTTATGATGTGCTCCATTCGTTCGCTATTGATGAGTTCAACGAGAGACGCGAGTGTTGTCGTTTTCCCCTGCCCCACGGGACCCACAACCAAAAAGAACCCCTGCTCTTTTCGCGCGAAGGAGGTGAGTATGTCGGGCAAGTTGAGGTCTTTGATACTGAGAATCTGTCTCGGTATGAGCCGGAGTACGACGCCGACTGAACCACGCTGTACGAAAGCATTCCCTCGAAAGCGATACCTGTCAGGGCTTTCGTATGCGAAATCCAACTCCTGATGTTCTTTGAATTTCGCTTCGAGCCCAGGGGAAACGAGGGCCTGCAGAAGCCCTCTTGTATCCTCTGGAGTTAAAATGGGTTCTTTGAGCATCGGAGAGAGCTCACCCGATACGCGTATGGTCGGGTGCGCCCCAGTAGACAAATGCAAGTCAGAGCCCCCCTCGTGCACAAGCACGTTGAAATATTTTTTTAGAAGTCCAGGATAATCATTCATAACCGTTATAAAGAAATGATACCAGTACTATGCTCTATGTTTTACGAGCGCGTCACTCACCATGTTGACAACTTCGGACGGAATCATGCTCGCCTTGACGACGTAGCCCGTAGCACCGAGTTCTGCGGCTTTTGTTCTCTCTGACTCGTCGCTTTGGTTCGTAAGCGTTATCTTGAGAACTCCGTCCGCGAGATGTTCGTCGGAGAGCGCCTTCAAAAATGCGAATCCGTCGAGTTCGGGCATCGTGAGGTCAAAGAGGATAACCTCCGGCTTGTACCCTCCCCGCAAAATACCGAGGGCTTGCTTCGCGGATAGACATGTCTCGACGGTGTAACCGTTTTGAGAAAATTTCATTCCGTACATATCCAAAAGAAATTTGTCGTCGTCGACGAGAAGTATGGGGCCTTTTTGCACGGGAGTATCGTTCATATATGAGTGGCATCAGGTGCCGGTGCTTCGAGCGAAACGTCCGATTGTGTCTGTGGCGTGGGTACGTCGTGTTCCCGGTCCCCCGCAAGAAGAAGTGTACTCAAGCTGTTCACTTCAGAAAAGGGAATGTGTTTATCGAACGCTTTAATCATAGCGTCCTCCTGCATCGTGAGCATGCCCTCCGCACGCGCGACTGACCAGATTCTTGAGTCTACGGGATTGTCGAGAACGATTCGTTCGATGTCGGGAGACATTTCAAGCACTTCGAATACCGCCATGCGCCCGCGCAGGCCCGTCGGGCACGTGGGGGTACGCATCGGCTCGTACACCTTCTCGGGGATTTTAAAACGATATTTCTCCGGAAGAGATTCGAGCTGTTTTTCGATGCTTTTACGCTGCGATGCGCCGAGCGGCGTTTCTTGCGCGGCATCTTCGCAAAAGGTGCGGACCAAACGCTGGGCAATCGAGAGAATGAGGACGGGCGGGATGAGATACGGGTCGACGCCCATGTCGATGAGGCGCGGGATCGTCCCGACCGCGTCGTTGGTGTGTATCGTCGAGAGCACGAGGTGGCCCGTGAGCGCCGCCTGGATAGCGAGCTTCGCCGTTTCGCCGTCGCGGATTTCACCCACCATGATGACGTCGGGGTCTTGCCGCAAGGTCGTGCGCAGGCCGTTGGCGAACGTGTATCCGATGTCGGGTCGGATTTGTGATTGGATAACGCCCTCGACGTAGTATTCGATTGGGTCTTCGAGAGAAAGCACGTTTTTGTGTTCGCGGTCGACCTCAGTGAGCATCGAGTAGAGCGTGGTCGACTTTCCCGAACCGGTTGGCCCCGATATGAGAACGAGCCCGTGCGGAGCATTGACCGCTTTGCGCATCAACTCGAGGTTGCGTGGGGTGAGGCCGATTTGGTCGAGAGGGATGAATCCCTGCTCGCGGTCGAGAATACGAATAACTACTTTCTCGCCGTTATACGAAGGGAACGTAGAAACGCGGAAGTCGATCTGGCGCGTGTCGATTGACGCCGAAAAACGGCCGTCTTGCGGCTTGCGCATTTCGTCGAGTCTCATTGAGGCGAGGACTTTTACTCGCGCGATGAGCGCACGGTGTGTGGAAAGAGGCAATATCACGCTCGTATGGAGTTCCCCGTCGACGCGATACCGTACGCGTACGCCGGAGGGCTGCGGCTCGATGTGCACGTCAGAAGCCTTGCCGTCCACCGCATACCGCAATATCGTGGAAACTATCTTGATGGTCGGAGCATCTTCGCGAATCTTTGCGAGCCCCTCTCCCGGTCCTCGACCAATTGACGGGTCTTCGAGGTCCAACGAGGAATTCTCACGTTCACTCATCTTTCCCTTCTCAGGAGCCCTCTCCACTGCGAGATCAGATACAGCCCGTTCGACCTCGCCGCCAAGTCCACGATACATGCCCAAGACCTTATCAAAATCTTCGCGATTTATCTGAAATATCTTGAATGGCATCCCCGTTGTGCGTGCGATGAAGTTCAAGGCATCGACACCTTCGATATTGTCCGGCTCTATCATGCCCACCTCAAGCACACCTTCTGAGATGCCAAGAGGTACCAGACCGTAGTGACTGGCCGACTCTTCAGGAATATATTTAAGAATCTCGTATGCAACCTTTGCATCTCCAATCGTGCGTACGGGCACATCACCGACAGACTGGGTGGTGTTTGCAGATGCCGATGTGGTTACCTCTCCCGGCATAGTATGTTAGCGGTTTGCGGGCGTCTGGGTTTGCGTATTGCTAGTGCTTGGAGAAGTAAGCGGGGCAAAAGGATTCGGGCGGCCGACAGGCTCCGACACGATGTCAGTCGAGAAGTCTTTCAATTGAGTGAATGTGGTTTGTGAGAAAATCGTGGCGTCCAATTTGACAGCGCGTAGGGTGAGTAGTGTCGCGACTATTCCCGGGCTTGCCTTACTGCTTCCTTCTGCCGTCGGCGTCGAGTCGAGATTGGGCAGTTCCGAGGAAGGAGCCAAACCGTACCAAACGAGGCCGGCAACGACGAGGCCAGAGAAGACGAGAAGAAGCTTGTGCCGAAGGAATGTTTGCATATTATTTGAGCCAGTACGTTCGAAGAGTCATGTTGTAAGTGTAAAACGGCTCAGACGGTCTCGTTGCGACTGCATTGGCCGTATTCGAGGTCGGAAATGCATTCGTTGCGCTTGAGACGACGGCTGCATTTCCTGCGGCAGGAGCGACAGTGAGTGAGACTAAGTCCACGATGCGTAAACTCGATTCAAGATTGGAAAGAAATTTCACGAAATCGGCGTACGTAGCGGTTGTACTGAATGTCAGTGTAAGCGAATCAAATTTTTGACTCGAGGCGCCAATAGCGCCGAGAGCGGTCTGATTTTTTACGGTTTGATTTTGCGCACTTGAAACATCGACATTTTGGAGTGCAATTCCGTGACGCTCCGCGAGTTTGTCTAGGTCGAGAATGAGACGCACGTTGTCGACATGGTCGGGAAGCAATTTCTGCAAACGATCGAGGTCTGTTGTATTAAACGTATTGAAGCGGGAGAGCAGTGTTTGTCTTAATTTTTGTAATTCCGCTGCTTTGTCGAGGGCCGCATCATTCTGCGCAATCTCGGCCCGCAGGGTCTGAGAATCATCATACGTCGGCTTTGTGTACCAGAAGAATACGCCTCCGGCGAGTACTACACCAACAATTGCAAAGATAGGTTTCATATAATTAGTTAGTGGGTTCTGTTGCTCCCTGCTGAGGGGCATCGAAGGGTGAAGGGTTCACGGGAGGGGCTGCGGTCTCTTGCACTCTTCCTGCCGCAGAACTGGCCGCTCCCGCATAATTTATTGCCGATGGATTCACGGCTGCAGAAAGATTGAAATGTACGCCGTCTATTTGCCGGGCAATATTCGAAAAAATCGGACTTGTTATGACTCCGTTCTTGCTAAAGAGGTCTGCCTGAAGAGCTATTGAGTTGACACTCTCCGCGACACCGACCAGTTTAATCGTCAAATTCTGATTATCGGCGACTTGGAAATCGAGAGACTGAAACGAAATTGTCTGAAGTGTTGCTTGTTCAAGTGCTTGAAAAAAGAGCGACGGAGCAATGTGTGCCGAGAGGACACGCTCTGCGGCATGCATACGGTCATCGAGGCGTGTGAGTTGTTGGATAAGAGCAGGTTGGAATCCCTCTTGCGCACGTTCGAGCTGAGAGATTTTTGCGGTATTTTCGGTCACGAGATACCGCCCGTACAAAAAAACGCCGGCGGCAAGTGCAAGAGACGCGACGAAGAGTACGATTGAACAAAGGAGGAGGAGGTCGTTGAGTCCCCCTCCACGACGAGACGCAGAAGGAGAGACCGACGTATCCCGCGGTATGAATGAGGAGGTTATGCCTGTATCAACCATACATTAACTTCTTTTGAGCTTTCTCAATGCGACTCCAACGGCGACCACGAACCCTGGGCCTATTTCACGCAGCACAGCCTCGAGAAATGCCGGCGCCTCAGTATGCGAAAAAGGATTGGCAATCTCGACTTCCGCAGATAGATTGCTATGCGCCACATCCGCAAGTCCCGGAAGCGACGCCCCACCGCCTGCGAGGACTACGCGCGATACGTTCTTGTTGTATCGCTGCCCGTAGCTCAATAGTACCCGATTCACTTCCGAAAACACACGCGTAAGTGTTGATAACAGAGCGTTCTTTATTTTGTCATTCTCGTCGGGACTGTACGCATTCGAATCCAGCAGCCCGCGTTCGCGTTTGATGCGTTCCGCCTTCTCAAATTCCCACCCAAGTGAACGTGCGAGGTTCTCTGTCATGTGCTGACCGCCCGCGGAGATAAGGTGCGATGACCGTACAACGCCACGCTCTATGATATATATCTTCGTTGTCGCAGCGCCGAGATCGACAACCAGCACCGGCGCTATCCCATGAGAAACCGCCGAGCGAATCGCGCTAAATATTTCTATCTCATAGAAATTGATTTTGAGTGCGGCAGTTGTAGCGACGGTCTGATAATTTTTGAGCACATCGTTATGTATGGCGACGAGGAGGACTTCATCTCCTCTCGTCTGTGGAGTCTTCTTCGTCTCAAGGCGATCGAACGCGCTGTCCTCCCCTTCTTCGCCGGGGATGACAAACCAGTCGAGCGTCACCTCGGATACAGGTATCGGGATGTATTTTCGAGCCTCAATGGGTATCATGCGCTTCAGCTGTTCGGGCTGAGTGTGCGGCAGATTTATTACGTTGACGAGGCTTGAGGAAAATGGAATGGAGAGTCCGCCCGTGCGAGCGGTCACGTTTGCCTCGCGCATGAGGTCAGTAAGCGCTTCGGCGAGTTTTTCCGGAGAAAGCTTGACGGCTTTCCCTATCGCCTGTTGCGTATACGGACCGAGAGCGATTTCGCCGTACGTCTCAAGAATTGCGGCACCGCGCGATGTGCGGAGCTGAACAATCTTCGCGCTTGATGCACCGATATCAATTCCCAACACGCTTCCATCGGCTGACTTGCCGATTGAT
This sequence comes from Candidatus Nomurabacteria bacterium, assembly GCA_943359395.1. Classification (GTDB taxonomy): domain Bacteria; phylum Patescibacteriota; class Minisyncoccia; order Phycocordibacterales; family UBA2100; genus UBA10103. The sequence goes on from CALRHH010000004.1 coordinate 63,951, forward strand.
GCAAAGGTTTTGAGAACGTTTCCCAGAGAGAACGCCATCGCAAAATTATATCATGTATATCAAATGATTTTGTCTATCTTTGCCGCCAAAATGAAGTCATTTTCAGATAATCCGCCGATAGCATGTGTGGTGAGTTCGACTTCAATTCTTCCCCAGCCTAAGGAAAGGTCAGGATGATGCCCTTCCGACTCCGCTATCGGTGTGATTTTGTTTGCAAACGCCATTACCTCCACAAAATTCCTGAATGTAAATTTCTTCGAGATATTTTTCGCCCCCCTCGCGACGATCCAGCCATCTACATGCTTCGACATTGCTTCTGCCTCCATTGGTGTCATCGGCTGCGCTCCCCCTTCGCACGCAACACACTTCTTCTGGGCCAAATCCATGGGAAAATCATAGCATGCGACACCTACTCGCCGTACTCGAAGTCATCTTCGACACTCTCCTTCCCCTGCCTGGGCGGGCAACGCGGACGAAATCCCGAACAGCGGAAGACATACCGCTCACCCTGACAGTTCACACGCTTCTTAAGACACAGATAACGACTCTGACGGATTACCAACAGGGTGCGGTGCAGGACCTCATTCGCTCACTCAAGTATGATGGCTCCGGACACGCCGCACGGCTCGCGGCACAGCTGCTCGCAGATTATTTGCGTGAAGAGATTTCCTCGCATCGGACATTTAGCCAACGAAAAATCCTTATTGTGCCCGTGCCGTTGCATAGTTCACGCGCGCGCGAGCGCGGGTTTAATCAAATCGAGCTTGTGCTGAAAGCGCTTCCCCAAGAATTCCGCGATGGCTCACTCTCGATCTTGATGCCGGGGGCATTGGTCCGTATTCGCGAAACACAGCAACAAACCCGTCTCTCCCGTATAGAACGACTAAGCAACATCGCGGGAGCGTTTGCGGTATTCGAGGAGAAGTTTGTAAACAAAACGCACGTATTTCTTATCGACGACGTCACAACGACAGGAGCAACGCTCGTAAACGCGGCGACGCCGCTGCACCGCGCGGGAGCGGAGGTGACGCTACTCGCGCTCGCGCGTGCGTGATTCACTTCGCGGGGCGTGGTATGGTAGAGCGCACGGAGAGGTGCCAGAGCGGTCGAATGGAGCACACTGCTAATGTGTTGAGCCTCTAAAGGGTTCCGAGGGTTCGAATCCCTCCCTCTCCGCCAATCGTATGACCATAACCTGTGCGACATACAATATACTGCACGGCTATCACCGAGAGATGGTGCTCAATAACATACGCTTCCTTATAGACGAAGGAGCTGATGTGATATGCCTACAAGAAGCGGAGATACGGTTCAAAGGAGCGCTACGCAAATTCCTCGGCCAGAAGGAGTTGGTTGGCTGGGACATACATTCGGAACATGGGGGGTTCGGCGGCAATGTCGCGATACTATGGAGAAGCGACAAGCTGAAACTCGCGCGAACAAAGATTATCGAACTCCCGAAATTGCGAATTTCCCCCACGCTGCAGCGCTTAAAAGTTCCTCAGTTAAAAAGATTCGATACCAACAGGTTAGCACTTGTCGGTTTTTTTGAGTTTGGAGGACAGACGGTTCAGGTAACGAGCGCTCACATCGCCTGGGAAGGCGGCAATCGCCATCGCATGCGGCAGATACGGCACTTGCGTGAAGCTCTCGAAGAAGAGTATGCCGACGTACGCATTCTCGCCGGTGACTTCAATACGCTCGCGCCGCGCGCGCTTCGACGCATCCACGAACGAAGGGTGGAACAAGTGCTGGGCGTGGACTACATCAATGCACTTCCGAAGCTCTCGTGGAGCTACGATATCTCGCACGCCGACCCCAGTGACGGCCTTGGATTTTTGCCTACGCTCCATCGCGCCGGCGTGCGCTTCCGGGCCCGCCTCGATTATATTTTCGCTACCAATGTCGTAGTCACCTCTTCGGGAATGCATGATTTGCCGGGTTCCGACCACCGGCCGCTTGTCGCGGTGTTTGAAACGGTACGCATGCCCGACGCCGTTTCGATCGCAAGCGAGTAGTGGGAGCGCTTTGCGCACTCGCAGCAATGAATGTTGTGGATGCGCATCGTATACTTGTCTCATCGGATTTCATTGTTACTGAACACAAACACCGCGAGGGGCATCACTAGACCGAGGTTTCTCTGTTCGCGTTATACTGAAGCGCAATGTGGCAATTCTTTGCGCTGGGCTCTCTTTTTGCTTCTGCGGGCGAAAGTGTCGTTGATAAGTACGCTCTCGTTTCCGACAGAAAGATTGATTACGTGGTCGCGACCTTCTGGCGTTTGCTGTTCTTTTCACTTCTTACACTTGCGGTCGGCGTCATTGGCTGGGCTGGTCCTCTCCATCTCGCCCTCACACCCGCTGTCGTTTTCATTGCGTTCCTCTCACTTTTGAATTCGCTCTGCTATACGTATCTGATGTGGCACGTGGAGGTCACGGAGATTGGGGTTATCGCGTATCTGGCACCGTTCGCATTCCTTGGCATCGACACAACGATACTGCAGACTCATTTTTCCTCGGGAGAAATCGTGGGCATCATACTCCTCGTACTCGGGGGCTTGGGCTTCGCCATCGACGCCAAGACGCATCATATGAAAAAAGATCTCTCGCTGCGTGTCTGGGTCATGTTCGCGTTTGGAATATTTTTTACCGGAGCACTCGCATACACACTCAAATACGTGAACGCCAACGGGATCAATAGCGTCAGTTTTTTTGTAAGTTACGGACTGCTCGCGAGTGCAGGACTTCTTGCAATCACAATTCTGCGAGGGAGATCTCGGAAACTCTTTGCGAAGCCCGCGCTCGTGTACTTGCCACGAATTCTCATCAGCAAAGCGTTCGATACGGTGAGCTCACTTTTCTGGGCACAAGCACTCTTGCTTGCTTCCGTATCAAAGGTCAGCGCGATAGGCGCGCTTCAACCGTTCGTGCTCTTTGTGCTTACGGTATTTATGCAGAAAGTACTAAAAATGCGGGTTGACGAAAAACTCAACCGCACGCGTATGGAATGGAAAGCGGCAGCCATGTGTTTTCTCGTTGTCGGGGGGATGCTCGTCACCTAAACAACACGTTGTGACAATTTTAAAGAATCTGGTGAATGAGCCAGGTGAGTACTGATAGTACGAATGCGCCAAGAAAGGCGGGCAGGAAGCCCGCGACGACAAATCCCGGCACGATGAGCGTCATCGCCCAGAAAAGAAGCGCATTGAGGACGAAGGAGAAAAGCCCAAGCGTAATGATGGTGATTGGCAAGGTGAGGATTCCCAGGACGGGCTTGATGACCATCACGATTACCGACCACACGAGCGCAACGAGCAAAATGGTCACCCATCCTCCCGCAACTGCGATGCCGGGGACAATACTCACGGTCAGATAGACCGCCGCGACAGTGCCCAGATATTTCAAGACCGTGTGCATGTAAGAATAATAGCACTTGCTGGCTCGCGCCTGCTGGCGCGTGCCCGAAACTCCTCATGTCGGCTGTTGCCGACATTCGGCCACTTCGCGCGCCTCGCGGCGGTTTCGCCCACGGGAATAAATAAGACCTTAAGGTCTTATTTATTCCCAAGCCTTTTCGTCGTCCTCAAGAGGAACGGCGGGGACCTCGTCTGCATCTGCGTCCTCGTCGAGTACTTCCCCTATTGCATCATCGGTGAGCACCTCGGGATCCTTTTCCTTATCGTCATCGTGAAATGCCATATTGTTATGCGTTTCTACTCTTCTAAACCTTCTAAGAGCCGAACACGACCATAGTACCTAGACCGTGTAGCTCCGCAACATTCTAATCATGAAGATTGTGAATAACTCAAACGGTATACTGTACCGCATGCTATCGGATGACCTTCTCACGCAATACTTCCGCCTTACTCCCATCCAGCTCCGAGCGCTCAGAAAGCTCGGGCTCATGACCGTCCGCGATCTTCTCTATCACTTCCCCGTACGCTACGACAAAGGCGGCAGTGAGTCGACCATAACAGGGCTCGTGGCAGGAGAGTCGGTAACTATTTTCGGCACAATCTCCAAACTCGAGACCAGAAAATCGTGGAAGAGGAGAATTCCTGTCGGCGAGGCAGTCATCACTGATGCGTCGGGTTCGGTCAAGGTGATGTGGTTTCATCAGCCATACCTCGCGAAAAAGTTTGCTGAGGGCACATTTGTGAAAGCCGTTGGGACTGTCACGGGGAAAACGGGAAAGCCATACCTCGCGAATCCGCATGTCGAAGCAGCGAACCCCACGGATACAGGATTATTTGTGAAAAAAGACGCATCGAATGGGCTCGCTGCATTATTAGCCGTATATCCTGAAAGCCGCAGAGTCACTTAGCTATGGTTCCGTCATGCATATGAAAAAT
>CALRHH010000005.1 GCA_943359395.1 Candidatus Nomurabacteria bacterium
GGGAGTGGTGGCGACAGTCGCTCTTGGGAAGGAAAGATGTTTCAGCTCGCACGGGAGGATTCTGTGCCGAATTGAGGGAGGGAGAAGAGCGCACTGCGTGTTTCCGCGGTATCGGATATGCAGAAGCTGCTGCACTTGATTTTGACGCTGAGAAAGGTGTCGCTTTTTGTGAGCAGTATGCGACTTTTTCGGGAGGGGACGGAAGGATGTGGTGCCGTGAGGGTAATGCATGGGCGCTCTATGCAACTGGTAATCAAGGTGGAGCGGAGCACGTATGTACCCTCGGTCTAGGCAATGGAGAGTCTAGCCGATGTCTTCGTGAATACCTCTTCGTTATAGAATGATGATGCCGTGAAAGAAATCCTACACTTTTTGCGCTTGGCATTTCGTCGCCATTTTTTTCTCATTACTGTGGTGGTTGGTGGTATTGTCCTCGTGCTTATTGCCACTTTTGTGGCGATGGAATCAAAATGGTGGCAGAATAGGCAATTTTCTGCACGTATTGGAGTATGCGAAGCGGAAGGGCCTCGTAAGCAGCAGTGTTTTGAGGAGCTCATCTTATCTGTCGCTCATACGGGGGGTATTGGGCAAGCGTTCGATATTCTCGCTGAGCTCTATGCGCGCGACCGAGAATTTGCGAGCTTCTGCCACGGTAATACGCACGAGCTCGGCGCGATCGCGTACGATGATTTCAGACGATCGAAGGATTTCTCCCCTTCATCCAAGATGTCGTACTGTGGTTTTGGTTTTTACCACGGTTTCCTTGAAGCCATGCTGTTTGATAAGGGCGACCTTGGTGGCGCTGAGCGGTTTTGTGATTGGCTGGACGAGAAATTTCGGGAGGAGATACAAGGCGTCTCTTTTGCTTGCTACCACGGTATCGGACACGGCGTCATCGATGGGAACGACCCGACGCGATGGGGCAATGTACAGAAATTTGTGGAGCCCGGTCTGGCGTTATGTCGCACACTCTCAGATACGGGCGACCATCGAGAGCGCTGCGCCTCTGGAGTATTTAACGCTCTTGCTCTCGCATACAGAGATCCGAAATATCGGCTCGCAAACGACACTCGTGACCCGTACGCGTTCTGTCGTACGCAAGGCGAAGTGTACCTAAGGCGGGCGTGCTATGACCAGATGAATACCTACGTAACGTGGGTGTATCCGAATTTTGCAGACGCACTCTCCGTGGCGGCGACTCGTTCGGAAGAAGCATTTCGAACCGTTGCCGTGTCGAGTGTTCCCGGTCCGATGGCACAGGAAGTTTTGGCTACCGATGCAGACATTGCGGCACTCATTAATGTGTGTAGCACGCTCTCGACGCATTTGGCAGATATGTGCGCGCAAGGATTTGGAAGCGGGCTCATCGAATTTGGGAAACCGGGAGAAGAGTATCGCGTGGCAATCGAGGCGTGCGCACGCACGGGTGAGCGTGCCCCCGCGTGTTTCAACGCTGTCGCTCATAGCGTGATGGATCGTTTGCCGCCCAAAACTCACGAACAGATGTGTAGGGATATTGCAGCACTCACGTCGGCGACCGCCGCTGAAGATTGTTTTGCGATTATACGCGGAAAAGAAGGACGCACCTTTTGAGCCTACCTTTGGGGATACCTACGGCACGTCGGGTCGGGAGGTGTTAGGCGCGCGGGTGAAGAGCTTATCCGCCAAGTACTTGAACACCCGTCCGAATATCGGGAGAGAGAATGCGACCTCGCGCCACTGCAGTTTCTCTGGAGCGAATGGAGACGCAAGGAGGAAGAGGAGCAGGAGCCCGCTTGGGGCTGTGAAAACTGCACGCATGGTGAGGAATGTGCCGAGATGAAAGAGAATAAGGCCAAGCCCCCAGACACGATGCAGTTGCGGACGGAACGCCACGACGAGCGCAAATGTCTGAAGCTCGAGAACACAGAGGAAGGGAAGCCATGCGAGCCACGGGTGAGAGATGATGACGTTTGCGAGCGGCACAGTCTCGTGCATAAGGTTAAGCTGTGTCGCCGCGTAGAGCGCTCCCGCGTCATGAGAAAAGGCGTTTGCCTGTCCTTGCGAGATTTGGATAACCGCATAGACGAGTTTACTTATACCCGCCATGCTGTACGTGAGGAGAAGGAATGCCTGCGCCCCCCAGAAGACGAGTGAGAACGTACGACGGGCATCCGGCGGAGGTTCGCGGGTAAGGGCGGGGAGAAATATAAGGATGAACGATACCCAAAGCCAGTGGTCCAGTTGGTGGTTCGGAGTCCCAAAGGAGCTCATGAGGGCGTGGTATTCGAAGAATCCGACGAATGCGAGTATTCGCGCGGCACGGATATACGGAAAAAGGGATGCGAGGAGCGCGCTGAATGTCCACGTCAGGAACACTACCGTTACGGCTGTTCCATAGGGTACATACGGCGCCCAGAAAAGCGGGAATCGCGGCGCGAAACCCGCGGCTCCTTCGGCAATCATGTAATTCAAACCCTCGAGCCGCGAGAAGGCGATGAAAAATAAGAAGTAATAAAAGAAGGGGATGAGAATCTTTGCCTTTTCGAAATCTACGCCGCCTTTTACGAATCGGTCGAGCGTCGCCTCCATGCGCTCGTACGCCATCCTTGCTGCGATCGTCGGTGATATGCGCATATTCATTTTTCGACAAGGAACTCGGCGAGTACAGTACTCGTCGCGATACGCCCGCTTTTAAAGTACTCAAGTGTGTCGTATGAGTATGCCCGGACCACGTATGATGCTTGTCTAGCAAAGTGTGTCTCAATCTCCCCCCGTATGGCCGTTATCTGGTCGTTCCGTCTCCCAGTAATCGAATGAGCTAATCTCTCGCTAATCGTCGACAAGTCCCGCCCAGATATCCCCTCGCTCAAGAAAACATCGGGACGGCTGAGGAGAGGAAGGGGAGTTTCGAGCCGTTTCCCTTCGATAGAGACAAACATAATATCGAATCCACTTTGGACACGCGGAGGTACAGTGACGAAGAGGAACCATGAGAAAAAAGGGTACGCGTCTTCTGTCGACGTGCTTGTTATATGAGCTCCCACACCAACGAGTGCGTAGGTTACGAGGAATATTGTGACGGCTTTTTTTCCACGTTCGTAGTTCATGGCGTATCAAATGAGGGATCATCATACGGTGACGTATGAGTTTGGTCGAGGTCGAGGCAGAGGTATCGATATAGCTCCGGCACATTCGGACAGATGCTCTTTACTTTCTCGATCGAGTAATTTTGTCGCAGCTGTCTCAAACCCTCTCCCCAGCAAAATACACGCTCCTCAGCCGTCCTCCATGCATCCGAGTTGCAGAAGTCGAGTACCTTCTCATGCTGCTTCTCGGGTTCGCCGTGTGCGAAGAATCCTAGAAGTGAACCGCCCCAGCAGATGCGTCGGAGTCTCCCTGAGAAACTTTCTCGGCATCCATTAATATACTGCGAATGGTCATCGGCAAGGATATCCTTTGCCATCATGACCGAAGGAACTACCCATACAACGAGCCGCTTGAGTTTCTCATCGGGGAGTTTATTCACGTAGGCGGGAAGAAGGTGAATATCCCAATTAAGAACGGTGTCCAATTTGGCGGCAAACTCTCCATAGCATGCCTTCCAGTACCTATAGGGTTGCGTCCGGCATACAGCAAATGGGTCTTTGGGGTCCATAGAAAGCCCGTACTTTTCGTCTGCCGCAAAGTTGACGGGCACGGTAAAGACGCCCGTCAGGCAGAGATTGAGGTTCCCGAAGTTGTTTCCGAACAGAAATTCACACATCTTGATGCCTGGGGCTATCATTTTCTGGAAGTTGCCCTCTGAGGATGGGTCGGGGGGATCTTCCGTGTAACCATGCCCGATGCCGTGATAGCAGTTCCACAAGCCCATGTCGCCCAACTGCTCTTTCACGCTATCGCAAAAGCGTAGCGCGTAGGCGGGATCGGGATTCTCACGCAGCAATCTCTCCATGAATCCATGGTAGAAGCCGTATCCGCAATACGTTGTTGCCACCGATATCGAGAAGTTTTTCCCGTCGCGGAATAAATCGTATCCCGCCTCGCCAATTCTATGAGCGGTCCAGTGGCATCCTCGAGGGAGCTGTCCTTTCGCAAAGGTTTCTTCAAAGAGTTTGTAGGCCGCATCGATGCCTTTCGTCTGTACAGCATTTCGTATGAGGTCGTCGAAGCACGGTCCATCGCAGTATCCGTTTACGGTGGAAGAGGGGAGTTTGCCTGTATTGCTCACTACGAATATCTGACCTTGCGATGTGACATTGAGATGGTCGTGATACCTCCAGCTGCCAGGGATAGTGAAGGTATACGTCCACGATTGCCCTGGGGGAATAGCCTCTTTCGGATCAAAAGTAGAAAGGTCTTCGTGAGTCGGGTGGGGGTCACTTGCCGGCCATATTGAGCGTGTACTACTATTTTTGAACGTTACCGTATCACCACTGTGCACCGTGATCTCTGATGGGGAAAACCCGGCGTCGCGCAGCTCAATGGTATATGTTCGGTGTCCTAGGCTGCCGAGGAGTAGGTACGCAGCGATGCAGATAAACGTACCTGTTAAAAGTATTGCAGCAATACTCATTCGTTTGAGTACCGCTCTGTATACCTTATTAAGAAGATGATACATACTTATAGTAATGTTTTGGGAGTAGAGAAGCTCCTACACTGACTAGCGAGAGGGCCAGGAAGTTTTGCACACATTTGTTGTCCTGCTTGCGGGTATCCAGCTGGGAAAAACCTTGATGCGGCGCCAAGTGCGCATATCGCGACTCCGTGTGAATCATGAATAAGGCCGCACAGCCTCTCCGCCTCATCGGGGCTGTGGTCGACGCTTTCTGCGACGACGGTGCCCCACCCCTGATAACAAGCGTCCTGCTCGGGTTGAGAGTCGGCCTGAGCACACATGTTGCCTATGTTCTCGAAGTCATTTCCCAAATTATCTTTCCACCAGAGGGCAATCTCAAAGTAGCACGATGTGCGGTATTCGGCTGGTACGGTTGTGTTGCATGGCGCAAGGGGGTTCTTGGCGTCGTACGGACGCATGTCCGTGTAGGCTTCGCCACCCCTGAACATCATCGCGTTATTATATTCCATAAATAATCCGCTCGTGCAGCCGTAGAGCTCATGTGATTGCTTCGTCTCCGCGCATAGCTTCAAGGCATCGGATAGATTCTCGCGCCCCGCGTATTCCATTATGCCGTGCCCAATCCCATGTTCGCACCCAGTGCTATTTTTCCCGTATTGTTCTCTGCAGGAATCGGCAAGGACAGGAATTATGCTAGTCCCTTTATCTGATAGTACGCGTCCGAAAAAACCGTGATAGCATCCAAACGCAAAAGATTCGTCGCAAATAGCGATACCAGAGAGTCCAACTGAATCGTAGAGTAGATTTCCTATAGCGTGCGCAGCGGCATGTTGTGTACTAAAAGGGGCGTCTCTGTATTCATTGGTGAACTCTTTGTATGCCTCATTTGCACCGACCACAGAAGCGCGGTTCGTCCACTGCGTCAGATTACCTCGCGTACTCGGGGCAGTAGTGGCATCGAGTCCGAAATAGAGTGCACCAATGACTACGAGAAGGGCGAACATGACCACGGGGCGGTAGTACATAGCCATGCAATGGTAGCAGAAATATGAGTAAACATCGCGATTCCTAATTTGCTATAGTACCCACATGATTCATCTCCGCATGGCGCGTGTCCAGAAGGTCTACGCAAGTGCAACTCAAGAATACCAGAGCTTCATATGTCATTCGTGAGTTACGTTCGAAAGCAGGGGGTGTTTCTTCTGCCGTTGAGCGCCGTCCTCTTCGTCTCCCTTTTTGCAATTCAGGGGATTCTCCCCGTCACATTTCAGAGTGATAGCGTGCTCGCTCAGGGTGAGGTGAGAGCTTGCAAGGAAAGTGCTACCGAGGCGGAAAAAGAACTCTGTTATGAAAAGAGCATACCGCACCTCATGGACAAAGGGCTTTCGATGGAACGAACATTTGCCGTTGTGAGGCTCATTCAGCAAATTGATGCTGGGTACCAATCGTGTCACGTACTTGCTCACCTCATAACAGGGAAGGAGGTAGCGAAAGACCCGTCAAAGTGGAAAGATGTTGTTATCCGGTCGCCCGCCGGTATGTGTGGGAGCGGAGCCATGCACGGGGCATTCCAAGAGCGGTTTCGCGAAGACTCTTTTCCAGATGCGAATGTTGCCGAGATGCAGAGCATGCTTGCGGGCGTGTGCAATCCCCGTGACGGTTGGGAGCCAACCTACTTGGACAGGTCTTCTTGCATGCACGGACTTGGGCACTTACTCCTTTACGTGACTGCCGCAGATGTGAAGAAATCGGTGGCCTTATGCGAAGTCGTCGCGCAATTGTCAGACTACGATTTCCGCCAGACGTGTCTTGATGGGATATTCATGCAGTTGTACCAACCGCTGGAGCCTGAGGACGACGTTCTTATTCATGCAATCGCACCCGAAGCTAAGCAAACTCGGACTTTCTGCGCTCAGTTCACGGGGCTTGTCTACAATGTCTGCGTCAAAGAGAGTTGGCCTGCGGTGCCGGGGAGTTCGAATACCTCTGCGGGTTTTGAGGCACTTTGCGCACAAACAACAGACCGAAACGCGCAAATTACCTGCGCCTCAGGACTCATGTACCCTGTCATCGAGGAGCTACAGTACGATGTTCCGAAGGTGGGCGAGTTCTGCAAAGGCATTCTCGATAAAGGAATAAGAGACATCTGTTGGGCGCGCCTCGCGTCAAAATTCGTATGGGCTGATTGGCGCAACGTTCCCACTGCGCTCAATATCTGCAGAGCCGTCGTCCCTCAAGAGTCGAAGGCGGCGTGTTGGGAGGAGCTTGAATCGTACGCAGTTCAGGGTATGCAACATAATTCCCCGCAGACGAAGGCCTTATGCGATGGAATGCCAGAGCCGTGGCGCAACAGTTGCTCGAAGCGAACGACCACGCAGCTATGATTGCTACGTTATCCCGTTATCGTACTCATTTTGCTCTCGTCGGCTCACTATGTGTTATTGCGGTAGGATTCTCAATTTTGAGCTATCTCCCAAAATCCAACCTCGGCACCTCCTCATTAGAGAGAGTGGATTCGGCAGTTGATTTTCAGAAAGAGAAAGATTATTGGCATACTCAGATAACAAGTATTGGAGGGGAGGACGCATATCGGGAAATGGTTAAGAAAGGAAATAGTATGACGGCCTCTCAGTCGCACGTAATGGCCCATAGTTTTGGGGAGGCTCTCTTTCAAGCAAGAGGAGTGGAGGGTTTTGCCGTCTGCGGTCCCCATTTTGTGTACGGGTGTTACCATCAGTTTATTGGCAATGCTATTGCCGCGGTGGGACTTCCTGTCGTGGAAAAGTTCAGAGCTGCTTGCGCCTCGAAACCTCGGTCCACTATCTTCCCTTGCCTGCACGGTCTTGGACATGGAATTTTGGGGTACTTAGGATATTCGTTGGAAGATTTGAAAGAGGCTCTCGCGTTGTGCGAAGCCTCCAATCTAGGAGAGGACAGGAATGGGTGTATCGACGGTGTGTTTATGGAATATAACATACATGGATTGACCGCATACAAGTCGGGAAAGATTGAGCCGAGGAAGTTCCCCGGCGAAGGCGCCTACAGCCCTTGTTTTGATGTTAATGCACAGTATCGTGCTCAGTGCGTATATCAGTTGCCCGATTGGTGGGTCGCTGCAATACTAAGCCCCGGTGATATTGGAGGTCGATTTGCCCAGGCCGGAATCTATTGCTCCAATATGAACGATACGACACTCACCCAAGTTTGTTTCGAAGGGATCGGCCACATTGCACCGTCCCTTTCCAATCTTGATCCTGATGCCGCGGCTGCGTTGTGCGCCTCCGCAGCACCTCCTGACTACCGGGCATCGTGCTTATCCTCGGCAGCGTTGCGGTTCAAGCTGGAAGGTTTCAAAGACTACCTCGGTCTCTGCGAACGCTTCGGACTTTCGGAGGATGGCCTCGTTCGCTGTCGAAAGTTTGAAAATAAGACCTCATGACAATCGAACGATTATGAAGAAACTAACTTCACGCGCATATGTCATAGTAGCAATCGGGATTGTTTTCGTCTGCACAATGAGTATCGTTGCGCAGAATCACTTCACTGAATCGTCTCGACCATTCAAAACTCGCAAGATTCAGTCTCTGTATCAGGAACTCAAGCGTACGTGGGAGGATATATTTGATCGAACACCCGCAGATGCGTACGGGGAATTCATCAAGACCGCGAACACACTTCCTTATAGTGACGCTCACACTCTCGCGCATATAGTTGGGGCAATACTGTACGATCGAGAGGGGCTCGCGGGACTCTCATATTGCACGAATGATTTTGCCTTCGGTTGCTACCATGGTTTCGCAGGGAGGGTTATTGAGATAACGGGAAGCGCCGGTGTTGGGAATTTTGCTGAGGCATGTAAAGCCCAAAAGAGCGCTACGGATTGTGAGCACGGTATTGGACACGGGCTTCTCGCATATCTGGGCGACGGCGGGTTAGTTGCCGCGCTTGAACTCTGTCCTCCCGCGGAGAGGGAAAGTGTGGGAGGCTGTTACAATGGCGTCTTTATGGAATACTTTCTCAATACGCTTCAGCGGGACGAGGGAAAGGGGATACGGCCGCCTAATTCTTCGGAGCCCGAGGGTCCGTGTAAAAGTAGTGTTCCAAGAAAATTTCAACCCGCTTGCTACTATGAATTGCCCGCGTGGTGGCGTGCATGGGAGGCAAACGGCGGAGCTCCGTACGAGAAACAATTCAAGGCTGTCGGCGAGAGGTGTGCGCTCGTCGCGGACTCAGATTTGCAGACAGTATGTTTTGAGGGGGCGGGCGCGCAAATTGCCCCCTTCAGTAAGTATGAGATGGGACGTATTCAGAAGTTGTGTTTGCTGATGCCGGAATCGGGTCGGGCGACTTGTCTAGAAGAAGCGGTCAAGTCAGTTGCCGGATCTGAAAAAAGGAGCCCGGACGTACTATGAACATACAGAGGATGTCAATAAGAAAAAAGTTTGTCACCGTTGCTCTTTTTGTTCTTGTGGTGTCCCTCGTTGTGTTTGCGTGGAGTTCGTTCCATGCGACGGAGGCGAAGAGGATTCTTCGCGATTGCGCACAGGGGGGAGATCGCGCCGCGTGTTATGAAGCGGAGGTTTCAGAGCTTTATCCAAGGCTTTCGGTGCCGAATGTTTTTGAAGTCGTACGAGATATACGAAGAAGTGATGCGTCATATCAGTTTTGTCACGTACTTGCGCATAAGGTTGGCGAGCGTGTGGTCGCAGAGGACCCAGATAAGTGGATTGACGCTATCCCGCTTAATCCCTCGGACGGATTGTGTTCCAATGGGTTTATTCATGGTGTAGTCGGCGGGCGATTTCGCGCAGAGGTACTTGACGACGCTACGCTTCAAAAGCTTCTTCCCGATTTCAGGCGGGCGTGTGAACCGCGAAAAGGATGGACACCTAGTAATCTCGACCAAGCTATTTGCTACCATGGTCTCGGGCATCTTTACGATTTCATCACCAACGCGGATTTACCAAAAGCATTAGACATCTGTACGCGTACGACTTCCCAACAGTACAGACGTGTCTGCATTGAAGGGGTTTTCATGCAGATTTATCAGCCTCTGGAGCCAGACGATTTTCTCATGATTGAGCAAATGCCGGTGAAGCCGACCAAGGACACGGTACGGCAGTTCTGCGCGCGGTTCGGAGATACTCCCGCATACGAAGGCGCGTGTCTGCGGGAAAGTTGGCCCCTGCACGCAGGCATGACCGATGGGACCGGCGTGGAGGCGTTTTGTTCGAATCAGCCGAACGCTGAAGAAGAAGTTGCCTGCTACGAATCTTCAACCGCCATCATCGGGCGTCTTTCCCTTGGCAATCCAGAAAAAGCAGCTTCCGCCTGTAATGAGCTTCCTGAGGGGCGGCGTAGCTTGTGTTTTGGAACAGCTGCTCAAGCCGTACTTGAAGAGAACAGGGAGGACGTATCGAAAGCGATTTCACTGTGCGTCCTGGCTGGAGATTCGATTGCGCGGGGTTGCATGATAAAGCTTGCCGAACAAGCAACATTCATTTTCGGGCAGAATGAGCGAGAAATCACGGCATTCTGTTCTGCATTGCCGACGTCTCTTCAGGGGAGTTGCACTAGTCTTGATTGAGAATATTTTCAGACTTCGCATGGGTCCATATGTTACTCTGTGTGTACAGTTGCTAGGTCGATATCGGACCAATTGCTTACATGTATGACCACCTACTCTGAGATTTATGACTACCTCCCCGCTTCGTGGGTCACGGCAGTGTTCCTCTTAGCGACGATTGGAATAATTGGGGCGGTGTTTTTTTATACCGTATCGCCAGGAGCCAACGTCATGGTCAGTCTCAGGCTTTGTAGCATACGTTCTGATCAGATAGAGAGGATTGAATGCGCGTTTTCAGTTGTACGAAGTGAACTCGTACGGAAGGGCGTGACTTCTGGAATGAATGCATTCGTCATGGCGAATAAAATGTATCAGAACAGGCTCGACGTAGATTGTCATGCTGCCGTACATAGGGTAGGCGACATGGCTTACTATGACTTGTTTAAGAATGATCCCGAATTCAGCCATTACGAGTTCCCCCGCGAGACCACGATGTGTGGAAGAGGCTTCTACCATGGGTTTTTTGAACACTTGATTCAGGATAACCCGCGACCCGAGTTCATCGTACATACATGCAATTACTTTAAAAGCGTCGAGCAGGAGTACCTACAAAAGGTCAGCTCTACATGTTTTCATGCTGCAGGTCACGGGTTGATTCGCGCGACCGCCGAGAAGGTGCCGCGCTCAAGTTGGGGGAATCCGACCTCCTTTGTTGATCCATCTTTGCGCAGTTGCGAGCTGATGATAGGTGTTACAGAATCTGAAAAGAGGCTTTGTCAGACGGGGGTGATGAGTATTTTTATTCAGATGAATAGGTATGAGAATTACGGTTTCTCAAAAAAGACGGCTTTCGAGACATGTGATTCGCTCGTGACTTCCCAGCGGGAGACTTGCTATCGAATGTCGTCCCTCATGGTTGCGCAATTCGAAGGTGACTATAAGCGCACCTGGTCAATCTGCAACCGTGCTGCACCCGCACTTCAGCGGGCATGTATCATCTATATTCCTATTGGGCTTTTTACGAACGGTGTCAATCCCATTTCATATCAAACTGCTCTTGATTTCTGTTCTGCGGTCGCAGCAACGAATGCTCAGTATGCGAGCCTCTGTTATGAACATTTGGGATACACGCTTACTTCCGAGTATGTTGAGCCATCTTATCGTCCAGACTGTGTCCTTTTCCCCACGCAGTACAGAGATTTTTGCATTTCACCGGACCCTGATTTCTCTACCACACGATGATAATGAGTACGTCACAAAACATTCGACGCTGGGTAATCATTTCTCTTCTCACGGGGGTCCTACTGGGAGGGGCGGGCATGCTTCTGCATACCTACCTCGGAGGTGAGGTCGCTATATTCGACGCACGCACCCAAAAAAATGTCACTGTAGTACTCACAGATACCGGGTTTGTGCCACAGAACATTCGTATACTGAAGGGAGCAACAGTAACGTTTTCTACTACGCGCGAAAGTGAATTTTGGCCAGCATCAAATCCTCATCCGTCCCACTTTTTACTTACGGGATTTGATCCAAAAGCACCTATTCCGTCGGGTGACACGTGGTCTTATACCTTTCGGGACGCCGGCGTGTGGGGATATCACGACCACGTGCGATCTTACTTCGTCGGGATTGTTTATGTTGAATAGCGAAAGAAGCTTTATCAACGTTCACTTATTTTCGATGTAATTCAACCTCCGCATTTCGCTAATCAATGCGTCTTGGGTAATATTGTTGAGAACGGACGAAAGTGGTTTGAAGTGATTGTGGAACTCGCGCATATCGGTATCTGTAGATGTGGCGAGGAGAGAAACTGCACCTAGTTGATGGAATAAAAAAAGTGAAGGTATTGCCATGTGTGTAAGAAATAGAGCGTCCGCAGTTACGTCAAAAGGTGCCCCACTTATTGCAGTTTCTAGATCGTGTGCATTGATGTATGCAATTTGACCAACAATGCCTTCAAGTCCTGCACTCCTCTGGTTGAAAATAAGCGCGGTTTCTAGTATCTCTTGTACGTATGGTTCCGGCAGGTGCTCACTACGAGCCGCGTGAATTGCTTCTGTCAAATACGCCTTCGCACTTACATCATCGGGTGTTCCGGTTAAGAGAACATGGTTGTTTGAATTATCAATCTCAGGATATTTCCTTGCTATCGACGCCACTCGAAGGGTTGCCTGCGCGTCCGATACGTCCTCGAGTAGGTGGGGGCATACGTAAAATGTAAATGGGTTTACCTTGATGTAGCTTAGCCCATATGTGTCACGTAAAAACTGAGGTACGGGACCGCTAGAGCCGGCTGTGGGTATGAAATACATATTGTCCAAGTTGGTAAGGAGTTGAAAGTTCACTTTTACGTTTCTGGCGGCAACTAGGCTGTACGGAGGAGGGAGCGACGAGAGACACGAGCTTTTGTTGAGGCGGACGGGTGCAAATATCTTGTCGTACGTGCTTGTCGCGGCAACCGCCCGCAGAATAGAATCAATATCTGCTCGCGTCACTTTCTGAGAGAGGGATTCGCGCTTAGTGTCGTCGTCAAACTGCGTCGCAAGCAGTAGCGGGAACGAGAGGAACGGGCAGAACCACGTCATTCCTGACAGACACCAGTCGCGCTCAATAGCCCGTTGTTTCTGAGTCGTCAGTGCGGAGGAAATAGATTGCAGCGACTCGATAGTTGAGGGTACTGTTGCCGTCCCGGCAAAACTTGGTATGCGGAGTGTTTTTTTTGAGAAAGTCTTGTACATGAAAGCGTCAAGGAGTTTCTTTGAGTCGTGCATTCCTGATTCGATAACGACGTCAAACAAGCCTCTGTACGAATGGAGGTCGTTCTCTGAGCCTGATGCAATGAACTGTTTCCGGGCAGTTTCTAGATTCGCTAAGGCGTAGAGGAAATCAATGGGGTATAGTGATGTTCTCACGAGCTGCGAATCACCGGTCTCGATTTGTTGCTGTGAACTTCCCGCAGGGTAGAGAACGGTGTCCATCAATTTAGAATCCAGAGACTCTTTTTGGCGTTGAGAGATTCTATCCATTGTTTTCGCAAGAAGTGTGGTATTTGCACGTAAGAACTTTGGATCCGTTCCTTCGAGGCCCAGAAGGGGCGAGCGTTCGGCAAGTGACTTGGCATAAGCGATTCGGAGCGCTCTTAGGGCAGTAATTCCAATAATGCGCTTGTCTCCAAGGTGAACTACGCCTTTATCGACAGAATAGGTCTGAGTCCCGACGCGCACTGACTCGGTGATCCCCTGTTTCCGTAATTCTCCTGTAAAGAAAAGATATGCGTGCAGCAAAAAGGCGATATACACACAAATAAGGATGAGGGCGGTCAGTATGCTGTATTTGAGCGGATGTTTCATTTTCCGAGATGTAAATTCCTGAAGAACGCAAGGTCTGCGCGGATGCGCTCGCGAATCTCTGGAGATTGATAGAGGTCAGAGTAGTATGTGTATGGCTGAGAGCTTTTCGGTAAAGTATTCGGTCGGAACTCAGCGTCGCTCTGCGTGTGAGGAATACGCAGCAGAGAAGAAAATCCGCTTTTCAGGTAAAACATATTTCTCGCACTGGTGTCGAAATCTACCCCTCGCTTAGAGATGGATTGATTTTGATCTTCAAATTCAACCATGGTACCTATATATTCAACAAGTCCAGCGGTTTGGTATGAAAAACCGAGAGAGAGCTCCGTCAACTCTCTGACAGCTTCTTCATTTTCCGCAGTATGAGGAAGGTGGAAGAGAAGAGTGTTGAGATATGCAACAGCGTCCCGTTCAGATACAAGTTCGGCTGAGGAAAGGCTCGTTTTTAAGGCGGCCACGGATCTGGCAACGTCTGATTGCAAGAGGGGAGAGAAGTCGTGCGTCTTAGCGAAGCGCGCCACGTGTAGAGTTGAAATAGCTGAAGCGAAATCGGATGAGGCTGCCGGGCATTCGTAATATGCGAGCGGGTCTGTTAGTACGTACTCCACCTCGTTTTCATAAAAGTAGTGGTAAAAGAACGATTCCGCGTACGGCTTGCTCTTCACCAGTATCAGATCACCCGTATACACGGGAGCGATGTATGTCCCCAGTATCGGAGCTCCATGAGGCATGAAGAAGAATACGCGGTATGCGCGTTCATCCACGCATGAACTCTCGGAGAGTTCGACGCCCGGTCCATCTTTGATGGGGAAGCCTGCCTCCCTGTACAAACTCTCAGTCTCCACCGGGGCACCTTTATTTTTGATGGTATTTTGCGCCACAGGTGGTATGTGAGGAGTCGCAATATCTCGTGGATCACACGCCGATGTCTTTCCGAGTATGCAAATAGCGCGATTTCGTCGCACATGTTCCACTTCCGCAATTCTGTCGCCGAAAGATGACAGTATTCGGATAGTCGCGGTACGGTCGATAATCTTGTTTACCGTCCCGTACGGAGGCGTATCACTCGGAACAGAAGTCAAAAACGCCATGCGAAATTGCCTTAAATCGCTGCGGTATGCTTGGGAGGTCTCTATGAGTAACGTCTCGTATCTCATCGCATCATTCGCATCTCCGCTCGATATGAAATCTTTGCGCGCCTGCTCCAGGAGAGCGGCGCTTTCAAGGAAGTGTATGGGATAGAGAGCCGTTCGCATGAGATATGCGTCAACCGTATTTTTTTGCGACTTAGCAAGCTGTCGTTGTTTCTCGTGCAATGCGCGGACCGCTTGCCGCAACCTTGCTGGATCAACTCCTGGCAACCCGAATAACGGTGCACGTTCGGCCATGGTTTTCTCGTACGCAAGTTTTTGAGCAGCGAGGGTGTGCCTATCGGAAACCTCTGCACCGTTTGCGGTAACCACTCCTCCGCTGACCTCGTAGCGGAGTCCGTCGATAGTTACAGTCGTTCTGACTCCCGCGGTGGCGAGAGCCCCGGAAAAATAGTCGTGCGTGTACGGTGATTCGTCAAGCGCGGAAATTGTCGCGAGTAGTGCGGCGCACAGTAGTAGCATGGTGACCAGTCGCTTCATGGCATGCTTGACGGATGTTCTGCTAAGTGTATAGAGATATAATTGCGGATGTCCTCTAGTACTTTCCCCCTCGTCTTTTCATCGGGAAGATTCGAATAGTATATATACGGTTTCTCTGAAGTTGGTATAGAGACTGAATCAAATAGAGAAATCTTACCAACAAAAGATGGGTTGCCCGCCGCAAAGAGCGATGCGAAGCCGCTTCGTGAGAAGAACAAATTGTATGTTCGCAAGTCGGCTCCGACGCCGCCTTTCATGAGACCCATATTGGTCTGTTCTATCCACGAGATGTCACGGAGGGTTTGATCAAAACGACTCGAATGGTTCTGTGCGGAAAGAATGTACCGAATTCCGTCGGGGTCTCCTGCACGCGCTCGATTGTTGGCTATGCGGACTGCTTCGGATTCGTAGTAGACGCGTGATGTCGGAGAAGCCTCCCGCATGACGTCTTCGGTAAACAAAATTGCGGACAAGTCTCGCGCCTCTTCCATGCATTCATAGTGCAAGAGTGGAGGACTCAATACGAATCTAATGCCTCGGGATTGGAGATCGTGGTAGAACGGGATGTTTCCGTATGCGCTGATATCGATGAGACGAATGTCCCCGATGTAGGCACCTCTACGGAACGGAGGCACATCTGATGCGAGATTCGGTACCATCACATGGTAAATCGGCGGATTAGGAAAGTCGGAAGCACAAACACTCTGAGAAAGTACTATCAGCGGTGCTGGTAGTGGTTGGTCATCAATACCCATCTTTCTATACATTGATTGAATCGAAGATGCTGTTTGAATAGAATCGTTCGAGATTGTATTCGCGATCGGTTCGGGTAACGTAGGGAGTGAGAGGTTTTGTGGATTACAGTGGGACGTGTAGCCGCGAAGGCACGTTGTACGAGCATCAAACACCCCCATCATCTTCTTCGCACCAGTCTCAAGGTTCTGCAAAGCTGAGAGTAAAGCCTCTTTGCTCACGAGTTTCCCCGCAGCCACGTAGGGTGGGATGGAGTCAGGAACAGCTCGGATAACGCCGCGGCGAAAGTTTTGTATACCGAGAATGTATGAAGTAAATTCTTTGCGTACCGCGTCATAATATGCCTGCTCGTGTATCGCATCTGCCGTATTAACGAACGCTATTCGCGCGGCCTCTGCACTCGCCGCTTTGCGTAGGAAATCAAGCGGGTAGAGCGAGCTCCGTATCAGATCTGCGGACGCGGCATTTTTCTGAATGTCGGCCAGTTGGTTTGCGGTTCGTCGCAACTCATCCACTGCATAATTCAGATCCGAAGGTGATGTGCCTGGTAAGGCGAACAGGGGACTCCGTTCAGCAAGTGTGCGTGCATAGGTAAGTCGTAATGCTTCAAACGCGTCCGCGTCCGAGACAGGCCCTCCTTCGAACGTGACTTCCCCTGCACGAACAGTAAGTATGCGTTCGTGGACGGTCACATCTGCGGATACATTGTGTGTACGTAGCGCCTCAGAAAAGAACCGACTCGCAGCGGATTGAGTACGGCTAAGTGTAATGGAAATCAGCGTCAAGCAAATAAGGCCGACGAGGACGAAGGGTACCGCACGCCTGCGCATGAGGAGTTTAAAAGGTACCGCCGCAGCTTACGAAATATACTTTACCGTTCTGTGCTTGTGAGGTACATGCTGATGCAAGAGTGCCGGAAGCGGACTTGGTTGAGATGCTTTGAGGGTTGAGAAGCCTGACGACAAGAGAGGCCGCAATGGACGCGCATACGATGAATGCTGCTATTATTGAAGCAATTGCGGTGGGGGAAAGTCGGGAGCGTTCCATAGAGGTAAGTATATCGGCCGGTGTGAGGGTGTCAATATAGAGAGAGTGGGTATAATATCTTAAATTGGAAATATAAATATAGGTGCATTTAGTAGATTCCGCCGCAGCTTACGAAAATTACGCCATCGGACTCTTCTCGTGCAATGCATGAGAGTGTTTGAGGACCTCCAGCCATAACGCCGGTAGCTTCACTATGGAAGAATTGGCTCAGAGTGACGATACCCCCGCCTTGGTACATTCCGATACCCGCAATGCCTAGGACAGTCCCGATTGCGAAGAACCCGACATAGCGTAGTTTCGAATATAACCTCATTGCATACAGTATACCGTATTGATTTTGACTGCACCATCTCCCCTTGTGGGTGCATAACCTAGACTTGGGTGCGGCGTTACTCTCGGTGAATACGCTTCGTTTTTGCGCTGACGGTCGGATGGAACGCTTCACAGGTTAGTTCAGCATAGCGCCCATCGGCAACTCCGTCTGCGTACGTCATTTCAGGGGATACTCGTATCAGCTTGGCTATACGTCTAGCCAGTTCATGGAGCGGGATTTCCCTCCGTAGCTCTACGCGAAGCAGTGGGGTGAGGAGTGGTCCGTTTCGACCTGCTTTTTCTGGGCAGTGAATTTCGAACCGGTCGGATACATCCTCTGGCATGGTTCGAAGCGCCCGCTCGATTTCATCTGCACGCAGGAGTCCTCCTGGAATCTTAAGAAAGTCCAACTCAGTGCGTCCAAGAACTGTGAAGGACCATAAGCCGTGAGGGCAATTCTCTTCAACTACTCGGACGGTATCGCCGATGCGAAAACGAACGAGGGGGAAGGCGGACGGTTCACCGGGGTATGCGGTGATAGCCAAATCACCCTCCGCATCCGACTTCGGTTCCACTAGGGCGCCCGTCTCAGGATCTACGAGCTCCAGGTAGTGAGTTTTTTTCTGGTGGTACACGGCGAGCGGTTCGTCTCCCGTCATTGGACGACACGGCATGCCAATGTGTGCGTCCTCGACCTCGCTCGAATTATACGATTGGATGATGGTGGCGTGGGGAAATGTCTCCCGCATATATTCGAATTGCGCTCGCGTACACATCTCACCCGTCACCTCAAGGAGACGTATTTTGTTCGCGCAGCCGAATCGCTTCATCTCCTCGCCTATTGCGGTGATATGAAAAATAAATACCGACATTCCATCTATCCCGGCGGCCTTTGCCAATTGGACAGACGCCGAGGGGTTCGCGGGGTCATACGCGATGATGCGGGGTAGGCAGCCATGCTCCTTTTGAAACATTGCGTGCCAGTGCGGCATCATCGGAGTCGTGAAAGCCATGAATGCGTTTTTGAAATTGTGGTAGTGGAGACGGTAATCCATTTCGCGGACGTGTGTACGGGGAGAGAAAAGAACTCCTTTCCCGCTCGTTCCCGAAGACACTCGCAGGTGGTCAACTTCTGAAAGCGGGATGAAACTCCGTTCTGCGAGTGATTTCGCCAATAGGTCGGCCTTGGTAAGGAAGGGAAGGGCGGACCATTCTTCTTTAGACTGAATGTGAAGTGGTGAATCTTCGGGACGCAGGCCGTATAGATTCCTGTAGAATTTGCTACGCGCTTCTCCGGTCACGTACGTCACAATTTCGGCCGCATCTTTGAATTGCATCACGAATATACTATCACGATCACAATCTGTACGGGTTTCCGATTCCTGCAGCACTACGAACTATCGCGTATCATTCTTTTCCGTTTGCCGCGGTAGATAGGCTTATACGCGTCGCAGAAGATTGGAAGGTACATGCCACGTTCAATTCCTTCTGCATACGTAAAAGCCGCTCCAACGCGAGTACATCGCTCAATTTCTCTGGCCAGCTTTTCAAAGTCGACCACGTTTGGAGCCTCAAGGAGGAGTGTAATGCCAATTTTTATAGCCCCCTCGTGTTCGACCTCCTTGAAATGAAGTTCAAACATGTCACTCACCCCCTCTCCGAGGTTGCGAAGTACACGCTCAATCTCCTCCGCGCGCAGGATGCCCCCGGGGATTTTTATGAAATCCATTTCTACGCGTCCTGGCATGGTAAATGACCATGTACCGTGAGTGGGGCATGTGTCTTGGAATACGCGCGCCATATCTCCTGTTCTGTATCGAACTAATGGTGAAACAGCCTGTTTGGGAGGTCTTGTGGTGTCGGCAGTAATGACAATCTCCCCCTCGGTCTCGGGTTGTATTTTGAGCAATTCACGCGTGTCAGGATTAATCAGCTCGATGTAGTAGCCTTCGCGTGGGTGGTGCACTTCAAGTGGTTCTGCGTCTGATAGCGGGCGGCATGGGTAGGTGATGGGGGGATTCTCGACCTCGGTTGCTCCATAAAAAGATACGACAATTGCGTTGGGAAATATGCGTTTGGCATAATTATACAGAGAGCGGGAACACGATTCGCCCGCGAGCTCGATAAATCGAATATCCGCTCCTATGCCGAGTCGCTCCGCTTCCGGGCCTATAAGAGCCAGGTGCCCGGTAAAGATGAAAAGAGAATCTACACCTGCGAGACGAGCAAGCTCTACCGAGGTTCGAGCTCGCCGAGGGTCGAACACGATGAGCTTTGGACTTACGCTGTGTTGGTCAAGGAATTTCTCGTGCTGGTGATGAATTGGCATTGAGCAAAGCGCTGGCCGCGTAAAGGTATGGAATTTTGTCCGATATTCGTAACCGTCGAGTCGTACCCACGGGCTGAAATGCGGTGGTCTACCGGATGTTCCTGAAGATGCGTGGATTGAATTAATATCGCCCCACTCAATGAAAATCCGCTCCTCGATAGGGATGTTTTGCAGGATTGCTTTACTAATAAAGGGGAGAGATTGCCACGAGTTCCAGTCAGTAATGCGGAGCGGGCCAGAATGTGCATCTATCCCGTAGTGTCTCCTGTACAGTGGAGGAGTATCCTTTGCTGTTACTCGCTCCACGAGAGCTGAGAGGTCGTCAAAAGTACTCATACGGTTTGTGTGTATGTGAGCTCTCCGCACGCGCACAGTTCGCCTCCCGTAATCGGCGGAGCCTTGAGTTCGAACGAAGGTATCCCACCTCGCGGTAAGGTTTCAATGTTCCCCGTCACCGGTTCGTATCGGTTTCCCTTTGTTATGTGAAAACGCGGGATGCCTGAGGTTTCCACCATGAGCATTGGGCATTGTGACAGTATGGGCAGACCGGGGAAGAGATGAACCTCCTGCGCAACCTTGCAGTCCGAGAGCAAGGCGGGGATATTCCAGATGTCTTCTGCACGATGGATAACAATCCATTTTTGGGGAAGCTTGCCATTTTCTTTTTGAACACAGTCAGCAAACGTTGATGCATCTCGTTGCTCGGTTACCACCGTGTCCATACCCCCGAGTTGGAGTGCCGAAACGCCGACAGGTATATTTTCAGGATCATTTAGAAAAATTGGAGCACGCGCAGCCCTACATGCGTACCAGAGGGGAACTTCGAGTTGCCAAAATAAGGGCAAACGCATCATGACTCCGTGAGGCTTAAGTTCAAAAAGTGCTTGAGCGCAAGAATCCCAACGCCATTGTGGGTGAATGGGGAAGCCTGCCAAACCTGCATCTTCGGCTTCGAATGAGGTTGGAACAATTCGGCACGGTACAGACTTTAGAGCATCTTGGATTGCCTGGATTTGTTTGGATGCAATCATATGTATGAATACTAGCAAAAACTAACCTCCTTCGTTACTGTCATGCTACATGAGAGTAGGTTTGTTGATGAAAATACGTAATTTAGAAGTCTTGACGCGAAAGTACTAGATGCTAGAGTTTATCCAATGACAAGCGTTGGCGTATCGGCATGGATTAAGCCTGCAATTTTCTCCCTCGTCATTATTGGTAGTGTGCTTTTCGCCTACCAATATGTTCCGGCATCAAAGTCGCCATCGCAGGTTCAGCATGTCCGCTGGCTTATTTCACATCAGCCGACAGACGTTTTCACTCGGGCCGTGCAGGTGTTTTCTCGAGAGCTTTCAAGGCTTTCCGATGGGCGTCTCATTTTGGATATAGTAACTCCAGAGGAGCTTGGATATGCTGATACCGGTGATATTCCGAATGCCGACGTATTGAGGTATCTAAACGACGGTCGTGTAGAGCTTGCCACTACCTACACTGTCGGTTTGGGTCAAGACGACCCCGCCTTATGGAGTTTAAATCTACCATTCCGTTTCTCCGATTACGCTTCAGCTGGTCAAATATTGGATGGCGCTAGTGGTATGCAGTTGCTCGACACCGTTGAATCAACAACCGATACGCACGCTCTCGCATTCACTATGAGCGGCGGATTCCGCGTCATCGCCTCAAAATCTCCCCTAGAGAACCTGGCTGCTTTTAAAGGTAAGCGCATTGCAACGTCCGGAGGGCCAGTCGCTCAGGCGACTCTCACGGCACTTGGCGCCATACCGGTACCGACAGATCTAGAAAGCGCAGCGCGAAGTATCGATGAGCGCTCTGTTGACGCCGTGGAGACGACCTACAGTCGACTTTCGGCGGTACTTGGTTCGAATAATCAATATACGAAGAACATCGCGGAGACATACCACAGCCTTTTCTTGACGGTGATTCTCGCCAGCGATTCTTTCTATACCTCGCTTTCGGTTGGTGATCAAAAATCTTTGCGTGAAGCAGCTCTTGTCGCAGCGCAAGTAGAAAGAGAAGATTCCGTATCGCTCGGTGAGCAGACCAAAGCCTCTTTGGAGGCACGAGGCTCCGCCATATCTACGTTTACCACACAGGACAGACAGGCGATGCGAGACGCGACGCGAAAGGTTTATAGTGAATTTGAATCCACATACGGAACGCAGTTTTCGAGGTAGTGTTCTCTATAGCGTTGGACTCGCGACCACATCCTGACCGCATTCGCACCTTCGGATTCTCTTTATCGTGAATGGAAGTGGATAGTCTCGCAGTGGAACAGGAATATCGGCGCACGATGAAACGGTATTTGATTCTTCGTGCCACGTAAAGTCTGGGTGGACATGAAATAACGCCGTATCCAGTGAATGCAATACGTTGCATTGCACGAGGATGGGAACACCGGGAAATAGGTGTACTTCCTGTGCCCCGACGTCTCCCGCAATGTGGGGGAGAGGAGTGGAAGGAAGGATTGCTCGGTGTATGATAATCCACGAACGAGGCTTTGGTGCAGATTTCTCAGCAAGGAAACTTGAAAACGCGTCTGCGTCTTCCGTGTCAGTTACAACGCAATCTATACGCGCGGTACGGATTGCCTCGGCAGCGAGCGGCATATTACCACGGTCGCTTACGAAGATAAACGAACCGGAGTTTTTGCACGCATTGAAGAGCGGAATTTCTAGTTGCCAGAAGAGTGGCAACCGCATCATTACTCCCGTAGATTTGAATGAGATAAGGGATTGCTCACACGACGTCCATTTCCAGTCGAGCGGTATTGGGAAACCGCGCAGAATCGGGTCGTTTGGATTAAACGAAGTCGGAACAATCTTGTTGGAGGGTGATTTATTTTCAGCAAAGAATTTTTCCAATCTCGCTATCAGTTCAGGGTGCGTCATCGGGAGAGTATAGCAAATGGAATGTTCGTTGATTGCGCGTGTGAACGGAACACAGGTATACTTGACACAATGCGATGTCGTTCCGGCCGCCAGTTTGGCGCGGGAGGTGACGCATATATTGGATATGCTCCGTATATTGAAGCGAACCAGTATGGCGCTGTATATCGGCGGTGTTGTTCTCGTAGGCGCGCTCGTCTTGCTGTTGTGGCTGTCTCGTTCCCCGCAATCACCGTATTTGAAAGAAGGCGGTGTCGATTTCAAGCTTGCAACGATGTATTGGACGGGAAAAATTAACGCGTTTGGGTACGAGCGGGCGTATGCGGAATATAAAAAGTCCGGCGATGCTTTACCGATAAAAATATCCCATGTGCTGGCGCACGCTTTCGGTGAGGCTTTGTACAATACAAGGGGTTCTAGCGGAATTGCTTTGTGCACAGAAGATTATTTCGGTGGCTGCATTCACCAAGTCGTCGGCTCGGCTATCCTTAAGCAGGGAATTGGAGTTGTGCAAGAGATGAATAAGGCGTGCCAAGGTGACCGCACGGGAGACACTCCCTGTTTGCATAGCATCGGCCACGGGCTTGTGGGATATTTTGGATACGATGTCCTTGCTCTCAAACAATCTCTCTCGGTGTGTGCTTCTCTGCAACAAGAACGTCGGGGAGGCTGTGCCGAGGGTGCAATAATGGAGTACAACATACGATTTCTTACCGACAGCGGACCGGACGGGCAACCTGCTTCTCGCCCGGTCACCACTGAGACCGTTCTCGGTCCCTGTGCGGAGCTTGGCGATACCGCTCAAAATTCATGTTATTACGAGTTGCCAGTCTGGTGGTGGTGGAGTGCTCAGGGCGACACGGCCGCGGAACACGAATTGTTCTCTCGCATGGGTGGCTATTGCGACGAGGTTTCTGATGTCTTCAAGAGGCGAGCTTGCTACGAAGGTATCGGTCATATGGCCGCTGTATCCGCAAACCTTCGTCAAGATACGTCGTATGAATTTTGTAAGAAAGCGAGCAACGATTCTCTGCACAGACTTTTTTGTGTCACGGGTATCGTCACGCGTCTGAGAATGGGGCAAGCGGATGGGTTTGCCCTCATGTGTCGCAATCCTGATTTCTCCCCCGAAGCTGTTCGTTATTGCACGACGCAATCAAGGACCGACTTCGGTCTCATCGACAAGCTTCCTATACCCGTTATGTAACGATATGGATCATATCCGAGGATGGAAGTCGTCAGGCGTATTTCAGAAAGTCTTTGAGCCTATTTCTTTACTCATTGCTCTACAGGCTGGATTTGTCATTGTCGGAATTACCCGCTGGGGGTTCAATGTTACGTGGGCAGACGTGGCGTTGGCGCTTTTTGCCACTGTCGGCACTGAGTTCCTCCTGACGCGGTCAGTCTATTTTCCAAGAGGTGTGATTGCCAGCGCGCTTGGTATTGCGATTTTCTTTCGAGCATCGAATCCTCTGTATTTTGCCGTAGCCGGGTGTGTAGCCGTTCTATCGAGACGCCTGATCCGGACATCAAAGAGGGGGCAGTTATTCAACGCTTCCAATGCTACCATTTTGTTGCTTGTTCTGTTATTCCCAGCGTCAACAACGACTGAATTTACGCAGTGGGGTGGCAATGTGTACGAATATCTTCTCATTGACGCCGCGATTTTGTTCGTTGCGTATAGGTCGGGGGTACTAGTTACGACCGCCTCGTTTTTAAGTTCGTACTTTGTATTGCTGCTAGGACTTTTGTCATTCTACCCAGACTTCGTTTCGGTGCATCATTACGGCCTCCTCGGTCCGTCACTGATTTTATTTGCATCGTTCATGATTACGGATCCGAAGACTTCTCCGGGGATATTTCGTGAACGCGTCATTCACGGTATATCGATTGCTCTGCTCCTGTTTGCGCTCGAAATAGCGGGTGTACGGTACTCGATTTTCTTGGCTGCTTTTCTCGTAACACTTGTAAACGTACTCTCGCGATCAGAATTCATGATGTTTGCTCGTCGCATTCCCATAGTTGGACACTATTCGAACGCACTCTCATTCATGGTCGCGTTCACGGCGTTGCTCATTGCCGTCCTTCAGACGTTCCCGGGAGCCGCTGTGATGCAGGGATTCCGCGTATCGCCAGATTTCCTTTTGCGTGGGATTGAAAGCCCCCGCATCTTGCAATGTAACCTGGAGCAGACTCTTCAGCCCTCACGTGCAGCGAAGTTTGCGCCATATATGTACACCTCAGGAGCTGCGTGGAGTGATTATGACGGTGATGGATACGACGATTTGTTTGTCTCGAACCTCGCAGGGCCGAGCATCCTCTATCACAATAACGGAGACGGCACATTTTCGGATGTGACCAGCGCGGTCGGGCTTCCGGGCAAGAGTTCCGCCAGCGCAGTATTCGCCGACTATGATAACGACGGGCGGCTTGACCTTTTTGTCGCATATGTTCCGAGTTACGCCGCGTTCAATCGCTCTCCTTTGCAGCATGCTCAAGATGAATCACAAGCATTTCGCGTCTATCGCAATAATAGAAACGGCATGTTCTCCGATGTAACGGACAGTTTGGGACTTGGGGGTACGATAGTGCGTAACTACACGGGCGCAGCATTCTCATTTGGCGATTACAATAATGACGGAAGGCTCGATATTGTGTTTGTGACCGGCGGACTTGTGTATCCGGTTGCAAAAACAAACCCAGCGATGTTGAAGTCGCTGTTCGACCCCCGGTTCGACGACGTAACCCGCTTGGTATGTGACGCAGAGGAGATTCTGTCTATCTATAAGTCGTTCGGCACTCGTGCGTACGGTACGGTATCCGATGTGGAGCGGTTTGTGCACGCGGGAGGCTGTCTTGTTTTGAACGACTCCCTTCAGTTGGTATCTTTTAGCGAACTTCGATTACCGCTACCACACTTCGGCAGCCCCGTTGACGCCCTCTGGCTCATGCCGGGGTCGATGCATCTTTTCGAAAATAAGGGTGGGCGCACATTCGTTGAACACACGGAGTTTGAACAACAGGTGTTAGGTGTTAATCGTTCCTATACATACGATATCCGTCACCTTACACATCCTTACGATTATGTTTCGCGCCATTTCTTCCAACCGATTTCCTTGGATTATGACAGGGACGGGATCCAGGACGTGTTTATCACGAGTGGT
Organism: Candidatus Nomurabacteria bacterium; assembly: GCA_943359395.1. Classification (GTDB taxonomy): domain Bacteria; phylum Patescibacteriota; class Minisyncoccia; order Phycocordibacterales; family UBA2100; genus UBA10103. The sequence goes on from CALRHH010000005.1 coordinate 25,617, forward strand.
TGGGGAGGCAATCTGCTCTTGAAAAACCTAGGTGATTTTAAGTTCAAAGACGTCACTACGCAGACGGGGGTTGACTATGCGGGTAGTGGCATGGGAGTAGATGTTGGAGACCTCGATGGCGACGGGGCACCGGATATTGTTACGACCAACGTGCTGCGTGACTATCTCTTCATGTCGACTGGGAGCGGAGCGTACACCCTCTCGAATCAGTCACTCGCGGCACAAGGGCTCGGGTGGGGTGTTTCTTTTCTTGATTATGATCTCGACGGACAGCAGGATATATTCATCGCTAACGGCGATGTGCCACGAATCGTGGCAAGAACGGACGGTTCTTTGAGTCGCACGCTGTACCGCACGGACCGCTTGTACCGGAATAACGGCAATGGTACGTTCACCGACGTCACATGGGGTGCATTCTGTCCCGATTCTCAAAGTGGCAGAGCTGTTGCGGTCTCGGACTTCGACAATAACGGCACGCCCGATGTATTCGTTGGTAATATCCTGCTCGCTGGTAGCGGGACGAGCCCCGATATTCTCTATGTAAATACTACGAAGGCGTCCTATATTAAGGTGCGGTTGCAAGGGACAAAGAGTAATTCGTACGGCGTTGGAGCGGAGGTATCAGTAATTGCTGGGACCTCTACTCAGGTAAAGTCGGTTTTGGCCGGGAGCAGTTTCTATTCACAGAATAGTCCGCGTCTTGTGTTTGGGCTCGGATCACTTTCGTCCGACATTCCTATTCAGGTCATCGTCCGGTGGCCGTCAGGGAAAAAGACAATTCTGCAAAATGCAAAAATGAATACTGAGGTAATTATACGCGAGACGATATAACGCGGGTGATGTGCTTAGGTGGAGTTTGCTTCAGTGGGCAATCATGCGTTTGCTTTTCGTTGGCGATTGAGTGCTTGTGATGGGAAGACAGGTAAGTGGTAGGTAGATGCCGTCCTCAACACCTTCCGAGTACGTCCGAAAAGGACCGACACGTAGTTCTTGTGCTATACGCTCAGCAAGTCGATTAAGAACTTCAGGTGAGTTTTGATCACGTGGTTCAACGTATAATATAACCTCGACCTTCTGACCTTCTGAACTGGGACGAAGGTATCTGTGAAGTTCGAATCGATCGGTAATCTCTCCGTTGAACACCCTCAGTACTCGTTCTGTTTCGTCCGCACGCAACATACCTCCCGGTATCTTGATAAAGTCAATCGATACGCGTCCTATCAGGGTAAACTGAAGTTGATTATGGGCGGCGCACTTTTCGGGCAGTATTCTGACGATATCGCCAGTTCGGTATCGTATGAGAGGAGTCGCACGCGGCTTTGGTGAGCAGGACGTAATAACAAGTTCTCCCTCGGTTCCCGGCTCGTACGGTAGTACGATCTCTTGTTCCGAGTCAATAATCTCATGATAGTGAGAGGGCTTAGTGTGGTACACAGAAAGAGGTTCTTCGCCGGTAATGGCTCGACAGGGAATACCAACCGGCTTGTCTTCAATCTCCGCGGCACCAAATTGCGGAATAATGGTGGCGTTTGGGAATGTTCGTTTTATAAAATCGAAGAGTGAGCGCGTACAGGATTCTCCGCACATTTCTATTAGTCGAATTTGTTCAGCAATGCCTTCCTGTATCATTAGTTTTCCTATGAGTGGTACATGGAACGCAAATGTCGAGATAGCGTCGACTCCCGCGATTCGTGCAAGACGGACAGAGGCCGCAGCATGAATTGGATCAAATGCTATTACCCGCGGGGCATACCCTAAGGATATTTGTAGGTCTTCGTGCCAATGAGGCATACAGGGGACGTTGGATGCGAGAATCGGATTCTCGAAAGAGTGATACTGAAGTCGGTATTCAAGACCGCTTGGGATGGAGCGCAGTATAAACGGCGGCGTCTTCCCGCTTGTGCCTGACGACGTGCGTATATCTTCGACGTCGGTATTTGATGCAAAAAATCGATTCGCGACAGGAGTTTCAGTTAAGAGGTCTTTCGTTACAAGCGGGAGCTTTATCCACTCATGCCATCCTGCCAGATGCAAGGCGGGTTCTCCATCGCGCATACCGTAGAGCGTGCGGTACATATTCGGCGCATCCGGGGCGGTGCATTCCGCGATGAGTTCTCTGAGCCTCTCAAGATCATTCATGGAAATATTCAATTTCGGCCTTTCCGCATACACATACTCCTTGTTCGATTGCGACGAATGGAAGTCGGTATCTGATGAATGGCAGGGGGTCATCCCCCGCGCTCGTGATGAGCGTTCTATCTGATTTGAATACCCACGTATAAGAGTCTGATGCATGAAAAGTCTTTGCGCGTCTTTCAATAAGTGACCCGCATTGTTCCAGAATAGGGACACCAGGGAAGACATGCACCTCTTGGGCGACCTTCGTCCCTGTTGAGAATTCAGGGGGAATGTGTTGCGGAACTGCATCGACACTATGTACGAATACCCACGAGCGTGGGATGTTCCGTTGTTTTGTCGAAAGATACGATAGAACTGCTTGGCAATCTTGAGTTGTCGTTATGATTGTATCGATGGTGAGAGAATCAATCGCCAGCGAATTGACGGGAGTATTGGATATATCTGCCACGAAAAACAGAAGACCCGAATCACGACATACTCGATACGTTGCTGACTCCATCTGCCAAAAGAGGGGTAAGAGCATCATGACAGCTCGACTTTCTAATACCTTGAGGTAGAGTCGCAGAGATTGCCACTCGCTCTGCAAGGGGCGCGGAAATGCGGTTAGTGACGGATCGAGCGGGTTGAACGAAGCAGGCACCAGTCTGAAGGGGGACTTCGAGATGTTTTTTTCGGCTCTCTGTAGCAGATGCAACAGTGCCTCGTGCGAAGTCTCATCTCCATAAGGAGTGGGTTCAATCTCAAATCTTGCGTAGGCCTCCTCGGGGCTTTGTTTGAATGTGTGTGTACGAGGTGTGGTCATAGAAGTAAAAAAGCGTATATCGAGTATATACGAGATGTAAAGCAGGGGGAATTGATTCTTTTATGAGTTGTTGCTACAATTTGGGCATTGGAGAATATGAAAAAATTGCATACATTCGTTCTCTATTCGACCGGTCTCGCCCTATCATTCTTAGGCGTATATATTTCTAAGGAATTTGTTGCAACACCCGACAGGGGTGTGGTTGCGAAGGCGTCTGCTCAGTGTGTAGACCAATCTGCCACTACGAATGTAGAAGTATCGCAGGGAAATGAGAACCAGCTGCTTTTCGTTAGCTGCGGTGGCTTTATCCAATAAACCCGAAAAGAAGGAAGAATAGTAAACTCCACTCCCTTGGTCTATAGTCTCTGGTATGCTCGACCGTGCTGGGTACAGTTTGATAGCCGAGAAAACATTCAGTGATTTTAGATCGGCTCCTCCTGCAAAAGAAGATGCGTGGCGCTATTGTGTCCGCGTCACGTCAGGAACGACGGGAGGGCAGCTCATTGGTGCGGTACTACAATACCAAGCCGAATCCGTTAAGCGTTTTTCCCAACTCCGCGCTCCTGTTCTTTGTTTGGGTGCCTCGGCAACACGACTTGCGTACAATTTGCAGGCGAGACACGGAATGCCGGCGGAGTCTCGGTCGCTTGTATTGGATGGTGCGGATTTAAACTCAGAACTGAAAGTTGTATTAGCTCAATACGCTCCGGACAGCATCTTGGGCTTTGTTTCATTTGTTGTACGTGTTGCGGAATATATCGACAGAGAAACAGCATTGGGTGTAAGAGCCATTATCTTGAGTGGGGAGTGCACCACAGAGGCGATGGAGAGTCTCTTGCGGGACACATTTCCTAACGCGAGAATCACGAGCAGATATATTGCTCTAGAAGTCGGGCGTATTTCTGAGGTTTCGTGTGGATTCCAACCCCCCAATCACTACCATCCTTATAAGGGCGTGAAGGTTGAAATAGACTCGCCTGATGAAAGTGGCGTAGGGAGTATTTTAGTGTCACCAAGTACCCGACCGGAGGTTATTCAATACCAGCTCGGGGATGTGGGAAGGCTGAAGAGCGAGCCCTGTCCTTGTGGAGCAACCGAGATTCTTGAGATAATGGGGCGTAACGGACGGGATTACGTAAAGCTCGCAGGTGCAATCGTGAGGAGGGAGGAGTGCGACCGCGTAATGCTGAGCGTCGCGCTGTTCGACGACTACCGATTAGACACCTCCCACGTAATTCTCGATGGTAAGCTGCGGGGAAAGCTCCACTTGCGTGTATATCGAAAAGATGGACAACGGAGTCCTGATTTGGGGGCACGAATAGAGAAGGAATTTTCTCGACAGCTGTACCTCTCGCCCTCGCGGACGCTTGCCGAGCTTGTCAGAACGGGTGATTTTGTCCCGCTTTCCGTAACGTTTGCTGATGCGCCTTTTCCTATCAAAAATAAAGAAATAAAAATCCTAATGGTCGACGCATAGCTATGAACGATACTCTTCACGAATCATTGCGCGTCTTGATAAACGAAGTTGGCTCGAACCAATTGGCTGACATCTACCATACCGTGTGGGGTGAGAGGCGAGCGCTCGATGTGCTCCCCGTTATTTCCCGCGATGAATTATTTGGTTCCCCACTTGCTAGTCGTCGATACAAGTCTGCTAGTTCACTGGTAAAGATATTCCATGTCGGAGAGAAAACTTTCCTATCGGAATGGGCGTATGAAGATGTCGCCCGAGAGCAGTTCGGCACCGAGACGAAGCGTCCGATGGTGTACTTGTCCGATAATGCCGAAAGTATAGAAAAGTCCATGTGGTGCTATGAGAGAGGAATGGTGCCTCTGATAGGGGAAGTACATAATCCCGCAGCGGCCGTAGCCATGGCAAAAAAGTACCAAATTGATTCGCTTATTACCGACGAATTGTCGTTGGAGCGATTCCGTCCTTTTTTTGGCGATTGTCCTTACACCTTGACTTCTATTTCAATTATTGGGCCGCAATTTACCATTGCGCGCATCCAGTGGGTTCTTCCCTACGCAAAAGAAGTTCGTCTTGTCCTCACTCTTCCAGAAACGGGGGCATTTGCTCGGGCAAAGCTGGAGGTGAATCCAGTTTTTTCACCGCTTCCTAGGTGCGATATTGAGACTGTCGGTGAGACGTTGGTCCTCACGAAACAAGACTCACTTGTCACACCGATTATTCGATACGATACGGCCATCTCATCAAAATCTGTCCGCATCCAGAACGCGTAGTCCCTAGGGTTCTCGACGTACGCTGTAGTGTGAAAAGAAGACCCGCTCAGTCAGTGAGATTGCACCAAAGATGAGCACGCCCCCCGCAATCAACACGAGGAGGGCTCCAAACATTTCAGCGGTACGGAAGTAGTAGTAGTTTGTAAGTATGAGATGCCCGAGACCGGCATTTGAGCTTACAAACTCCGCGGCAACGGCACCTGCAATTGAGGTTGCAAGCGCCGCTTTTATTCCGGCAAAAAAGTAGGGAACAGCATTTGGAATCTGGAGCTTGAGAAGTACTTGAAATCGGGTAGCAGACAACGAGCGCATGAGTTCGCGAGCGCCGCCGCTCACTTCGTCGAATCCTTTCATGAGGTTTATAACGGTAAAAAATGTTGAAACGACAGCGGCAGTCGCTGCTTTTGCAAGGAATCCATTACCCAGCCAGAGGAGTAGAAAAGGAGCGACGGCGATAATCGGCGCTATTCTCGTCGCAACCAAGTATGGGTAGAGGGTGCGTCGGGTGATAGGCCAGAGTTGAAATGAAATTGAAAGCAGCGTGCCTCCAACAATGCACAAAGCAAATCCCGTCAAAGCTTCTGAAAACGTGATTCCGGCATCGTAAAGGAGTGTCGGGTAGGAATTGCTTATTGACGCGAGTACACTCTGCGGTGAGGGGAGGAGATAGGAGGGGATTGAAAATACGCGAACAATAAAAGCCCAGAGGGCAATCCCTACGAAAGGAGCGATTATCGCGGGAAGAAATTGTTTTAGGATTGTGTTCATACAATCGTGGCGCGTATCTTCCGGCGCAAAGAATTAAAATGTTCCGAGTACCGTACATCCGAGGTCCTCTCTCGAGGTAAGTCAATAGTAAATTCTTCTTTTACCTCGCCAGGTCTTCCCGAGAGTACGATCACGCGGTCGCTCAGAAAAACAGCTTCGTCTATATTGTGGGTGACGAATACGACGTTCTTCACGGTCGTCTCTTTGTTTTTCCATAACTGGAGAAGTTCGTCGTTGAGGCGTTCGCGTGTGATTTCGTCGAGGCTAGCAAAGGGCTCATCAAGGAGTAGTGTCGTTGGCTCAGAAATAAGTGCTCGCGCAATAGCCACCCTCTGTTGCATGCCACCAGAAAGCTCAGAAGGGTAACTGTCCTCGAAACCATCCAATCCGAGCTTCTTTAAAAGTTCTGGAATACCAGCCTCTTTTTGAAGCGAACACCCCTGAATTTCAAGTGGTAAACGCACGTTCTCTCTCGCCGTTCGCCATCGCATAAGTATTGGATCTTGAAACACAAACGAGAACGAGCTAGGTCCATTGTCCGTGGATACAGTTCGCGAGCCGGAAGTGGGGTTGATAAGACCGCCGATTATTTTTAGAAGAGTACTTTTCCCACAGCCCGAAGGTCCAACGATAGAAACAAACTCATTTCCAGCGATCTCCATGGTGATACCCTGAAGGGCCGTTGCGCTTTTTTCCCCGTAATAAACTTTTGTGACATCGTCTAGTCTGATCATGTTGCTTTTAGGGACAATGTACCGAGTTTCTGGGACGAATGCGTTATATCTTCAGAAACTGATTCGTATACACATCTTGCAGGTTGAGCGGCTTTGCCATGAGTCCCTGCTCCAAGAGTGTGTCTTGCATTGTTTGCCACTTTGCTTCGTCCATCCAGCCCAGTGTTTCTCCGTCGGTATTCGGTAAGACGTACGCGGCCCGCGTTTTCAGCGCTTCAAGTTCAGCTTCTTTGTCGACCGTTCCCTGCATCTCCGCTGCCACCATATCAACCGCTTCCTCAGGATAATCAAACGCATACTTCCATCCCCGCAGTGTTGCCCGAATGTATTTTTGCACCGTATCAGGATGTTCTTCGATAAAACGGTCGGTAGTGAAGATGGTGTACCCGTAGGAGTCTATTCCGTATTCAAACGGATACAGTGCGTTGATTTCTATGCCATCCTTCTTGCCCGCTGCTTTTGCAAATATAAAGTCGGATATAAAACCAGGCTGAACGTCTACGGCACCACTAAATAAGGACGCAATGGCAGGATTCTTTTTGACCTCCGTGATCGTTGATGTCGCAAGACGCTCTTTCCGTACGAGTGCGCGATAAACGACTTCCAGCGGCCTGCCGTAGGAAACAGCCACCGTCTTTCCCTCGAAGTCTTTCGGGCTGGAAATGCCGCTGCTCTTTTTAGAAAAGAACACATACGGGCTCTTGCGATCCAAAATCGCGACAGCCTTTATCGGAATGTCGTTTTGTCTCGCGAGCAATATGGATTCTGCGCCGCTTTCGACTCCGAAATCGGCTGCACCTGACGTTACGAGTACTATAGAGGGAAAGTCGGGACCGCCTGGCTTGTTCGTCACGTCGAGACCTTCCTCTGCGTAGAATCCTTTCTTTTGCGCTACGAAAAAACCAGCTTGATTTGCGTTAACCAGCCAACCGAGTTGCACCGTTACTTTTGTGAGCGTTAACGGCTGGGTAGGTTTGAATGCATCCGCAACATATGCGACGACGACAATGAAGACGAGAAACACGAGAAAGATAAGTATCTTTTTCATACATGCATATTCGTAAGGCTCGTAAAGCCGCCGCATTATAGCAATTGACCAGGTCGGTACAACAGAGTGATACAATGCGCCCAAATGAAGTCGCCAGATTCTTTTCAGGAGTTCCATCAACTAGCGGTACGGGACCCGTTGTGTGCTGCGGAGGGTATGGATATTGAACGGGCCGTACAGGGCCTCAATGAGATTCAACGCGCCATTGCCGAGGTAGAGCGTGAATCATGTGAGGGTAGTTTTTTGCGGAAACTTTTTATTGCGCGGTATCCGATAGCTCGGCATGTACTGCCGCTGCCGTTCCTTTGGAGTTTTGTTGATAGCGAGCGTGTACGAAGAGAGTACCTCGCTGATTCATCCGAAGAATCAGCACGAAAGCTCGCGCTCTCTTGGCGGGAATCTTCTCGGGTCCTCGAGAAATGCGCGAGGCGTTACATGAATCTCCATAGGACCTTCAGAGCGTTAGAGAACGTGGGGAACAGCGATGTGTTCGAGGACCGCTTCGGTAATTCATCTTCTTCGGCGTACATTCATAATTCAGTTGCTTCTTTAGTGCGCAATGCGATGACGTTACGAGGTGAGGCGGACCGGCGTTTTCGACTACTCTCTGGCGGAAGTAGCACCAAAGAGCCGCCGGCAGTCTCTCGTGAGACTCCCGTGCTCTTAGCGCACGAAGTCGACCTCTCTCCTGAGTCAGCCCGTGTTCATGCCCTTGAACGCTTGTATGGGACGCCGTTTCGGCATGTTGATATTTTGGAGTCATACGGACCCTTTCGGTACAATCTTCGAAATTTTGAAGGAGTTACTACGCCGCACGACTTCACGCTCTATGTTACACGTAACAAGAAAACGGGTCGCATTGGTATGGAAGTGTCGCGGGTGGATGCCTTTGTGTTTTATGAACTTACCGAGAGGCACAATTTTCATTTCAATGACATTTCAATGGCGAACTACAGGTCGCTCATAGAACGTGGAATATCGTATTGGTACGAATCGTCCACGCATCTCTACACGATGCGTGACCAGCGATACTGGATGGATATCGCCACCATCGTTGATTTGAAAAGACGGCCTGAATTGAATCGAAATTACCTCCTCACACAACGTTCCTCAATGTTCGATTTGCTGACTGACGTCTTTATACGACACACTCAATTCAATATCGGCTATGCGCGGCGGCGGAAATCGAACGGAACGGCGAGTACATACTCGCCGTATCGCGGACTCTTGAACCACAGCTATCCAAGTCTCTATTACCTCACGTTCAACAAAAGTGTGTGGCGTTTGCCTGAGGAGCCGCAGTTTATCGGTGATGGAAGAGTAAGTACGGAAGGAAGGCCGTATCGACCGAGTGCCGAGGTCTTGCCGACTTTAGTGTCGGGTGCACTCGAACAAGTAATGCAGGGTTCTCGCATACGCGAAGCGTACGAGCGAGAAAGGGGGATGGTTCCAATGGACGAGTACTAGAAGAAATCGCCGCAGTTTGCAAAATATATTTCCTTCTGGTCTTTTATCGCTGTGTTTCCTGCGGGGTTCAGCTGCGTTTGTCGAGGTGCTCGGCGCGAAAAACTTGAGTATATATGAATAACCGAGAACACGATCCCTCCCAATACGTACATGAGAGTCTGAGAAATCCAGCTCATAACGGTAAGTATAGTGTCTCGACGCGTACCTGCAAACTTGAGCGTTCAGCTCTGGCAGATTATTTTTTCGACATAGAACCATAAATTGACGTCTGGCATGGCAATGAATATAGTGGCGGCTGGTCCTTTGAAATGGCCAACATCTTCAACAATGCTGCCAAAAGCGGCAGAGAAAGGGAAGTGAACTATGACAACGGTCTTGTACTTTGCCTCAATCGGGGCATTTGCAACGTTTCTACTCTGGCTGCTATTCGGCTGGAGGCACGATCTCGATGCTCGGCTCGTCGCCAAGCGTCAAATTCCGTTCGAAGTTGTCGGCACGTGGATGGCAGTTGCCTTCACGTGGGGGACGACGTATCTCTATACGGCATCGCTCACATACAGCCAGGGCATCGTCGGCTTCAGTGTGTTTGCCTTCGGCAACACCCTCGGGCTTATCTTGCCGTACTGGATTGCTGGGCGCATGCGGACCCCCGAAAAGAAGTATTCGTGGCCCGAAGCGATGGGCGAATGGTATGGATGGGGGGCCGGCAAGTGCAGCGCGGTGTTCAGTATGTTGGTGCAGGTGCTCTACGCGCTTTCGCTCCAATTCATCGTGGTGACGCTTGTGTTGACGAAAATCGTGGGCGTCAGTCCGGACGTCGCTATCGCTTCTTCGGCGAGTCTCATGCTCGTCATGATGGCGCTCGGCGGCATCCGCTCGTCCTTCACGCTCGATATCTTGAAGGCGGGCATGATGTCTGCACTGATTCTCTACATCGCTCCGCACACGATTGATCATGCGGGCGGCATCAGTGCGGTTATAGGCGGGTTGTCTGGCGTTGTCGGCGTACCCGCTGCGAAAGAGTCGATGACTGTGTTTCTCCTCACCTCAGGAGTGCCTATCATCGTGTCTCTCGTTACTGCAGGCGCTATCGACCAAGCGCTGTACCAGCGGTACTTCTCGGCGAAGCCGGGACCGCGACGTGCAACCGTATTCTTTATGGTGGTCGGGGTAAGCCTGTTCGTGCTGAACATGGTGGCGTCGGGTGCACTCGGTGCGCTCGCCGCGAATCCTCTGCTCGGTGTCGAAATCGCTAAAGGTCAAGAAGGAATCGCGGGCTTCATCGCGATTCAAAAGTTCGCACCTGAAGTCGCGAACTTCTTCATCTTGACCGTCGTCGTCTCGTTCTTCGCGAGCGGTGACACGGCACTCAACGCGTCGACTGGCGTCTTCATCAAGGAGATCGTGCAGCCGATGTGGCCGAAGGCGTCAGACTATACGCTGCGTGTGGTTCAGGTCGTTGCCGCGGCGGTCTTCATCATCCCAGCGGCGTATGTTGCGCACATCGGGACGAGCATGTTGTTCATGGTAGCCATTGTGGGCGTGTTCCGCTCCCCGTTCTTGTTCCCGACTCTTTATGGGGCATTGGCGGGGAAGGTACGCGCTCAGAATGTACTCGGCATCATCGCGATTGCGATGGTTGTGGGCGTCGGTCTCTTCACAACCGGCAAATATTGCTCACTGCCAAAGCAGTCGTGCGAACTCCCGCTGATGGGAGCCGAGGGCTACATGTTCGTTGGCTCGCTGGCAGGCTGGATAATTACGGGCCTGTATTTCACTGTGGTGTGGTGGAAGCATCGTACGCCACAGGGTGCAGTACAGCGCTCGTAGTTCGTAAGAAACGGCCAAATCAAGAAATATGCAGGGCGCGGCCATCTCGGTCGCGCCCTGTTCTACTACACACACGTAGACGTGGGGTGTGGTATAACGTACGCACATGATTACCGCTCTCTACTTTGTCGGGGTGAGCGTTTTTACACTCGCACTATTTTACGTTCTGTTTCGCCGAAGCGGAGGTTTGGATGCGCAGCTCGTAGCCAATCGTCGGATTCCCAGTCAGTATGTCGGGATTTGGATGGCTATCGCTTTCACGTGGGGGGCGACCTTTTTTTACGCGGGGCAACTTGCGTATACAGCAGGTTGGCTCGGGCTGACTTTTTACCTATTGGGCAATGGAGGAGGCCTCGCCTTGGCTTTCTATCTCGCGCCAAAGATTCCGGTTCCCGAGGAAAAATATTCCATTTCCGAGGCAATGAAGGAGCGCTTCAGTAATAAAACCGGGTGGGTTTACTCAATTGGCATCGTGGGCATTCAAGGGGGGTACGCGCTTACGCTGCAATTTCTCGCCGCCGCCGCTCTCCTTAGCTTTACGATGCAGGCGGATAAGACATACACCGTTCTCGCCGCCGCCGCTGCGATGATTGTCCCCGTGATTATCGGCGGTATTCGCTCGTCCGTAGTGCTCGACCTCATCAAAGGCTCGATGATGATAGTGCTTATAGCGGTTCTCGCCCCCCTCGCTATTTGGAAGGCGGGTGGATTCCAAGCGGTTCTGGAAGGGTTAGGGGGATACGTTGCGCCAGGACTTGCATCGTCTGCCTCGACATCGGCTTGGGTATTTGCAATTACAATCGGAATCCCGCTCGTAGTCTCGCTTATTTCTGCGGGAGTAATCGACCAGTCCCTGTTTCAGAGGTACTTCTCTGTAAATGAGAGAGGTGGAAGAAGACTAGGTTGGCCGCTCGTTGCGGGGTTAGCATTCTTCGTTTTCAACATTCTTGCGGCCGCATCGCTTGGATTTCTCGCGGCAAACCCTTCACTCGGTATTCATGTGGAGACCGCTCGAATCGCTGGTTTTGCGGCAATCGACGCGCTCGTCCCAACTGCGGCCGTATTTTTTACTATCACCGTTATCGCAGCCTTCGTCGCGAGCGGGGACACTGCGCTCAACGCTTCGAGTAGTGTTTGGGCGATGGACGTTTATAAAAAATGGTGGCGGATTGATGCAACCGAACGGCAAGTAATGCTCGTACAACGTCTCGCGATGATTGTCTTCATTCTCATCGCGGCTGCGATTGCTCTCACAGGGGTGGATATGTTGACGCTTACCATCGCCGTGGGCGTCTTCCGTTCTGCGTTGTTCATTCCGACCGTCGTTGCGTTCGTTGTGGATAAGAAAATAATTCCTGATGTATTTGTGGGAATTCTTTTTGCCATGATTGTAAGCCTCGTTCTATATGGGACAGGGAAATACTGCGGGAGCGCTGCAGATGCTTGTCAGTCACTCCCACTTTTCTCCGCGAAATGGTACGAGTTCTCAGGAGCGCTTTCGGGGTGGATTATCACAGGGGTGTACTGTCTCCGGATATGGTTGAAGAACCGCACGGTAATTGCATATCCACCCCAGTATTCATAATCGATTCAAACGGTCTACGGTGCGTGAGGCGGGCCCATGAGCACAAGCCTTTTTGTTTCTTTGACCAATGGGTATATGTCGGTATAGTGCGAACGGAACATCGATTCCGAAAAGGCTGGAGCATACCGCTCCCGCCGCCTCACGCTCAAAGGAGCATACGATGAATTGGACTTTGAAAGCATGCGCATCCCTTCTCGCCTTCGCCTTGGCGAGCGGGTCTGCATCCGTCGCGAAAGCAGAATTTCCCGACGGCGTCATCACGATTATCTTCCCATTCTCGGCGGGTTCCGGCGGCGACGTCGGACTTCGCATCTACGCCGAAGCGCTGAGCAGAAAGCTTGGTCAGCCTGTGATTGTCCAGAATAAACCCGGCGGAAATAGCGCGATTGCCGCCGCTGAAGCACTTGCGGCACAACGCGACGGCTACACGCTCACGGTGCTCACGTCGGCAAACGCTATCGCATACGCCGACATGCGCGCACAGAAGAAAAAACTCAGCTATTCAATCGACGACTTCGCTCCACTGAGCGGCTTTGCCGAATTCTTCAACGTCATCGCCGTACCAGCGGATTCACCGTTCAAGACGCTCGGCGACTTGCTGAGCTATGCAAAAACGAACCCCTGCACGCTGAACATTGGAACGACCACCTACAATTCCGCGAATAATCTTGTCGCGAAGTTGTTGGCGCACGACGCGGGCGTGAAGTACACCATCGTCACGCACACGAAGACCAGTGAGCTCACCACAAACACAATGCAGGGACGCGTTCATGCGGGCATCCAGCTTTATGCGGTGTTCGAAGGTCAGTTTCAAGCTGGCACACTGCGTCCGCTTGCGGTCGTGACGGCGAAGCGTTCGGCGTATCTTCCGAACGTGCCGTCGGTCGCGGAAACGGTTCCGAACTACGCGGTTCCGTCGTGGATGGCTCTCTACGTTCCTAAAGGCGTTCCAAAGGACCGTGTGGAGCTGCTCGGAAAAGCCTCACGAGCCGTGCTGACGGATATCTCCGTAACTGCACGTCTCAAGGAAATCGGCTTCGAGTCTCTGGCCACACAACCCGAAGAGCAAGATTCGCTCATGCGCGGTGAAATGAAGAAATGGGACAGTTTCTTTACCGAACGTGCGGGAAATCAGGAAAAGGTTTGCAGCGGCATGTGACCTTGCCGGATTTCGACTTCGTAGTCCCCGCGGGAAACCGCGGGGACTTTTTTAAATGCTTTTATTGCGGTGTCGGTGAGCACGTGGCATAGTCCCGACAGGAGCACGGTCTTTTTGTCATCAACCAGAATGGAAGTGGAAGGAAATCAGATGTCAGAACGCATAAAGATTGAATTCGACGGTCCGGACAGTGTCCGAATCGACGGCATATCAAATGCCACCGAGACGACCGTTGACTTTGAACGGCATCTCGGTGTGGTTGACGAAGCCCTCGCACGGAATTTCCGTGTCAACGGGCGTCTCTTCGCCGCAGGTCGCGGTGACGAGAATTGCGTCCGAGTGCGCATGCTCGATGCGTCGGGTCTCGTGGAAAAAGAATTTCTCGACCTCGTCGTCGCGTTTGGTGCCGGCGGTCCGGGTACTCATCCCGGCATCGCTCGGCTAGTCGCACAGCAAATGACGGAGGGAACGCCGCCGGTCGCCGGGAACGTGATGCATCCGCTTCTGATGCCCACTCTCCTGGCACTTCGGAAGATTTCCGACATGCCCAATGCTCGTGTTTTCTTCTGCAACGATAGTACCGTTGCCACGAGTGTGGCGATGCGTCTTGCCCTGTGGCGTCATGTGAAGAAACGGGGACGTATGCTCAGTGCAACTGACTCCGCATGGGCTGATTCCTGTATTGTTGTCGCCGAGCGCGGATACCACGGCTCGTGCGACCTCTCCCGCGCGGTGCTAGGGGAGGTGGCCACGAGCAACTTCGGCCCCCTGCCGGACACGGTTCTGAAAGTACCGTTCGGCAATATCGCTGCACTCCGTACCTTATTCGAAGTGCAGGGCGACGTGATTGCTGGTGTCTTGCTCGAGCCTGTGCAAGGTGCCGCCGGGTGCGTCGCGCCGCCGGAAGGGTATCTCCGCGAAGTTGCGGAGCTCTGTCGGGACCACGATGTCGTATTCATCGCTGACGAAGTCAAAAGTGGTTTCGGCCGTCTCGGACAATTCTTCTACAGTCCGAGCGTCGGCGCTGCGCCGGATCTCATCTGTTCCGGTAAGAGTGCGGGCGGTGGAGTCTTGCCCCTCTCATTCGTCATCGGCAAGCCCGATCTCATGGAGGGCTTTGAACAGACAGCGTGGGGTGTGACGTGGAGCGCATCGCCGGCTCAGTGCGTTGCGTTGTTGGCTTGGATTAAGAAACTAAGCGACAAGAGCCCGGACTCACCAAGCCTCTTGAGTGAGGTTCGCAGAAAGTCACTGTTGCTTGAGAACACACTTGATTCTCTCAAGCGAAAGTTTCCCAAGCAAGTGGTTGGATGCGATGGCGTTGGCCTCATGCGATCCATCGAGACAGTTTTCGACGGACGCGCATTGGCCGACGCACTCTTGCTTCAAGGAGTCTACACGACACCGATTGTCCATCCGGACGTTGTGGTAAGTCAGAAAAGGCGCGTCTATATTGCCCCCGCTTTGACCATCCGCGACGACCAGATTCGACAAATCGGGACTGCGTTTGGCGACGCAATCGCAGTTCTTTCTCAGACACAAAACGGATAATTGTTGCGCCACAAGAGGCTCGCACGGTTGTTCGGAATTGGGCGCGGCCGCAAAGCCGCGCCCCTTTTCTTATTTTTTATACAGGACTCGTGAGATAGAGCCAATCTCTCGTTAGAGTGGGTTGCCGTATAAAATCAGCTTGGAACGAAACTCCCCAGATATCTTGTTTGTCACGTCGATTGCTACACGCGTCCCGGGGGTAATGTCAGCTAATGTCCCGCGCGATAGTGCAGAGAGAGAAGTGAAAACTGGAGCCCCGACTGGCTCAAGATCTTGGCGGGCGATGTATGCTTCGTCCTCGACGAGAACATTCACATCTAGATACTTGTTGCCGAAATTATCTCTCAGAGAAACAACCATGCTCTTTTTCGTTGTATCAACGGATTTGGCGGTTCCATAAATGAACCGTGAAGAGGCAATCTCTGCGGTCCGCACACTCTTGTCCAGTTGACGAAGCGCGAAGTGTTGCACAGAAAGGAGGTACAGGCACATTCCGACAAACATCGCACATGCTGCTGATAGGACAAGAGTAGTAAAGATGGGTAAACGCGAGCTCATAGCACAACGGGGTCCTTCCTTAGTAAGGTGTTCAGGAAGGAGAAGTGGAGTAAGCCAGGTGAACGGACGATTGATGCGCTCACGTAGTCACCTATCTGTAACTGAGAAACTTGTGCGGAATCATCGATCTTTCCGTAATATGACACGATGCGTTCAAAGCTATGAATATCTCTTGTCTCGAGCGTCATGTATCCGTCGGTCGATAACGTGCGTATAGTGCCGTTCATTCGAACAACCCCGTGCGCTATTTGAGAGGTTTTAAATACTGAGGCGCTCGCGTCGAGAGCCGCGACGAGGGGGCGTGTTGTGCCATATCCGAGAGCAACACCAATAACCAATCCTCCGCAGACGACCGAATACAGAGCGAGACGCTTCATAATACTGCTCAGTATACCTTGTATATACACACCGTGCTGAGCTATGGGGATTGCGGATGATACACTCTCAACGTGAGTGCTATGCAACGAATTATATCCTCAATTGCACCGTATTTTCTTCCTCTCCTTCTTCCCGTTCTCCCGTTTGTAGGCATCATGACGCCGGGAGGGGAGACCTTTTGGGGGGGCATTTTTTCAGCGGCAACAGTAGGCATCGCATGTATTCTCACAGGTCTCGTAGTGATATTTGGGTTTCGAAGCGGAAGGGGATTGTTTTCGATGGCCGCGCTGCTCGGCGTGCCGTTACTTGTGGCGGGAACTGTTTCGGCGGTTAGTACGGAAAGTTCCATCACGCTCGCGGGTTTTCTCGGACAGGGATTTGAGTTCGGTAGCTGGGGCTCACTTGCTCTCATTACTCTAACGATTGCCCTCTGCGTGTATGCAACTCGAGGTGTGGCGCCCGCGTTTTTGGCAACAATTTCTCTCGTTTCCGTCCTAGTCTCCCTGTGCGCAATACTTCTATGGTTCGGTGTGTCTTTGTTTGTGCCTCTGACCACACTCGCACCTCTCGCGTCTTTCTTCTTGTGCGCCGCGTCGATTACAGCGGCAGTACTTTTTGATTCGGGGAGAAGGTATCGGGTAGCCTATGCCTCAGCTTCCGCTCTCTCGTTTATTGGTTTTTTCGTTTTCTTTAATCCATGGGCTGCGTATGTTGGCATTGGGGTAGTTCTTGTAAATATTGTGTATTCTCTCCACCCCGAAGAAGGGCCGTCTCTGACTACATTTCCGTTCGCGACCGCTGTTGTGGGGACGGCGCTCTCTTTGTCGAATGTCTTCGGTTTTACGGCGCCGCAAGTTGTAGTTCCTCTCGACATCCGTCCTTCGCTTACCGCAACAGAATACATTACTGGACCTGAGTACCTTTTTTCATTTCGTACGACTCTTCTCGGAACAGGACCAGGCTCACTATCGTACGCATGGAACTTGTATCGGCCCGTGGAGTTTAACGCGGATTCAAGGTGGTACGTGACGCCCGATTCAACCTTCAGTACCGCAACGACTCTTGCCATCGAGGTAGGAATACTCGGTTTCTTCGGCTTTCTTTTGTTGCCTCTGGTAGTGCTTTTCAAGTCGGTCTCGGTGAGCTCACCCTCGGCCGGCGTGCTTAAAGCTCTTCGCTCGCTCGCTCTGTTTTTATTCGGATCGGCACTCTTTTATTCAATAGACTTGTCGTTGTTGCTCATCGGAGTTGCTGCGGTCGGGTTGTCTTTCTCGGAGGAATATGCAGAACCCTATGTTGAACCACTGAGTAGGGGACGCCGTCGGGTGCTCCTACTGGTCGCGGCTGTCGTGATGTGTGTGGGATTCTCCTTGACTCTCGTGGCCTCGCTTCAAGGAAGCGGGGCGTATTATGCGACACGGGGGCAAGTCGTGCTTGACGAAGGCAATCCAGATGACGCATCAATCCTTTTTGATAAAGCGGTTGCCGTATGGCCCGCGGCGTCCTATTTGCGCGGCACCTCTATTTCTTATGCCCGTAAACTTTTCGGTCGTCTTGAGAGTGGAGTAATCGTTTCTGATGCCGTTGCTGCACGAGCGGACGCTGACAAGGCGGTTGCCTTTGCCAAGCGAGCAACAAACGCGGATGATAGAGATTATGCCCTCTGGCTTTACAAGGGCTCACTCTATACTGCCCTTGTCCAGATGGAGTACCCTGATGCCAGTGAAAGCGCTCGAATGTCTCTCAATCGCGCGCAGACACTCGCGCCGAATCGACCAGATATTCCATACATGCAAGCACTTCTCAACATAGCGCTGGGAAATTCACAGCTTGCGCGTGAAGACATACAAAAAGCACTCAATTTAAAGCCAAACTATAAAGACGCCCTCGACTTACTACAGTCCCTCAGGTAATTGCTGGGGCAGCATTCTATCCCCAGATTCAGTGGCGCACGCTTTCTGTCTTGCCACTGTGGTAAAATGCTCGTATAGCTGTAAACAGGGCTAGCTTGTCGCATGTCTTTATCGAATTTCATTCAGTATCATAACGCGGTTCCCATCGCACTCGGAGTCATATTTCTCGGTGCGGGGGCTACTTTTGCTGCGACTAATCCAGAAGCCATATATTCAGCTCAGCAGACGGTAGTTTCTATCGACAACACCTATATTGCCAATAGAGACATATCCAATTACTCGCCGCAGGTACAAATAGTAAACGTGACGGAAGATGCTGATAATTATTACGTCGCCTATAGGTTCACAACCATCGATATTCAAAACAGTGTTTGGCAAGATGTCGTGAAGTCCGAAATCATGAAAGTATCCAAAGCGGACTTGGGAGAGTACCGCGACCTCGGCGTATACGTAACTCAGCAGCTCAAACAAATTGTGGATAGGGAAATAGAACGCCTCACGACAACTCAAGAGATAGAGCGGCGGAACGTTACGCAAAAAACAGTGGCGACAGCATACGGCGGCCTTGTCGGTAAGTTCCTAGATACAAATACCGAAACGTTACCTGGATATACTCCAGTCGTTACCCCGCCTCCACCTCCCGTACAGGTAGCAGCCGCAGTTGTTTCTGAAACTCCACTTCCTACGAATGAGCCAGCTACGAGCGGTTCTGCTACCACGACTGAAACGCAGGTCTCCATTCCGCCGCCTTCCGACGCGACTTCCACTCCCATAGGTCCGACACTACAAGTTTTGGGTGATAATCCCGCGCGCGTAGCGGTGGGTTCGACGTACTCCGACCTTGGCGCGTCAATAACAGGTCCATCAACTCAAGATTTGGAATTGAGCATCCGCGTCTATATAAACGGTAATCAAACGACCTCCGTCGTGCTTGATACGAGCGTTGCTCGGGTATGGACTGTCCGTTACGCAGCAACAAATGCGGCGGGAATTACCTCTTCCATCGAGCGGCAGGTGATAATTTTTGAACCGACTTCTCCCGTTTCTCCCAACACAGTCCCCGGAACAACTACTTCTGCCACTACAACGCCCGCAACGACAACCCCTTCTGCCGCTCCTGTTCCCGTAACGACAACTACCGCACCAGTGATTTCCCCTCCGGCTCCCACACCAACTGAGCCCTTAGTTCCGGCTGCAACCACTACCTCGGAAACTACGCCAGAACCAACTCCAACCCCAGAGACAGCACCTCCACCTCCGGCCGAAACTCCCGCTGCTCAGTAGCGGAATCTTCGGAGCAATGTCCAAGTATGTGGGGATAAGGGCACTGCAGACGAAGAAGAAAGAAGTGATAGAATCATGCCCATGATACGAGTGGCAATAAACGGGTTTGGGAGAATCGGTCGGGGTTTTTTTCGGGCAGCGTATGAGCATAGTGAGTTTGAAGTGGTCGCAATCAACGACCTCGCTTCAGCAGAAAACCTCGCGTACCTTCTAAAATACGACACGGTCTACGGACGAGCAAAATTTCCTGTTGCGGCAGCTCCAAATGCTCTTGTCGTCAATGGTAAAACTATTTCCATCATTGCTGAAAAAGAACCGATGAAATTGCCGTGGAAAGATATGCAAATAGATATCGTTGTCGAATCGACAGGTTTCTTTGCTGATGCGGAGAAAGCGAGGGCGCATATAGAGGCGGGTGCCAAGCACGTCGTCATCACGGCCCCCGGAAAAGGCGAAGGTGTCGACACAATACTCATTGGTGCCAATGAAGAAAAATTCGCTACATGCGGTGCCATTACTTCAAACGCTTCATGTACGACCAATGCAGCAAGCCCCATCATCGGGATTCTCGACGAGGCAGTCGGTATTGAGCGTGCCATTCTCAACACCACTCACGGATATACGGCAAGTCAAAGTCTTGTAGACGGCGGCAAGGCGAAAGATATGCGCGAGCAGCGAGCCGCTGCACAAAATATGGTGCCGACTTCGACGGGAGCTGCGAAAGCTACGGCACTCGCGTATCCTCAACTCAAGGGGAAATTTGACGGCATCTCAGTACGTGTGCCGGTTCCCTCTGGTTCTATCGTAGACATAACATTTGTGTCCAAGCGACCAACTACTCCAGAAGAAGTAAACGACGCGCTCCGCACGGCCGCTACGACTGATCGTTGGAAGAGTGTCTTTTCAGTCACTGAGGAGCCGCTTGTGTCGTCGGATATTCTCGGACTTCCGTACGGAGCGATAGCCGACCTCGGGATGACACGCGTGGTAGATAGTACCCTCGTGAAGGTCTTGGCGTGGTACGACAACGAAATGGGGTATACACATACATTGATAGAACACGTATTGAGGGTAGCCGCTCACATCAAGAAGTAGACATGAAGGTATATTTTGCTTCTGACCATGGAGGTTTTCCCTTGAAAGAGGTCTTGAAGCCGTATGTACAGTCACTTGGCTACGAAATCGAAGACATGGGCGCATATACCCTCGACATGAATGATGACTACCCGGTTTTTGTACAGGCAGCGGCCCGCAAAGTCTCGGAGGACCCTACGGGAAGTCGCGGCATTGTCATCGGAGGGTCGGGGCAAGGCGAAGCATTTGCGGCGAATCGCATTAAAGGGGTGCGCGCAGTTGTCTATTACGGAGAACCTGCGAGGAAACAAACCGATGCGGACGGCAAGCAGCTTGATATGATTACTTCTACCAGGGAACACAATGACTCCAATGTCCTTTCGCTCGCGGGGCGCTTTCTTACGGAAGAAGAAGCGAAAGAAGCCGTGCGAAGATGGCTTGTGACACCGCATGGCGGCTCGGAGCGGCATGCCCGCCGGCACCGGATGCTCGACGGAAAATAGGACTCTGTCGCCTAAGGTATCCCCAAAAGCGCCGTATACAGTTAAGGCTGAAAGGCGTATACTGCCCCGATGGGTGACTTACGTTTTGATAGCGAGAGAGATGAGTTTAGTCGTCCCGAAAGTCCAAAGACCGATTTGACGGGTATGCTTATCACGTGGGGTCTCGTTTCGAACAGACAACAGGCCGAGTACGTAATGATAGGACTTGCAGTTGTTATTGCGTTGATAGCGTTCTTTGTGTACCGTAGTTCGACTGGTTGAAATAGAGGAGCAGTGTGTACTGCTGTAACACATTAATTTGCGACTTACGTATATGAATGAGCAGAAAAGGATGGTACGCGAGAGGGGATTCACTCTTATCGAATTGCTCGTCGTTATCGCTATCATCGGGCTTTTGTCATCGGTTATTCTTGCGTCACTGAACGGCGCTCGAAATAAAGGAGCTGATGCCGCAATCAAGTCTCAGTTAAAAAGCGTCCAATCACAGGCTGAGCTTGTGTACGACGATGCGGTACCGAATAGCTATGAGGGTGTTTGCGAGGATGCGAATATCGTAAAACAGGTCACAGGAGCCAAGAACTCCGGTGGAGCAACGACAGTTAGTTTTTTGGACTCTACCGCTTCTGTGCACGATACAACAGCCGTGTGTCATGATTCCGCTGACGCATACGCCGTCGAGGTTCCCCTCAAGACAACCAACACGTCTTCATACTGTATTGATAGTGATGGTACGGCTGAAATTACGACATCAGTACTCTCCGCCAATACATACGTCTGCCCGTAGAAACCGCGCACCATAAGAATGTACAAAACCCCGCAATCGACGGGGGATTTTGTTTTTTGCCGGTGGTACACCCCGTGAGATAGAGAATTCGAGCCCTCTGCAATACGTGAATGTAATTATCTCACGGGGTATACTGTCCGCATGATTGAGATAATACCCACGTGTGTTCCACGCGATGCCAGTGACCTTGCCGCTGGGGTAGAAGCCGCAAGTTCTTTTGCAACAGCCATACACATTGATATTGATGACGGTATTTTTGCTCCAATTACGACATGGCCATATATCAAACAGGGTGAGTTTGCGTCTTTCGACCTTTCGCCGGCGGAAGGGATTTTTTCCGAATTACATCTTATGGTTGAGGAGCCCAAAGAGATTGGCAATGCATTTGCACGGGCAGGCGCACGACGTATTGTCGGACACGTTGAAGGTTTTGCAGACGGGAATGAAGTGCGGGACGCCCTGAGCGCCTGGAGAAGAGCGGGGGCTTCCGAGGTGGGACTCGGTCTTCTTTTGCGGACGCCGTTTGAGGTAATCGCCCCGCATGTTTCTGAGTGCGATGTGGTGCACCTTATGTCCATTGCAACAATCGGGACGCAGGGAATCCCGTATGAGTCAAGTGCGCCCGCACGCATTGCGGAATTTCACCGACTGTTTCCCGGCGTCATGATATCCGTTGACGGAGGTGTATCGGAAAATAATATTGCGGACTTGGTACGTGCGGGAGCGAGGCGCTTTGGAGTCGGTGCGGCAATTTCAAAAGCACCAAATCCGAAAACAGCATACGAACATTTAAAATCTACGGCAGAAAATGCGCTAGACCCCGTGAGATAGTTACTTTCACGCAATACAACAGAATCGAACTTGTTATCTCATGGGGTAGAATAGGACAATGGAACTACTGACTGACGAAGAGATACGCGAGCTGAGGTGTCATGCGCGTGATATCCGCACGACTATCGTTGAAATGCTCGCCGAGGCGAAGTCGGGACACACGTCGGGGCCTCTCGGTATGGCTGATATTTTCGCGGCACTCTATTTTCGCGTGCTGCATCATGACCCGAAGAATCCCGACTTACCGGAACGAGACCGGCTCATACTTTCCAACGGCCACATCGTCCCCGTGCGGTATGCGGCGATGGCGCACGCGGGTTACTTTCCGGTAGAAGAATGTCTCACGTTGCGCAAATTCGGAAGTCGTCTGCAGGGACATCCGGAGCGCGACATGCTCCCCGGGATGGAGACGACGTCGGGGCCGCTGGGCTCTGGGTTATCGCAATCTTGTGGCTATGCGTACGCTGCGCGCATGGATGGGAAGACCTTCCGCATTTTCTGCGCGATGTCTGATGGAGAACAAGAAGAGGGAAATACGTGGGAAGCGGTCATGTTTGCAGGTAAGTATCGCCTGAACAATCTGACCGCAATCATGGACCGCAACAACATACAGATAGACGGCAACACCGAAGATATCATGCCGCTTGAGCCGATACGGGATAAATACGAGGCGTTTAATTGGCATGTTATTGAAGTGGACGGACACAACATTCCGCAATTCATCGCTGCATGCGACGAAGCAAAGGCTGTCCGCGAAAAACCGACGCTCATTCTTGCGCACACTATCCCAGGCAAGGGAATCCCTACGATTGAAAATGATTACCGCTGGCACGGCAATCCCCCAGGAAAAGGTCCGGTTGATAAAATTCCCGCCGATAAACAGAAGCAGGTTTTTTTGGATGAAATCAAGGCCTCACAGTAGTATGCAATCACGCGACGTAGGCGCAAGTTTTTTCATCAAGCTCGAGCGCGGGGAGGAGGTCATCGCGACGCTGACGGATTTTTGCACGCGCCGCGGCATGCGGGCCGGAGTATTTCAGGGAATCGGTGCAGTGGAGCGGATACAAATTGGGTACTATGACCTAGGCAAAAGAGAGTACTTCTTCCGCAGAGAGGAGGGTGTATTTGAAGTGGCAAGTATGCAGGGTAATGTGGCGCTCGTGGAAGAAAAGCCGTTTATCCACGCGCATGCGGTACTTTCGCGCTGCGATGAATCCCTTGAATGCATCGGTGCGCACATCAAGGAAGCTTACGTTGCTGTTACCTTGGAGATTCACATGACGCCGCTCGAAGCATCGCTTTCTCGTAAGCTGGACGACTCTATTGGACTTAAATTGCTCAACATATGATTAATCCTGAAGCAAAATTGGCCGGAAATATCTTCGATAAACCCGCAATGGCGAGCACGCGCGAGGGTTTCGGCAAGGGTGTGGTCGAGGCGGGGCAGACCGACGAACGCGTCGTCGTCCTCACCGCCGACCTCGCGGAATCTACGCAGGCGCATCACTTTCAGAAAGCTTTTCCTGAGCGTTTTATCCAGTGTGGCGTCGCAGAGCAAAACATGGCGACGGTTGCGGCAGGCATGGCTCTGTACGGGAAGATTCCCTTCTTCACTTCTTATGCCGCATTCAGTCCCGGGAGAAATTGGGAGCAGATACGCACCACTATTGGTATCAACAACGTTCCCGCCGTTGTTTGCGGAATGCATGCGGGCGTTTCGGTGGGGCCCGATGGAGCCACGCACCAAGCGCTTGAAGACATCGCGCTCATGCGCTCCATCCCACATTTTACGGTCATTTCCGCATGCGATTCAGAAGAAGGTCGAAAGGCTACTATCGCTGCGGCAAAATTGGGAAGTCCCGTGTATCTGCGGTGGGGCCGTGACAAATCACCCGTAATGACGACGTCTGATACGCCGTTCGAGATAGGGAAGGCAAACGTTGTCTGGCAAGCACGGCAAGGCGAGGCCTTGCCGTGTGTGGCGATTTTTGCCACAGGCCACCTTCTTTATCAGGCGCTCGTCGCGGCGCGGCAGCTCGAAGGGGAAGGCGTAGCCGTCACGGTCACCAATGTGCACACAATTAAACCCCTCGACAAAGAGACCATACTCCGCGAGGCTCGTGCCGCAGGAGCTGTCGTCACTGTAGAAGAGCACCAGATCGCAGGAGGGTTCGGCGGAGCAATAGCAGAACTTCTTGCGCAAGAATGCCCGCTTCCGATTGAATTTATTGGCGTGCACGACAAATTCGGTCAGTCAGGCGAGCCAAAGGAACTCATCGAGCACTACGGCATGGGTGCCTCGCACATCGTGGCGGCGGTAGAGAAGGTCGCAGCACGAAAAAAATAGTCGCGAGGAGTTTAGTTCTAGAGTTGCGTCGTTTGAAAGTCAGCGGGGCGTTTCGCGTACCACTCCTCTATCTCCGCACGCGTGAGAAGTTTGGTTTGAGCGCCGACGCCTTGTACGACAGATGCTGCGTTGATAACGCCGCGCAAGAGTGCTTCGCCCGCGGGCATTCCCGAGTGAATGAAAGCGACCGTAGTCGAGGCGGTAGCATCGCCCGCTCCTGTGCGTGAGACTGGAGGTGCGGGGTCTGGATACATTGGCACATGCCAGGCTCCTTTTTCATCGAGAATGTTCGAACCGTTTGGACCGTCGGTGACGACCACGGTCTTTGGTCCAAGTATTCGCAGCCCCTCCATAAGTTTTTTAATATCATTCTCCTGTGTTTTCAGTATTGTTTGTGCCTCTTCTTTGTTGCAGAAGAATATTTCAGTGACAGCGTAGACGTCTTTGAGTGCCTCTGCACCGAGTTTTATCTGGAATGTTCCGGGCTGGAAGGCGAGTTTAGTCTCGGGATGCTCGGCACAATATGTCGCAACCTCATGATGGAATTCTTTCGCACTTTCGCCAAGAGAAGTGAGGTAGATGTACCGGGGAGGCTCTGAGAATTTTGGAAGGGCGTACTTAAACGGTACCTGCTTTACTAGAATCGTGCGTTCCGCACCGTACATTAGGACGTAATGATAGTTGGTCGGGAGTCCTTTTTGTGTCTCAACGTATTCATCCGATACGCCATTACTTTTAAGGGTTTCGCGGCAGTGTACGCCATTCTCGTCGTCACCAACTCGCGCAATGAGTGCCGACGAGAGTCCGATGCGGTGGGCGGAAACGGCAGCATTGGCAGCATTGCCCACCGCGCGCACCTCCGTCATTTCTTCGAAGGGGACCTTGTCTGCGAAGCGTACGCACAGCTCGCGCGTACCGTGATTCATGTGTTCTTCTGCATCTTTCAATCTGATAAAAGCGTCGGTAGTAATGTCGCCAATGGCAACGAAGTCATATTTCATGTGATTTTGCGAAATCATGCCGCGTCACGTCTTTTGAAACGCGGACATTCGTCACTCATTGTAGCACGACATCGAGTTGCGCTATGGGGAAAAATCCGTATACTGCTGCCCATGTTAGCGCTTGATGTCAAAGCCCGCGTTGAAAACGAATCAGCAGATACGCTCCGCAAAAATGGCGCGGTGCCGGCTGTTTTTTACGGTCCCAAGGAGGAGACGACGGCGATTTCAGTTGATGCGCGTAAGCTCGCTTCCGTATGGCGCGAGGCGGGGGAGACGACCATCGTCACCTTGAAAGGCCTCGGCGAGGACAAGGATACACTCATTCATGACGCGCAATTTCACCCCGTAAATGGCCAGCTTTTGCACGCGGACTTCTACGTGCTTGAGAAGGGCAAGAAAATCAAGATAAGTGTGCCGCTTGAATTTGCGGGAGTCGCCCCAGCCGAAAAGTCTGGGCATATCATCGTCAAGGCGCTTCATGAGGTAGAGATTGAAGTTGCTGCTGCGGAGCTTCCTCACCACCTCGTTGTCGACCTTACGACGCTCATTGCTGTCGGTGACCACATTACTGCTGCACAAATAAAACTCCCGCCGAGCGCAACGCTCGTCACACACGCCGAGGAAATCGTCGCGTCCGTCACGGAATTCAAGGAAGAGGTTGTGGAGGTTACACCGGCACCTGAGACCATCATAACGACCGAAAAAGTGGCGGAAGCTGGGGAGAGCGAAGGTGAAGCCGCACCCACAAAAGGGGAAAAGTCCGAGAAGTAAATTTGGTATACTCTGTGTATACGTGTATGCGCTCTCATAGAGCAGTTTTTTTTGTCGCGATTCTCTTGACCTCAGGAGGTTTTTTAGTACCTCAACACGCGTACACTCAAACGAGTCAAGTAACGAATCAGGAGGAGCGAACCGCTCTTCAAGCGCAGCTCGATCAAATAGAAAAAGACATTGCAAACAATCAGGGGACACTTGGCACTCTGCAGCAGCAGCGCACCACGCTCGAGCGTGATATCGCGATTCTTGATAATAAGATACGGACCGCTCAACTTAACATCAAACAGAGCGACCTTACCCTTTCTCAACTCAAGGGAAATATCACGGAAAAGCAGAAGTCAATCGCGCAGGTAGATGCAAAAGTTTCTCGAAGCGAGGAGTCTCTAGCCCAGCTGTTACGTCGCACACGTGAAATCGATGATGTTTCCCTTACGCAGCTTGCTCTGGGTGAGAGCCTCGAGGACTTTTTTCAGGATGTAGATGATTTTCAGTCGATACAGAAGGCTCTCGGGGAATCGTTTGTCGAGATGGCTGCTCTGCGGGAAGACCTCGCGGGCCACAAGGCGGCGCTCGAGGACAAGGAGGACCAGGCGAAGAAGGTGCGGCAAGTACAGGTACTCGCGAAGCAAGCGGTTCTTGAGGACGAGAAGAAAAAACAATCAATACTCTCCGCTACCAAAGGACAAGAGAAGACCTACCAGCAGTTGATTGCGGAGAAAAAGCTGAAGGCGAGTGCCATTCGCGCAGCACTGTTCGGCTTGCGTGACTCAGGCGCAATTCCTTTCGGGACGGCATACCAGTACGCAAAGGAAGCCTCGGAGCAGACGGGAGTTCGTCCTGCTGTTATACTCGGAGTTCTTAGACAGGAGACGAACCTGGGAGAGAATGTGGGATTGTGCCTGCTCACCAATTCTCCCGATAAAGGTGATGGAAAAGGAAAAAACACAGGTCGGGCATTTAATCAGGTTATGAAGGGTTCTCGCGACGTTGACCCATTTATGCAAATTACGAGTGAGCTCGGGCTCGACCCGTTTGCGCAGGTCGTTTCGTGTCCACAGTCGAGTGGCTACGGAGGTGCAATGGGACCTGCGCAATTCATTCCTTCCACATGGATGCTCTACCAGGACAGACTTGCGAAAATGACCGGACAGAATCCTCCCGACCCGTGGAGCGCGCGTACCGCTATATTTGCGACCGCGCTCCTTATGGCCGACAACGGCGCGGACAATGGCACGCGCGCATCGGAGCGTCTAGCCGCCCTCCGCTACTTTGCCGGTTGGGCTTATGCCACCAAACCTGCCTATGCTTTCTACGGGAGCGGCGTTATGGGGTACGCGGACCAGTATCAGGCCGACATCGATATTCTTGAGGGGAAATAAAAAGCATATGAGTGTCGCAAACCGAAAGGCCGCTACTGCGGCACTGCTGTTTGTAGCCAATCGCTTCGCTCTTGATTGAGCACAATCACCTACCGGGTGGACAAACAGGGAGCTTGTTAATTTGGCTCGAATTCTGTATAGTGTGCCGACATGAAAAAAAACCTTCATCCAGATTCATACCGACAGGTTATCTTCGAGGATTCCACCTCGGGGAAGCGTTTTTTGATTGGCTCTACCATAGATACGCAAAAGACCGACAAGTGGGATGATGGCAAAGAATATCCTGTCTTTCAGGTTGAAATATCAAGCGCATCACACCCTTTTTACACAGGCACGGCCAAGACTATCGACACTGCAGGACGCGTAGATAAGTTCAAGAAGCGTGCGGCATCTACGAAGGTGAAGAGAACAAAGAAATAACGGCACATAACGCCGAAGCCCCGCGCATGCGGGGCTTCGGCGTTATACTTATAACTATGGCAGACAAAAAGGAAATAAACCTCGAGGAATACGCGAATGACCATCGTGTCTCTTATCTTATTGCCGAATGGAATCGCCTCTCGCAAGGAGAAAAGGATGCGGAAGAATTGATGGAAGTTGACCCCGCCATGAAAGAACTAGCGGAGAAAGAGCTCAACGAGATTGAAAGTCAGAAGAACGTGCTTATGAAGCAAATAGAGGCAATTGTGGGCGGCGACAACGAACGCGAATGGCCGAATGAAGTCGTTGTCGAGGTGCGTGCCGGCGTCGGGGGCGATGAAGCCGCGCTTTTCGCGGAAGAACTTGCGGCTATGTATGTGAAGTATGCTGAGATAAAGGGATGGAGTTCGAAGGCTCTCGACGAATCGCGTAATTCACTGGGGGGGTACAAGGAAGCGCAATTTGAAATAAAGGGGGCGAACGTATATCGCAAGTTACAATATGAAACGGGGGTGCATCGCGTGCAGCGTGTCCCTGCCACAGAGAAAGCGGGACGCATCCATACCTCAACGGCTTCGGTCGCTATCCTTCCTATATACAAACGGACCAAGATAGAGATAAATCCTTCAGACCTTGAAATAGAGACATCGCGCTCAGGCGGCGCAGGGGGGCAGAACGTAAATAAGGTGGAGACGGCCGTGCGCATCGTCCACATACCGACGGGCATCGACGTGAAATGCACGTCCGAGCGCTCTCAAGCGCAGAATAAGGAAAAAGCCATGACGTTGCTTATAAGCCGTATCCAACAACAGCAGGATGAGCGTGAGGCGCGTGAGCGGGCGGCGGACCGCAAAGCGCAGGTGGGGACGGGAGACCGGTCGGAGAAAATACGCACTTACAATTTTCCCCAGGACCGCGTAACCGACCACCGCATCAAAGAATCATGGTCAAACGTACCGAAGATTATGGCAGGGGGTATCGAGCCAATCCTCGAAGCGCTCGCGAAGGTCGAGGAGGGCAGCGAGGTTGCGACCAGCGCGTGAATTTGCTAGTATCTCCCGCACATGACAACCGCAGACATCAAGACGCTTTTTGAGGCAGGTGCGCATTTCGGCTATCTCCGAGCGCGCCGCCATCCCACGGCTTCCCCCTATCTATTTGGCACAAAAGACCGAACCGATATTTTCGACCTCGAAGAGACGACCAAGCGCCTCGATGCGGCCTGTGCGTTCATTACGTCAGTCGTAGCGGCTGGCAAACAAGTCGTTTTCATCGGAGGTAAGCACGAGGCTATGGGCGTTGTGAAAGACGTCGCAGAACGCGTTGGCGCACCGTACGTCGCGGGCCGGTGGATTGGAGGCACACTCACAAATTTCAAGAATATCCGGAAGCGCATTGACCGTCTCGAGCAACTCATGAGCGAGCGTGCGAGCGGTGCCTTGGAGAAATACACGAAGCGCGAACGCCTCATGATTGACCGCGAGATTACAGAACTTCTCGGACGTTTTGGTGGTCTCGTGAAAATGACTGACCTTCCTGCGGCGCTTTTCATCGTCGACACGCGTCACGAAGACACAGCAGTGCAGGAGGCCAACCAACTTAAAATCCCCGTAGTCGGACTCTCGAGTTCTGACTGTGATTTCTCACTCACACAGTATCCAATTCCTGGAAACGACACGTCCATTCGTTCGATTGCTCTCGTCGCAAATGCGATTGGAGAAGCTTACGCAGAGGGTAAATCTGCAGCCGCAGTCGCAAAAAGTGTTCCAACGAACGGAAAGACAACGACGGAAGGGAAGTAATCCCTTCGGCAGAATTTATACGGTATACCCCGTTAGATAGTCATTTCCTTTTACATTACTCAGAACATTCGGATTTTATTATCTAACAGGGTATACTGAGAGAGAATTTTTTGTATGGCAACAACGGAAGAAATAAAAGAGCTTCGCGACCAGACGGGGGTCGCGATTATGCAATGCAAGAAGGCGCTTGAGGAAGCAGGCGGGGATATTGAGAAGGCGAAAGTTATACTCCGCAAAATCAGCTCCGCCATCGCCGCAAAAAAATCAGAGCGTGCGCTCGGCGCAGGCATCGCTGCCGCGTATACTCACGCGGGGGGTGCGGTCGTGGCGGCAGTCGTGCTCGGCTGTGAGACGGACTTCGTCTCTAAAAACGAGGAGTTTTCGAAACTTGCCTACGATATCGCGATGCATATTGCCGCGATGGGTCCACAATTTACGTCGAGAGACGATATCAAAGAGAGCGATTTAAAGGCCGCACGGGAGGTTTTTGCTGAAGAAGCCGCCAAAGTTCCCGAAGCAGCGCGTGCGAAAGCAATTGAGGGGAAAGTAGACAGTTATCTGCGCGAACGCGTTCTCCTCGAGCAACCGTATGTAAAAGATTCCAGCGTCACTATCGGTCAGCTTATCGACTCTGCAATGCAAAAGTTCGGCGAGAAGATAGTAGTCGTGCGTTTCGAGCGGCTCTCCGTCAAATAGTGTATGACGTTTTCAATCGTCGTTTTTTCCGTTTCGCTTTTATCCATCGTCCTCTTGTTTTCTCTCAAGCATTTTGAAATACGACGTGAGCGTGTCTTTTTTGCTGAGTGGAGGCAGAAGGCAGACGTCCGTGCCCTCCAACTCAAGGAATTGCTCGATGCTGCGCGCTTAGATCTTTCCAAGATTCCTCCTGAAGCAGTGCGTTTGTCACGCATCGGTATCCACCAGCTTGCTCTCGGGTTCGCTGCTTTTGCGCGCCGGACGGAGAGGTATGCGCACCAAGTAGCGGATCTTGTGTCCTACAAGCATCGTTTTGAGAAGCGGGATACGCGTTCGGAGTTCTTGAAGAAGGTAGCGGAGCACAAGAGTGGGGGCGCGGGCGGCTCCGGTGACTCCACCACGGAACTTTAGGTTTGTATCTTGGTAAACGCGTATCACCACTGCTGTATGTAGTGTCGATGCGTACGTTTGCTGCGCGAGGTTCCGGGTGGAGTCACCGGAGCCGTCTCGCTTGAAGAAAAGGCTTAAAAAAGGCACAATGCCTGTGTCCCGCCGCCTTAGCTCAGTTGGTAGAGCAACACTTTTGTAAAGTGAAGGTCCCCAGTTCGAATCTGGGAGGCGGCTCAAGTTTCCATATTTCCAATACGTCCACTTCGTCCCTATGAACACAAAAGACACATATTGGTATTTGCACATCGGCCGTGCGAGCGACCTTACCGGGCGTGACCGTATCACATACAGGCTCTTTGAAATGCTGCCTGGAATTCTTTCGCTCGCCACGCTTCTTTTGTTTGTCGCGCTCTCTTTCAAGCGTCCCGTGTGGGCAGCGTACCTCACCATCATCTTCTCTATCTACTGGCTCCTGAAGACCATCTACCTGTCGGCGCATTTGAGGCATAACTTTAAGCGCGTGCGACATAATTTGAGCATCGATTGGAACGAACGTCTCAAGAATCTATCACATCAAGACATCACCCATCTCGTCATCTTTCCTTTTTACACGGAAGGATATGAGGTCGTCGCCGAGAGCGTGCGCGGTCTCCTAGGTTCAAAGTATGACCACAAGCGCATCGCAGTCGTTATAGCTGCGGAGGAGCGGGCTGGTAAGGAACAACGTACTGTCGCCGACCGCATCGCGGCGGATTTCTCGAGTCACTTCGGAGCTCTTATAGTGACCGAACACCCAGCGGACCTCGCGGGAGAGTTGCCAGGGAAAGGCTCAAATATCTCATATGCCGCAGAAGAGGCCCGCGTTCGAATCTTGGATTCGCAGAATATCCCTTACGAGAAAACTATCGTTTCGGCATTCGATATCGATACGGTCGTCTACCCGCACTATTTTAGCTGTCTTACGTGGCATTTTTTGACGTCGGAGAGGCCTGAGCGCACCTCGTTCCAGCCCATCCCACTTTACAACAACAACATCTGGGATGCTCCGATGCTCTCTCGTGTCATTGCGTATTCGAGCTCGTTTTGGCAAATGATTCAGCAGGAGCGACCTGAACGTCTTGCAACTTTTTCTTCCCATGCGATTCCTTTCAAGCCGTTGCGAGAGGTGGGATACTGGCAAAAAAATGTCGTCTCTGAAGACTCTCGCATTTTTTGGAATCTCTTTGTGCGATACGACGGCGATTACGACGTCATCCCAATGGCGTATCCAGTTTCAATGGACGCGAATGTCGCATCGAATTTTTGGGGTACAGCCAAGAATATTTACCTCCAACACCGTCGGTGGACCTACGGAGCAGAAAATATTCCCTACATCCTCTTTGCTTTCATGAAAAATCCCCGAATGCCCTTCGGAAAAAAGGTACGCGCGGCGTCCGTACAAATTGAAGGTTTCTGGTCGCTTACGACGAACCCACTTGTTCTCTTTGCCGTAGGGTGGCTGCCGCTCATTGTCGGCGGGCGTGCATTCAATGCCACCGTTCTCTCGTACAATCTGCCGCTCGTCGCAAAAGGATTCCTCACCGCGTCGCTTTTTGGGCTCCTTGTGTCTGCGGCGATAGCTATGCAATTGGTTCCTGAGCGGCCCCGCGAAAAGACTCGTTTCCACAGTGCCATGCATTTTCTCCAGTGGATACTGGTTCCCATGACCATGGTTGTGTTCAGTGCCATACCGGGACTCGATGCGCAAATGCGCCTCATGTTTGGGCGCTACTTGGGTTTCTGGGTGACGCCGAAGTCGAGAAAAATAGGGGCCCCGGATTCTTTGTGATGGGAGTATACCCCATGAGATAGTGAATTTTAGAAATTGTACTGTGATTGGGGGTGAGGTATCTCACGGGGTATACTTGTCCGCATGCAACCGATGACCAAACGCCGTCGCCGCCTTTACCTCTACGGACTCGTTGCCGTTTTTGTTCTCTGTCTCCCGATTGTGATGTCGTATGCCAACGGGTATCGATTCAAGAACGGGGTTGGGTTCGTGCGCACGGGGAGTGTCATTATTTCTGTTTCGAAAAGTGATGCGTTACTTTCTCTCAGTGGAGTAGAAGTAGGCGCGTCAGGTTTTCTTCGTCATAATTTTTATATAGATAACCTTGCGCCCGGCGCGTATCAGGTATCGGTAACGCGCGAGGGGGATCATCCGTGGCACCGCACACTTATTGTAGAAGAGGAGCTCGTGACAGACGCTCAGGCATTTCTTGTGCCCATCGCGATTACATCAGTGAAACTAGTTGACGCCTCAAAGGTGGCGTCTTCGACTATAGCCACATCGTCAGAAGCTACCCCTCGCATCACGTACGAAGCGTATCAAAAGGCGTTTCTTCCCACGAGCGCAACTTCAACGCTCCCCAGCGCGTCCCATAAGCCGGCCAGTGAGATCGTCGTGTTGAGAAACGGAGATGTTTTAGTGCAATGGACAGACGCGGGTGTTCTCCCACCGAGTCGGTTTTGTCGCGGACCGTCTCTCTGTGGAGTTGAGATTCCCATTGAGGTTGGTAAGCAAAACTCAATAAACGCTGAGTTCTTCGGCGGAGGCATCGTATACACGACGAAAGAAGGCGGGATTTTTCTCGGCGAGATAGACGTGAGGCCCGAGCCCGTGTCTGTCCAGCTGTACCCTGTGCGCGGGGCGGACTTCCGAATCATTGATGGACACCTCATCGTAAAGGACGGAAATACTCTCTACGAGATAACGGAGCTCTAGTGCGATATACCCCGTGAGATAAGGACTTTCACCTATGAAACTAAAGTCCTGACTTTTCTATCTCACGGGGTATACTAGCCGCTATGAAGCCCGGTTTACCCAGAGCAGAGTCGAGAGGCAGCATTCATCCCATATCGTCCCTCATCCGCGAGGCCAACCGCATCTTTTTTGACATGGGGTTTACGTTCGCCGAAGGACCCCTGCTCGAGGACGAATGGCACAACTTCGACGCACTCAATGTGCCCAAAGACCACCCCGCGCGTGACATGCAGGATACGTTTTTTATTAAGGATGAGCCTGGTTATGTACTGCGTACGCACACTTCTCCCGTACAGGTGCGATACATGGAAGAGCAGGTAAAAAGGGGTATTCAGCCACCTTACCGTGTCATAGTGCCAGGCAAAGTGTTTCGCAATGAAGCCACCGACATAACACATGAAGCAGAATTTTTCCAAATAGAAGGATTGGCGGTGGGTGAGGATATATCACTCGCGAATCTCAAAGGCACACTAGAGAGATTTTTTAGAGAATTATTCAAGGGTGTTTCCGTCGAAATCCGTTTTCGTCCGAGCTTCTTTCCTTTTACCGAGCCATCGGTTGAAGTCGACATGCGTCTCGTGGGCGAGAGCGCTCCGCCAAAATTGCGCGATAAATGGATAGAGATGATGGGTGCAGGCATGGTGCATCCGAGCGTTCTGAAGAATGCCGGAATAGATAGCGAGAAATACCGTGGATTCGCATTTGGCATGGGGCTCGACCGCTTGGCGATTATTCGTTGGGGCATAGATGATATCCGTCTCATGCACTCCGCCGATTTGCGATTCATAAACCAATTCTAACCATGAAAATCTCACGCGAATGGCTCCAGACATATTTTGAGAAACCTCTGCCTACGGCGGGGCAGTTAGGTGATGCGCTCACGTTCCATGCATTTGAAATTGAAAGTATCGAAGGGGATATTCTTGATGTGAAAGTGACACCGAATCGCGGACACGATTGCCTTTCGTATCGCGGGATTGCCAAAGAAGTATCAGCGATTTTGAATTTCCCACTCGTGCCGTATCCGTACGGCATACAGGATATCAACCTCGAACCAAAAACCGATGCGGTCTCGGTCTCGGTACAGAGAACCGACCTCTGTGGTCGCTATATCGCAGGCTACATCCGGAGCGTAAAAGTCGGGCCGTCTCCTGGGTGGCTGCGCTCCGCCCTCGAGTCGGTAGGACAGCGTTCAATAAATAATGTCGTCGACGCGACGAACTATGTGATGTTCAGCATCGGCCAGCCGCTCCATGCGTTTGATGCAGGTAAACTTTCTGCTGAAAACGGGACATACGCAATTACTGTCCGCGGCGCACGAGGAGGGGAGAAAATGCTCGCGCTTGATGATAAGGAATATTCTTTGAACGAAAGCATGCTTGTCATTTCAGACGCGAATACGGATGTGGCAATAGGTATTGCTGGTGTGAAAGGCGGAAAACCATCCGGCGTCGACGAAAAGACGGTCGATATTATCATCGAAGCAGCGAATTTTGACGGTGTGAGTACTCGCAAGACCGCACAGGCATTGAAACTGCGCACCGACGCTTCACAACGTTTCGAGCAAGTCATTTCGCCGGAACTCGCTGCGTATGGAATGCGCACCGCAGCCGACCTCATCGTCAAGCTCGCGGGCGGGGAAGTACAGGGTTTTGTCGACGAATACCCGCGATCTCAGGGAAAGTGGACAGTCTCCGTTTCGCTCAAAAAGATAAACGACACTTTAGGGACGAAGCTCGGTGCGTCCGATGTTGCGGACGTCTTCAAACGTCTTGATTTTTCGTTTGAGGTGAACGGTGGGAATTTTGCCGTCACGCCACCCTTCGAGCGGCTTGACCTCGTGATACCAGAGGATTTGGTAGAAGAGGTGGGGCGCATTATCGGTTACGACCAAATCCCCACGACCAAGTTGGTGGCGTTTCCAAGGAAGCCCGATGTCAACCAAAATTTCTTTGCGAGTGAACGTGTTCGCACGGAGCTTACAGCAAAGGGGTATTCTGAAGTTTTTACGAGTGTTTTTACTGAGAAAGGAGAGCGTCTTGTCGCCAACAAGGTAGACGGTGTACGCCCGTACCTTCGAGCCAGTTTGGCTGATGGACTAAGAGACGCCCTTGAGAAGAATTCGCGCAACAAAGACCTCCTAGGACTCAAGGATGTCCGGCTATTCGAAATAGGGACGGTATGGGAAGGCGGCGCGGAGCGCATTAT
Organism: Candidatus Nomurabacteria bacterium; assembly: GCA_943359395.1. Classification (GTDB taxonomy): domain Bacteria; phylum Patescibacteriota; class Minisyncoccia; order Phycocordibacterales; family UBA2100; genus UBA10103. The sequence continues at coordinate 62,092 of CALRHH010000005.1, forward strand.
GCTTGGCACCGCGAATAAGGGAGGTGTAAAAGAAGTGCCGCTCGAAGCAGAAGAAGTTTCCGCATATGAGGCTTTGCCACTTTCAACCACTGAGCGTTTTCAGCCATTTTCGCGCTACCCATTCATCGTGCGCGACATCGCGCTCTGGACGCCTTCAGGCACAGAGCCAGAAGAGGTGCTTGCCGTCATTCGTGCAGAGGCGGGCGAGCTTCTGGTACGGAGCGAACTCTTCGATAGGTTTGAAAAGGGTGAGA
>CALRHH010000006.1 GCA_943359395.1 Candidatus Nomurabacteria bacterium
CGGTGACCATCGAACGGCTACCGCGCTTGGTGACCATTTCCGCTTCTTTAATGAAATCTTTGACTTGTCCCGAAAAATCTCCACGCGCGACTATCGGGCGCACCACTATCTCAGGGTCCACAAGTCCTGTGGGGCGGATGACTTGCGATACGGGTGTGCCACTTCGCTCAAGCTCATACTTGCCTGGAGTCGCTGACGTATAGATGGTCTGCCCTACACGCTGTTCAAATTCTTTAAAATTGAGCGGGCGGTTGTCGACAGCGCTCGGTAACCGAAAACCATGCTCTACGAGTGTATCCTTGCGGGCTCTGTCTCCCGCGTACATCCCCCCTATTTGAGGCACCGTAACGTGTGACTCATCAATGATGGTCAAGAAGTCGGGGCTCCCGTCAGGATTCTTGGGGAAATAAGAAAGAAGTGTGTAGGGCGGCTCACCCGACTTACGACGGTCGAAATGTCGCGAGTAATTTTCAATACCGTTGCAAAAGCCGAACTCACGAATCATCGATATATCCTGACGGGTACGGCGCTTGAGCCGTTCCGCTTCGAGTATCTTCCCAGCGGCTGCGAATTTTTTCAACTGCACCGCAAGCTCCAGCTCTATATCCGCGAGCGCGGCCTCCTGCACGTCTTTTGGAGTTACGTAGTGCTTCGCTGGAAAGATAAAAACGGCATCGTGCTTGTTTTCTATCTCACGGGTTATCGCGCTCATCTGTTCTATCTTGTCAATCTTGCCTCCCGTAAGGTCAATACGGTACACGATGCGCTCGCTCGCAGGCATGAGCTCTACGGCCGCGCCAAGTGCGCGAAAGGTCCCCGGAGTAAGTTCACCCGCCACTCGCTCAAAATACATCGAGATAAGTTTCCGGCTAAAGGTTGCACGCGTCATCGGTTCGCCTTTCGTTATCTTCATATTGACCTTTTGGTATTCAATCGGGCTACCAAGTCCGTAGATGCAGGAAACAGACGCGACCACGATGACGTCGGGACGTGTGAGAAGTCCTTCCGTGGCGGCATGCCGCAGGCGTTCGATATCTTCGTTTATCATTGCCTCCTTTTCAATGAATGTGTCGGTAACGGGGACATACGCCTCTGGTTGATAATAATCGTAGTAGGAAACGAAGTAATGCACTGCGGCATCGGGAAAAAATTCCCGGTACTCGGCCGCAAGCTGCGCAGCAAGCGTCTTATTATGCGCTATGACGAGAGTGGGTTTTTGCCATTTCTCGATGATGTTGGCGACGGTAAAGGTCTTGCCGGAGCCCGTAACACCGAGCAATGTTTGGTCGCGAATACCCGCCTTCAGACCTTTAAAAAGCGCTTCTATCGCCTTCGGCTGGTCGCCTGCGGGAGTGTATTCGGATTTAATCTTAAACTTACTCATCGGAGTACTGTACAGGATTGAGGGAATATAAAAAAGCTGGCCGGCACCCCCACGGAGGTGCCGACCGATATTTATACTAGAAATAGCTCTGCAGCGGCTATTCCCGCATCAACTTAGTTGTCTTCCTGGCGTAGGTCGTGGTCACGTCCAAGCCTTCCTTGACCGGCAGTCGGGTGGACGGCACAACAATGCCACCCCCCATCGATAATGCAACCCCTTGGGCCACCAGGCCTTTTTGTCGCTAGGCACTTGCGGACCGCGCATTTCGTTCCAGCCGGAACGTCTTCGATAGACTTGAATTCGCTCATCGTACTTCCCATCCTTGGATGCTCGTTGACTTTCAGGGTTTGTGAATTCGCGACCTCTGCTACGCCAATACTAAGACAAAGAACGCGAAGCGGGTACTATACGCGCATCAGGAAAAAGTTCAACCTGTCTCCTGTTTTTTGAGCTTGCCCCGTTCCTATTCTTTTAGTAGTCTGTCGACGGCGCATGACCTTTGGAGCAATGCACTATGAGCAAAAAGCGAGAGAACGCCGGAAAAAGAGCCGCTTCAAAAAGAAGGGAGGAGGAAGCAGAGATAATGAAAGTTCTAGTAGACCTCTTGAGTCGACCGGGAGAATTATGGAAGCCCTCCCGATCTGATCAATTGGATGAATCCGACGAATCCGATTAAAAAAGGACGACAATCCGGTCGTCCTTTTCCGTTTTATGAAAGCATCAGGACGCAAATGTTCTTCTTACCACGCTTGAGGAGTGCAACATTCTTATAAAAATTCTCTGCTGAAAGGGAATATTTCTCATCCGTAACCACTTCACCGTTCAGACTAACCGCTTTATCCTTCAAAAATAGTTTTGCTTCTCGATTAGAGCTTGCGAGTTTCGAACTCACAAGCGCGTCGAGGATAGACATACCTGCAATGGCTCCGTGTGTGGGAGCGGCACTTCTCAACATTGTGAGAGCCTCACCACTGAGCCCACTCAAACCCGCGTCGTCGAAGAGTACACTTGAGACCTTCTCTACCGTCTCCGCTGCATCGGCACCATGCGCGAGTGTGGTAACCTCACGCGCCAAAAGATGTTGAGCGTGCCGCTCCTTCGCGTCACGCCGATGCATTTCCATGACAGCCTCGATTTCCATCCCAGAAATCAAGGTAAACAGCCTGAGGTAATCAGCAACACTCTGGTCACTTACTCCGAGCCAAAATTGGTAGAAGGCGTAGGGCGATGTTTTTTCCGAGTCGAGCCAGACGGCATTGCCTTCACTTTTGCCAAATTTTTTCCCGCTCGATTTGTCGACAACGATAGGTATCGTGAGGGCATAGGCCATCTTGCCTTCCTTGCGGCGAATAAGCTCTACGCCGGCGACGATATTACCCCACTGGTCGGAGCCTCCTATCTGCACGTCGCACCTACGCTCCGTGTACAGATGCCAAAAATCGTACGCCTGTAGGAGAGGATAAGAGAATTCCGTAAACGAAATCCCCTCTTCGCTGTCCATGCGCGCTGCGATTGCGTCCTTTTTGATGAGCGAATTGACGGTGAAGTATTTTCCTGTGTCGCGTAGGAATGATATGAGCTCGAGCTTACCCAGCCAGTCGTAATTGTTCACGAGCTGTACTTCTATACCTCCAAGGATTTTTTCTGCTTGTTTTTTCAATTTTTCCGAGCGAACGGTAATTTCTTCAATACTCAAAAGAGGCCGCTCTCCATCCGGCTTCGGGTCTCCAATCATCCCTGTACCTCCGCCGATGAGAAGTATTATCTTATGCCCCGCGTCGGCGAAACGACGCAAGAGCATGTAAACCGCCAAGTTGCCCACGTGGATAGAATCTGCCGTTGGATCTACTCCAAGGTAGACGGTGCGCTTTGGACCATCGGTTATCTCACCAAGCTTCTCAGAGGAATACTGGTATATATAACCACGTTCTTTGAGGATTTCCGAGAGTTTTGCCATGTGATTTTGCGAAATCATGCCGCGCAATCGTCCTTATGGCGCGGCCCCTCAATATATCATGAACCGCGACGCTCTTCCCGCTCCTGTACCTCGTGCTCATCCATTCCGAAATGGTGCGCAAATTCATGCCAAATGGTCTCGGCTATAACTTCTCGTACGTCCTTCTTATCTTCTGCTGCTTGTTCAATGGGTACTTGATAGAGCGTAATGGTGTCGGGCAGGGTTATACCTACTCCATAATTTTCTCCGCGTTCGGACAAAGGAATACCCTTATAGAGACCGAGCAACATCTCGTCGTCGCCGAGCCCCTCTGCCTTCTTGTCTTCCGGCGAGGGCTCGTCCTCCACCAGTAACGCCACGTTAAGAAAGAGGCGCCTGACAAAATATCAACTCCCTCTACTGCTTAAGAAGCTCGGCAAAGCGTTTTCTCACCTTCTCAATCTTAGGCTCAATGACAAGCTGACAATACGACGCCCCCGCATTCTCCTTGAAATAATTCTGATGGTACGACTCGGCGGGAAAGAATTTGCCAAGCGGGAGTATTTGCGTCACTACATGAGTGCCATTTTTGAGCGATTCTTGTATTTCTTTTGCGACCTTCTCTGCAATTTGTTTGTCCTCATCACTCTCATATAAAATCACCGAGCGGTACTGTTCCCCAACATCCGCGCCTTGTTGATTCGGTGTTGTCGGATCATGTGAACCGAAGAAAACCGTTAGCAAGTCTTCGTATGAAATGACGGCGGGGTTGTAGGTGACACGGATGACTTCCGCATGCCCTGTAGTGCCACTTGAGACCTTCTCATACGACGGATTCTCCGCGGCACCTCCCGAATATCCTGACTCAACTTTCTCAACACCCTTTAGCATCTCGAATATTGCCTCCGTACACCAGAAACATCCCCCGCCAAATACTGCCGTTTTCATGCTTCTGACTTCGGACGCAAAAGTGGAAACAATTGAGCCTCGTGTGCGGGGCGGTTCTCGAGGAAAGAAAAAAAGCGTTCTGAGACGCCGAAACCGAACGAAGGCGGCATACCGAATTCCATAGCGCGGATGTACTCTTCATCGAGACGCTGCGCCTCGTCGTCTCCAGCATCCCGCATCATTTGTTGCTCTTCAAATCGTCCACGCTGGTCTTGTGGGTCATTTAGTTCGCTGAATGCCTTACCCATCTCTGAGCCGGCGAGGATGACCTGCAATCTCTCGACAATTTCAGGATTTGCAGAAGAGCGCTTTGCAAGCGGCTCGAGGTACACAGGGACTCCAATAAGGAACGCGGGGCCTGATATGCTCTTGCGTATTGATTTCCACAAATGGTCGACCGCTCTCGACTTGTTCAATGCCTCCCCCACCTGAATTTTTGCATCACGGACCGCTTGTATTGCATCCTCCTCTGTGCAAGTCAAAGGATTGATGCCAAATTTTTCCCCGATGACGGAGCAGAAATCGATGAGCGGCCACTCTTCCGCGAAATCAACCGTGTGACCGTTTATCTCAAACGTATATTTGCCATAGACCTCTTTCACAATATGGCGGTAGAGCTCTTTCAGGAATTCCATCCCTTTTTGCATGTCACTGTACGCCTCATAGGATTCGAGTTGCGTATAATCCTGCAAGTGTTCCCGCGACTGACCTTCATTACGAAAGATACGGCCTATTTCAAAGACTTTCGGGAACCCTGCGACGAGCAGTTCCTTTTGCCATAATTCACCGCATGAAATACGGAGATACACATCCATATCGAGTGCGTTGTGATGAGTCTTGAACGGTCGAGCGTCGGCGCCACCCGGAGAATTTTCAAGAATGGGAGTTTCTACTTCGATGAAACCTCGTGAGAGATAGAATTCCCGAGCTGCCTGCCAGAATTTTGTGCGTCGCTCGAACATGGCGCGTACTTCCGAGTTGAGCAAGATGTCGAGATATCGTTGACGCAAAATCAACTCCTCATCCTTTAGGCCGAAATGCTCCGTAGGCATAGGCAAGAGCGCTTTCGCGAGCATGCGCCACTTTTTTACTTTCAGGGAAGACTCACCCCTCTTGGTTTTAAACATCACCCCTGACGCTTCGACAAAGTCACCCGTATCCACCGAGTCGGCAAAAAGTCTAAACAATTTTTCATCCATTTCGGCCTCTTGCAGTACCATCTGCATACGGCCTGTCCCGTCGAATACATCCGCGAATACGATGCCGCCCTGACCTCTCAAAGACATAACACGTCCGCCAAGGTGGATTTTTTTTCCGCTTTTCTCTAAATCGTCGAACGCGGCGATTGCCTGTGCATTACTTGTGTCACGATGGGAATCTACAGGATACGGACTCATCCCCGCGGCCTTCAGGACACCAAGCTTCTTCAGCCGCTCGTCACGGATATCCTGCTCGCTCATAGTGTGCCCATGATAACAAACTTTTCAGAGAATGGAGAACTTTAATTCCGTACCTCGACCTGATGCACAGGATTAGCGGCACGAGTCAGCAGGATGCCGATACCGAGAATCGGCAGTATAGATAAGACTATAAGGAGGATTATGAGCGCATTCGCACTCTCGTGAGAATCGAGCATACGGTCAATCCAGCCGAGCGTTTTTTTGAACACCTTGGGGGTACCATCGTCCCATTCTTGTTCCGTCATCGGACCAGGGTAGCAAATCCACAGAAACCTGCACCTCCACTTTACACACCTCTAGCGCACGATACCCTCAGGCAATGTACCCGGCCAACGGTATACGAGTACTGGGATGAGGAGGAGGGTGAGTATCATCGCGAAAGAAAGCCCGAAGAGGATGGCGAGCGCGAGAGGACCAAAAAGTCCCGATGCAAAAATGAGCGGTATCATACCTATCACCGTTGTAATCGTCGTGAGGAAAATCGGGCGCAAACGTGTCGTTGATGCCTCCGCTAAGATATCAATAAATTGCTTCCCTGCCCCCAACCTCAAACGCTGAATAATGGCGTCCATGAGAATGATGGCATGGTTAATGATGACCCCCGCCAGTGCGATAACACCCATCATTGAAGGGAACGAGAGTGGCTGCAGCGTCAGCGTCAAGCCTCCAAAAACGCCGATGAGAGAGAGCGGGACTAGAATCAGAAGGAATCCTGCGAATCGAAACGAATCGAAGGAAAGCACCAATATCACAAAGGTGAGGACTATACCCGCGATGAGCGCGTATCCCATCTCTGTAAATGATTTATTTGTCTCTTCGTTTTCGCCGCCTACCGACATACGGACACCTGATGCCATATCAGCGGGAGTGAACTCCTTATTGAAAGCTGCGAGTACCTCAGCAGTAGTGTACCCGGGAAGGACATCAGAGGTCAGCGTGGCAACGCGTTCCCTGTTTTCATGTGCGATAGATGTATCGCTTTTGGCGATAGATTCTGAGACAAGCGAGCCGAGGAGGACTGTCCGGCCCGCCGGCGTAGTGAGCGGTATCTGGCGCAAGCTGTCGATAGACGTGTAAGAGGATTCGTGAGGGTCAAGTGCACTCGGATTGAGATTGAGAGAAACAACAATGTCTACATTCTTTTCTCCTCCCGTGAGAGAAGTCGCGGTTGAACCGGAAACTGCCGTGCGCAGCGTCGAGGCAATTGCGGCGGGAGAAAGCCCGACGAAAGCGAGTTTCCCTCGGTCCATGGAGAGAACAAATTGAGTACCGTCATATTTGTTGGAAGAATTCACCGATGTCGCTCCCGGCGTGCGCTCGAGTACATCGCGCGCTTTTGCGAGCGTGCCGCTGAGAGCAGAAGAATCCTTACCTAAGAATTTGATGAGAACAGCAGCGCCTACAGGCGGACCCCCTGATGGCTCTCCCGCCCGAATCTCGGCAAAGTGAATATCGGCGAGTGCTCTCTTCACATCTGTGAGTATCTCGGATGAGCTCTGTTTACGGTCTGTGACGAGATTGAGAGTAATATTCGCAAACCGCGAGTCAGAAGACACCGAACCGTCCGAGCTGGAGAAGGCACTCAAGGCACCAACGGTCGTGATGAGAGAGGAGAATCGAAGGTCTCCAAAGAGTTTTTCCTCCACTGCACGCGCCGCCAAGTCCGTACGATTGAGATCGGTCCCCTGCGGCATCTCAATATTCACGTAGAGGAAATCACCATCGTCCTGCGGGAAAAATGAAACCCCTAAAAGGCCAACAATGGGGAGGGCCACAGCCACGACGAAACCTGCAACCATAGCTAGAAGAAAACGGTTCTGTGCCTGACGATTTTGAAGAAACGCCTTGAGATGGCTTGCGTACCAGACGCGCGCGCGCTCGGCGTAGTCCTCCTGCTTTTTCATAAGTGCGGATTCCTCCTTCGCCGCCATCATATTTGCAATGGTGGGAACGAGACCGAGTGCGACAAAGATTGATGCGATGAGTACGAAAATCAACGTAAACGGAATCGAAGCGATGAATTTACCTACAATTCCGGAGATAAAGAAAAGAGGCACAAAGAATGCAATTGTCGCCGTAGTCCCGCCTATAAGTGGCCATGCGTATTCGCGCAATGCTTCAATTGCCGCACGCTTTTTGTCGCCGTAGAGGCGCGTTCGCGTGTGAATCGCTTCCACGATGACAATGCCTGAGTCGACAAGAATGCCGATGGCCAGAATGAGGGAGAAAAGCGAGACTATGTTGAGTGTGTTCCCGCTATACAAAAGCCCTATAAAAGCCATCAAGAATGAGAGTGGGATAGCGAGCCCCGCAACAACCGCCTCTCGCCACCCGATAGTAACGAAAAGGGAGAGCATGACGAGCACGACAGTTATAAGCCCCGTCTCGGTAAGTTCGGTGAGGTTCTTTTGCACATCATCGCCCGCGTCAAACGAGACCACGACGTCGCTCCCGAGCAATGCTCCCCTCTGCAATTCTTCCAGTTTTAATTTGGTCGCCTTGGTCACCGTCGTGATATCGGCCCCGCGCACCTTCAAAACACTCAGCGTCATAGCTTGACGAGAGGGTTCCCCGCCGATGGAAATGCGAGAATACGAAGTAGCTTTCTGAACCCCATCTGAAACATCCGCAATGTCCCGCACGTACACAACCTGACCACCAAGATTGAGGATTGCCACCGAACCAATATCAGCCACCGTATCGAGGCTGCCTCTAAAAGCTACTGCGTACGAGATATCGTTGACCGTAATAGAACCTATTGGCAGAGACGCATTTGAAGCGGCAATGGCTGAAATGATTTGGGGAAGCGAGACTCCGAGGCGTGTTATCTCTTCCTTGCGAACGACGACCTGTATCTCGCGGTCCCGTACACCTGAAACTTCCACGCGTGACACTCCCTTCACCGTCTGCAGTTCTCGCTTCACCCCCTCACCTAACTTTGCGAACGCTGCCGCGGGAAGGTCTGCACTCACTGAAATCAGCTGAATGGGCTGGTCCACGAAGTTCACCTCGGTCACAATTGGAGCCTTTGCTTCTGCGGGCAAGTCTGGAATGACTTTGTCGACCTCATCTTTCAACTTTTGTATCGACTCTTGCATATCGGCCGAAGTATTGAATTCTGCCACGACCACAGAAACACCTTCCCGAGACGAGGACGTAAGCTTACTCAGGTCGGCAAGATTGGCGAGGCGCTCTTCCACTTTGTTCGTAACCAACCGTTCGACATCTTCCGGGGATGCGCCCGGCAGGATGACTGTCACACCACCAATGGGTATCTGGACTTCGGGGGTTGATTCCCTTGTCATCGCAAGCATTGCAGCAGTTCCAACGATAACGAGTCCGACAATAACCAAAAGAGTGAATTGCCTTTTTTCTATAAAAAATTTCCAGAGCGGTAGCATGGACTATTTGATTTCGACTTTTTCGCTTTCGCGCAAACCTCTCGCGTCAGTGACGATATGCATATCCAACGTAAGTCCTGTAGACACCACGACGCGATCGCCAAGAAGTGCCCCGAGCCCGACTTCGTGCGCCACCAAGACGCCGGCATCAACTGTGAATACTACGGTGCGATCCGATTCGACCTTGACGGCTGATATGGGTATTGTGATTCGTGAAATATCCCCCGAAGAAAGTTGCGTACGTGTGATGGAAACCAAGACAGACTGGCCATTAATGAGGCCCTCCGGTTCGTTCACCCCGATACGAACCTCTATCTTCTTGGTAACAGGGTCAAGAGCGGGAGCGACGCGGGTAACTACACCCGTCGCACGCTCTATAGAGACGTCTTGTCCTACGGAAATTTCCCGGGCGTCATTCTCCGATACGTATGCGATGACTTCAAGCGAATTGTTATTGGCCACCGTAAGTACGGGTGACGACGTTTGCACGTAATCTCCGCGCTTCAAAGAGAAGGAATTTATCGTACCTGAAATTGGAGCGCGAATGATGGTTTTTTCAAGATTCGCGCGAGCAGCAGCAAGACCTCCCTGTGCTTGCTTCACTGCAGCCTTCGCGGCGGAGACATCCTCTGTCTGACCTCCCGTTACTCCCTGCTCAAGATTATTGCGCGCTACGTCGAGTGCTGACTGAGCCGAAGAGATACTCTGTGTTGCGTTCGAAAGGGCCGAGAGCGTCGAGGTGAGTGATGTACGTACGGCGGTCGCCTCTGCGAGGTACGTGGCGATAGCGGAGGCAGATACCGCGGGTGTCTGAATGCCCTTATTGAGAGCGCTGACGACGAGGTCCAAAAAATTGCGGGCGGCTCGAACTTCCGCCTGGGCGGTTGTTATCTCAGTTTCAAGATTTGACGATGAGGTGAGCGAGGCCGATGCGGCTGCCTCCCGCGCAAGATATTGACTCAAGACGTTGCGTGTATTCTCCACTTCGGAGGTCAGTGCGGAATCCGATGACACGATGTTAAATGTAGAACCGCTTAAACCCGCATTTGTAAACATTTTGTCCGTGGTTCCCCGAATGCCACTATTAACGCTCGCATAAGCAGAGAGAAGAGTCGTGAGCGCTCCTGAACGAGCAGATTCGAGAGCTACAATCGCATTGTCGACGTTTGTCTCGAGTGTGGAACGCTGCTCGCTACGTACACCGCCGGTCGTTTTTGCAAGATTTGCCCGAGCTGCATCAAGACCTCCTTCGGCCTGAAGGACGGCCGCTCTCTCCGAGGCGTTCTCTATTTCGGCGGCGATTGTACCAGCTGCAATGCTCTGACCGAGGGATGCATATACACCAATAACTTGCCCGCTTCTTTCGGCACGAACCGTTGCCTCCGACTTAGAGCTGACCGAACCAACGAGAGAGAGTGGCGTTGTTCCCGAAGATAATTCGGCGACGCTTTTCACCTCAACACTATGTATCTGTATTTCAGGTTCCGCGTTTAGAGCCGTGCCGCGAATTATGACGAATGCTGCGGCGATTCCAATAACAGCAAATGTTACTCCTGCCCCGAGTTTCCAAAAACCGGCACGGGTAATCCATCGCATCGTGCGGGGACCGGAAGCCCGTATGAATAGGACTGCTTTGATTATCAGTGTGTTGGGATGCATATATAAGGTGGCAGTATATTGACCTATTTCGACCGTCTTGTCAATAACTTCGCAGTCTCTCCTTTCCGACAGCCGAGACTCCTCGCTTCAGCCACGCCTTAAACGCGAGGGAGAAACGTCACGAACGTAGCCATAAACGCTAATCCGGTCAGAAAAAAAATAAAGTGTCGCCCGTAGTGCCCGCGCTCCCGAGCCATACCGATAGAATGTGGGATGAGGTCATGAAATACGATAATCAGATAGGAGCCCGCGGCAAGACCTAAAAGCGGTAGTTCGAGAGACTGAAAGTTTTCCAATAAGAAATACCCTCCGACCGACCCTATAAGAATCGTCGAGGAAACAATAAAATTATAGACGAGAGCGGTGCGGGCGGAGAGGCCCGCTTCGCGAAGTACGAAGAACTGCGAAATCTCCTGCAGAGTTTCGTGCAGGACGATACTCACGGTACTTACCACCCCAAGAAAGGGGGAGACTGTGAACGCGGCGACGATGACAATACCATCTCCGATATTATGAATGCCGTCGCTCAGCAGAATTCGGCCCGCATCAATCCGTGAATGCCTATGATTTTCACCTGTCGCATCGTGATGGTGGTGAAAATCAGGCATGTAGCGGAATGCGGTGAGGATAATGAGCGCACCGGCAACAATCCACGGAAGACCACTGGTAAGCGAACCTGCGTGCTCAATAATTTCCAGAGAGAGGTTGTAGATGACCACTAGCAAGACGCCGGCGGCAAAACTGACGAAGAAATGCAAATTCCGCTCAATGAGAGGACCCGCTTGCCGCCACATGACGAGTTTGCCCGAAAGGGACGCGAGCATGACGAGGAAGGACGCGACGAGTATTTCAAGCATGAAGAGAATGACCTAGTATCCGGTAGTTAGCTCAGGCGACGCGCAAACCCTATTACAAAAAACGTGGTTCCAAGAAAGGCGAGCCACGCGAAAAAGACCATGAAAGACATCTCTCCGACTCGTCTCTCGGATTCGCGCATGCTACGGCCCGAAACGACGTATTGTTCAGTCTCCGGCACATACACAACAACTATCGCGCTGCGCACTTCGACACGAGGTTGCCACGTGACTCGATTTTCACGCGACCGTGTCGTGTCCTTCCCTTGGCCGGTACGGGCCGCATTGAATACACCCAAAGGCGGCTGGGGCGGGGCTCCGTCGAGTACTGCCGATGATTCAAGTGCTTTTCCGGACACGTCGTAGACCGCAATCCAAGGTGAAAGACTCTTTGAAATATCTATCAACGGCTTGCCACGTTCGACTAGAGACGCAGGAACAGCGCCTCCGGCAAGCACAGCGGCCGCATCTTCCGCTATTTGTATCTGGGGGTCGTTGAGAGTTTGACGATACACTTGTTGTACAGCGACATAGGTGAGAAGACACAGCCCCGTTGTGGCAATTGCCACCGGGAGCCAGAGGATGCCCACCCGTATCAGAAATTTCATGTCCTGAGTATACACTTCCCTCTTCCTGTTTTAAAACATGAGCGATTACCGATTCTTCCGAACGTAAATATACATCCCTAGGATGGCAAAAGCGACAACGCATCCGATAATAAAACCCAGGAAGAAACTGAGACCGAAATCAAACCCACTCCGGCCATACGGCGGTAGTACCGTCAGAGGAATAGTTGCCTCAGCGACATTCTGACCAGAATCATTTTTCTTGCTGTTGTTGTAACGAACGTTCAAAGTGTACTGTCCTTCATTCGCGAAAACGTAGACAAAACCCGTCCCCCCGTAGTCCGCCTTGAGAATCGGGCCCGCGAAGATGGTTTCTCCTCTTTGGCCATTTTCGTCTCCTCCTTTTATTATCCGCACCCACAAATCGGTAAACTCGAGTCCCTCAGTCCGGGAGTCATCGGAAAAAAGACCGAACGTAAAGCGTCCTGCCCCCTCAGCGACGAGCGGTGGCGAATCATAATCGACATCAATTATGTGCCCCTCAGTCGTTGTACTCACGAATGTCTGCACTGCCCCGCCGTGAGCAAACGCTTTTTCAGGCGTAACAACTATGGCAAATAGGGTTGCGGCAAAAATGCCGGAGAAGAGGACTCCAGTACTTACTGGTCGAGAAACCCTAGATACCCATGCCGGTGCCAACACTCTGATATGATAGCAGACGAAAGTCGGCCGACAAGATATACTGAAACCTTATGTTAGACAGTAAAATCAATAGCTTGCGCAATGCCTTTGCCGGCCTTGTCATCGCGTGGAAAGAGGAATCGAATTTCCGACTTGAAATAGCATGCGGCTTTTTTATCCTTCTCGCAGCATCGTTTCTGGAAGTATCACATACCGACCTTCTCATTATAATTCTCCTTATCGGGTTCGTACTCTCAGCCGAGGCCCTCAATACCGCCCTTGAAGAATTTTGCGACATGGTGCAGAGAAACCCTGACCCGCACATCGCAAAGATAAAAGATCTCGCAGCCGCCGCAGTCCTTATCGCATCCTTCACTGCACTTATCGTCGGCGCGGCAATATTCATTCCTTACATTCCGCTTTCATGAGCACCTTTCTCACTGGAGTTGACATGAGCATCCTTCAGTACCTTTTCGCACATCGAGATATCACAACTACTCTTTTTTTTATCTGTATCAGTGAGCTTGGAAGTACTATCTTTGTTTGCGGTATTGCCCTTTGTGTTGGTCTGCTGCTTGTATATCGACGTACTTTTGCCCTGGCCGTCGGTCTTGCTGTAAGTGTCTTGGGGAGTGGAGCCGCAGCCCTCCTTGTGAAGGAGCTCGTTCACCGTACCAGGCCAGAAGTCGCGTATCAAGCATACCTTGAGACCGGCTTCTCATTCCCAAGCGGTCACGCAACCTTGGCAGCGGCACTTTACGGATTTCTCATCTATCTCACTTATCGCATGCTTCCCGCAGGCTATGCACGTACGACCGCCCTAACAGTGTGTACGTTATTGATTGCCCTTATCACCTTTAGTCGTTTGTATTTAGGCGTACACTACCTGAGCGACGTCATTGGAGGGCTCCTCCTCGGCGGATTATTCGTTTGGATTGGACACGTAGTCGCCGGAAAAATCGAGAGACGAAATTAAACCCCCTTTCCTGAGACGGCGGAGGCGCGCAGAAAGGAGAGCTCGAAATACTCGTTCTGAATCACCCATCGATACAAGGCGGGAGAAAGCAAGACCGAAAAGACTATCGTGCCCGTGAGGTGCATAAGCGTAAACGGAATTTGACCTGCAAACGCGACTACGAGCGGTTGGTGCATGAAAACGGGACCTATCATCATAGTAGCGGCGTCATAGACTACCGTTGCGGGCAGACCAAACAAGAGAAAATTCTTGACCGAAGCCTCTCGATTCTTAAAAAAGAGATGTGCCGCGATACCGAGGAGGCCATAACAGATAGCCGTGACCGCGGTCCAGCTACCCCAACCACTCGTGACCGCGTCGTAGAATACGATGCCAAGAAATCCGAACAAGAAGCTGCCGAGGAGTCCGTAGCGTTTCGAAAACGGCATCACCGTCGCAAGCATCGGCTCAAAATTTGGCGGACGGAACGGTATGAGGCGGAAGAGGAAAACAGCCGCCCATCCGATGACAAATTTGAGAGAGCCACCGGAAATCGAGAAGTTCATAGGATTCCTATCGTATCACGTTATCCGAGGTGTGCGTGGTCATTCCAGACACGCAACTGCCACGGCGAGCCGAATCCGTCTATACTATTACGGACGTCAGTTTCTTCGTATGAAAGAACAGTGAGGCCTGTGTTTCGCATCACCTGCAAACCCCGGAGAATATGGGTACACTCTGAGCCTGTGAGGTCTTTATCGAATATCACCGCCGCCGCAATGATATGCATGAAAAAGCCGTGCGTGACGACGACTAAGGATTGTTCTGGTCGCTTTTCAAGATAGTCCAAACACGCAAGCGCACGTGCCATCAGCTCCTCAAAGCTTTCGCCGTCCTCGTATCGATATTCTGGATTCGCGAGATTCTCATTCATTTCTTTCATGATTTTTATGACTTCAGGGTCCTTCCTGGCCTTTCCTTGCAAGCTCGTGGCCATACGTCGCTCCATGAAAAGCTCTGAGGTCTCAACAGATTTCCCGATACGAGCGCCAACGATTTCCGCCGTATCTTTGGCGCGGACCATAGGACTCGCAATAATCGAATCAACCTGTAAGTGTGCGCATCGAGCGGCAATTTCTTCAGCTTGTTGCCTACCGCGCTCAGATAGGTGTGCGTCGGGAGTATTGTAAGTACCCGCAGCGTTGTTTTCACTTTCTCCGTGTCGTACGAGGTATATCGTCTTCATTTTTAGAGTACAAACTGACCGTCCTTATAGATGGTCTTTGTGCTGCCGTCCTTGAGGTGGGCAGTCACCGTGCGGCGCGTTGTCGAGATAACATCCGTATGCACCGAGGAATCATTGAAACCAAGCGCCTCTGCCTGTTTCGTCGTAAGTTTGGAGACGTCACCGCGGAAGGTATCGCGATAGCTCATGCCAAGCGCGATGTGCGTATTGCCATATGGTCCGCCCACATTTTCATCGTAGAGAGTCTCCGCCATAAATCTCGTGATGCGCGAATGCCGCTTGTCAGTGAGCGAATACTCGCCCAGCCTGTCGGCGCCAGGTGTGGCAATCATTTCTTTGAGAAGTTTTTCGTTTGTTTTTGCTTTCGACTTGACCACCTTGCCATTTTTGAATTCGAGTTCGATGCCCGTAATCTTCGAACCGTAGCGGTAGAGCGGCTGATTGAGCTTTATCCACCCTTCTGTCCCACGCCAATCAGGAGAGGTAAAAATCTCAAAGCTCGGCATATTCACGCCGCGCCCCGCGAGCCAATTGCGCTTCTCTCCCACGCGTATCCAGAGGTCCATGTCCGGACCGACCGCATGCAATCTGTCTATTTTGGGCGTGAGTGCGTTTAGTCGGTTCTTGTATTTCTCTATTTCTGCATATACTTCCTTCCAACGTTTTATGGGGTTCTCGTAGTCCAGGAAGCATGCCTTTATGATTTGATTCCAGTATTCTTTCTCCGAGAGTCCGGCTTCTTTTGCCATTGCGGGAGTCCCATACATCGCGATACTCCAAGTAAATTTACCCTTCCATTCTTTTTCGTGACGCCAGTCGGTAAAAGGCTTCATTGCCATACCGCGCGTCATCATCTTCTTTGGGTCTATACCGTCCATCAGGTGCATGTCCTTATCCGCAAGCAAATAGAGGGAGTGATCCATCTGGTCGACCACGCCTCGAAGATATTTTGCGGGAAAGAATTCGAGTTGTGCCTTGGAGGCGTGTTGGTAGAAATAGCGGCTCGTACTCGCATTGCGTCGCATGTCTCCGTTCTCCTCATCGGGAGCATAATGCGAGAGTACGTGCCCTCCCGCATCGACGATTGCATTGCAAACAGCCATGAAGAGCGGCTTGGCGCTCTCATTCGCAGAAAGACGGACAACGTCTCCCTTTTTTATTCCCTTCCCCATGCCGAGTGCGAAATTTACAAGCACGTTGGCATACTTCTTTAATATTTTCTCACTCGGTACAAACGGTTTTACTTTCATCGTCATAGACTACTCGGACTGAGCAGCTTTGTCTACTTCATCGGGAAGAAATGTTACCGCAACGTCACTTCTTTTGAGCGCTCCTTTATGTCAATCGGGTAGACACCATTAAAACACGACGTGCAAAACTGAGTCTCGGGAAGACCTGTGGCAGCGATCATCCCTTCGTATGAAAGGTAGCGTACGGAAGTTGCCTTTAAATGCTCTTGTATTTCAGCAACAGTTTTAGTTGCTGCAATAAGGTCTTTTTGGTCGGGAGTGTCTATGCCGTAGAAGTCGGGAAATTTTACCGGGGGCGAAGCAACAAGAAAGTGCACCTCAGTTGCACCCGCCTCAAAGAGCATCTGCACTATCTGACGCGAAGTCGTACCGCGAACTATCGAGTCGTCGATGACGATGACGCGCTTACCTCTGATGCACTCAACAACCGGCGAGAGCTTTGCTTTCACGCCTTGGTCGCGAATATGCTGCTCAGGCTGGATGAATGTGCGATGGATGTACCTATTTTTTGCAAGCGCGAGTTCCATCGGTATCCCAGAAGTACGCGAGAATCCCACTGCCGAAGGGATTGCGGTCTCAGGGACAGGAATTACCACGTCTGCTTCTATTTTGTTCTCTCGCGCCAACTGGACTCCAAAATTCTTGCGTACCTCATACACCGATTTGCCGAGTATCTCGCTATCAGGTCGCGCGAAGTAAACGAATTCAAATATATCGAGTTTAGGGTTTGGCCTACCCAGCATGCGCGTGCGCATCCCCTTTTCATCTATCACGAGCATCTCTCCCGGCTCAATCTCACATACAAATTCCGCACCTATCGTCGGGTAGGCACACGTTTCCGATGCTATGACGTATCCACCATTGAGCCGCGCCACCGAAAGCGGCCGTATCCCGCATGTATCGCGAATAGCGATGAGGCGGTCTTTCGACATGATGAGTATCGAGAATGCGCCCGTCATCAGAGGATAGACTTCGGCTATTGCATCCTCCAGTTCTTTGCCTTCGCGCATCAGTGCTCCTATCGCCTCGGCTATCATGCGCGAATCGGCGAATTCAGAAGAGTCAATCTTTTTGGTAGTAAGAAAATCAGCAAGCGCTTTGGTGCTCGGTAAATTACCATTGTGTACGAGGGCTATTGAATCGTCTTCTGGCGCGGAGCGCAAAGATACGTATGGGTACATACCGGCGCTCGGAGCTTCTGCCGGACGCTCGACAGAGCCCTTGCCCGCGACGAGCATCGGCTGTGCGTGCTTCACGTGCGAGCCGCCTGCCGTCGAATAACGATTGTGGGCCACACTAATGTGGCCCGTGAGTTGTTTTATGTTGTCCTCGGTGAAGACTTGTGAGACAAGTCCCATGCCTTTGTGGAGCGTGATGCTCTCTCCATCAGCGACTGCAATACCCGCACTCTCCTGCCCTCGGTGTTGGAGCGCAAAGAGACCGAAAAAGGAGAGTCGCGCGACTTCGAGCCCCGTCCCGTAGACTCCGAAGACCGCGCATTTTTCTCCGAGTAGTTCCATAGAGAAGTAGGGATTGTAACACAAAATGCTTCCTCGTGAATCTCGGCACCTCGCCCGACCTGTGGACGTATATTACTCAAGATTCTTCCCAAGCAACCAAAGCAGTATGGCTTTCTGGACGTGTTTTCTGTTTTCCGCTTGGTCAAAGATGACTGAATTTTTATGTCCGATGGCGTCGCGCGTGATTTCGTAGCCCACATGCATCGGCATGCAGTGCATAATCCCCGCCTTCGGCGCGTGCGTATCAATGAGCTGCGCATTCAACTGATACGGCATAAGAAGAGTCCGTCTACGCTCGTATTCGTTTGCAAACTCGGGACGAACCTTCCCATTATCGAAATACTCCACATCCATCCACGTATCGGTATGGACATAGTCAGCGTCGAACAAGGCCTCTTTGATATCCAGCGTCTTTTTTACTCTACCCGTATCAGCTGCCATTGTATTTAATTCCGAGTCTACGCTTGCTGCATGTATCTCGGGAGCCGCTAAGACAACATCTATACCGAGCTTCGCGCATATCAACTTAAGCGTATTCGAAACGTTATTCTCGATGCCCAGCCATGCGACTTTTTTTACATTCTCCAAACCTCCAGAATGTTCGGACATGGTAAAAACGTCGGCAAGTGCTTGGCACGGATGATACTTTTCGCTACAGCCGTCTATGACGGGTATCCGGTTGAATGACGCCGCGAGTGCGACATCGTCCACGCGCATAAGGCGCATCATGAGCACGTCGCCGAACCGCATGGCGGCTTGTATTTCATCACGGAACTCCGCGAGGGCGAATTGTGTCTTGGCGGCATCGAGATAGATGGCGTGTCCGCCGAGCTCTGTCATTCCTGCTTCGAATGAAATACGCGTCCGCGTCGAACCCTTCTGAAAAAACATAAGGAGAGTCTTCCCGTGTAAAAGGTCAGTCGGCTCGCCCGCACGGTATTTTTTCTTGAGCGTCGTAGCAATATCCAAAATCGCGCGGATATCATCCGCGCTCTGCTCTTTAAGTGATATAAGGTGACGCATATGAGTGATTACTATAGATAATACGTTTATAGATGGAAACAAGGAAGGGATGCGCGCGAATTGCTTCGCGCGCATCCGTTTTCAGCGAACAAAGAGCCAACGTTCTTTGTCGCAAGGTTGAGGAGGATCTTGGGAAAGCGCAGAGTCAGGGAGGCGGTCCCGGATTCCAAGCCGCTCCGCCCATGCCTCGACGTCGGGCATAGTCGCCTTTGTCACCGCTCCCATCTGACACTCTTCGAATACACTCATGACCGTGCGTACCGAAGTGATACCGAATAGCTGGATAACAGCTGGAGTTCGCGCGATAAGTTCAAACGTCATCGCACGAATAATCCCGTTGCCTCGCAAATCTTCATCAACGTAAATTTGCGAGATTTCCTGCCAGAACTCATCATCAGTTTTGCGCCGTGCTATGTGACCCTTGATAGGACCGTCCGCAAAGACAAACTTATGCGCTCGCGGATAGACAACTGTACGGCCCGCGAAGAACTGACTCGATAGCCTGCGAGGCGTGAGAAGGTTGGTATTGTAGACGCCCAATCGCTTCATCCTTTCGAGCAAATCAACCCATTTGGGGTGCATCTCCGTTTCTCCTTACAGTGGATAGACGTCGGGGAATCCGACAACTTCAACCTTGTTGAATCCAGCGAATTGTTCGAGCTTGACCGTCTTCCTGGACTCGAGCGTTAGGACGAAAAGCTTGTCATAGCCGAGATAGGCGGTCTGAATGAACGTGTCACCGTTGACGTGACAGAGCACGGAGCCGATATCGAGCACAGGAATGATTACCGTGGCCGATATTTTCTCCAGTGCAAGCTGGTCCTGAATCAGCGCTTGGTTGCTTTCCAGCTCATCGCGGGCAATCTGGCGACCCTTGAACGAGCCGATCTCACGTCCAAGTTTTCCGAATATATACGGAATATTTTCCTCCTTGAACCGCTGGTTGATCCGAGCGCCGCCACCCGTGCAGATGACGATAAAGTACTCCTGCGCGAGAGGGCGCAGCCACGCCAGAACGTCTGGTCGAAGCTCTGCGAGATCGCCCGTGAGTTTGACGAGTGCAGTTTTCCTCATTTTCTCCTCCTGTGAAAGAGCGCATCGCTAGATGCGCCTTTCGGTGACATCTAAACGAAGAATGACCTCGATTGAGGCCATTTTGGAAGGTTTGTGGGGAGATTACAAACACTCTAAACAGCCTCAAATAAAGCTGCTCGTCGAGGTGTATGTGTCGTTGGAGTCATGTCCTTACACCGTACCACACCTATTTTTGCTTGCAAATCCCGTGTGGATAGCCTTAAACAAAAAAAAACGGGCGCGCCTCTGGCGCGCCCGCATCACGTTTCAGTATTCCGCCAGCCCAGACTAGTTACCTTAGGGAAGTTGACAGGAAACCTCGAGCCGCGCACAGAGAAGCTCGGCAAAGGTACGGCGTTCGCCACCATCCCACTTAAGTCGCGAAGCATTCGCTACAAGCACCGTAGAAGAGGTGCAAATTGTTGCGATTTCCCTGAGACCATTGACCTTGAGGGTCGTTCCAGTCTCAACGAGCGTTACGCCATAACGGCAGAACCCCTGCTGCACAAGAGCTTCAGCGGATCCTCTCACTATATAGACCGGGAAATCCATACCGTGCTTTTGCAGAAAGGGCATCGTCTGTACCGGATGCTCCGTGGCAATTCGAGGAACGCCCTCTTTTTCTTCGTCGAAATCCAAAGCAGCGTCTCTGATTGTGTTCGCATCACCCTCCCTGCCAAAGAACACAATTCGTGTATCTCCGTTTGAGGATCGGCTGATATTCAGCTTGGCAAGAATCACAAGCTCACGCGCGAACCTCCAGGGGGTATTCTCGGCGACGAACGAATCGACTACTTCCGTTGTGGTGATACCAAAGTCTGCATTGCCTCTGGCAAGCATCATCGGCACCAAATCACTGCGACACGAGATTGACCGGGTGAGCGGCGGGATTCCCGAAATCCTACTCTCGATTGAGCGTGGATGATCTTTTTCGATTGATACACCTACGCTTTTAAACTTCTTCTCAATCGGGCGCTCAAGACCTTTCGTCGGCACAAGGATGCTATAGGTGACTGGTATATAGGTCACCACCGCCTGGGGCTTCAAATCAATCAGCATGGTAGTCCGTGTCATGGCTTACTCCTGTTGGGTTGTGGAAATCTAGGCTATTTCTGTATTACTCAAAGATCACTCTGCGAAAAGATAACCCCCTCGCGAGAGGGGGTTGGTTTGAAATCTAGAAATGACTATCAACTCAACTCTCTCCCGCTAGAGATGTTGGGAGATGGTGCATGTTGGCAATAACGGAGCGATAGCCACCCTCTTTCCCGTTGAGCCACTTTGATACACGAGCGACTGTAGTCGAACTGAGGCCTGTCTTCTTCTCAATTATAGAATAGGGGATTTTTTCCGAGAGCATCCTAGCTGCTTGAAAACGCTTGGAGAATTCTTCTATCTCCTCGGGTGTCAGTAAATCAATCAGAAAACGCTGCGCTTCACCTGCACTTTTTAGTGAAAGGATCGCCTCTATCAAATCCTTCTTTTGCGGCTTTTTCCAGTTCATCAATACACTTTATCAGAGTGGAGTGGTTTAGTCAACTAAAGTACTCTGTGGACAACCGAAGATCCCTCTCCTATCGCGATTCAAGTATCTTCAAAATCTTCTCAAGCTTCTCATCTTCGATGCGGGCGAGACGTACTTGCAAGTCTTCTATTTCCTTTTTCGCCTGGAGATTTGTCTCGAAATCGGCGTCCGCCTGTAGGCGGTCGCGGTCCGATTGCCTGTTCTGCGACATCATGATGAGAGTCGAGAGTAAAATTGCTTCGAGACTGACAATCATGGTGAGAAGTCCGTATGGAAATGCCTCTATGGGGAGAACTATCCACAACGTGAACCACACGACGTGAATCCAGATGAAGGTCCATGAACCCACGAAAGCAGTCATTCCATCGGCAAGTTTGCTTCCGAGAGTCTTACTCTCCTCATGTTTCTGATGCCACGTCTTTCTTTTCTCCATATGGCTTCAGTATACAGCCTCCCCAGGTTACTTGTTGACGCTGTGTCCACCAAACTGATTGCGCAGTGCCGAAACGACTTTGCCCGTAAATGTAGGGTTTTTCTCGGATTCCACGCGAAACTGGAAGGAGCCTTCGATTATTTTTGCTGGGATGTTCATCTCGTGCGCGGTCTTGGCAGTCCATTCACCTTCTCCTAGATGCCCAACCGTACCTGAAACTTCTTCCAAGTCTTCTCCGTACTGCTCAAATGCTCCCTTGAGCCAGCCGACGAGGCGCGACTCGATGACGCTTCCGTGATTATAGATATCTGTGACGCGCGTGAGGTCGAGCTTGTATGGAGATTTTTTCAGTATCTCGAATCCTTCTCCGAGCGCCTGCATCATGCCGTACTCGATGCCGTTGTGCACCATCTTCACGAAGTGTCCCGCACCTGCACCCGTAAAGAATTGGTAACCATCTTTGAGTGCAAGGTCTCGAAAAAGCGATTCGTGTGCCCGGAAGCTCGCCTCATCGCCTCCTATCATGAGGCATCCGCCGTTGCGTGCACCGTTTGGACCGCCGGAGAATCCCACATCAATAAACGTGATTCCGTGTTCTGTCAATTTGTTCGCTCGTACTTCAGCTTTTTTGAAATACGAATTTCCGCCGTCTATGACCACATCACCTTTTGACAGTAATTCGGTAAGCCCTCCTTTTCCAAAAAGTACTTCATCCACAGGACTTGGCGCATCTTCTGCTGCTCCCGGCAAGCGAGCCGGGACCATCACCCACACAAGCTTAGGTGCAGAGAGCCCGTCTACCAGTTCTTCGAGAGAGGCGCGGGTTTGGACACCCTCCGCGGCAAGAGCCCCCGTTGTTTCCGGACTCGGGTCGTAACCGCTCACCTTCCATCCCTTCTCGCGGAGCTGCAGAGCGATACCAGCGCCCATTTTACCGAGACCCACAACGCCTATTTCCTTTTTTTCATTTGACATGACGTGCAATATCTAACACCTCTTTTGAATTTGGTTTGTAGTTCTCCAACGGTACCACGCCCTTTTGCCATGCGGCAAGGATGGGATCGGTGAATCTCCACATCTCCCGTATCTCCTCGGTTCCGATAAAAAGAGTCTGGTCACCGCGGATGCAGTCGAGAAGGAGCTTAGCGTACTCTTCCACATACGGCACGTGCGCCGACTGCTCTCGAAGCATGTAGTGAAATTCCCTGCGTTCGGTTGCAAAAGTAAATCCGGTCTTTTTTGCCCAAAATTCAATGAGTATCTCCTCTCGCGGCTCCATGCGGAATATGACCTCATTTTTGTGATGAGGGCCACTGGACGGGCAGAGACACGGCATCGGATGCCTGAAAGTGACCACAATCTCCTTGAGCGGCTCGCCCAGACGCTTCCCGCTTTCCATAACCATCGGCACACCACTCCACTTAGGATTGGACATAGTGGCGCGAACTTTGAAATATGTTTCCGTATCGGAGCTCGGCACTACTCCTTCGATATCACGGTATCCGTCGTACTGACCGCGGAACGTCGACTTTTTAATATCTTCATCCGAAAGAATATCGAGCGAACCCAAAATTTGTGCACGCCTTTTTTGTATCGCCGACGCCTCGAAGCTCTCCGGATGCTCCATCGTTATGAGCGCAAGCATTTGCAATAAGTGATTCTGCCCGACATCACGAAGAGCTCCCACTCCGTCATAAAAAGGTCCCCGTTTCTCGACGCCAATACTTTCTAACACCTTGATATGGATGCTTTCGATAAGCTTGTTGCCCCACGGCAGCTCGAAGAGATTGTTGGAGAATCTGAAGGTCAGAATATTTTGCAACATCTCCTTGGCAAGGTAGTGATCGATTCGATAGATTTGTTCTTCCTTGAAGAGCCTCCCCAAAAGCTCATCTATCTGCTTGGCGGTAGCAGAATTCATACCAAATGGTTTCTCGACAATGACGTGCGTCCAGCCTTGGTCCGGCTCACAGGGGTCCGTGAGGCCCGAGCGGGAAAGCTCGCCGAGAATGAGTTCGTAGAATTCGGGCGCCACTGAGAGGTAAAAAAGTTTGTTTGAGCAGACACCCCACTCCCGGTCGCAGGCGTCAAAGGTTTTCTTCAATTCCGTGTAGCTCTCAACATCCCCAAAAGTCCCCCTTTGGAATTTGAACATTGCAAGAAACGGCGCAAGCTCGGCATCGGGAATCTCCCCTTTGGCATGCTCCTCCAGCACCTCTCTCACGTACGCTTGGAATTGCTCATCTGTCCAACCCCGACGCGAGAAGCCTACTACGCGGAACTGTCTGGGCAATTCGTTGTGTTTGTAGGAGTAGTAGAGTGCGGGTAAAACCTTCCGCCGCATCAAATCCCCTGTGGCACCGAATGCCGCAAATATTGTGGGGATGTTGTTTGACGGAGTAACCATAAAGCGCGCTTATTATACCGCATGAAAATCCCCTAAGACTTCCTTAAGCTTTCCCCGAAGAGACGCCGCTGTTGTGAAAAGAATGGCGGAGAAGCCGAGCTTCACAGCTGCCCCAATATTTATTTCTGAATCATCAACGAAAAGACACCTCTCGGGAGTCGTCTTTAACTGTGTGAGAACGGCGTCATACATACGTACGTCTGGCTTTGAGGCTCCAACATCGTACGAATACACGCGCGTATCGAAAAGTCCGTGAAAATTAAACTTCTCTTCACAGTGATCTATCCACTCTTTGGCGTGGTTTGAAAGGATGGCAAGCTTGTAACCGAGCCTCCGAAGTTCTATAACAATGTCGCGCGTACCTTCGACTTCGACAAAATTCTCGCGAATGTGCTCTTTGAGCCACGCACTGTCTCCTATTTGAGGGTACTTCGCGACGACGTCTTCAACGTAGTCGTTCTCGGAGACAGTCCCGTGGAAAAACTCCTTTATGAGCGGCGTGAGAAGCGGATGTTTCTCTCGTGCCCAGTCCATTTTGGGACCTGATATCTCGAGCTGGTGCTTTTCGCGCAGTGCGATGCCCGTATCCTTAACGCCCGTGAGCAATACTTCCGAAAGATCGAAGATGATATGCTCTATTGCTCCTGACGGTTGCCTAAACATTCATCTTGTTGGGATTCGCGGCGCGTATTGTTTTGCCAATGATATTTCCTCCGGTGTCGAACTCATAGCAGTACACTTCACCCGTTCCTATTTCAAGTTCCGCAATCTTGTCCTCTGAGATATTCTCCAGATGCTTCACAAGCGCTCGTAAGGAATTTCCGTGCGCGACCACGAGAAGATTTTTTCCCTCCAAAAGTAACGGCCTGATGTTTTTCTCATAATAGGGCACGACACGCCCATATACGTCTTTCAATGTCTCACCTTCAGGAATCGGGACATCCCACCCGCGGCGGAGTTTGTGGAATGCCTCGTCTCCAATCTCTTTTTGGACCTCCCATTTATTTTTTCCTGTATAGATGCCGTAGTGGCGCTCCTTGAGAGCTGGTTCTGTGACACTTTTCATATCGGGCTTATCCAACACACTACAAATCTGCATGAATGTTTCTTGCGCACGCTTCAAGTCCGATATGAAAGCACAGTCGATTGGGATGTCCTCGATAGCGTGCGCCGCGTGACGCGCTTCGTTGACGCCCTGTTCGACAAGGCCGATGTCGACATGCCCCGTCCATTTACCGAGGAGGTTCCATTCTGATTTTCCGTGTCTGACCAAAATAAGGTATGCCATGCGGGGTATCTTATCGCTTTAAACATCAAACTCCTCGATCGTAGCGTTCCGGATATGGTCAACTTTGGTATCGTGAAAAAGTGCGTGCGAAAAACGCAGTATCCCCGCATGCGCGACAATCAGGATACGTTTATCTGAATATTTCGTCTTAATATCTGAAACAAATTTCTGCAATCTTTTTTTGACATCCTCGGCGGACTCTCCACCGTACGGCCGGTAGTCGTAATCCAGATGCCGATCTACGGATTTCAAATCGCCGGGTTCCGACTCTGTAAGGGCGTCAGCCTCATCCCATGACTTACCCGATAGTGAACCGAAGTCGCGCTCTTTCAGCGCGTCGTGCAGAACGATGTGAGTAGCACCGCCATCGGCAATAATAGCAGCAGTTTCCGCCGCCCTCTTTAGCGGGGAGGAAAAAATAACGTCGAACGGTACACCCCTCAGACTCGCGGAAAGTTTTTGTGCCTGGCTCCTCCCTTCGTCGTTAAGCGGCTCGTCCACCCGCTGCCCCATGATAATTTTTGCGACATTTGAGTTTGTTTGCCCATGACGAACCATGAATATCTTCATAGAGACTTACGTATTGACACCGAGTGCAGAACTTCCGGCAAAGACTGCTCTTGCCCCCAGCGTTTCCTCAATACGCAGGAGCTCGTTGTATTTCGCCATGCGGTCTGTGCGACTCATCGAGCCGGTCTTTATCTGCCCTGTGCCAAGGCCGACCGCCAAATGCGCAATTGTCGTGTCTTCCGTCTCGCCTGAGCGGTGCGACATCACCGCGCGCCAGCCAGCGGCATGCGCCATATCTACCGCCGCAATTGTTTCAGTCAACGTCCCGATTTGATTCACTTTTATGAGTATCGCATTTGCCGCTTTTTCTTTGATACCGCGCTCGAGGAATTTCACATTAGTAACCAGTAAGTCATCACCCACAAGCTGCGTCGATGCGCCGAGTGTATTCGTCAACTTCTTCCAGCCTTCCCAATCGTTCTCCGCAAGTCCGTCTTCAATAGAACGAACAGGGTATTTTTTCTGCAATTCTCCGTACCACGCGATCATTTCTTCGGAATTACGCGTCGCGCCTTCACGCATGAGTTTATATGCGTTGTTTTCAAATATTTCCGAAGCCGCGACATCAAGGGCGAAGACGATGTCTGCGCCCACACTGTACCCGGCCTCTTCGACCGCCTCGCCGAGAAGTGCGAGGGCTTCCGTATTACCACCTGTTACTTTCGGAGCAAATCCGCCTTCATCACCCACCGTCGTACCATATCCTCTCTCCTTGAGAACGTTTTTGAGTGCGTGGAACACTTCCGTGATCATTCGCACACCTTCGCGGAATGTCGGTGCATCGACGGGCATAATCATAAACTCCTGAATGTCGGTTGATTCCCAGCCCGTGTGCGCCCCGCCGTTCAGGACGTTGCACTGTGGGAGCGGCAAAATTGGTTCTCTAGGTTGAGAGGAGAGCGTGCTCGCATACTCATAGAGCGGCACTTTCTTGCTTCGAGCGGCAGCGTGAGCTGCTGCGAGCGATACCGAGAGAATTGCATTTGCGCCCAGACGATTTTTATTCTCCGTTCCATCGAGCGTAATGAGCGTCCCGTCAATTCCTGATTGGTCGCCCGCATCTTTACCGACAATTGCTTGCGCTATCTCACCCCGAACGTTGGCCACCGCCTTCAAGACCCCTTTTCCTCCATAGCGGGCTTTGTTTCCATCTCGAAGCTCATGCGCCTCATGCGCACCAGTTGACGCCCCAGAAGGAACTGCTGCGCGACCTGTTGTTCCGTCTTCCAGCACTACATCCGTCTCCACCGTAGGGTTTCCCCGCGAATCGAGAATCTCTCTCGCCAGGATGGACGTGATTTTCATGTGGACAGTATACCCCGTGAGATAACGAGGTTCGAGTTAAGTCGCAGTGCGCGACTGCCATTATCTCAGGGGGTAAATATTACAGTTTTGAGCTTCCAACGGAGTCATCGGTAACCGTAGCAACATCTGCTGGCACACTCTGAAGCTTGTCTTTGCGCATAAGCGGCAGCGCACCGAATCCCGCGGCACATACCGCGGCAAAGCCGCCGAGCGCGATACTCCAGCGCGCCCCTCCATACTCACTTATCAATCCAATGAGCGGGGCTCCGACGAGCGTTGAGCCGAAGAGCGCCATCGTCCAGAGCGCCATCACGCGCCCGCGAATATATGAGGCGGACTCAAGCTGAACAATGGTGTTACCGACCGAAGAAAGGTTGATGGAAAAGAAGCCGACAAGCACCATGCCGATGACGGCGTACGAGAGCGTGGGCATCGTTGCAGTCACGCACATTGAGAGACCGAACAGAAGAGCGGACACGACGAACTCTGATGCCGTCACTTTCTGTCGTGTGGCCATGAAGAGACCGCCCATCACCGAACCCACGCCCATGGCGGCGAGAAGCGCCGCGTAATCGGCAGCGCTGCCCGCAAATGTCTGCCTCGCAAAAATCGGCAGACTAACCTGGAATTCATACGAGAACGTCCCGATGACGGCCATCATAATCAGGATAAGTCGGATTGCAGGAACGGATGCTGCATACCGTAAGCCCGAAAGGATGTCGGAAGGTCCTTTTGATGTATGAGCGGCTTCTTTGTGAAATTCCTCGGGGCGTACGCGGGTAAGAAAAAATATGACGACAAGAAAAGAAAGTGTGTTGGCGAAGAAACAAAATGCGATACCGACGGTAGCTATCAGCACTCCGGCAAAAAGAGGTCCGAGAGCACGCGCTACGTTTGCTTCCGTCGAGCTGAGTGTGACCGCATTGCGCAACTGGACGGGACCGACCATCTCGTGCACAAAGGTCTGCCGCAAAGGTCTGTCCACTGCATCGACAACGCCGAACGCGATGGCTGCAGCGTAGAGCATCCAGACCTGAACAACGTCCGCAAAAACGAGTGCACTCACTCCGAGAGCGAGAAGTGCCGCCATCCATTGCGTGGTGTACAAGAGCGTGCGTTTATCCATACTGTCGATGAGATTTCCCGCAAAGGGGGCGCCGAAGAGGAGCGGAGCAAACCGCAAGGCGAGCATTGTCCCCAGCGCCGTTCCCGACCCGGTGACCTCAAGAACGAGCCACCCGAGAGCGACCGTCTGCATCCAATTCCCGACGTGTGAAAAGGCCTGACCGATAAAATAGAGACGATAATTTCGTATCGAAAGAGACGAAAACATTTTTGAGCCTAATTCTTTAATTATTTCCATACGTATATGTTCAGGAATTCCTGATTGTACTCTCCCCCTTCTAGACGGTTACCCTTTGGGAGGGGCAACATCATCATCTTCGTCCACCTTCCCAATGATGCCGAGTATCCACTTCTCCAACTTTTCCAACGCCGTGTGAATTCTTGGGTACCGCACGGTGTGTACTATCGCCCATGCACGGAAACGGGGCGAAGAAATCGAAAGAAGAATGAGGCCGATACCAAGAAATAAAAATCCTTGGATAAAAGGGAGGGCGAGACCAAGAAGACCAAGTACGAGGAAGGCAAACGCCGCCACCACAACAAGAAACCGTTTAAACTCTTTGTTCATACAAGAGTTTACATCATAGCAGGGGCGATTACCGCTCCTCTGCCTTGTAGATACACTTGATGCACTTAGTCTGGTTGGGACGCGTCTTGATGTATTTGTTGCCGCAAGCGCACACGGGCACATGTGTCAAAAAAGGCTTTTCTACCCACTTTCCGTGTTTTTGAAAGGTTTTCGAAGGAAGATTCATAGCTGCAACAATAACACGTCTTGAGACAAAAATCAAATGACATGCTATACATATGCGGAATGGAGCGAAAAGGTAAGAAATACGATGTCATCGTCATAGGTGGCGGAGCCTCTGGAATGATGGCAGCAGGACGCGCGGCTGAGCGCGGCAAGTCCGTCCTACTACTGGAAAAGAATGCCTCTTTAGGCAAAAAACTGGACATCACCGGCGGTGGTCGCTGCAACATCACAAACGCCGAGTTTGATCGGAGGGCATTCGCGAAGCACTATGGAGGCGCAGAGCAATTCCTCTACTCCCCCCTTTCTCAATTCGGCGTACAAGATACATTTGATTTCTTCGCAAAGCGCGGTCTTCCTCTCGTCGTCGAGGCGCGTAAGCGGGCATTTCCTGAGACTCAGAAATCCCTTGATGTGACGCGCGTTATGAAAAAATATCTTACCGACTCAGGTGTTGTCGTGATGACAAAGGCCACCGTAAAGGGCCTCACCGTTGTAGGTAATCGAATCGAAGAAGTAAAAACGACGCAGGGTTCATTCACCGCTGATACATTTATCATATCTACGGGCGGCTTATCACACCCAGAGACAGGCTCGACAGGCGACGGATTCAAATGGCTTACGGAGCTTGGACACTCTGTTCAGGCGTCGACGCCGACCATTGTGCCCCTACGGATAAGCGAAGCGTGGGTGAAATCTCTTGCGGGAATTTCGCTCTCGTTTATGAAAATAACCTTCTTCGCCGACGGTAAACGCGCATTCTCCAAAACGGGCAAAATCCTCTTTACGCACTTCGGACTCTCGGGTCCGCTCATATTAAACAGCGCGAGCGAGGTGGCGGAACTGCTCAAAAATACCGACGTGACGGCGAGCATTGATATGTATCCCGATACCGATTTCGCGGCACTCGAGCGACAAATTATTGCGAAGATTGATATCAATAAGAATAAAGATTTCAAAAATGTCTTGACCGAGGTTGTTCCGCGTGGGTTGACGAAAGCTATTCTTGAGCTTCTTGCCCTTCCCGATGCAAACGTAAAGGCTCACAGTGTGACCAAAGAACAACGCAAACAGCTCATTCATATACTGAAAGGCGCACCTCTAACAATCTCCGGTTTGATGGGATTCGACCGAGCCGTCATCTCCGATGGCGGCGTACCGCTTACCGAAGTAGATACGAAAACCATGCGCTCACTCAAAGTCGAAAATCTCTATCTCACGGGCGATGTACTTCACATCAACCGCCCCTCAGGCGGCTACTCGCTCCAGCTAGCCTGGACCACCGGCTACGTCTCGGGGAATAGCGTTTGAAGACCTTTTTCGTCTTTGATTTTGTTGAGTAACTTTTTTATTTCCTGGAGACTTTCAGGCTCAAGGACTGATACGGGTACTACTGTTATTCCAGCCTTTTTGAATGCTGTCATTTTTTCTTTCACTTCCGCGTCAGAAACTGAGTCAACCTTTGTGAGAAAAACGTGTTCCGTCTTTTTCGTGAGTTCCGGATTGTACGTCTCTAGTTCATTGCGAATCACTTTGTAGTCGCGCACGACGTCATCCGACTCTGCAGATACCAGATGGAAGAGTACTCGCGTGCGCTCAATATGCTTGAGGAATTTGACGCCAAGCCCCTTGCCGCCCGAAGCGCCTTCGATGATACCTGGGATGTCAGCGAGGATAATGCCGTAATACGAACCGAGGTGCGGCTCGAGAGTGGTGAACGCGTAGTTTGCGACGCGGCTCTTGGCAGCAGTAAGCTCGTTCAGGAGAGTCGACTTACCGGCATTCGGAAGACCAACTAATCCAACGTCAGCGATGAGGTGGACATTGATTTTGTAGGTAGCCACATCCCCCCTCGTGCCATCCTCATGTTCCATCGGCGTTGTATTGGTCGCGGAGCGAAATTTGAAGTTTCCCCTACCGCCTACACCGCCGCCCGCAGCGAGGATGCGCTGACCGACTTCGTTGATTTCTTGTGAATAGTTCGTCTCGAGATTCGTTATCGTCGTCCCTACGGGGACCTTCAAGACGAGATGCTCTCCTTTGCGACCATCGAGAAATTGCCCGCGACCGTCGCGGCCGCGCTCCGCCTCCACCTCTTTTCTGCTCGCAAAGACCATAAGCGCATTGATATCTCCGGTACCCTCAAAGTAGACGCTCCCGCCCGTGCCGCCGTCGGCCCCCGTTGGGCCGCGTGAGAGTTTGACCTTATTGAAAGCCACGGCACCGTTGCCGCCATCGCCTGCTTTTACGGTAATTGTTATCTCGTCTATGAGCATCTGGGCATGCTATCACACCTCCCTATTTTTTGAGTGTCTGCTTGATGTATTGGCATGAGAGGGTATCCTATGCGTGCGCCATGTTTGAATTCAAGATTCTCAAACGCTCAAAGAAATCTCGCGCACGGCTTGGCGTCATCACGACACCGCACGGCGAAATAGAGACGCCGTCATTTATACCTGTCGCGACGCGGGGTACGGTACGTACTCTGGAAAGTTTCGAGGTCGAAGATGCGGGTGCTCAAGCCCTTATCTGCAACACGTACCACCTCCATTTGGCTCCGGGAGAAAAGGTGGTGAAGCGCGCGGGGGGGCTGCACGAATTCATGCAGTGGAGGCGGCCGCTCATGACTGACTCGGGCGGATTTCAGGTATTCAGCCTCGGATTCGGCAGAGACCACGGCGTCGGCAAGATACTGAGGGAAGAGTCTGAGAAACACATTAGAGAAGGTACTCAACCCACCAATATAAAAATAACCGCAGACGGCGTGCGCTTCCGCTCTCATATCGACGGCACAGAGTTATTCCTTGGGCCAAAGGAATCCATTCGCATACAAGAAACCCTTGGTGCCGACATTATTTTTGCGTTTGACGAATGTCCCTCGCCTCTGGCGGACGAAAAGTATATGCGTCGCTCGCTCGACCTCACGCATCGCTGGGCGGACATGTGCATCAAAGCCCACAAAACCAAACAGGCGCTCTACGGCATCATTCAAGGAGGCAGTTTCAAACAATTCCGCGCTGAGAGTGCAAAAATTATCGGAGCAATGCCATTTCAAGGATTCGGAATCGGCGGAGAATTCGGCTACGACAAACGCTCGCTTAGAAAGATGTTAGGTGATGTGCACGACCTACTTCCCGAAGATAAACCGCGCCACGTACTCGGTGTCGGACACCCCGACGATTTCCCGTACATCGCAAGCGCAGGCGGCGACACCTTCGATTGCATCGCGCCGACACATTACGCGCGACGAGGCGTCGTCTTTACCTCAAAGGGACGGTTTGATATCCGCAACCGCCGCTACCTAACTGATCAGAAGCCGCTCGACTCAAGATGCCTCTGCGACATCTGCGCGACATACTCCCGCGCCTACATTTGTCACCTCATGCGCGCGCATGAAATGACGGGCATGAAGCTCGCCTCGTATCACAACCTGCATTTCTTCAACGCGGAAGCACAAAGGCTGCGCACGCGCATCAAGAACAACGAGATATAGGCTGAGTCCATCAGAACGTTCCCGTCTTTTCCCATTGCACGAGCTGCCTGCCGAGCATCCACCGCATTTTATTCGTCCACTGGCTCAGGCGGAAAAACTCTCCTTCGGTCTGGTTCTGTGCATGCCCCGGGACCTCCTCCCCTGCGAGAATTCTCTTTGCGATGGCTATGAAGGCTCTCAAGCTGTCGTTGTTGAGTTCGAGGAATGCCTCTCTTGGTCGTTTCTTCGTATCCACATAGAGCTGCATGATGATATCGCCGCGATCAACCCCCCGTGTCACGTAATGAATCGTACTGCCGATACGAGACACATCGCGCCGCAAGACGGCAAACTGATTCGCCACAGAGCCGCGATAGTACGGCAAAATACCCGTATGAAAATTGATGGTCTTTTTCGCCGTCTCCAAAATGTTGGGTTTCAATATCGCACTGCACCAGACAACAATCAGCTCAGGCGAGAGTCGCTTGAGAAGGGCCTCGATCTCTCTACTATTGATATCTTCTACTTCGAGCGTCTCCAGCTCGGGCTCGGATGAAGAGGGGGCGGTTGAACTGGCTCGCAAGTAAGCGAGAACCTTGCGTGTCTTTCTGCTCAGTCGGAGAAGCGTCCCGTACCACAGCTCCTGCAGTATGGCTCCCGAGCGCACAGCTTTATATATTCGCCCGGAGCGACCGGCGCTACTCAATCTCGCCCTTTTGACGAGGACGAGGTCGACTCCTCCTCCCGTCCCCTCGTGGAGCGCTTTCGCAAATGCACGCTGCTCTGCCCCCGGTAAGGTGATGAAAACGATACCCATAGAGTGTCGACTACTCCCGAACTTTCGATTCCATCATTTTAAGTGCATCTTCGTCGGTCATGTCCTCGATATCACCCGCGTGCACCTCTCGCGCGTGAATGAGCATATAGTGTGCTGCGTCCGTGGCGGCTGCGCCTTCGACTTCAAAATCGCAGGTAGTAGCTGGGTTAAGGTCTTTGCAAGCTAATTTCATACAAAATGTTAGGTGTATAAGTGCCTTTTAATGAGTCATCAACCCCATCCCAGTGTACCATTTGCCACCCTAGGGGAAGGTGGAAGTAGACAAACTGAGAGGTATACTTACTGCATGTTGGACAAAGAGCACGAGGAGTGGCTCGAAAACCGTAATGCACGGCGGGCGGCAGCAAAAAACAATACAAAAAAGCCTCCTATTCCTCCGACAAAAGAAACTGGGGGAAGGAGGAGAAGCGGAGGCAGTGCCGACGACCAGACGGACCGTATATGGCTCGGAGAGGCGTAAACCGTCTTATCGCCCGTCTATCAAATTCAACTTTTGCTTCCGTGTCAGACGCTTGATTTCCGCCTCGCGGGCGCGCGCTTTTGCGAATGTGCGAAACCGCTCAAAGTGCTTGAGGATAACGGGACGACGAATCTTGGTGTAATGCGCGCCCGATTTCGCGCCATTGTGCTGCTTGAGTCTTTTTTCCAAATCGTTGGTAGATCCCACATAGAGCGAACGGTCGGCACACTCAAGAATATAGGTAAAATGCATCATGTAGTGTTAGTCTACCCCATGAGATACCCGCTCTAGGCGATTGCAACGAATTTCGGATGTAATTATCTCACGGGGTCTACTACTTCAATCACCTATGGACACAGGAAAGCCCGCATACCCCATGCGCATCAACAAATACCTCGCCTTGCAGAAATACTGCACGAGGCGTGAGGCCGACAAGCTCATCGAAAAAGGGCTTGTCACTATCAACGGCCGTCCGGCCGCTTTGGGCGACAAAATCAATGAAAACGACAAGGTAGACCTCAAGTGGCGGCAGACTAAGTGGCGCTACTTCGCCTACTACAAGCCGCGCGGCGTCATCACGCATTCGGCGCAGGAGGGAGAAGAAGATATCAAAGAGATAGTGCCTATTGAGGGCGTCTTTCCGCTCGGCAGGCTCGACAAGGATTCCTACGGGCTCATCATTCTTACTGATGATGGTCGCATTACTGATGCGCTCCTTAATCCCGAGCATGCACACGAGAAGGAGTACGACGTCATGACGACAGAGCCGTTACCGACAAACTTCAAGGCAAAGATGGAGCACGGCGTCGACATCGGCGGCTACGTCACGAAGCCGTGCCACGTCGAAGTGCATGGCGAGCGGAAATTCACGATTACGCTTACCGAGGGCAAAAAGCACCAGATTCGCCGCATGTGCGGATTCTTCGGACTCGCCACATCTCACCTCCTCAGGAAGCGCATCATGAATATAAAGCTTGCCGGTCTCAAATCAGGCGAAAACCGCCCCATCGAGGGAACGGAGTTGACCACGTTTCTCGCATCGCTCGGATTTTAATACGACACGTCTCAGCCTCTATAGGAGGTGCACGACTCTGTCGGACGCGTGTCGCTCTGCTTCGAGGACAATTTTTTCCATTTCAGCCACCGCTTCTACAGGATACGCTCCGCGCGCGGTTTCTTCGGAGAGCATGACCGCATCGGAGCCACTATCAATAGCATACGCCACGTCGGTGACTTCCGCGCGCGTCGGCTCGGGGTTTGTCACCATCGAGAGGAGCATTTGTGTTGCCGTGATGACTGGCTTTCCTGCACGATTACATTTCTCTAAGAGCTCTTTTTCGATAAAGGGTATTTTTTCGAGAGGAACCTCTTCTCCCAAATCCCCTCTTCCTATCATAATAGCGTCTGCAGCCGCGATTATCCCGTCGGCATTCTCCACCGCCTCGCGACGCTCGATTTTTGCAATGACGCGTGCAGTGCCGTCGAGCTCTCGTATCGCTTTCCGCGCCTCTTCAACATCCTCTTTGTTCCCCACATACGAGACGGAAATATAGTTCACGCCTTTTTTAAGACCGAATTGAATATCGGCTTTATCTTTCTTCGTAAGCAATCCTTTTCCCGGATGATAGTGTTCTGCGTCAAAATGATGCCCTGTCGGAGTTTGTGCTCGCGGACCGGAGAGGTCGAGAATGATAGGAATACTTGTATTCGTCTCGGCCTCCACCGTGCGGAGCGCATCGATGTATCCGCCCTGCTCTTCGTGCGTACCCCACGAGAAATTCAGCCGCATCACATCCATGTGATGTTGTACCATTTTCCGCAGCATTTCCACGGTGCCACTCTTCGGGCCGATGGTTGCAACTATTTGTGCACGTGATGATTTCATAGAGGAGATTATTAAGGAGTAAGGAGGAAGTACCAATCCGATACATTGGCTTCCAAAGGCCCGGTCGTGATTTCATCACCCGTTTTCTGGAACACGGGAATGGTATCCATGCGCGCGCGGTACGGAGCGAGGTCAATACCCTGCTCCACGATACGCTCCACAGTGCCATTATCCACGATAGCCCCCGCCTCGTCGCTATTGTCGCGACCGTCGGATGCCGCTGCGACGAAAACCGCATGAGAACCAATGGTACGGAGCGCTTCGAGTGCGAGGAATTGGCAGCGCCCTCCCGTCCCGTGGTCTTCTGGTACCTGAAGTTGAATCTCTCCTCCCGCGAATACGACACTTTTCGGCGCAGTTTTTTCGGATATCTTTGCGAGTGCAGTTTCCGGGAATTCATACAGGGGGGTTTCGATGATGACGCTCGCATAACCGATTGATTCCGCAGCAGCGGCCATTTTTTTAAGCGCATCCTCATTTGAGATAAGCACGATGTTGGTGACCTTCTCGAAGTACTTCTTGTCTTTCGGCGTTTCTTGGAGTGCAAACGCCTTCTCCATTCCGTATTTCTTAAGAATGGCGCGCGCGTCGTCCGTAGTCGATTGGTCGGGATACGTGGGGCCGGATGCAACCTCTTCAGGGTTACCGCCGACAATATCGGAAAAGACCATTCCTACGATTGTCGCGGGATGGAGCATCTCGGCGAGTCCGCCCCCTTTGAGTTCAGAAATATGTTTTCGTACCGTATTCAACTCACGGATAGGAGCACCAACACGCTCAAATTCTTCGAAAAGCCTGATGTTTTGTTCGCACTCCTCATCCGTGGAGCACAGGAGCGACGAGCCGCCACCCGCGACCACGACGAGCACGAGGTCATTCTCGCCCGCCTCTTCCGCGAGCCCCATGACAACCTTTGTCGCCCGTACGTTTTGGTCTGATGGCATCGGATGTGTCCCCACGAATGCGTCTATTGCCGAAGGGCAAGTCGTCAAAATCGCTCTGTCGATAACCACGGACTTTTTGAGTCGTGTGTTGAGAATCTTGTACAGCTCATACACAGCGGCGCAGGCACCCTTACCGAATCCGACGAGGTAGATATTCTCGAATCCGCTCGTATCAAATGTGCGGCCGCGGATAGTGATGGAGTTGTCGGTGACGCTCACATACTCCTGTATTACGCGCTCAGTCTGCACGGCATCGTATCCCGCTTCAAGAATCGTGAGCGCATCCCTGCGCTCATCACTGGTCGCGAGAGCGTCGAAATTCTTAATCCAATGACGCTCCATACACTTACTGCCCCGTGCGCGGAGTGGATACGATGTATGCAGTAATCTCACCGACTGCCCGGGTAACGCCGTCCACATCCGCTTCCTTCGAGTGGAATGCGATGTGCGGCGTGACGAGGACATTGGGCATATCCATGAGCATGTGGTCTCCGATGAGCGGGCGCAAATCGTGCCCCTCGGACACTTGCATCTTGATGATGGCCCCTTCCTTGTGCAGTTCGCGTTCGCCTTCGAGTACGTCGAGTCCCGCGCCGGCGACCTTGCCGGCTCTCAGTGCTTCGACGAGAGCGACGGTATCTATCACCTCGCCGCGTGCGGTGTTGACGATGATGACGCCTTGCTTCATGCGCGCAAAAAGGTCTGCGTTGATGAGGTGATGCGTTTCGGGGATATAGGGCACGTGGAGTGTCACGATATCGGATTGTGCCGCAAGCTCCTGAAGCGTGACGTACGTGAAGCCAAGCTCCGCGGCGCGGGCCATATCAGGATGCACGTCGAACGCAATAACTTTCATCCCGAATCCCCGGCCAATCTCGGCGACATGCGAACCGATGCGGCCCGTCCCCACGATGCCCAAAGTCTTGCCCTGCAAATCAAAACCCTGAAAAGCCCGCACGTCGAATTTTCCGATATCACGGACCTCCTGTGATGCGAGATTGATATGCCGCGAAAGGTTGAGCATGAGTCCGAAGGTGAATTCTGCGACAGAACTCACTCCGTAACCTGGAACATTCGCCACTGTGATTCCCCGCTCCTTGGCTGCGGCCATGTCGATGTGGTCTTCTCCCGTCGATTCCGCGACGATGAGCTTCACTCTGGGCAGTTTCTCGATGACCTCTTTTGACACGTCGCAATCCACGAAGACCGCGATGACCTCCGCATCCGCGGCAAGCTGCACATTTGCGGCCGAAAGGGGCTCCGGGACGAAAGTAATCTCGTGCCCCGCAAGCGCGCCCGTAAAGAGAGGCTCGGTGTCCTTAAACGAGCTGAACCGCACGATTTTCATCTGTGCATTATACCGCGCGCGATGTCAGCACATGGCGCTTCAGGGGTATAGCAAAAGAAGGGATTTCAGGCGCCGTGCACCTTGTTCCATACCGTCGAGAAGACCAGGCCTACGGCATACCCGATACAAGCGGCGATGACGATGACTGTGAGCGCCGCTACCGCGTCAAAAGATGTGAAGACCGGACCGGACGCTACCATGTGCGCCCACATCGAAAAATTTACAAGCGGCTGCGCCCAGCCGAGGAGAATAAGAAGCGACCAGAGGACATGGAACCCGCCGAGCATTATCGCGCCCACGAGTCCCGCTTTGTGTGTATTTGTCTGCATAAAAATAGGAAAGCTGTTAAAAGACTGATAATAGAGTAAGCCTACTCCTGCGGTTTTTTCTGTCTAGCGCCCCTTCGCACCCCCCCACACTCATTCCAACGTTTTGCAAAATGTTTGAATGTTGTGGGGATAGCGGGAGAAGGTGAGATGGGGTGGAATACGCCGGCGGGTTCCCTATCCGGGTTCCCTATCTGTTGAGATATGTGATGGTGAGTTGGAGGACTGTCGCAAACGAAACCCAGAGGACATAGGGGATGTTGACGTACACAACCCAGCGCAGGCTTGGCGCCGCGTACCAAAGGGCCGTAAGCGCCCAAATGAGCGTGGCGAGGACGAGGAGGATATCAATTGCCGCGAGAAGATTATTTTTGAGACCGAATTGGAGTGGAGTGAAGGCGAAGTTGAAAATAAGGTTGAGGGCAAAAGGGAGAGCGACAATCCATGGGATTTGCCGCGTGAAGGCCTTATAGAAAACGGCGCCGAAGGATACGGCGATGATTGCGTAGAGCACCGTCCAAACAGGCCCGAAGAGCCAAGAAGGCGGCGACCACTCGGGCTTAATCAATGTCGAGTACCAATTGTATGTATCCATCCCCCAATTCTACACCCCCCTCTTCCCATCCTCCCTCTTTCTCCCCATTCCAAACATACTGACATACTCCAGTATGTGAGTATGTTCTCCAAATCTCTCTTGCGGTTTTTGCAAAATACTAGAGATAGAGCAAAGTGCGGCTACAGTAGGACGCTGAGCGTGAGAGTGATCGTGTCGCCGGCGGCTATGCCTTCGGCATATCGAACCTTGGCCTTGAGCGGCAGGATGTAGGTGCCCGAACGCTTGTCGGGGAAGATGGATGTTTCCCATGTCGTTTTGCCTATGCGTGCCCGCACGCGCACCGCGCCGAATCCCCTGCGCGGCCCCGCGTATCTCTCGCGTATCTCTGCGGAATGCTTCTTGTCGACATGTGCAAAATGCCACGCGCCCTGCGCCCCCGGCCAGAGCACTACTTCCGAGCGGACTTTGTATTGTTTCGCCATAGAAAGTCGTGACTATTTTTCGAGGTCGAGGGTGTCGTCGATTCTGATTTTGGCTACGAATTCAGGCACGTGGGAGACGAGTATCATCGCCCCGTCGTACTCATCGAGCGCCTTGGCTATGACGGGCAGGTGACGGAAGTTGATGTGGTTGGTCGGCTCGTCGAGGATGAGGAGCCCCGGCTTCATAAGGACGAGACGCGCGAACGCCACGAGCCCCTTCTGCCCTTCCGAAAGATGCCCGATTTTCGTCTGGATCAAATCCCCCGTGATAAGGAATCCCGCCGCGACGTGGCGCATATCCCCTTCTATTTCCTTATCCATCGCACTGGCCAATTCTTCGTACACGGTCTTGCTGAAATCGAGGTTCGAAAAATCCTGACGGTAATAGCCCACTTTTACCCCCTTCGTAATCGTCGCTCCTGAATCAGCAGATTCACCTACTGGGCTCGACGCTGCGCGGGCCAGCGATTCGAAGAGCGTGGACTTGCCGATGCCGTTGGGGCCTTTGAGAAGCAAATGCTGATTCTTGCGGAGCGAAACGGTCTTTTTCTTGATGACCAGCTTGTAATTCTTGATAGTTTTGAAGGAGGTGATATGGAGC
Source organism: Candidatus Nomurabacteria bacterium (assembly GCA_943359395.1). GTDB lineage: Bacteria > Patescibacteriota > Minisyncoccia > Phycocordibacterales > UBA2100 > UBA10103. The sequence goes on from CALRHH010000006.1 coordinate 40,274, forward strand.
AGCTCGCCGGAGAGATTGGGCGGGCATGGGATGTGGAACTTCTTGATGGTCTTGTCTTCGCGGCGCACCTCCACCTTGGCCTCTTCTGCCTCTGCAGCAGCTTCGCGCATGCGCTTGGCGACAGCACGTAGCTGCCCCCCCTTCATTGCAAAGAAATTCGCCTTTTCTTTCTTGGCGATAATGATCTTTTGCATCTGCGCATTTTTCATCGCCTCGCGCTCCACGCGTGCACTTATCTCAGCCACCACATCGGTGTAGTTGCCGACGTACTGCTCCACCTTGCGCGTGTGCACATCGAGGTAGAGTACGCCATGTGTGAAAGCGTTGAGGAAATCGGCATCGTGCGAAATGACAATCACGGTCTTCTCGTAGTCGACGAGGAATTTGGTGAGGTGTGCGATTCCTGCTTTGTCGAGATTGTTGGTCGGCTCATCGAGGAGGAGCAAATCGGGCTTCTGGATGAGTGCCGAGGCGAGGAGGAGACGCGCCTGCTGACCACCAGAGAAGCTACTCATCACGCGGTCGTGGACCTTTGTGTGTCCTTTGAGATTGACCACCTCCAAGACGTCATCGATACGAGGATCGATATCGTACATCTTTTTAGGGAATACTTTCTGGAAAAATTCGCGCACCGTGAGTTTGAGCTCCTCCCGAGGAATCACCTGCCTCGAGAGTGCGATAGAGAGCCCCTTTTCTATATGTATATCGCCGTCTTCCGGCTCGATTGCACCCGTGATGAGTCCGAAGAGTGTGCTCTTGCCCGCTCCATTCTGGCCCATGAGCGTGAGCTTGGCGCTTCGGCGTATAGGAAAAGAAACCTCATCGAGGATGGGTTTGCGGGGACCATGCTCAAACGAAACATCCTCAAAACGCACTATCGTATCTTCAGCCATAAAGCCCAACCTACCCTATATGACCGGCTGTGTACAATGTGAACACCTTTTTGCCGCAAGAGGAATCTCGCTCAGACACTCTGTGCACTTCTTTGTGGTCGGATCCGCGGGTGGCCCCTTGCGCGATTTTCCGACAAGAAGGTTCATCGGCTTCACGACAAGGAAGAATATCGTGGACGCAATCATGACAAACGAGATGACAGCATTGAGGAAGTGCCCATACTTAAATTCGCCGCCGTTGAAAGTAAAGACGAGCCCACCCATATCGGGGACACGGGCAACCGCCGAGATAAACGGCGTGACAAAATCAGCCACAAGCGCATTGACGATGGCGCTGAAAGCCGCACCGACAACGACGCCGACCGCTAGGTCGACGACGTTGCCGCGCAGTAAGAATTGCTTAAACTCCTTCAACATATACGAAACAGATCCACCTTACTTCTTCGCTTTTTTCGGCTTCTTCGCCTCCTTACGACGAGAGTTGTTTCCTTTTCCCATATGTGATTTTGCGAAATCATGCCGCGCACCCGATTCCGCAGAATCGTGTCGCGTACTGTCCTTTAAAACGCGACCAAAAGCGCGGCCTTCTTTCTATTAGGTTGCTAATTAATAACGAGAACATTCTACCATGCTATGGCGCCGCTATGCGACACTGACGCGCTCAATGACCACGGGCTCCACTGGCCTATCAGACTCACCTACCGGAGTAGATTCGATAGCCTTCACAAAATCCATGCCAGCCGTGACTCGGCCAAAAGTCGTGTGTTTGGAATCAAGAAAATTATTATCGGCGGTATTGATGAAGAACTGACTTCCGTTGGTGTTCGGGCCTGAATTCGCCATGGAAATAGTTCCTATCACGTTGTGATTATTTTCACGAATCTCGTCGGCAAATTTGTACCCCGGGTCACCCGTGCCCCAACGCGCCATCAGCGTATCATCTTTCGTCAAAGGATCGCCCCCCTGAATCATGAAGTCTCGAATGACACGGTGAAATTTGGTCCCGTCATAAAACTTTTCCTTAACAAGTTTTCTAAAATTTGCGACTGTATTCGGCGCATCAGCCTCAAACAACTCAATAGTGATATCTCCTTTTGTCGTGTGCAGTGTTGCGTTCATCGGTACAGTATACCCTCTATTTCATTTCTCCCAAAAATTTGATGAGATTGGCAATATGCGTCTCCACATCGACGCCAAGCGCTTCACAGCCTCGCTCTATGACCTTGCGGTCAACCTTTGCGGCAAACCTACTTTCTCCATACCGCTTTTTGAGCGAACTCACTTTCATCTGCCCGTACGGAACCGGATTAATCATGTGGTAGGCGTAGAAAATCCCGCAGAGCTCATCGCACGCCATGAGCGCCGCCGCAAGCTTCGTCTGCGGCAAGGTCGTAAATCCGTTGTATCCGTACGCGTGCGCCTCTACCGCGTGGATTAATTCCTCAGGATAGCCCCACTCCTTGAACCAATTGAGAGACTCAGCTGGATGCGCGTGCGGATATTCTTCGAAATCAATATCGTGGAGAAGCCCCGTCAGGTACCAGAGGTCTTTGTCTTCTCCTGCCTGCGTAGGCAGGCCATACAGAGAAGCGTAGCCTTCCATCGCACTCCCAACCATGCGACCATGAAGTCGCTGGTATGTATCTGTGACATGTTTGTCCAGGAGCGCATGCGCCTCATCTCGCGTCGGAAGTCCCATATCCGACAATTGTACCCCAAGAGCTGGAGATGGTGGTACGAAGTTGGAACTTTTTTCGATGCTGGTCTCATTATGCCGTTATGTCGCCCTTGGATGTTTGACCCGTCGCATGTCGCAACTTTCGTTCAAACCTCACCGCCGCACTGGCGATTACGCCAAAGACAACAATCATCAAAAGACCCATAAAAACACCGCCCGCAATGTCATCGCCGGGCCGAACTATAAACAGGTAGGCTTCTGCCGCTACAATAAAGGCGACGAGGGTCATCGCACAGTATTTTATAGTTCGCAAAGCCCTCACCGACGCTTCCGAAAATAATTCATTCCGTCCGATGTAGCCCGACAGTTTGAATGCTTGATAGAGCGCCACGAAAAAGGCAATAGATGCAGTGTAGGCCCATGCCAAGAATGGATCGTTGAAATATATTTGGAAGAGTGTGGCGTGCGCATTCCTACCCTCGATATGAGGTTCCCAAAGCATGAGGGCAAGAGTGCCGACGCCTAGAGCCACAATGACCAGCTGAAAAAATATTGTTGAGATTCTTTTCATAATTTGTTTTTACTGGGGGACTTGGAATCGCCTCTCGCTCTGCTGAGCTCGAAACCTTCAGCGTCTTTTCGACGCCTGCGGCCCGCGGTTCGCATTCAAGTCTACCCCGTTTTTCGCTTCGCTTCAAACTACATTATACGACCAAGCTCGAACCTATTTCGAGCGACTGAACTGATGTCGCGCGCTCCGCGCGCGTGGTGGCTCTAAACCTCTCCGTACGCTCCGATTGCGTGGTGAAGCGATACAATGCGCCTCGGACACGCTCGCGGACTCGCGTGTGCAAAAACCAAAAAATTTCCTTGCATTTTTCTCGCGTCTCCTCCCCCCACCCCTCCACCGCGAAGCGGAATGAATGGAAAGGAAATTTTTGGTTTTGCTTCGCCGTTTCAGTCTCCGAAAAGAGCAATCTTATTTTAACATTTTTGTTTGCTCTTTTCTCCACCCTCACGGCGACCGAGGCGCTTCCTCTCCGCGTTTGGTGGTGACTTGAAAGTCTGTGGCTTCGTTCACTGGTTGTGGTAACTCCTTAAAGCGGATTGTGCTAGGCACAAACAAATCTGTATGTGCTTGCCCCACCCGCCCTGTGCGCGCACAAATCCCCGCCGTTTTTAGGATATATTATAAAACGGCGGGGATTGCTCCCTTGATTACATTTTTCTCGAATCATAAGCCCAATGTAGCAGAGCTTGTCTTTGCTTTGGTCGGCAAAAAATATCTCCCGCCCTGCAATTGTTTTTAATCTGCATGACATGTCTACGCATCGCCAGCCATCTTTTTATTTGTCTTTCGTCATCATCAGTTCTACGCCCTAAATAGTATCTGCAATACCACTCAAACCATCCACGCGGATCTTGCGGATGTATCCATCCTTTGGCTTGCCAAACAGAGAGCGACTGACTTGCGTTTACATTAAAATAATTTAGTTCCTTATGTCTCTTTCCGTCCGGAGATAATTTTGCACTTCTCCACCAACTTTTCGGAAACTCTTTGGGTTTATCAGAAAAATACAATCCGCCAAAAACTCCGAGCGCGAGCATTTCTTTTGGAGTGAGGTCTGGTTTAAAGCGTTGATCAAAATTCTGCATGCTACGTTATTTTCTTGGCAATGGGATGAACACGCTTGTTTTTCTTTTATACTCCGCAAACTCTGGATTCTCCTCCATTTTCTTTTCGAGCATAGGAATACCAGAAACTTTCAAAATTAAAAATGTGATCATGATCGGCCCGATAATTCCAATCCAGCCATTCGAGACAGAGAGAGCAATGAGCCACAACCCCCACCACTGCGTGACCTCGCCGAAGTAGTTTGGGTGCCGAGTATATGCCCATAGTCCACCTTGAATCAATTTGCCTTTGTTAGCTGGGTTTTTAATAAATCGCGCCAGTTGAGCGTCTCCGACAGATTCAAAATAAAAACCAACGATCCACACCACAACACCAAACACATCGAGTATACCTAGCGCTGTCCCGGTGCTCTTGTTAATAAGCAACACGGGCAAAACGATTAGAAAAAGAAAAAGCCCCTGTAAAAGATATACTTGCACATACGAACGAGAATAGAACCACTTTCCCCATTCTTTACGCCACGCAAGATACCGATAATCTTCCGCCTTGCCTTTATTGCGTGCATGAATATGCCAAGCCAAACGTAGACCCCAAATGCTCACCAATACTCCTACCAAGAGTCCTCGTGTACCGGAATCACCCGAAAGGAAAAATGAAGTCCAAGTCATGAGAACAAACCCCAGCCCCCACGCGACATCAGCGACATCATTTCTTTTTTTAATCAAAGAAACCACGAACCATAGGCTCATGTATACAAACAAAACCAAAATGAGGGTTAGGTAATAATTCATAGACCGATTTTACTTGCTATGAAATAAGTTACGACCGACACAGAAGATGCCAACACCGCACCCCACACCAAGTCCACGATTGTAACCAAAAGTGGCCAATCTTTAGCAACGGCCAAATTGGTTAGGTCATATGTGGCATAACAAACCAGACCAAAGAGTGCCCCAAAGAGAAGAGCGTGCATCCACGAACCTTTTTCCACTGCTGGAGCGATGACAAATACAATAAGTCCAGCGATAAAAATCAGATAAAAGATAATCGCTGCTGTCCAATTTATGTCCGATTTCATAAGCGTGCCGATCTGCGCGCGATAAAAATCCTTGGCCACCAGCCCAAGCCAGATCATGTCGATGGCAAAGAATACTGGTAGTGCGATTGCAAATTGTTTTATGAACATAGTATTCATTTATTTTTTATAAAATATCCTTCCGACAAAGAATAAAAACAAAACCAAACACACAATCACAGTCGCGATGACGATTGGATATTGTCCGTCAAAACCACTGGCAGAGACATGTTTAAACAGTATCCATGAATATGCCCAGACGAGCACCATGCCATAGGCGATATTGTTGTCTTTGCGCATTCGCAAGATTCCAATCAGTGCTCCAACCAAGAGGATAATGCTCGTCCAGACAAAGTCGGCAATCCCGAATCCATTCCAACTGATACTCACGAGAAATACCGTGATGTTGGCGATTGACGCCACGGTGATCCAACCGAAGTAAATACTAAATGGTGCCCAGACGAGAAGTTTTTCGAGCGATGTAAACTGCTCGGTGCGAAGAATGTCAGCAATCTTTATAAGGAGAATGAGCAGTGTCGCCATGATGAGTACCGAAAGACCGATATAGTCATAGTGCCAAGCAAATATCCACGAGATGTTCGCGAGTGAAGTGGCGATAAAAAGTGGATTGATTTTCTGGAGGAGGTCTTCTGTTTTTTGATCCTTCTTTACAAATTGGTAGATCACATAAGCACCCAGCAAAAGATAGATCAAGCCCCAAATGGAGAATGCCGGGCCGGCTGGTGCAAAAATATTTGGATAGGCATCTGATATATCGCCCGTAGAGCGACCATTGATGGGCAAGCCGTTCGCCAAAAAATTTACCGCCACCATGGCGACATAAGTAACTGCGGTTAATATTTTAATATAAATATTTTTCATAAAGTTTTTTTAAAAGTTATTGAATTGATAATTATTTTAGCTCTACCAATACTTCATTGCGTGTCATCCATGGCGGAGTCCCCGGCGCATTGTATCCGGCGTAGGCAGTGCTCCCTTGTGCCACGACTCCGTCGCGAGCAAGAGCTGAAAGCAGTTTTTCTTGCATACTTTTGATTCGCACATCCGAGCGATACCAAGAGAATTGCATGACAGCGTATTTCTTGGTAGGAATCATTACGATTTTTACTCGCGAATCATTTGGTGTCGGTAATGTTTCAAGCGTATACGAGCGAGGCATACCAAAAGAGATGGTCTGCGAGTCGCCATCATTCGTTGCCACTACCGGCGCTGTCATAGCAATACTTTCTGAAACCTTCTCTCCTCCTCCTTTTTGTGCAACTACGGGTGCAGTCATGGCAATGCTTTCTCTTTTAGTATTTCCGCCAAAGATATACCCCGCCACAATACTAAAGCCACTGCTCATGGATTCTCCGTAAGAACCCTGTACTGTCGTTTGTGCCACGATATGCGCTGGATATTCCCGTATCTCGTAGTCGTTCATTTTCTTCACCACGGTATAGTCCGTTTGCTCAACTCGAGAACCGAAAAATCCCCAGACAGACCAGAGTGCGATTATTACAATGAAAGCGATGAGTATATTGATCATAAATTTATTTTTTTTCTAAACTCTTTCTTTCTACTTCATCAATTGTTTTACCTTCGATATTTTTCCACTCGTTCCAACCATTTGCTGATCTACCCATTACAAAACCGGCGGCAGTAGAAAGACTAGAAAAAGTAATTTTTTGCTGTACTTCATAAAAGTTGCCTTTATCTGATACCGCTTGTTCTTGGATTTTTTCAGCCCGCAAATTATGCAGATACTCATGGATGCTTGGCACTTCTTCTTTTGCCACTTGTGAACCCTCAAGAACAATCATGCCTTCCGATGTATAAATTCCCTTAGCCTCCAACCCTTTTGCTTTTATAAAATATTTTTCATACGATTTGTCTGCAATAGACGCAATTTCATGGAAAGTATACCCGAGGGTCGATAGAACAAGTTTTATGTTTTGTTTAAATTCATCCATGTCGCTCTCGTCCTCCTCCGATAGCTTTGAGCCATCTGGAGAGTTTCCGTTGTGCATTTTGGCACGATTCGCTTTTTTACAATCATCAACAAATGTCGCTTCCAAAAATCTAACATGGGCTTTAGATAAATTTTCATCTTTAGCCAAGAAAACAATGCAGGTGTTCCAAAAATCCTTAGATTGATGTTGCGAAATTCTTTTTTGGAAATTTTCAGCTTCTCCGATGTATACTTCTGGACTTATCGAAGTACCTCCATTCAAAAAATATAGACATTGCTTGCTTAATTCCTCACGCTTATTTACTACCTCAAGTTTATTTCGTGGAATAACAAATGCCAAACCAGACCAGTTACTGAGTTGGACTTTTTTTACACCCGTTGGATCTCCTTCGAGGAGGAATAATTTTATTGTTTTTGGGGCTATATTTTTCATAATTATTTCTGTATCAAGTCATCAACCTTGATTTCGAGAGCCTTGGCTATTTTAGACAAAGTGTCGATTGTTGGGTTTTGATTGACTCCATTCTCAATCTTAACAATCGTATTGAGAGACAAATCAGCAAGTCGGGCGACTTTTTCGAGGGAATAGCCCTTTTCGGCTCTGATCTTTTTTAAATTGCTTGCTATGCTCATATGAAATCTTGTATAATTTAGTATATAGAATATAATATAAAGTATGGAATCTTTATATTTAAATCATAGCGAATTTATGAGCAAATGTAAATATGAAACGGCGAAGCAAAACCAAAAATTCCCTTTCCATTGCGGTGGAGGGGTGGGGGGAGGAGACGCGAGAAAAATGCAAGGAAATTTTTTGGTTTTTGCACACGCGAGTCCGCGA
>CALRHH010000007.1 GCA_943359395.1 Candidatus Nomurabacteria bacterium
GAATACTTCGCCCCGCGAAGTAAATTCCTTCCCGCCTTCGCCGAGCTCTTGTACGTCGTGGTACGACTTTGTCGTATGGACAGGGTGGAGCCCAATAGTTGCCCACACATTGTCGTATTTCTCTGCAAGTTCAACTGCAGCTTTTGAAGTGTCGAGTTGGGTCCCGACGACATTCATCCCCACCCCAGCATCCTTCGCGCGCATGATAACGGCCCCCCGGTCCTCGTTGTATGCGACAAAATTCGTATGCGTATGTGCGTCGAAGTATTTCATCCAGAATACAACATTGTAATGGCAAGGAAGGACACCGCAACTGCTCCGAACTTTCTAAAGTTTATGTGGTCGTTGTACCACCACACCGAAAGGATGATGGGGATGAGAATGTAATGCGCCTGAATAACGTATACAAGACTCACGAGACCCGTGCTCAGCGCTTTATACAAACAGTATGCGGACGTAAAGCCAAAAAATGCGGATGTAACACCCAAGTAGACATCTCTTTTGTCCGCGTGCGCGATCATGGCAAATCCCGCTCCATGCTGCTTGGCAAGAATGCCAGCGGAGGCAATCGCTCCCGCGACCTGTGAAGCGCACAGCATGAGTAATACGGCGGGAGCATAGAGCAAACCCTGCTTAGCAATCAAGAGCGAGCCTGCGGTCAATACGGTTGAACTAAGCAGGAGCTTGAGACCAAGATTGAGGTTGGTCTGCCGTTGATGCTCGACGGATGAGATAAGGAGCAGAGGCACGGTCATACTCAGCCCAATACCAATGTACTGCGTGATGGTAAGTGAGTCAGTAAAAATAAAGACGCCGCCAATAACAACAAGGAGCGGCCCCAACATTTTATTGAGCGGGAAATACAAAACACTATCAATATATTTCAGTGACTCAATCCTGATAAAATTGCCGAGGCCATGTACTGTCCCGGACGCAAACCCGAAGAAAAAAATCATCGCCCATGCCGGCGGGACTTCCCGTATCGTCAGAAGAATCGCCGCTGCGAGAACTCCAGAAACGCCGTACATGAGAAACCCATTAAACGCTGAGCTGCGACGCTCTTCTGCCACCACCTTTTGCACAAAAAGCGCCAATCCTGCAAGAATAGTTGACGTAAGCGTCCAAAGGAATGTCGCTTGGTCCATGCTAATCTTTGCGGGGGAATAGGTTCTCAGGTTTCTTGTTTGCCTTTACCGCGTGTAATATTTTCTCGCTCGTATCCGGCATGAACGGCTCGATTGCTTTTGCAATCCATGCGAGTTGCTTGACCATGCCCTGAATCATCTCGACGCCACGCTTTTTGTCCTCCTTTACGATCTTAAAAGGCTGGTCTTTCTGCATTGTTTGGTCTACTCTCGAGACAGCCCCCCAGATACTATCCATCACCGTATTCAAATCGTAACCCCGCATCGCTTCTTGAGTTTGCGGCGAGTACGAAAATACAAATGTCTCATCCTCCGCAAAGACGGGCTTGTCGAGATTCGATTCGGCAAGCTGCATGACGCGTGCGGCGAGATTGCCGAGGCCATTCGCGAGATTTGCATTGTATGCCTCCTTGAACTTCTCCATAGTAAAATCACTATCCTCAAATGGGTGGACATGCCGCGCCAAAAAGTACCGGAGTGCATCGGTTCCATACTCAGCCACTACCGCCAATGGGTCGATGACGTTGCCGAGCGACTTCGACATTTTCTTGCCGTCGCTCGTGATGAAACCGTGATAAAGGATCCTGTCCGTCGTCTTGAGACGGGCGGACATGAGCATCCCCTGCCACATGATGGATTGGAAGCGTACTTGGTCTTTGCCAGCGAGTTGGAGTGTTTCCCCTTCCATCCAATATTTCTTGAAGGTGCCTTCCGCATCCTCCGGCCACCCGAGCGTCGAGACGTAGTTTGTAAGCGCATCAAACCAAACGTACATGACCTGCGTGTCATCATCTGGCACCGGCACCCCCCACGGCATTTTTTCTTTGGTCCTTGAGATACTAAAATCTTCGAGCCCTTTCCTGACGAAGTTGATGGCCTCCTCACGACGCCACTCGGGAACGATGACTCCTTCGCGCGAAAGGTATGCAAGCAGTTTCTCTTGGTACGCACTCAGCCGAAAAAAATAATTTTCCTCCTCTATTTCGACTGGCTCCATGGTCGGGTGATTCGGACATTTTCCGTCCACCAATTCGGTCTCTTTAATAAACGCCTCATCACCAACGCAATAGAGGCCTTTGTACTTCTTCTTGAAGATGTCGCCCTGCGCGAGGCATCGACGCCACATCTCTTGCGCGGCAGCCTTATGATGCGCATCGGTCGTACGGATAAAATGTAGCTCTTCATGCAAATCGAGCTTTTCTTTTAATCTCTTGAATTTCGCCGCGTACTCATCCACGTACGCTTGCGTATCTTTCCCCTCTTCGGCAGCCTTGCGAAATATCTTGAGACCGTGCTCATCAGTGCCTGTGCTGAAGAAAACGTTGTCCCCAAGAAGCGTACGATAGCGTGCAATCACGTCTGCCTGCACCATCTCGAGCGCGAAGCCAATATGGGGGTCCGCGTTTACGTACGGAAGCGTCGTCGTCAGATACAATGATTTCGCCATGGTTTTCTTAAGCCTCCGCGTGCTCTCGTAGACGGCCCGTTTCGACATCGCGTACCAGCTCTTGTATCACCGCCGCTGCGGGCACGGAGAGTAAGACGCCGAGGAATCCGGCGAGCTCGGCTCCTACGATAAGCGCAAGAATAACGAGGAGCGGGGGGACGCCGACGACACGCGTGACGACAAGTGGATATATGAGATGGTTCTCGAATTGTTGCAAAATGACATACAGTATGACAACGGTGATGCCAATCGTTACTCCGCCGTCCGCAAATCCGATAAGAATAGCGGGTACGGCGGCAAGCGTCGGCCCGAAGACGGGAATAATCTCGAATACCGCAGCAAAGACAGCGAGGAGGAGCGCGTGTTTGACTCCGATGATAGTAAGGCCGAGGTAAACAAGCACTCCAATAACTACCGCCAGAATGAGCTGTCCCTGCATCCACAAGCCGATTTTTTGCTGAGACCGACGCCAGAGACCAAGGATGTATTTTTGATATTTCCTTGGTGAAATAACGTGGAGAAAGTCATCGACGCCCGTCTCGATAACCGCAAAGTAAAAGGAAAATATGATGATAAGGAAGAAGGAAAAGACGCCGCCGAAGATTCGCGTGACTGCGCCGAATGCATTTCCGAATGTCCCGCTTATATCAAACGCGCTTCTGATATTACTCGTGATATCGGCAGATGAAACAACGGACGGAGCCGGGATTCCTAAAATGCTCGCATACGTATCAAATGCTCCAGCCCTCGTAAACGCCGACAGGTATTCGGGCAATGAGGCGAGGAAGAGTGCCAAGTCCTCAAGGACGGACGGAAGGAAAAAGTAAAAAAGTCCGAAAAATACGCTGAACATGGTGATGTAGATAATGAGCACCGCGAGGACGCGCGGCACCTTTTTGCGTACGAGCGATGTCACCCCCGGCTCTATCGCAGAAGCGATAACGATGGCCGTCACGATATCGAGGACAATGTTGCGAAGCGTAAAAATGAGCCACGCACCCACCAAAATAACAACCACCTTGAAAACTGTCCCTGCTGTAATCGAAATATTGATAGAGCGGTCCTCCATTCCCCGCATCGTAGCATGGCAAGCTCTAAAAAGAAGGCGCCGGTGCAATTGCTTGCACCGGGCTAGACCTTTCTTCATCTCAGATACGAACATATAGAACAACTGGCTTACGCCATCGTCAGCGGACGGGATAGTAACCGACGCGTCCGCCTCGCTGCGCGAAGTCGGCGCTGTCGGTCGACACCTCGTCGACCACCCACCCACTCTTCGCGTATCCCATTTGATCCTGCCCGACGTGGGAACGGGCCTTATCGTAGTACCGTAGACGGATTGCCATAGGGATTCCGTTGTGAATCCGCCAAACGAACATGTTGCCGAACCGTCTCTTCGTGATGAGCAAACCAGGCTGACCGTCCCGCGTCAACTTCTCGCCCCGTGGTTGTTTCAGCAGAAGGTCGTAAATGTGGGCGGGGCGAACCAAGCGAGAATGGTGAGCCAGGTTCAAGGTCATGACGAGAGCCTTGCCCACAATCGGACGAATAATCGTATCGAGGCAGAGGCGTCGCGGCTTCACGCCAATCTCGGTAACCGCCCGCCACTCATCAAGAAGCGTCTTGTCGATACTAACGATCAGCACTGACGCCTGTTCTTCCGAACCCGAGGGCGTCTCGACGAACTTGTACAACGGCACGAATTCCGGATTGAATGACAGGTCGACATGCCCTTCGGGTCTCAGAATGTTGATCTTGGCCATATCATTTCTCCATGTGCAGGAGCGTCCGAAGACAATGCCCTGCGGGCTGACGGCAACCCTATTGTCGCCGTAGCCAAGAAACGCCCGATATTGAGCGACTCTGGGCTAGGGCGAACAATACTCTCTATATTCTGGCCGCACTATGCTATGCGCGACAGTAAGTTGTCAATTGAAATGCGTTCTTGTTCTGCCGTATCGCGGTTACGAATGGTCACAGTGTCTTTCAACTCCGGTTTTTCACCGAGCGTGTCGAAATCTATCGTGATGCACCACGGCGTCCCTATTTCGTCCTGACGGCGGTAACGCTTGCCGATATTACCGTTGTCATCCCACATGATTTGGGGCACGAACCTCTTGAGCATTGTGTAGACTTCGCGTGCTTTGGCCACAAGCTCCGGCTTATTCTTGAGAAGTGGAAATACAGCGGCTTTGATAGGAGCGACCGCGGAGTTGAATTTCAGGTACGTACGCACTTCCCCGCCAAGCTCGTCCTCCGTATAGGCTGATGCGAGAACCGCGAGAATAGTACGGTCCACGCCAAATGACGGCTCGATGACATGCGGCGTAATCGGCACTTCACCTTCCACGTCAATCATTTTGAGTGGTACGCCCGAAGCACTCGAATGCGCTTGGAGGTCGAAGTCTGCCCGGTATGCGAGGCCGTACAATTCCTTGCGACCGAACGGAAAATCAAATTCGAAATCTATGGTGCGCTTGGAGTAGTGGGCGCGGTTGCCATCCCCCACATCGAGCTCATGGACGGATTGCGCGGGAATCCCCACGGCTTCGTTGAATGCATGCACTTGTTTCCGCCACATCTCAAACGCATTTTCCCATTCGGAGGCTCGGACAAAATATTCGATTTCCATCTGCTCGAACTCACGCGAACGGAAGATAAAATCGCGGGGAGCAATCTCGTTGCGGAACGCTTTTCCTATCTGTGCAATACCAAAAGGTAGCTTGGGATGAAAAGAGTCAACGACATTTTTGAAATTGACGAATATGCCCCCCGCTGTCTCGGGACGGAAGTACGTGGTCGAAGATTCGTCCTCGGCCGCACCGACCTCCGTCTTGAACATCATATTAAACTGACGCACTTCGCCGGAAGCTCCTCCACATTCAGGGCACTTTCCTTCTACTTGGTCGGCGCGAAAACGGTGCTTGCATTTTTTACACTCCACGAGAGGGTCCGAAAACCCACCTACGTGCCCACTCGCTTCCCACGCCTTTGGATTCATCAATATCGCTGCGTCGAGTCCGCACATGTCGTCGCGGTCCTGCACAAACATTCTCCACCACAGATTTTTGATGTTGTTCTTTAATTCCACCCCGAGCGGGCCATAATCCCATGTGCCAGAAAGACCGCCGTATATCTCCGAGCCTGGGTAGATAAAGCCGCGACGCTTGGCGAGGGATACAATCTTGTCCATTCCTGAGTCGACCATATGCGCGTTTACTTTATCACAGTCGAGTTCGCGGACGTAAAACCGGGGTCTCCCAAGATGTTGGTCGTCACATCTTTTACGGACTTTAATTCTGTCGGGACAATAACAGCTCCCGGATTGATATTTTTCTGTGCCTCGGCCTTCTGCGTATCAATGCCGATGAGCTTTATGTCCTGCAAAAGCGGCGGCTCTTGGCCAATCTGCGAAGTCGAGGGAGTGAAGCCCACGGCTATCGCTATCTGGCGCGGTGCCGTTCCATTTAGGCCCACCCCCGGCTCAATGTCACCCATATTCCACATCAGAGTGCCGTCTTCTTGATTGAATGTGAGCTTTCGAGCATCAGGGTCACATTCCGTACGAGGGCTGCAGATACCGACATACCGCACGTAGGGCGGGAAGTGAGCCGTGACTGTTGCGTCGGTGATTTTGTTGGTTGTATTGGTAACCGTGAATACCATCGCATAAGTGGTCTCTGACCCCGCTTTCGGCGGCATAGGTCCTACGCTCCCAAACGGATTTGCATAATAGAGTCCCTGTGCCGTGAGAGTAAGGTCGCTTGCAAGAGAGATTTTTTGATTCGCTGTAGCTTGCAAGTTCTGCGGCACTCCCGTCTCTGCAATACGTTTGCCCGCGGCATTGACGGAAATATTCAGACGAGGATTGATAACATTTTTGAGCGCATCACTCTGGGGCATTCTAAAAGAGAATGCGACCTTCCCGCGCGCTCCCGGCAGGAGACTCGCAAGTGCTCCCCCGCTTGTTGTCTTGTCCCAAATAACCACGTCGTCATTGGAGCGGTAGAAGCCATCGACTGTGTGCACTGACGCGCCATCAATCAGAATCCCCGAGAGTTTTGCGACGATGACGGCATCGGTAATCGCGGTCGGCAGATTATTTTGCCAATCGATAGCGACGGTGACGTTGTCCCCCGGCGAAACGACGACGTTGGGGCTGGAGGCACCACCGACAGAAATCGCGAGGCCCAAGAATGGCTTGGATATCGAGACCGTAAACGTGTTGTCGGCAAGTACTGTCTCTATCGCCGTCGAGGTGGCAGTCGTATTTTTGCGGGTGCCGGCGGTGAAGTGGAAGACACGGCCATCCCCCTGTTCGCCGACGAGTGAGCCTTGTATCGTTATGGTGCGTTTTTGTCCTGGCGAAAGGTCCCCTATCTGCCAGGCACCGGACTGGATTGGCACACCACTCGTGGAGGGCGCAGGACTTGCGGAAGAAAATTTAAATCCAAATGGGTACTGCACGCTTAAGAGTACGTCTTTGACCGGCGCATTCGCGTTTGACGCGACGGAAACGACGAGTTCGACCGGTTGGCCGGAAATCGTCTGGTTGTTGCCCGAGACTGCAATCGAGAGCGGCGAAGAGCTGAAAACAATATTGTACTCCGACGAAGCGGCGAAGATGGCACTCGACCCGCTTATCCGGTACTCGAGTTCAATTTTGACAGTCGCATTTTCGCCTTCATTTCCGGCAAAGACGGCGGAGACCGTCCCCTGACGCGTACCGCCCGCCTCGATGGTACCGAGCGATTGACGCAGATTCGGTAAATCAGTTGCAAAGTCCGATACCGAACGCGTGCCTTTCGGGTATGTCACGACGAGTTCGGCGAGTTCGAGCGGCACTTTATTTCTGTTGGCAACAACTATCTGGAGCTCGGTCGGAGAGCCACCCTCTACCTGCGGCGGGCCCGAGACGGAAATACTGATATTGCTCGACGAAGCCCCGGAGCTTCCACCCCCAAGAAGGAAATAGTAACTAAAAAATCCAATCGCACCGATGAAGAAAATAACGGCCGCACCCAAAAGCCACCAAAGTGCCCTGCGTGCAAAGCCTATCGCCCTCGGGGCGACCGAGGATCCTGCTACCTCCTCTTGCGATTCGACAAAGTCTTCTCCGACACTCGATTGTTCTTGTCCCAAGGGTCGACGCTCGCGGTCGCGGAGCTTCGGTGAGAGCGAGCGTGAGTACATCGCCCGGCGAAGACGCTCTATCTTCTCTTTTTCGTGCTCCGAAGGCTCCATCGCGCAATTCTACCACGATAGGGAAGGGGCAATGATCTAGAATTTCAGACGATAATTATTGGTATTCCGTTTCTCGAACCCAAGCTTTTGATACAACGAATTGGCGGCCGCGCGCCCCTCGCGACTCGTCAAATACAATTGTCTTGTCTGGGATTTTTTCGCCTCATCAATGACGAGTTCCAAAATCCTTTGCCCTATTCCTTTTCCTCGATACGCCTCGCTCACAACAACCTCTTCGATATACCCGATTTTTTTTCCGAATTTCACAATCAAGTATCCGGCCGCCATTCCGATAATCTTTGCTTCATCTTTCGCAACAACAAAAATAATGTCTTTGTCCGAGGCAATCGTGTCCAAGTCAGCTTGCGTACCGAGTAAATCACCCGCGTTCGCGGTCGCCGTATGCAGCTGCGGCAAGAGTTCGTTGATATCTGCGAGAGAGACATTCTCTGGTGATGTAACGCGTTCGATGGTAATCATACGTGGAGCTTATACCCCAGTGAAATAATTGGCAATTTCACGGGGCATGCTTACAAATGAGTCTCCGCAATTGCCTTATTGATGGAGGAAAGTATTCTGTCGCGCTTCACTTCCGCTTCAAGCACGTGCTCGTGTTCGTACGCCGTGTGCGTGAAAAGCGCGGTCTCCAGAGCTTCCGTAGAGAGGTACCCGAGTGCATACAGAACACGGGCTACGCATACTATTTCGATAGTCGCGCTTGCTTCGACATCTTTACGCATCAAAGCTTCGTGTGCCTCTGCAAGTACTGCAAACAAATAGTCGTTCGTCTCCTCTCCGTGCACAAGTCGTATCGTAAGCTCTGCGATGCGGGCGAAGGCGGAGACACACGTCCTGTCCCCCGTCGCCGACTTAAGGGCTATTGCACCCGCGAGTCGCCACCCGCGCTTCCCCCTTACGAGTGATACATCCGCACGCGCATAGTCTTGGATTGCATAGCGCATCTTGGAATGTTCGGAGCGGACAGAGGAGGCGCGTGCGCGAACGAGTCCGAAGTCGCTAGTGAAAAGTACGATTACCCTGTCCGCCTCACCCGTCTCACGATTTCCCAGTACGAGTGCCTCAGTGTGGTATTTCTGGTACATGGTTTATTCGAACTCAATATCGGTATGCGTAGCCTTTTGAATCTTCACAAGGCTTTGTTCAATCACCGCCCGATTTTCAGGAGATACCTTTAGCCTGTACGTAGCGGACTCTCCAGGTTTTAAATTCTCGCTTTTTCTGAATGATTGTATTTCGCGAATCGTGTCTCGAACCAACCCTTCCTCCTGCAGCTCCTGCGTGATGTGAGTATCGAGCGACACTTCGTCACCCGTTACTTCTATGTTTTTCACGTTCACTTCGTCGGCCACAATGGAAAGATACTCTTGCGCAAGCCTGATACTGCGCGGAATTGAGAGCGAGGAGAGAGGTTGCCGAACCTTAATCTTTGCCGCTTCGCGCGCATCGAGCGCTTTTGTCACGATTGCCCGAGCAGTTTCCATCGCTTCGAGCAGCTCGGTATTTTTGTCGGGACCGCCGAAAAGACGGGCGATAAACCCAGTCCGCACGGATACTTCTGGCCACATTGCGAGATGCACACTTTCTTCATCTTCGCCCTCCCGCACTGCCTGAAAGAGATGCTCCGCAAAGAATGGCATCGAAGGGGCCATCACAAGCGAGAGACGATGCAATACGTAACGCAAAGTTGCGAGAGCATCATTTTTATCCTTACCCTCTTCTTTGAACCGTTCACGGCTTCTGCGCACATACCATACGGACAAATCGTCAATGAATTTTGGAAGTGGTCGAGTTGCCGAATCAAGCTGGTACTGCTCATACCCGCGCGTCGTCTCAACGACGCACTCATCGAGACGGGCGACTATCCAGCGATCAAGGATATTCTCACTCTTCCAATCACGTCCCGTGTCGTTCGCATAGAGTTGGTAGAACGCCAAGACGTTTCCAAGCCGCCCAATGTTTTTCTTGACGATGTCATCTACCCCGCTTTCAGAAAAGCTCAAATTCTCCGCTTGCATGACGGGAGACGAAAGGAGGTAGAGGCGCAATGCATCCGCTCCATATTTCTCTACGATTTCCGTCGGGTCAGGATAGTTTTGCAACTTCTTGGACATCTTCTTGCCATCTTCTGCGAGCACGATACCGTTTACTATTACGTTCTGAAAGGCGTTCTTTTTGAAAAGCGCGCCGCCGAGTACATGCAGGTAGTAGAACCATGCCCGTGTCTGGTCCAAGCCCTCTGCAATGAATTGCGCGGGAAACGTGGCATCAAAGCGATCTTTATTTTCAAACGGGTAGTGTTTCTCCCCATACGGCATCGAGCCTGAGTCAAACCACGTGTCCAATACATCTGGAATACGGCTCATCTCGGCCCCGCATTCGCAAGGTACGGTAATTTCATCAACGATGTGCTTGTGGAGGTCGTCTATCTTTTTCCCGCTCGCCGCCTCAAGCTCGGATGCGCTACCAAATACTTTTTCTTTTTTACACTTCTCGCAGCGCCATATCGGAATGACGCTTGCCCAGAAACGCTGACGGGAGATAGACCAATCACGCGCCCCTTCGAGCCATTTTCCGAATCTCCCCTCTTTGATGTGCTCTGGCGACCAATTCACTACCTCCGCATTTTTGAGGAGGTTGCCTTTTATCTTCGTGACGGAAACAAACCATGATGACGTCGCGTAGTTGAGGAGTGGCGTGTCGCAGCGCCAGCAGTGCGGATATGAGTGCGTGATGTTCTGTTTTTCCCCAAAAAGTAAATTGTTTTTCTTTAAGTATGTAAGTACAGCTATATCGGCGTTAAGTCGCACTCTGTCATCTTCTGAATTCGGCTTCACCTCCATACCGGCAAAGTCGGTGACCTCCGGCTTGAACGTGCCGTCCATATTCACGTGCTGCACGAACGGAAGATTGACCTGTTTCGCCAATTCCCAGTCGTCGGCACCAAAAGCCGGTGCTTCGTGTGCGATACCCGTCCCACTTTCCGCCGTCACGAAATCAGCAGCATACACTTTCCAGCCGTTCTCATGATTCTTGAGCGTCTTGTCGTTGACGTAGTAATCAAACGGCGACTCATACTCGAGGCCAACAAGCTTGTTACCTTTGAAAGACATACTCTCGCCCTCCTTCTTTGCACGAATAAACTGCGCACCACCCTGTTCGAACACAACGTATTCAATATCTTTCCCAACTGCGAGTGCGACGTTCCCAGGAAGCGTCCACGGAGTGGTTGTCCACGCGAGCATGTATACATCGCCTTTCAATCCGATTTTCTCCGGATTCTTAACCTTGAATTTCACCGTCACCGAAATATCTTTTATATCCTTATACCCCTCCGACACTTCCTGCTGAGAGAGCGTCGTCTCGCAGCGCGGGCAGATGTGCATCGAGCGATAATCTTCGTAGACAAGCCCTTTGTCGTAGATTTGTTTGAACACCCACCAGACTGATTCCATAAATGGCTTGTCCATCGTGCGGTACGCATGCTCCATATCCGCCCAGCGTCCGATTCGCGGGATTATCTTTTCCCACTCTTCCGCGTACGTGAGCACGCGCGCGCGGCATGTCTCGTTGAATTTATCGATACCGAATCCGATGATGTCCTTCTTGTGTTTGAAACCGAGCTCTTTTTCGACGATGTTCTCAATCGGTAACCCGTGACAATCCCAACCCCACACACGCGGCACCGAGTAGCCGCGCATTGTCCAGAATCGCGGTACCGCATCCTTGATGACGCTCGCGACAATGTGTCCGTAATGCGGCAGCCCTGTGGCAAACGGCGGACCATCGTAGAAGACATACTCCCCTTTTGGAGCCGCCTTTTCTACCGATTTCTTGAAAATATCCCGCTCTTGCCAGAATTTTAACGTCTCCTCTTCCCGCAAAGCGATATCTGATTTTTGCGGTCTTTCAGCCATATTCTGTCTATCGTAGCAGAAAATCACTTAGTTTGCGCCACGAATCACATTCTCTCAGGCGCCGGGATGCCTAATATCCAAAGGCCGTTTTTGAGCGTGCGACAGACCGCATCGACGAGCGCAACCTTGCGGGCTGCCTCCGGTGTGCCATCGAGTACCTGAACTTGCGCATACCAACTATTGAACGCAGCTGCAAACTCGATAAGATAATTCGTGAGGAGATGCGGCTCGCTGTGAGCTGCCGCGTATTCGACAGCTTCAGGGAAGCGGTGAAGGAGTCGCACGAGGTCTCCAGACTCAATACTCGTATCTACCGCAGGAACCACACCCTGCTCCCCCGCCTTCGCTACGAGCTGATGTGCGCGGGCATGTGCGTACTGCAGGTATGGGCCTGAGTCACCTTCGAGCGACAGGGCACGTTCGCGGTCGAAAATGATATCCTTGCTAAAAGCCTGTTTAAGAATTTGATATTTGATGGCGGCGACGGCGATTTGTTGCGAAAGTTTCTCCGCATCATCGGCGCGACTCTCTGAGGCCCGCGCCTTTGCGGCGGCGGCAAGATCGCTGAGCAGGTCTTCACCCCGGATGATGTTACCTGTGCGCGAAGACATCTTTCCTTCGGCGAAACGGAGCATGCCGTTGGTTTTGTATGCAAGCTTGCCGCGCAATTCGGGTAGTGCGAGTTCCATTGCCTTCATCACCACCTTGAAATACTCGCCTTGTTCGTTACCCGTAACTGTCATCGTGAGGTCAAATGAGCACGCGTCTTCTTTTAAGCGGGCGAGGCCGAGCTCTTTTGCCTCATACGTTGGCAGCCCTTGCTTATTGAGAAACACGCGCGTATGGAGTCCGTACTCTTCGCCGCGAAATATGACGGCCCCCTCACTCTCTGGGAAAATATCTGGATGTTCTCGGACGATTTTCACCCCTATCGGCCCTGCCTCACTTTCAAAAAAGTAGTAGTCAAATTTTGTACCGAGCATCTTATATATCTCTTCAAAATGTTCGAGTGAGAGCTTTCTCCCTTTCTGATAGAGGTCATTCACTTTTGCGTCGCTCTTCTCGTATATTTTCTTGTTCAGGGCATCAATTTCTGCTTTTGCTGCGAGGTCTTCTTCATAGCGTTTCGAACCTTCAGGGTACGCTGCGCTTAAATCTGCAATTGTTGGTTCGGTGATATTTTTCTCAAGCAAAATAAATATCGATTTCGCCACGTGGATGCCTACATCTCCCTGGTAATTCGCCCTTTTTACGGTGGCACCGGAGAATTGGAACAGCCGCGAGACGGATTCACCGAGCGCGTTGGGAATCAGATGTCCTATGTGGAATTCTTTGAAAGGATTCGGGTCGGTGTATTCCATCATGATGGTCCTACCCTTCTGCGTCGCACTCGAACCCCACATATCTTCTTTGCGCGCTGTCTTGACCGCTTCGGCGAGTGCGGCGGAGGCGAGATAGAAGTTGATGAAGCCCGCACCGGCAACTTCGATTTTTGCGACGCCTTCAACCGCGCCGATTGTCGCAACTATTTTTTCCGCAAGCGCTCTCGGTGCCATCCCCGCCTGTTTGGCACACTGCAGTGCGACACCAGAAGAATAATCCCCATTTTTGAGGTCAGCGGGATGCTCGAGCGAGACCATATCGGATATTAAATCCAGCGACGCGAGTGCCTCCGCGAGTTTATCCTGAATGTCTTGCGCTACGAAAGAATTCATATTCTTATTGTTTTAATGCGGGAGAGCAGGGTTGTCTATTCGCAACGTCTGTCTGAGGAACAAATTCGACTTTAAATCCATCCCACTGGCGGGCATAGGAGTATTGCAGTCCGGTAAAAGAAGAGTCTCTAAAAAGCTCTTGGGTGCTCCCCTTCTCGTGTCCGTTTGCGTATTTCATCCAAGTTTTTATCGCAGAGTCTACACCCAGAGTTGCGATTTGTTCTCTGTTCTCACGGGGAATGTCAACCTCAAGACTTTTGATAAAAGTACTCTTTTCAGAATCCGAACTGAATCTTTGGAAATACCATATCCCGTTTGTGTCGAAAACAGCTTCACGTTCATGAATCTCAACTCCCTGCGGAGTCACCCAGTTTGCAAAACCAGACGGCTTTGGTTTCCCTGAGGTGTCCTTATCGTGGAGGACGTAGATATCGCCGCGACTAGGTGGCATACCGACGATTCCACTCTCGTTGAATTTTTTGGGGAGTTGCTGCCCTCCGAAGAGAATGGGGTTTTTCTCTGCTGATGCCGCGTTTGGTGAATTGGACTGTTGTTCGAAAAGTTTCTTCGTAACACTCTCCACCGAGGACCGATAATGGGTATGGATGACACACACTTCGACTGGGGCGTCTGTCTTTTTGCTCAATTCCAAAATGCGCGCTTTGGTGATATCTAAGCTTTCCTTGGTTGCACTGGCATTTTTTGGTCTGGACTCATTGCTGTGAGCCCAGTCGAATATCCTTCCGTCTTTTGAACTTATGAAAACGGCGAACGATTCGTTTGCCCCCTTTTCAATAGTTTGAAATATTTTTTCGGCACCCGTATACCAACTCTCGGTCGGGGCAATCTCAACCGCATACGCCTTGTCGGAGTGGACGCCCTCCATAAGCGGGCTCGCACCGAGCAAGCTCGCGGCGAGCATCGTCTCCTTAGCCCCTGGGAGTTTCCCAAGGTTTCTCAAAAGTGCCCCTTTTTCCTGCCGCTGATTCCCGCCTTCAAGTCCCATGGAGGAATCGTAGCACAGCCATACTTACAGCCTTACAAATCTGAATCGATGCCCATTGAGCGGGCGGTGCCGGCGATAGTCCTCTTCGCCCGCTCCATGTCGTTGGCATTCATGTCCTCCATCTTCTCTTTGACAATGTCCTCAAGTTGCTGATTCGTGAGCTTACCCACCTTGTCCTGAGCTTTCGGTGAGCCCTTTTCCATACCCATAGCCTTGAGGATGAGCCTCGACGCTGGCGGTTTCTTGATGATAAAGGTGAAGGTTCGGTCTTTGTAGACGGTAAGCAAGACGGGGACAACGTTGCCTGCCATCTCCCTTGTTTGCGCGTTGAACTGGTTGACGAATTCGCCAATGTTGACTCCCGCAGGTCCAAGCGCCGTACCAACTGGTGGTGCGGGTGTTGCTTTGCCAGCCTCAATCTGAAGCTTAATTATTTTTGTGATTTCTTTTGCCATATAGTTTTCTATTTATACGCGCTGTACCTGGTCAGCCTCAAGCTCTACGGGAGTTTCGCGACCGAACATTGGAACTAAGACTTTAACCTTTCCACGCTCTTCGTCAATCTCCCCTACTTTTCCTTCGAGGTCCTTGAAGGGTCCGTCGATAATAACGACCGCATCACCTTCCGAGAGGTCAATGGCGTGGCGCACCGTGTCGCCCCCCGCACGCTTCAAGATCTTCTCCACTTCATCTGGGAGCAGTGGCACGGCCTGATTGGCAGTACCCACGAATCCCGTTACCTGAGGAGTATTGCGTACAACGCTCCATGCGTCATCCGAGGCAATCATATCGACAAGGACGTAGCCCGGGAATGTCTTTTCCTTGGTCTCGGTGCGCCGACCGTTCTTTATCTTTATCTTGTTCTCGGTCGGGACAACGACATTAAAAATCCTTTCTTTCATACCGAAAGATTCAATACGCTGTTTGAGGTTGCGCGCGACAGCATCTTCGTATCCCGAATACGTATGTATGGCGTACCACTGACGCTCTTCTCCGTGTGTTTGCTTCATACCATTATTGAAGTGACGTCGTTGCGATATTGGTAAGCTCGACCGCCGGGCTTATTGTTTCCAACGGTTGCTGAATGCTCGTCGGCTGAGAGGCAGGTACAACAAGCAAGAAGCGGGAAAGTCCCGTCGTGAAGAGGTAATCAAAGAGGCCTAGGTAAAGAGATACGCCGACAGAAATGAGTATCACGAGTATCGTGTACACGATGGTCTGCAAACGCGTCGGCCACGCAACGTGCCGAAGTTCGCCCTGAGTATCTTTGAGATATTGTATGAAGCTCATAGTGCTTATATTTTTGCCCCTAATCAAAAACCCCTTGCGGGGCTTATATCCAGCATAGTATTCCTTATCCAAACGAAGTCAAGCACCGAAACCTCCCCCGAAAAGTGGAGGAGGTTTTTCTATCAAATCTATCGAATCTCGTAGGTAATCGTCACGTTCGATGTGATTTTGTTCTGACCGACGGCAATTTCTGGAGAGGGCGGCATGGCAGCGTCCACGGCACCACCCATACCGACTGACATGGTCTTGGCGTAGTACATTCGTCCATCTCCCCCATTCTCAGAGAAACCAACAACACGCACAATACCTACGCCAAGCGCGTCGGCAAGCGCCTCTGCTTTCTCTTTAGCTTTTGCGATTGCCTTGTCGCGCGCCTCTGCGTCAAGTTTGTCTTGGTCGTCTATCGTAAAGTTAAGACCTGAGACCGAGGAAGCTCCTTTGGAACCCACTCCAGCGAGTAAGTCGCCCGCCTTCTTCGTATCGCGCACTTTTACCGTCAAAGTCTCCGAGACCTGGAAACCACGCAGAGTCTGTTTGCCCGGTTGGCAGTATCCCTGTGTACAGGTGCCGTTGATGTAATCATACTGAGGGTAGAGGCTGTAATCGGTCGTTTGGATGTCTTTTTCGTCGATGCCTTCTGATTTCAGATACGCTTTGATATCGTTCCCTTTCTTCGTAGCTACTTCCTGAGCAGCCTTCGCTTCCTTGGCCTCTTCCTGAACCGTGACGGAGAACGTCGCGGTATCAGGCACGGCGAAAACTTCTCCGTCGCCCGAGACAGTGATGGTATTCGAAGCGGAAACACCACTCCCTATGTAATGATACTGTTTGAGGGAGGAAACCGTGAGGACCAAGAGAAACATCCCGAGCATCGTAAGCGCAAACATCCCCGCAACCTGCATTCGGTGCGGTGGCATAATATGTATCTCCTTTTTTTCAATATCCATACAATAGATGTGAATATATAATGATTCCAGTATACCTCCTTCTGACGCAGCGAGCTTCTAAAACTTACTCAAATACCGCCCAAATCAGCATACCCCGTAAGCAGTGACGGAATAGCGAAGATGAGCCCGAAGAGCGGCAGTACGAATGCAATGACCGAGACAACAATAACTCCGAGGAAGTATTTACGCGTCTTCTCTGCGGATATGTAGACGGCATCAACCTTCTTCTCCAGAACCTCTATTTTCTGGCGCAATTCTTGGTCTTCCATATATCAACAGACTACCACGCTTATTCCTCTCCACCGGAAAGGAAGACGGCGCGGTCCTTCGGAAAAAGCCACTCCGCGATGTGGAATATCCCATAGGTGATGAAAAATGCGGAAGCAACATCAATGGAGTAGTGCAGGTGCCCAAGAAGGACAACTGCTCCAAAGTACGCCGACGCACCAAGAAAAAGGTACCGTATGTTCTTCTCGTGCCAAAACATGAGCGCCATGAGAAACGCGAGGCCTGTGTGCCCCGAGAAAAAAAGATCGCCTCCAAAAAACATCCGGCCCGCAAGCGTCCCGAAGTCGAAGGTATTCACTACGCTTATGGGGAATGGCCCTAAATGCGTCAGCGAGATGAATCCCGCACGAACGAAATAGAACAGCGCGAGTGCGTGCAAAGCAAAAGGGAGGCGTTTGGGATGCGCTAAGAGAAGCCCCACGCCAAACACTGCAGCAAGCACGGTGCCGTATACAAAAAGATTGTGAACATCGAATATGGGGGTATTTGAGAGAATGATATCCGTGACGGAATTGCTCGCACTTTCGGTCGCATACCCAATCGCATAAAATACCGTAACCAAACTCCCCAAAAAAGTAAGCCCCGAAAAGAAGACGGAAGACTTAAATCCTTGCCGTGCGCTGTAAAGCCTATAGCGTCGCAAAAGCTCGGCGATAGGCCGCGGATGGCGGTGGAGAGGAAGCGCATTGTGTGGTAATTCCATACAAATACATTTAGTATACTTGAGAGACATGAGTCCCGAACACCTCACGCAGCTCATCCTTGAATACCGGTATTGGATACTTATCCCCCTCTCCGTCATCGAGGGGCCGGTGGTCGCATTCGTCGCGGGTACTTTGGCCGCGCTCGGATACTTCAATGTTTGGATTCTCGTGATTTTCTTCTTTGCGCGCGATATGATTATGGACGCTTTTTATTACTCTCTTGGATACTATGGAGGCAAGACCGCTATTGCACAAAAACTGATGCGCAAGATTGGCGTGGAACAATCCCACCTCGAAGACATACGGAAACTGTGGGAGAAGCACGCGGGAAAAACCATGTTCCTCGGGAAACTCTCATACGGTATCGCATCAAGTTTTATCGTCTTTGCGGGTACGGTGCATATGCCACTCCGAAAATTCTTCGGCTGGGGCGCCGTCGTCGCTGTCGTGCAGTTCGGGACGCTTCTTTTTCTTGGATACTACTTTGGAGAAGCCTTCGGAGATACGAAAAATATTATCGATATACTCCATTACATAGTCGGCGGCGTCACCATTGCCGGTATTGCATATTACATCTTCAGCCGCTATATGCGCAAGGAGCTTGTCCGTGAGGCGGGTGGTGAAGAATAGTGATGGTAGAATTTCACTATGCTTGAAGGGTTCAGAGGAGATACTGACGCGAACAAAAAATCTGAAGGTTTATCTGCACATCGTGAAAATGTGCCCCTGAGCGAACGTCCCTTTGACAGTGCAAGTGTCGTAGAATTGCCCGCAGAAAAGGAGAGCGGTAAGGAAACCCTCGTCCTCAATTCTTCGTGGGGCGTAGGTACCGATGTCTACGAACACGTACTCAGAGCCTTCAATGGAGCTGAGAAGGATCGTCGAACGATTTGCATTGACCATCCACGCTGGGCAGGCACAACAGACGTACCGCCAGAAGAAAAAGAGTTGGTAAAAGAATACCCTCCAGAAGAAATCCGTAGGGCGCTCACCCTCATCAAAGTCTTGGAAGCGAAAAATGCTGGAGAAACTGCGGTGGTCGGACACTCAGAGGGGGCGGCGAGCTCGGCGATTGCCGCACTCCTTCTTGCAAAAAGAGCGGCGGAAGGACGCCCTGGTCCCCGCATCCGAAACCTCGTTCTCTATGCTCCGGTCGGATTCATCGGCGAAGACACCCTCCCTCACATGGCAAAAGGCTTTGCTGCACAGCCAGCCATCACAGGAAAACGGGCGGAGAGTTTCGGGGCGTTACCTGTCAGTGAGGAGGAGCGCGCGGCTGCCGCGTCCGAGGGCCGCACGATTGCGAACTACGATGCAATTCCAGAAACTCCAGAGGATAAGGAGGGCGGCAGCAAACATCCGAAACAATTTCCGATGTACCTCGCGACAAATCCTTATCGAGCTACAAAGGAGGTGTTGGGGATGGCAAACATCCAATTGATACCGTTAATCCGTACGCTGCGAGAACAATACGGTATTGGAGTTCTCGTGTGGAGTGCCGTTGACGATACCGTCTTTGAAACCTCAAAAATGGCAGGCACGATGGACGAAGCGGAGACCAAGAAACCGAAAGAGGACAGAATAATTATTCCGGGAACATTGCGGCCTGGAGATGTTGACGGATTTTATACCGTGCGGGGGGATCACTCCATCCCCTTTCCATATGCATCGATTATCGAAGGGCAACTGACAACGTTTGAGAAAAACCGGCAAAGTCGTTCGACCGCTACAAGCGGTACATCGGGCGGATGAATAGGAGGTAGACGTTGGCGAGGGCGAAACCTATCGCGAAGAGCCACGCAGCTTCAAGTGCATAGATTGTGAGGGTGCCCCCAAGGAGTGTGGCGCATGCAACGGCACCGAGAGCGTCTAGAAATATCTTACGCTCAACAAGGGATTCGTGCGGGATGCGACCACGCATAAGAATGTACTTGAGTGACGCGGCGACAAAGAGGAACAGCGCCGCGAGCGCAAAATGCAGTGGCTCCCCTATCGAGAACGCGAGCGTGAGATACGCCAGGACGAGTACCGCGTCGACGAGAAGCTGCCGGACGTCATTGGGCTGAAGCGCGCCCCAGAAGCGTATCGAGAAAAAAGTGTTTACGACGAGAACCATATATATGATGAAATGCGGCAGAAGAAACGGGCTGACGATAGAATAAAAGAGGGCGGCGACAATTCCTGCGAGCGCAAACGCCGATGTAGCGAGCCAAGATTTTGCGGTGGAGTTCATACGCGCTCAATATCGTGATGGCCTACCGAATACGGACGATGAAAGATGACGGGCCACAAATAGTTCGCCACATAGAGGGCGTTCGTGCGCACGATGCCCAGCTGCTGGAATCGCCGCGCAGAAGTGTTGATGTAAAAGCTCATGCGCCAGAGCGTCTTCCCCGCCTTATGCATGCGCCGTGCGATGTCTGTATCATCTCCGAAAAAAGCAATGGAGCGGTCGAAGCCTACGGATTGCAGAGTTGTTCTTTTCATCGCCATATTCCCGCCAAGAGCCATGAATCCGACCACGGCCGACGTCGCCGGCGCAGAAATCCACCAGAGCGAATTGAGTATGTAGCGCTTGTACCACACGATGTCGTAGTAGCGATACGGGCCGCTCAAAAGCACGACGGCGGGATCCGCAAAGGCTTCTTCTATCTTCTCGATCCACCCTTCCGGCACTTGCGTATCTGCATCGATGTAGACAACTACGTCTCCCGTGGCATGTTCGAGGCCGGTCTGTCGGGCGTGTCCCGTCCCCTTCCTGTCTTCCCGGATGACGGTCACTCCTTGCCGCTGCTTGGCTATCTCGGCAGTGTCATCCGTACTCGCGTTGTCGACGACGATTATCTGCTGGAGCTTTCCATGCGTATTCTTAATCGCGGAATCGAGACACGGACCGATGAACACAGATTCGTTGAATGCAGGAATGACGAGACTGATGGTCATACGCTTATAGATATTTCTCAATGATTAATACTCCGCGCTTTATCGCCACAAACACATACGCCCACAAAAGCGGGAGCCAGACGGGCATAACTCCGAGTAAGCTGGTGCGCTCAAATGTTTCTACTCCAGTTGAGATAAAAAAATATTCCGAGACAAAAAGCACTAAACACCCGATGACAAGGAAGAGAAGATCGTGCCTCCCATACCTGAGCGAAGATATGGCAATAATCGCGATGTATATTCCCGCGAGCAGGAAGTCGTTGCGCACATAGGGAATGAGCGCAATCATAAAGAAAATCGGAGCCGAGATAGCAATGAGACGGACGACCACGAATGTCGGCATGGCGTCATTATACCCTCTCCGCCAAAGCGAGAGCTGGGAATTGGATAGGAATATTTTTGTTTGGGCGATCGCCGGGAATTGAACCCGGATTGAGAGCTCCACAAGCTCCAGTGTTAACCGTTACACCACGATCGCCATCTACAAGCTGAGCTATTGCCAAGCGAGCCGAGTGAAGTAAAAGCTCGTTTTTACATCCCTGGCGAGCGCAGGAAAGAAGAAGCTGCTTGCGGCTTATTTATAACAAATTCAACACTTCTGTGCGACCTTGCGCCGCCGGGAAAGTCTAGTTCTGTATATCCGTTTGCGGGACAGGAACGTCGACATCAACGACAGTAAATGAAATCCGACCGATAAGCTGCCCGTACTGTGTGATGACGTTTACGCGCCACTTCCCTTCGACTATGCTCTTATAGAATGAGTACCCACGATATCCGCCGTCGCGCCCGCCGATAATCGGGTAACGTACCGTTGCTTTCGTCAGCCATTCGCCGACGGATTCATCATAGTATTGCCACTCGTGCAGTACGACGGTAGAGATTCCTGTTGGCGCGAAAACCGCACTGTACGCATATGCGATACCGCTTTGCGTATGATGGAAAATATTCGTATGCGGGATATACCTCCAGTACCACGATTCGGATTCCGCACCAAGGTGGAAGACGCCATCCTGCGTACGTTCGACGCTGTGATATACGCCGGCGGCCTTTAGTGCAAGTGGCAGTGGAGGAATGGCGTGCGAGAAAAACAGTATGTTGAAAACGATAAAAATAACGGCAATGATGCGCGCTACACGAGTGCGCTCTCGCCTCAAAAGCTCGGGCATGAGGTACCCTACGAAACGCAGGAAAAGTGCAACTACCGCGAGGCTCATGAGACCGCTCACAACGAACATCCACTGGTCGATACGATGGAAGACAACGGGCAGAAAAAAAATGAGATATGAAAAAAGAACGGCAAAAAACATTGACATCTGGAATGAAAACTTCATGTACTGGCGCACGAAACGTTCGTTCCCCACAAGAAGTACTGCGACTATGGCGACAAATATCCAGCTCAGTGGAAAGCTGGCACTGCGGCTATAGAAAGAGAGGTACCCACTAAACAGACCGCCGAATGCAAATTGAGCGGCGATGGCAATCAGCGGTGTAATCTTGAGCACCCACGAAGCGCGGATACGACCAGTCGTTATAAGATTGAGTAGGACGATTGAAAGCGCAGCGAGTATGAGATAGGAAAACAAGAGCGCATGACTCGTCCACACATCTATTCGTTTCAAAAGAATGAGGTTGTCAGCGAGGAATCCCGAAATGAGCGCGAGTGGCGAGACGTAACGCATGTACCATGCCGCGAGCTCTTCCATACTCTTCGGAACGTAACGACGAATCATAGGGAGCCTTTGTACGAGGGCGGGTTCTCGGAAACTCCCGCCCGATGATTCACAAGTCGCGTCAACGCGTAGAGAAGCGAGGACAGGCGGTTTGCGTACGCGCGGCTCGACTCGCTCACAATGCGCTCGCCGGATTCGTGCAATGTGACGAGCCTACGCTCTGCGCGGCGCGCGATAGCGCGCGCGATATCGAGTCGCGCGGAGAGTTCGGTGCCACCGGGCACGAGAAATGTTTTTATCGGCGGCATCTCTGCCTCGATACGATTAATCATGACGCCGAGCATTTCGACACTGGAGAGTGGGACAGATTTTTGCGCTCCGGCGACTTCTGCCTGCAGTGTGAAAAGGTGGTCTTGGACATCATGCAAAATAATTTTAATGGTGCGCTCTTGCACCATTAAATCTTCAGGGCATTCCGCTTTGCACCACCCGACGAGCGTATTGAGCTCATCGAGCATCCCGAGACACTCAAATATCGGACTCGCCTTGGATGCACGCTTCCCCGGCTCCGAATCAAAAAGTTTCGTCGTCCCGCCGTCGCCTTTGCCCGTGAAAAGTGCCATGCGACAACTATATCAAAAGACTAGGAAAGGC
The DNA here is from genome assembly GCA_943359395.1 of Candidatus Nomurabacteria bacterium. Taxonomy (GTDB): domain Bacteria; phylum Patescibacteriota; class Minisyncoccia; order Phycocordibacterales; family UBA2100; genus UBA10103. The sequence goes on from CALRHH010000007.1 coordinate 22,989, forward strand.
TCGCGGCCTCGTCCGCCGACTCAGTATCACTGCGTCCGGCACAAAAGTAGAAAATCTGCCCTGCGGCAGATTTTTCTATCTTCTGTGCCCGGGAGAGGACTCGGCCAAGAACCCCTTTCGTCGCCGTCGCTCCGAAACGTTTCTCGGCCCTGCTCGCACAGCCCCGTCTTCTGACGGGGCCCCGGTGCTCGCTTTCTCGTCCTCTCCCGCACTACAAAAAACAAATCACCCGACACGTGGTCGGGTTCGTTGTTTTTAGTGCCCGGGAGAGGACTCGAACCTCCACGCCCTTACGGGCTTATCCACCTCAAGGATAAATGTCTACCAATTTCAACACCCGGGCATCGCGACTCTGGTCAACTATACGCAACTTTTCCTAACTTTCAATCGCGCCAGAGAAAGACGGAGGGTTATTCACCCTTCGCCTCCCCCCCCCTCCTCAGCGGCTGCTGGGGCTTCTTCTTTCGCAACGAGCTTAGTCACTCCTGAGACGTTGACCATCATGCGGGTGCGGCGTAACTGACGACGCGCTTCGCGGGCAACTTTGTCGCGAATGAAGTAAAGCTTCGCGCGACGTACGCGAGAACGCTTGATAAGTTCTATCTTTCCAATCATCGGAGAATAGATAGGAAACACCTTCTCTACGCCGACACCGCTTGCAACTCGGCGCACCGTGAAGGTCCCGCCCGCCTCAGTGCCGTGTTTGCGCGCGAGTACCAACCCCTCAAAAGCCTGAAGACGTGTCTTCCCCTTTTCTTCAATTTTTTGCCAGACACGCACAGTATCTCCCGGTCGGAGGTCGAGATTCTTCCGTTCGTCCATGTCTACGGGTGAAATTTTGACTGCGTTTTTCATGTCGCGGCACTATACCACCCTCACCATAAACGGGCAACTTTCATGTCCCCTATTTAGTGCACCCTGTAGGACTCGAACCTACGACCTTCCCCGTGTAAAGGGGTTGCTCTACCAACTGAGCTAAGGGTGCGAACGCTCTTCGTCGAGCCGTGTGCCCTCGCGAGGAATCGAACCTCGAATAGCGGCTTAGAAGTCCGCAGTTATATCCATTTAACTACGAGGGCCTCCCTTTGTTTTACCCCAAAATCCGAACTGCGTATAGGTCCGTCTTCTGTGGCAGTTTGCACATCTTACCTCACACTTCTCGATTTCCCGTAATACAGACAACCACGAATAATGTCCCGAGAGCATCTTATGAATTCCTTTGAATTTATTGGTTCTGTCAATATGGTCAAAATCTAATACGATCGGGTCGTTTTCCCCACAATCTATACACTTTTTGGTACCCAGAAACTCCAAGAGTGCTTGCCGAACACGAACTCGGTGCCGCTTTTGGGCTGCATATAGCTTGACTCTGTCCTTGTAAACCACCCGAGGATAGTACCATGTCGTTCTAACCCTCGGATGGTCAACGACAGTTATTAAAGACTCGGATCCTTTATATCTACAATGGAGTTCCTTTTCAAAACTTCGAATTCTGTTTTGCGCGCTTCGAATGCACGTACTACCACGTTGAGTTCTCCTTTATTAAGTGCCGGTGGTGGTGGTGCCGACGTATCGAGAGCTTTGCTGAGATCGCCCAGTATGCGTACCGCTCCCCATGTGCTGTACGAAAACACAGCAACCAAAATACCAAGCGCAAGGATGAGCAACGCTTTCCAATACAGGTCCGCTATGAGCCGTAGGTGGTCAGGCTCGTTTTTGTTATCGAACGTCTCGCGTAATTCCCCCCACATTGAATTGAAAAATCTCATGACGATATGTCTGATGTGGTTAAGATGCGGATGTAAACGTTCATGTGCCAAAGATTTGACGTATCGCCGGAAGACTTCGGAGTCCGTTCGATATCAACGCGAGTCACATTCGACGGAATAGGGAGCGTCTCAAATAGCCGGACAGCGCGCACGAGGGCCGCAAACTTCCCGTCGGCAGTGACGGCGAAGCTCACTGCTTTCGGAGCAAGATCATTGGAAGTGGGCACACCTTCTGGCTGAGCATCACCGAGCCTCACCGTGACACCACTTATTCTGCCGACTTCCTCTATCAAATACGCGGCGGAAACAACATCGACGTTTAAGAGTGTCTTGAGCTGACTGCTCTCCTTGGCCGTGTCGAGTGCAAGTGCATGTGTTCGAACCGCATGGGCATTCGCAACTGTTGCCATCTGTGTATCTCGAGCATCAGCCGCGCGCTGGCTTTCATCAGTATTGATTATCCACGCAAAGTATCCTACGAGAACCCACGCAATGCATGCAAGCGTGGCAATGAGAATGGCTGTGGACGTGCGATAGAGCATACAAGTTAAAAGGCATCGGAAAGAGTTATCGAGAAACGGGCGCCTGGTTCTCCCGTGAGATCACCGATAGGAATTGAGACCATCTTCCACCGCGAGTCGCCCGACAGAGCCTGACGATACCCGTTAATTACCTCTCTGGTCGCTGCGGCACCCATGAGCATCACAGTCACTGGATTGCCGTATGAGTACGTGATGTGGTCGATAGTAACACCAGACGGCTTAAGGGAAAGGGCCCGGGCAATCGCCGTAGTCGGAGTCGTCGTTGCGAGAAGCGGAGAGAGCGCTTTGAGCATTGTTTGTATGGACGATACTGCCGCTCGGTCCGCATCGACCGTCTCTATAGCCGCCGCGCTCGAATTAGAGTTGATAGTTCCCGTGGCATGAAGAGCAAGGTAGCTTGGCAGTAGCGAAAGCGCGCAGAGAGCCGCCGCGAGAAGGCCTACGAGAGAGCCTGCGATAATGAAACGTATGCGATACATCCTCCAGACGGCTTTCTTTGCTTCGTGCGGCAGAATGTTACTCATAGAGAAAGTGAGCGGAGGGCGAGACCCGCGGCGGTTGCATATTGCAGCGACTCGCGAGCGTTGAGAGTAGGGATGTACTCGTCAAAATTACATACGTGTTGCCAAATGTCCGCAACCTCGGTCGGTGCCTGAACCCGCCCTGCAATATAATCGGGGAGACCCTTCAGGTTTGCACTACCGCCGACAAGAACGATGCGTCCCACAGGCGTCATGCGTTCACCCTTCTCATTCCTGCGAGTATCCCAATAATGGTAGTGCCGTGCGACCTCATCGGCCAATGCTGACGCGGCTCCGACTATCGCTTCCATTCCGGGTGATTTCGCTCCCGCCTTCGGGAGGAGCCCCTGCTCATTCTTGAATATCTGCGTCTCATCCAACGAGAGAGACAATTTCTCCGCTATCGCTTTCGTAATTATGTCACCGCCGACTTCAACCGTAGACGTGAAGATGGGAATTCCCCGCTTCAATACTGCGAAACCCGTACGCGCACGACCGAAGTCAACGAGGAGCGTCACCGGCTCATCGGGAGCATCCGAAGATATCGCACGGGCAATAGACCGCGCTTCAATTTCTAGAGAAAGGAGATGGATGCCCGCAGCCTCAAACGCCTCGACGTAGGCCTCGGCCAATTCACGGGAAAACACCGCAACTCCGATATCCTCCCCCACCCCATCGTCGTGTTTCTGTATAATATCAAAATCAAAAACGGCAGCGCTGGGAGCTATAGGAACCCGACCTTCAAATTCAAATTCAATCCTGCTGATTGCCTGGTCGTGACGCGTCCCCTCTGGCACATGCATCTCAAATACGTATGCAGCCTCTTCGGGAAGTGCCGCATGTGCACATTCGATTCCCCCGAGGTGTTTTTTTGTCTCTGCGAGCACATGCGCGAGCGCGCTAACGTCTTGAATTGTTCCATTGACTACGATGCCCGCTTCAATCGGTATTTCGCCATAAGACTCGATGCGGTAACGGCTTTTGTACGGCTCGAGCACAAGCCATTTTACGGATGCATCTGAAATATCGATGCCCGCAGCACGCGGATAAATCATGACGGGAGTGGGGAACCACCGCGCAAGATTATGAGAGAGCGCTGTGGCACTCGACGAGAGTCCGCTCGCGGCAAATTTCATTCCACAATTATACCCTGTGAGATACGGATGTTTGGCGTTTTTCTGTTCTCGGAGTGTGTAATACAACTGCCCTGCGATAACTTGTGGATTTTCATCTCCTTGGGTAAAACCTCAAGAAATTATTTGAGGCGTGTACCGAGAGGAAGTGTGCGCTCAGCAGAAAGGAGCGCGACTCCCGACTCATCAGACGCAGCAAGAAGCATGCCCTGACTCTCAACCCCGCGAAGAACTCTCGGAGCAAGATTGATGATGTACGGAAGTTGACGCCCGACCAATTCTTCAGGTTTTTTCCATTCCGCAATCCCAGAGACAATCGTGCGGACTCCCGTTTCTCCGAAATCTACCGTGCACTTAATGAGCTTATCGGTTTCAGGGACCAGCTCCGCCGCGATGACGGTGCCGATGCGAATATCAAGCTTTGTAAAATCTTCATATGAAATCTCAGGCATGGCAGTATTCTACCCCATAAGATAGCAAGAAGAGAACTTACATTAACGGGAGGATTATTTATCTCACGGGGTTTACCTCGTTCTCCTCGTGTCTAAAAACCTCTGCAAGATAACGGCGGCGGCGGAGGCGTCATCGTGCCCCTTCCCTTCCGGTGCATAGCGGGAGGCCTCTATCGAACTCCACATCTCCCAAATACGTTCGATAGGAACCGTGATCTTCACTTCGAGCGCCGCTACAAAGGACTCCGCATCGGCGGTTACGGGATTATCTTTACCTCCATGCGAGCGAGTATCCCCGACGACTATGGCTCCCACTTTCTCATCCGTAATAAGCTGCGCTATCTGCGAAAATACCTTCCCGTCATTCGGAAGAGTCGCCCGCGGGAATGCAATTGTTCCCGCCCCGTCAGAAACGGCTAGACCGATACGTTTCATCCCAAAATCAATACCGAGGTATTTCATATAAGCTTAGAAGTTTTATACGTCTCCTGCCGAAACGCCTTCATCCTCATCACCTTCACCTTCATCCCTGCATTCGTCAAGTCGCGTTCAAGCCTGTCAACAAATTCTCCCACCTGGTCGTACCCAAGCGCGATGATGCTCGGACGAGCGGCCTCAATGTGTTCTATGTACCCGTCTTCCTGCCCAAGAATGACTTCATCGACAAGCATATTTCGCTCGAGAAGTGCTTGGCGCTCGCTCTCCGAACGTCGCGGCTTTACCCCTTTGATGCGCGCAACGATTGGATCGCGCGCGACGGAGACGATAAGGCATGGATTGCGGGCGAGCGCACGAGCTTGCCGGAAGAAGTCCACATGCCCCTCATGGACCATATCGAAGGTGCCGAAGACCATGATGCGTGTCATACTTTTTTGAAGTACGTACGGACTGCAGTGATATCTCTATCAATGCTCTCCTGCTGGTCTGTATCGCTTTTAAACTTTTTGTACTCTCGCACTTTTTTCATGAGTCGAACTTTTACATTCCATCCATAGAGGTCTTTGGAAAAGTCTAAAATGTGCGCTTCCAGGACTTTCTTTTTTTGGTCAGCATACGCCGCCGCCTCGTATTCTTCTTCGCCGACTTTGACCAGCGCCGCATACACACCCGATACACCCTCGTCCGTGAGCGGGATATTTATCGTGGGGTATCCCAGTGCTTCGGCGCGATGAGAACCCTGCTGCACAATACCAGCGTGTGTTTCCATGAGACTAATCAAAGTACGGAATCTTACCCCACTGAAACGGATCAACGAGACGGAGGCCTCGTTCGAGGCCTCCAATCTCATGCATCTCGCTTTCCGATAATGCGAAATCAAAAATGTCTATATTTTCTTTCATCCGCTCTGGATGAGTGCTCTTGGGAATAACAGCTGTGTTTCTTTGTATCCCCCACCGTAAAAGCACTTGCGCAGGGGTTTTGGCGTGTGCGTCTGCAACATGACGGATAAGCTTTTCGTCCACCAATCGCTCACTCATCTCCTCGTATCCTGGGCGCGCAAGCGGAGAGTATGCAGTAACGACCATGCCGAGTCGTTGGCAAAAGTCGATGAGGCGTTGCTGTTGCAGGTAGGGATGTACCTCGATTTGGTTTACCGCAGGCTTAATCTCGGCGTAAGAAAAAAGGTCGAGCAGAAGAGGCGCGGTAAAATTTGCCACCCCAATTGCCTTGACCAAACCTGCGTCCATGAGCTCTTCCATCGCCTCCCACGTTTCCCGTATGGGGACTCTCTCGACAATAAGGTTACCGTTCGCGTCATACGTGTGCCCGCCTTTCGGTTCAGCGATGCCCCAATGTATCAAGTAGAGGTCGAGGTACTCAATCTGCAAGTCCTCAAGTGTCGCCTCGCAGGCTTGGCGCACGTCATCTCGCGCATGTTCCGTGTCCCACAACTTGCTCGTGATGAAGACCTCCTCGCGATTGACCACGTTTCCGCCAAATACCGAACGTAACGACCTGCCGATTTCCTTTTCATTGCCATAAATAGGGGCGCAATCAATGTGTCTGTAGCCGCACTCTGAAAGCGCGTGCGCAACCGCCTCTCCCGCTTCGTCAGACGCCGATTTCCATGTGCCAAGCCCCACCAGCGGCATCAAGGCGCCCGTATTCAAGGTGATGTGTCTTGGAGTGTCCACAGAGCAATTTTAGTGGAAATTCTCATTTAGTCGACACGAGGCCTGCCTTAACGAGACGCGCTCGAATAGAGCCTGTTTGTCGGCCAAGTAATTCCGCTATCTTTTTCACCCGCTCACCTGCCGCGTACAGTTCCCTGAGCTTTACGTCCTCATCTTCACTCCATGGACGATACGCATTGGGATACTTCTTGCGCACATCCTCAACGGAGAACTTTTTCTCAGACGTATCTGATGTAACCCTGCCCGCAGATGCCGAGGAACCGGTGGGTCCTCTTCCCCCAGACGCAACGACAAAGTTCTTTACAAGCTTCCCGTGTTCTTTTTCCTCCATTCCTTCAAACGCCTTTCGCGCTGCCGCCGATTGAATCTTGAAACCTCTATCTCCGGCTACAACTTCCGGATGCACTTCAAGTGCACGTTCATTCAATCCAGAAATTGAAAGCCCCGAGAGTGTCCGTACGCGAGAGAGTGCAACGTATCCTTGCCCGTATTCAAATGCCTGCGAAAGGTCCATATGTGCGGCGTCCAGAGACATTCCCTGACTCTTATGCACTGTGATAGCCCACGCGAGACGTAATGGTATCTGTGTGATACGAGCCAACACTTTTCCACCATCTTCGATGTGCCATTCTTCGGGCTCGGCTATAACAGTACGTCCCGTGCTTGTTTTAATAATAGGATACCCGCTATCTTTTACGAAACCCGTGACCGTGCCGAGCGTACCATTCACGTATGCATGCTCAAGGTCATTCTTTGTGAACATTGCACGCGCACCGACTTTGAGCGAGAGCATTTCGGGTGAAAGACAACCGCGCTTAAGACTCGCGACGAGAGTGTCTTTGCCTTGAGAAGTCATGAGGAATTTATGCGTATCGCCTGATATTTTCCCTATCTCTACGTCGTTGATGCGGTCCACATCGGCATTGTGAGAGTAAAGCTGCGTTGTTCCCTCCCGCGCGCCCACCATACGCGTCTCAAGAAGCGAGCGGTGTGTGCCAGAAAAAGTCCCTTTGCGGATTCCCGATAGTACCTCCAGAAACGCCCTGTCTTCTTGACGATGCTGCTCAGATAAATAGCAGACAATTGGATTTAATTCTTTCCACGCGCGGGACGCAAATGCAAAATTCGATGTTTCCTCCGCTTCCCCAGTGTCAAATGATATCTGCGGCTCTTCTTCTTGTTCTTGTCTCCGTACGACGGGCGGGAGTTGAAAGAAGTCCCCGACGAGCACGACCTGAAGCCCCCCAAAGGGCGCTTGCCGCTGACGTACTTCTCTGCACACCGCTTCCGCCATCGCGAGTGTTTTCGCCGAGAGCATCGAGATTTCATCAATAATGAGAATTTTCGCGCCGCGCACACGCCGCACAACGCGTTCATTCTGAGTTATCTTATCGAGGTCATACGAGCTCAAATCCTGCTTGATGCCGACGCCGCTCCACGAGTGAATTGTCATTCCATGTATGTGCGTCGCAGCAATTCCCGTTGATGCTGTGATAGCAGGCTCAACACCCCGCTCGCGTAGCCACTTCACATACGCATTCACCGTGTGTGTTTTCCCGCTCCCTGGCTCGCCCGTAAGAAATACGTTGGCACCAGTCTGCAAAATCTTGAGTGCGGTCGATTGTTTCATCTGCGCATGATACCAGAGACGCCATCCTTAAGACTTTCTCTTAGAAATGTTTCTCCGAACTTCTTTGTCTATAAATTGGGGCAAATCTTTTGGATTCAGCGATTGTCCGATGCTTTCGTGTATGAGTTGGGCTAGCCTTTCTTCAACGGCGCTTCCTATCCGACGCTGTGCCTCTGACATCGTCTCTCCATTAAAATACTCCTTCGCTTCCTCGTTCAACCTCGCATACCTTGGATTGCGGCCATTCATGTCTATACGCCTGTCTAAATCGTTGATGAACCTACCACTGGATATCATCTCTGCCGAGGCCGCCCATTCGGTATCCATAGTGTAATCGTCGACGTAGTGTTGCACGAGGTATGCTACTTCCTCTGGAGAGAGAGATCCTTTTCGAAGAATCTCTTCAATCTCAAGGAATGAACCGTGACCAGATGCGTTTGCTAGCCGAACAACCCTTTCGCTAAAACCCGCCTCCTTCATCTGACGGGTAGACTCTTGCGACGCCTTATCAAAACTATTCCAAGAGAGCCCTTCGTTTGTTGCTATCTCCTTTTCTCCTTTCTTAAAGAAATCGTGGAGGGCAGCCGCCACCTTCAGGTCTTCCATAACATCATCAGGAAGCTTCAGCATGCCAGCGAATACATCTGTACGCGCGACCTCAACCAAACAATGCTCAGAAACATTGCCCCAGTCTCGTTTCCCGTCTTTTCTTTCCCACAACCCCGCGCCCTTGTGCAAAGCCAAAGCCTCTCGCATCTCCACTGCAAGCTGACTGAAGTATTTTGTCTTCTCTCGGCCCGAGTTTTCCAATCCTTCCATGCAACGATTCTACACTCTACAGAGTAGACCGCACTTCCAATTACGCATCCCACGGAAATACAACCCACCTGTCTACGTTCATTACTGAATAATCCGGAAACGTCTTGCAGCGAGCCGTATTCACGACGATTGCTGCCACCTTAATATGCGCGGCTCCACACTTTTCTCTCAAGACTTTCGAGACCACTCTGAAAGTCTCGCCCGTATCGGCAATCTCATCTACGAGAAGAATCTTTTTACCCCGTGCGGACAAATTGGGCACGTGCGAAATAATGAGCTTGCCCCGCTTCTTGGTCTTTTCATCGTAAGAGTGCGCGGCCACTGTGGCCACATTCTTTACATTGAGTCTCTCCGCGACGAGTGCCAGTGGAATCAATCCACCCATCGCAATCCCGATGACATAGTCTGGCTTGAAGCCGCTCGCCTTCACCGCGTGCGCAAGCTGCGCAGCAAGCTTCTCAAGCCTGCTCCACGAAATATGTACTTCCCGCACTTTCTTTCTCATATGCGGAGGGGGTGAGATTCGAACTCACGGTCCCATTTCTGAGACGACAGTTTTCAAGACTGTTCCATTAGACCACTCTGGCACCCCTCCCAATAGAGTGTTGTACCATGACCTACGGACAAATGCATGGCCTACGATGCTACAATAAAAGCGTTTGCTACTTTTGTATGCCTCCTCAACGAACAGTATTGCGATGGAATGCGTATGAGCACGAGCATGTACCACGCGGTAGTGACTGGTATTGGGCACTCGGCATTGTCGCCATGTCAGCCGCACTCACAAGCATTCTCTTTCACAATACGCTCTTCGCGCTCTTGATACTCCTCGCGGCAGGAATCCTCGGCATGCTCGCGGATGTTCCCCCTGACCTTGTACGATTCGAAATATCAGACCGCGGCATCCGCGTCGGCGATACCATGCATCTCTTCGAAGAAATCATTTCTTTCTGGGTGGAAGATGAGAAGCACGACCGTCCGCTTCTTCTCATCGACACCACGAAGCTCATGGCGCCGAATCTCATTATTCCACTTGAGAATATCGATCCGCACACGGTGCGAAGCTACTTACGCGACCACGCAGAAGAAGTTCCGATGAAAGAACCTATAGCGCACAAAATTTTGGAGTTTTTCGGACTCTAACTCTCTACTGACTGACAGAGATAGTCGTTGTCGCGTCCCTAATTGCTCCCGCGGCGGTTTCGCAGTGAAGGAGAAATCGCGTCGCCGTCGTAATCGCACTCGTCGTCGCCGCCCCCACGACACTCGTGTTGGAGGAGTTGCGTGCGGTAAAGTCAGCTTGGTCAGGACTTGAGATGATGCACGATTGCATACCTGTCGTGAGCCACGAGAGAAGCGAGGTATCGCCCGCGGGGACGGTCTTTGGATTCGCAACGAGGATGATGTTGACGCGTGAGACTTGGACCGAGCACTGAGCGCCCGTGGTCTTGCCGTTGTCTGTACAGGCGAGCGTGTACGTCGCGGTGTTGGTACCGGCCGGCGGATTGGCGACGGTTGTGGTCGCGGAACCTCCTGGCTGAGTCGTCACCTTGAATGAGCTGCTTGATGCGATACCTGAAGAGCAGCCGTAGGTGATGGCGAGTGTCTGGCCGACATCTGCCGTTTGCGGTTCACAGGAGAGAGATGCTTTTGGACCTTCCGTTGAGATACACTGCCAGCCCGTTATACAAGCTCCGTTGTATGTTGCACGCCACGCACCTGCGGCACAGGCGGATGGGGCGGGTTGCTGTGGTTGCGACTGACACTGATTCCCTGTCGATGGCGTACATGGTGTTGGTTGGGCGGGAAGCGGTTGGGTGGGTGGTGCGATGCCGCCGTTGCGCTCGGCGTAATACTGATTCATCTGCTGTTGGTACTGCGCCTGTTGGAGTTGGTAGTTGTACTGCTGCAACTGCTGTTGGTACTGAGCCTGCTGTTGTGCGTATACGTTCTGGTCGGTGGAACAGGCTTGCGCGGGTGCTGCGGGGGGAGGTGGGGGGGCGGTCGGCTTGAACGCATTTGACAGCCCTTTGAGGAGTGAGTCGAGAGCCCCTGACCCGCTTCCGAGTGGATTTTTTCCCGCATTTGGATCCGCGAATGTAGAGCAATTTGGACCTGTACATCCTGGCGCTGTCGGCTGCTTAGCGGGCGGACACGCCCCCGTCTGGGGATTCATTACCCCATTTTGACAAGGACCTTGGTACTCAGGTTTTTTGTCGGGAGGAGCGAGAGGAGTTTGCTCTTTGGCAAGCTTTTCCGTATCAACCTTACTTAGATTCGCCTTTTGTTCATCGAGTCTTTTGTTTTCATCCGCGAGCTTTTTTGCTTCCAAGTCATTCTCCCCTAGGCGTTTTATTATTTCATTGTTATCGACCTGTTTGTCGTTAATCTTCATCTGTTCGTCTGCACGTGCCTCGTCAAAAGCTGCCTGCATATAGGGATCGAGTTTTGACAACGCCGCCTGTGCTGCGGCAGGATTTGTTTTCGCATCATCGAGGATTTTCTTGATGGTCGGGTCATCCTTAAAGTATTCAGGAACCTGCGCTGCCTTACCGAGAAGCTCATCCTTTTTCGCGTCCGATCCGCCGCCGACGGCAACGCACGCCCCCGCGCCAGCCGAACACTGAAATACGTTGCAGGGGCTCTGTGTTTCACACTTCTTTTTGGCCGCAGCGTCCGTTATCCCTTTACAGGTATCCGTTGCGTCTACGGTAGTAGTCGTGCCGGGGTAAATCTTGTACATGCAACCTTTCACGCAAACACTCCCAACCCCTTCACGACCTTCTTTTGGACCTTTCTTTTGGACGATGGGTGCGTTGCACCTGTCATCCCCTTTTAGACTCGCGTCTGGCTTCTTTGCTACGGCTGGCTTGCTCGTGACGGCAGTTACGACTTCAGCGACTTGTGTCGTAGGATTGGTGGAAGACGTTGCAAAGTATTCGAGTCCTGTAATCACCCCCGAAAGGATGGCTACAAAAACAAGTGCGGATAGAATTGACGCGCCACGATGCAAGGTTCGCCGACGAGGAGTTACCATGCGGCAATCATGCGCCCCATATGGCATATGCGCAATGCGCAGAATCAGCAAAATGTGGAAAAAAACGGGTGCTCCCGGTTGGAATCGAACCAACATCGTATCCTCCGCAAGGATATATCCTATCCATTGAACGACGGGAGCGAACGAGAGAAATGTACCACACTTCCCTCGTCTGCGCAGGCGAGCTCTTTCTGTAATCTGGAAGTTATGACGCAATACTCACCGAAGTAGTCGCCTGTTTATCCGCACCCGAAGTCGTCTTGCAATCCAACTGGAATAGCACGGTCGAGGTCGCCGTCGTAATCGCACTCGTCGTCGCCGCCCCCACGACACTCGTGTTGGAGGAGTTGCGTGCGGTAAAGTCAGCTTGGTCAGGACTTGAGATGATGCACGATTGCATACCTGTCGTGAGCCACGAGAGAAGCGAGGTATCGCCCGCGGGGACGGTCTTTGGATTCGCAACGAGGATGATGTTGACGCGTGAGACTTGGACCGAGCACTGAGCGCCCGTGGTCTTGCCGTTGTCTGTACAGGCGAGCGTGTACGTCGCGGTGTTGGTACCGGCCGGCGGATTGGCGACGGTTGTGGTCGCGGAACCTCCTGGCTGAGTCGTCACCTTGAATGAGCTGCTTGATGCGATACCTGAAGAGCAGCCGTAGGTGATGGCGAGTGTCTGGCCGACATCTGCCGTTTGCGGTTCACAGGAGAGAGATGCTTTTGGACCTTCCGTTGAGATACACTGCCAGCCCGTTATACAAGCTCCGTTGTATGTTGCACGCCACGCACCTGCGGCACAGGCGGATGGGGCGGGTTGCTGTGGTTGCGACTGACACTGATTCCCTGTCGATGGCGTACATGGTGTTGGTTGGGCGGGAAGCGGTTGGGTGGGTGGTGCGATGCCGCCGTTGCGCTCGGCGTAATACTGATTCATCTGCTGTTGGTACTGCGCCTGTTGGAGTTGGTAGTTGTACTGCTGCAACTGCTGTTGGTACTGAGCCTGCTGTTGTGCGTATACGTTCTGGTCGGTGGAACAGGCTTGCGCGGGTGCTGCGGGGGGAGGTGGGGGGGCGCCGAGAGCTTTCATGAGTCCCTCAAGCATCGAGCCGAGCGCCTTTCCGATATCACCCCCGCCACCCCCACCCGAAGGCGGAGCCGCGGGAGCTGAAGGACCACTCGGAGCTTTATTAATCGGTGGCCCTCCTTGTGAAGGTTGCGGAGTGAACTTCTGGGCATCTTTGCAGTTTCCTCCCGAATCGCACCACAAATTCTTCCCGTTCTCGTCGACGCGTTCTATGTAGTACGGCTTGTTCGGGTCGGGTGCGCCATTTTTCGGCTTTGGCTCTGGATCCGGCTTCGGAGCATTTGGGTCTGAACCAAAGGCTTCGTTGAATTCAGGGCCGACGTATTCCTTTTCTACCGGCTTCGGTTCAGCTGGTTTCGGCGCCTCTACCTCAGTTTTCGGTTCAGGTGTCTTTCCAAATATCTTCTCCTTGAACCACTCCCCCCACGTCTGGGGCTTGGGTTCTGGTTTACCGATGTCGTCTATACCCGCATCCTTGGCAAGGTCAGGCTTCTCGAACGTGTTTTGGGAGGCGAGCGCCCTCGCTATCTCCTCTTGCCTGTACAACAGACGTTCGTCATTGGGATCCTTCGCCAATGCCGCCGATATCTGAGCTTGTTCGGCGCGCAGTTTAGCGACATCATCCTGACTAAACTGCTTAGCCGGATCTACAACATTCCCGTCGGGATTCGGAACGGCCGTATCGTCTGCTCCTAGTTTCTTTATGGCGTCTATAGCACTCTCTGTATTGCTTGCCTCTCGCTGTAATCCGAGTTGGTGATTCAAGGGGCCAACACACAAACTTCCCGAGGCACATTCCGCGATTTCTTTTTGCTTTTCATCCCGTAAATATGCGAGCGCGTCATTGACCCGTTTGAGTTCCTCCGGATCGTTCTCTTTGAGGCTCTTAAGGAGGTCTGTCCGCTCGGAAGAAGCACCGAGATCACGTGCCGCCACGGCAAGCGCCGAGGTCTTTGGGTCCTCTCCAGGATAACAAAAGGTGTCTTTGCTTGTTCCGCTTGCAAGTTTGTATTTGAGTTCACCAAAGCCGTTTCCGTCTTTGCCTCTACTGCACATCGCATTGCTCTGATTCACGAGTTTCCCCTTCGCGTCCCTCGCCTTGCAGTCGACTTTGGTTCCGACATCTTTTGTCTCAGCTTTTCCCTTCGAATCAACCGTCACCTCATACTGGTGCCCCGCTTCGCACTTATCTTTATCCTCGCCCTTGGGAGTAGCGGCTTTTTGGGGGGCTTCGGACGGAAGAGCCGGACCAAGTGCGGCCACCATGGTCTGCGGATTCGAGGAGTATGACGCCTCAGAAGAATAAAGGGTGGCAACTTCTACGACGCCTGTTGTGCCGCCGAGTATCGCGATAAAAACAAGGGGGATTGTAAACGAAAACTTCCGCTCCCGATTGAGCGATTCATGGAAGACCATGCCGCAATCATGCGGCCTAGAGGGCGATGCTGCAACGCACCAAAAGGGGAAAGCTTAGGCCGTCTACAGGTGCCTAACACAAGACGTTAGGCCGCGAGCGAACGGAGAGCCTTTGCTGCTTGTGACTTCATACGGGCGGCGGTGTTCTTCTTGATAGTGCCCTCTTTGGCGGCTTTGTCGATTGCCTTGTAGACCTTAGGGAGCATCGCCTCCGCGTCTTTTGCTTTCTTACCAAGAACGAGCTTGCTCATGTCCTTGACGGCATCTTTCATGTCCTTCTTGCGGCGCATATTGAACACGCGTCGGCGCTCTGCAGCACGTTTTGCTTTCTTTGCTGAACTCGTATTAGCCATTGGGAGCGATACTACACCCCGTGAGATAAAAAGGCAAGATTTCAGCATATTTTTGATGCCCTATCTCACGGGGTACACGATATGCATGTACCGCACAACCGCGCTATGATGGCCTCATGATAGGTCACTTGAAAGGCGGGGTGTCAGCTGTTCGCGCGGGGTATGCAATCATTTCTGCAGGAGGAGTCGGGTACAAAGTATTCACAACGCGCGAATTACTCCTTACCCTCAAGCAAGACGGTGATGCATCTCTCTGGACACATCTTGCGGTGCGCGAGAGTATCCTCGACCTCTATGGTTTCTCGAGCGAAGAAGAGCTGCGTTTGTTTGAACTCCTGTTGACCGTTTCGGGAATCGGACCAAAATCCGCGCTCGCCATCCTCGACATCGCGTCCGTTGAGACGTTACGGAGTGCCGTATCCACGGGCAACGCCTCCTACCTCACGAAGGTTTCAGGAATTGGAAAGAAGACCGCCGAGAAAATCGTACTCGAATTGAGAGACAAGGTAGGCGTATCTACCGACGGTAGCGGTGCATCTCTCCAGGGCGACGAAGAGGCGCTTGAAGCGATGCGCGCGCTCGGCTATTCGCAAGCGGAAGCGCGGGACGCTTTGCGCAAAGTGCCACAGGAAATAGAACGTTCAAACGAGCGGCTGCGCGAGGCTTTGCGCATCTTAGGTTCTCACAAGAAATAGATCTCCGCAGTCAGTTATACTGGAAGTATGATAAAACGCGTTCTCATTGTCTCTCTCGTGGTATTCATCATAGCTCTCTTTATCTTCTGGCTCATCACCGGCGGCTGGACCGCCGCCGCGCGCACGGCGCGCTCGCTTTCAAATCCGCTCGAACTCATTTTTGGAACGAGCACTTCAGGTTCCTTCATCAAGCTTCCGTGGCAACCAGGAGAACTCACGCGCGGACCCGATATCGGCGATTATGCGGATGAGGCGGACGCACGAAACATGGCATCAGGCGATAGCGACCAATATTCCGATACACCACCCGCGCCGACGCAATACGCCGGCAACTCTTCGCCCCACGCGGGAAAAGTATTCATCTCGGAGAACGCCGCCACGGAGAACGCCGCTTCGAGAGAATTTATCCAGCTCACCGCATCCGAAAACAATACCGCGCCTATTATTGTCACGAATTGGGCTTTGCAGAGCGCGGTCTCCGGTACCCGTGCAATTATTCCACCCGCGGCGCCACTCTTCGTCCTCGGCGCAATCAATTCCGTGCAACCAATCTACCTGGAGCCGGGCGCCTCGGCTTTCGTGACCACGGCAGCATCGCCCGTCGGCGCTTCCTTTCGCGAAAATATTTGCAGTGGCTATCTCAACGAACTCCAAACATTTATCCCCGAGCTCTCGACCGAGTGCCCCGCTCCTCCTGAGACTCTCCCCATGAATGCAGATAACCTCCGCATCTACGGAAGTTCGTGTTTCGACTACCTGAATGCGCTCCCGCAGTGTCATGCCCCCGCGTCCCTCCCCGCTGAACTCTCTTCCGCCTGTCGCTCTTACATCTCCAACACGACGTCCTACAACGGCTGCACCAACACCTACCGAAGTCGTGTCCCCTTTGCCCTTCCCTCCTTCCGCGTGTACCTCACGTTGCGTACGGAACTCTGGGCAAATTCGCATGACGTAATCCACCTATTGGACGAACAGGGGAGAATAGTGGACACGCTCAGATATTAAAGGGAGGGGGTGTACTTCGATACTACCCGCGCGCTATGTACCACGCGAAAACAAAATAATTCCTGCGGTAACGGAAACGTTGAGCGATTCTTTTTTACCGTGCATCGGAATTTCTATCAACTCGTCACACCTTTTCCGTACCTCTTTTGAGATACCTGCCACCTCATTTCCAAAGACAAACACCGTTTTCTCTTTTACTTTTGATTTTCTGTAGTCGAGCGCACGGACATCTTGTTCGACGCCAACAACATACCATCCCTCTTTCTTTAATTTCGATATCAATCGCGAGGCCGACACGAAGTATTCCCACGGGATGTACTTTTCGGCGCCGAGCGCCGTCTTGGCGACGTCTTTCTGAGCCCGGCCAAATCTATCAATCGGCGTTGGCGTGTATCCACTGAGGTACACTCGGACGACTCCGGCTGCGTCCGCGGTCCGAAATATGGAACCTACATTGTGGGTACTCCGTATATCGTGCAGCAATACGGCCACTTCCTTCGGGAGAACTCTGCTCATGCGCGCAGCGTACCACGAGTGATATACTTGCTGTATGTTTCTTTCGCTGTTCCCTCAAATCTTGTTTCTTGCTCCCTTTTCGGCGACGCTCATCCGGGTTGCTTTGGCGATTCTCCTGGCATACGTGGCGTGGGACTACCTCTCGCGGGCGGACATGCCCTCGCGAGCCGCAGGTCTCGTGAAGCTTACGCTTGCCGCCGCCCTCTTCGCCGGTGCGTGGACTCAACTCTCCGCATCCTCCCCCGCAGCACCCTTGCGCTTGCGTTTATCATGGCCCTTTCTCTCGTCTTCACTGGCGCGGGAGTTTTCGCCTTCGATTTACCCCTGTAGATTTTGTCCGCCCGGTTGGAATCGAACCAACGACCATCTCCTTAAAAGGGAGCCGCTCTACCGACTGAGCTACGGGCGGAATACGCAAAACTATAGCACTAGAGCGCTTGCGCGGCGAGCTTTGCCGCCTTTTCGAGCCTTTCGAGCGCTACGGCAAACGCCGCGCGGCGGAGGTCGGTTTCTAATTTCACACTCATCTCCCACACATTCTCTGATTCGCGATTGAGGAGCACGCGAAGCTTATCGAGTACATCTTTTTCACTCCAATGCTCCCCTTTCAAATTTTGCTCCCATTCGTAGGTTGAGACGACAACGCCCCCCGAATTGGCGAGGATATCGGGAATGACCGTAACTCCCTTTCCAAACAAAATATCGTCCGCCTCGGTAGAAGTTGGACCATTGGCAAGTTCGAGTACGACCTTCGCCTGTATCTTTCCGGCGTTGTTCCTCGTTATCTGATTTTCGAGTGCGGCGGGAACGAGCACGTCACACGGAAGCTCCAAGAGCTCTTCGTTGGAAATGTATTCCGCATCCGGAAATCCCTCAAGGCTCTTATGTTCTTTTTTATAGTTCTCTACCGCTTTCGGATTAAGACCGCTCGCAGAATACAGGCCGCCTTTCGAGTCCGACATAGCGACGACGGTGTGTCCGTGCTCATGAAAAATATGCGCGGTGCCTCCTCCAACGTTCCCCATTCCCTGAACGGCGATTGTGATGTGTTCGGGGAGACCTACGTGCGTGCGGAGAGCCTCGAAGACATAGAACCCACCCGCACTCGTTGCGGCGCCTCGGCCCTCGGAGCCGCCGCAGGTAAGCGCCTTTCCCGTGAACGCCGCGTTACGCGTGTCGCCCGTAAGCTTCTCGTACTCTTCCGACATCCAGCACATTATTTCTGGTGTTGTATTTACGTCAGGGGCCGGAATATCCTGGTCCGGTCCGAGAAGTGCATAAAACGCCCGTACCCAGCCGCGTGCAAGGCGCTCCAATTCTTGTGCCGAGAGAGACCGTGGTTCAACAGTGATGCCTCCTTTGCCGCCTCCCATCGGGATTCCCGCGAGCGCGCACTTCATCGTCATCCAAAACGCAAGCGCGCGCACTTCATTGATATCGGCTTGCGGATGAAAGCGTACACCTCCTTTATACGGACCGCGCAAACTCGAATATTGAACGCGATATCCTTCAAACATACGCACGGACCCATCGTCCATCGTAATCGGGATAGAAACGGTTACCTCGCGTTCCGCGCGCGCAAGCCGTGCGTGAAGTTCATCCGACACTGGGAAAACTGCGAGCGAACGCCTGAGTTGTTCCTGCGCTTCCTCGAATGCATTCACGATTATATTTTCAAATTCACCGTGACAAAACCTGTCACTGGAGTACCGTCAGGCGCCAGGCATGAGATGGAGAATGTCGTCGCTGCCGTAATCGGTTGCGTTGCCGCTCCGCCAGAAAGTGAATTCTGGCTGAAACCACCGTTTGGAGAAGTCTCAGTGCATTCCGTCACGCCTTGAGTATTCCAGAAGACCGATGTACGCCCCCCAAGCGGGACCGCTGCGGGGACGGCCCAAATGTCCACCTTTGGCGGGACACCGGGTGTAGTCGTGGCAGATGTCGTGGTCGCGGTAGAGACGGGTTTGGATTTGGGTTTGGGGGTTTGCTGAAGAACTACCGCAGGCGCGGCTGGCGGCGTACCCACTTGGTAGCCAATACTCGTACACACGTTATCGAAGAAGGTCGGCGGGATTATTTGCGAAAGAAAATTGGTCGCCCACGGCCTATCCTTGCACCACGTGCCGACTAACCCTTGAGAACCTTGTCCGCCAAAGGTTTCGGAACCATAGAATCCCGCTATCTCAACGTTGCTCTGCGTATCCCGCGCACCTCCTATGACAGTCGCTCCATCCGCCCGTACGTTAATATCGCCACGCGGGCCTCCAGGTGGGACGACGTAAGTGCCCGTAGTGGATGCAATAGTGAAGCGGGTCCCCGTATTCATGGTCGGTGAGGTCGTAGTGGTTTCTGTTGAATCAGGGGCGCATGTATCTTGAAGGACACATCCGTCTGCATCCTTTCCTCCGGAGACAGGGTGATTGCCGGGAGAGCAGTCTACATTGGGGACATTGGGGCAATTGCTTGGAGTGTTCGTGCAGAGCCCGAGCGTCTCATTCAAAACCGAACACGAGCCTGTGTCTGGCGTAATGTCCGTTGAGACTGGGGGTGGTGTGTACTGCGCGAAGGGATTGGAAATTTGCGAGATGTCCGAGGTTTGGAAATACGAGCCCTGGCAGCCTGTCGGATTTGTTGAGGGTGGGGGCGTCGAGGGTGGCGGAGAAGAGGGCGGTTTTGGTTGCATCAATTTACCGAAAAGGTCGCCAAGTGCTTTCATCACTTGATCGAGTCCGGTGCCACCTGACTGTCCTGCGCCTGAGAACGAGTCCGCGTGACATTCGGTCATGACACAATGTCCTTTCGTTACGCCGTTCGTAGTGTCCACACATATGCGCTGTAAACAATAAGGGGCTGGTGGTACTTTTTTCGCAGTCGCCTCAGCGACACATTGTACGCAGGTCGGATTTGCCATAGTGCTTGCACCAGCCACTGCATGGGCAAAGAACGGAAACGAAATGGCAACGCCCGCAAAGATGATACCGAGGAGAAGAGAAGTTCGCGTAATAGTCATAGCGAGTACACCATAAATACTACCATGCCTTCTACTGTGCTCGGTCAGGTACTTGCACTACCTGAGGATTCAGAGAGTGAAGCAGGTCTTGAACAATAACGGCTGACTGCTTGAGTAAAATCGTAGGATCAAACGCTCGAGCGTTTCCCGGCGAGATACTCTGTGACGTGACTGCTGTAGATACTGGGGTTGGCACGGGAGCAACGCTCGTGGGAGATGTCGGGGGAGGAGCACTTTCCCCGCCTCCGCCGCCCTGTATCAGCTTCGAGAGTATCCCCGTTACGATTCCGCTGAGCGAGCCGATACTTTTTAGGGCCGACATGAGCCCATCGAGCCCTGTTGACGCAACACCCTTACAAACATTTACGAAACAAACGCCGTCGACAATTCCCGCTCCGTTTGAAGCGGGCACGATGCAGGGGAAATCCCCCGCAGGAGGAGGTTGAGGCGGCTTCATCGCGGCTCGACGTTGTGTCTCGGCGATACACGCAGGATGAGTAAGCCCGCCCGTGGCACCTACGACATTTTTTGCAACCGCCGCAGCCGGCTCTATTGGAACCTCGAAGTTTGGGATTGGTTGAGCAAGTAGCGATGGAACGTCTACACCTTCAGGCACCACAAGTGTGAGGTCGGAAGACGGCGGTAAAAAGTTTGGAGTCTTTAAACTATCCAACAGTTGAGTACTAATGTTATTTGGTCCCACAACGACGGCCTCAACGAGAGGAGCCGCGCCGAGTAAAGTCGTGACAGCCACGAGAAGAATGCCTGCAAGCGCGCGCATTACAAAATTATACCCTAGTGGAGCACGAATAGTTCAAGCGCATACTCAAGCTCGATGCCGTGTCTGCGTGACTCGTGTGGAAGCTCGGCGAGCTGTACCACGAGTTTCTTCGCCCGCTCCTTTTCTGTATCAGTTCGTGATTTGAGAAACATATCTTTTGCCGCCCAGAACAAGACGCCGTGTATTGCTTCAGGTGCCGCATTCTCCGCGAGCTGCCTCTGGTAATTCACCCACAGGGCTTTCTTATCCGACCGACGAAGAGCATTGGCCATCGCGAAAATATCTCCTCCCTTTTTTGCGGCAGGATTATCGTAGCGCTCGGATTTTTCAGCGTACTTCTCTATCTGCTTACGCGTCGCGGCGTCCGGCTTTTCTTCGAGAATGAAAAATTCTTCTTCCGAATCATGTATGCGTACGAGAGAATCCAGCAGTCGGGTTCGCATCTCTTCATTGTCGAGAACTCCATTCAGTACCACGATGCGCGGTTCGTTGAACATCCCACCTCCACTGAGTGCAGCCACAAAGTCTGCAGGCGCATTCGTATCCGAGATACGCACGATGCGCGCATCTTTTTTTGCCGCTTTTTTGACCGCCGCATCAAGCGCGGCGCAAGTTTTTTGTCTGTCAGTTCCTGTGTAGAGATAGAGCATGACTATGTGCGTGGCATCTTTTTCAGTGTACCCCAGTCCTCACCCACCGCCGCCTCGACCAAAATAGGCACGCCGCTCAATTCTTTCGCATCAACAACCGACTCCATTACGCCGCGTATCGCTTGCGCCGCCTCTTCGGCGATCTCGGCGTCAAATTCGTAGACGAGCTCGTCATGCACCTGAAGCACGAGTGCGGCCTTGTCGCGCCATCCCCTTTTTTCTATAAGCGAGTCGGCTTCCACCATTGCGAGTTTGATAATGTCGGATTGCGTCCCCTGCATCGGCGCATTCACGGCCATGCGCTCCGCTTGCGCGCGGAGACCTGGTATAGAAGATTTGAGTGCGGGAAAATAGCGGCGGCGACCGAAGAGTGTCTCGGTATACCCAAGCCTCGTCGCTTCAGCTTTTGTGCGTTCAATGTAGCGAGCAACGCCGGAGAAATTCTTGAAATACTCAGCGAGAAAAGAGGCCGCTTCATCGCGTGTAACTGAGGCACCAAGATTCGCACGCAGGGCATTCACGCCCATTCCATAGAGGATACCGAAATTAATCACCTTTGCCCGACGACGCATTTCATGGTCCACGAGCTCAGGCGGAACGTTGAAGACCTGCGCCGCGACTGCGGCGTGCACATCGCCGCCGCTCTTGAATATCTGGACTAATTTCTCGTCTCCGGAAAGTCCCGCCGCGATGCGAAGCTCTATCTGCGAGTAATCGAGCGCGACGAGTACCTTACCCTTTGGGGCGGCGAACGCGGTCCGGATACGACGTCCATACTCAGTCTTTATCGGGATATTTTGAAGATTTGGATTCTGACATCCCATGCGGCCCGTAGTGGTCCCCGTCTGCAAAAACTCCGCATGCAGACGATTATCCTTACCGATGAGTGCGGGCATTTTCTCGATATAGGTCGAGAGGAGCTTCTGCAATTCGCGGTAACTGAGGATGTCGTCGACGATGGGGTGGAGCGGAGCTAATTTTGCGAGCTCTTCTTCGCGTGTCGTGCGGGCGCCACCCGCTGTTTTCTTCTGCTTCACAGGATTTATTTTGAGCTCATCGTAGAGCACCACGCCGAGCTGTTTCGGTGAGTTGATATTGAATTCGTGCCCCACGTGCGCGTATATTTTTCCGGCAAGTTTCCCCAGCTCTTTGCCGTATTCATCTGAAAGGACCTTGAGGCGCGCCTTGTCGACGTAGACTCCCGAAGCGTTCATGCGCTCCACGATAGGCATAAGCGGACGCTCAATCTTCTCAAACACCTCGCTGAGGCGGCGCGCGGCGTGCAGCTCGGCAAAGATACTCGCGCGCGCTTTTTCGAAATCTTCTGTATGCGCCTCGCGCAGGACATCTTCCAAACTCGGGTTCGTGACATCTGAATGCAGGAGCCAGAGTGCGAGCGCAGTTTCTCGAAGCGCCGCTTCATCGATGCGCTCTTTATTTCCTTCCACAGGAACCATTGCCTCCTCACCTTTCTTGGCGGCAATCGTTTTTACACGCTCTTTGAGCGAGCGAAATTCGAGCGTATCGCAGAGTGCTTCAATGCCGACACCGTGGTCCTCGATACGCCACGGGTGGTCAGGCTGCGCGAATGTGATTGGCGCGTCACGACGGATGGTTGCTAACTGCTTTGAAAAACGAGCGGCTTCTTCCCCGTCAAGGAGAAGCTTAACCGTGCGCGGCTTGATGCCTTTTTTCTCGAATTCTTCAGGATGCTTCTTGAGTGTCGCATAGATATGTTCGATTGCACCGAATTTTTGTATAAGCTCTGTCGCTGTTTTTTCTCCGATGCCTTTTACTCCCTTAATATTGTCGGACGGGTCTCCGCACATTCCCTTGTAATCCGCCACATGCTCGGGCCCGAACCCATACCGCTCCTTCACCGCCTCTTCGTCGTAAAATTTCATGTTTGAAATACCCGTCACAAGCCTATAGACCGTGACGCGCCCGTCTACGATGAGCTGCAGCATGTCCATGTCGCCCGTGAGAATGACCGTCTGAATGTCTGCGCGGTGCGCAAGAAATTCCGACACGGTACCGATGACGTCGTCCGCCTCAAACCCCGCGACATCAAGCGTGGGTATGCCGAACGCATTAAAAACTTCGCCCGTACGTTTGAGCTGCTCGACGAGAGCATCCTCCGTTTTCGCACGTGTCCCTTTGTAATCTTCAAAGAGGTCGTGGCGGTGCGTCTTCTCGGCGCGGTCACGCGCCGCTATGATGTAATCGGGCTTCAAATCGGCAATGGATTTGAGGAGCATCGTCACGAGTCCGAAGAGTGCTCCCGTCGGCTCTCCCTTGGAATTCGAAAGGTCGGGCAGTGCATGATACGCACGATGGATAATCGCGTGCGTATCGAGAAGAAGGAGCCGCGAAGGTTTTTTAACTTCCCCTTTTTTAGTCTTTTTCTTCGCCATCAATAGTGATGATACGCCCGTCATCCACAATGTCGAATTTGATGCGAATAGCATCCGTAGGTATCGCCCCTTCCACCCGCTCAGGCCATTCGAGCACGATAATATTACCCGTATCGGCAAGCAATTCTTTCCAACCCAGCACTTCGAGATCTTGAGCGCTCTTTATTCTGTATGCATCTATATGGATGAGCCGTTGGAACTTTTGACGTTCGGGCTTATATATCTTTTCAATAACGAACGTGGGGCTCATCACCGATTCTCCCACTCCAAGCGCTTTTGCAACCCCCTGCACGAATGTGGTCTTCCCCGCTCCAAGTTCACCTGAAAGCGTAACAACTACGGCATTTTTCGAGTGCGGAGATACACGCGCGACAAAGCGTTTCGCCTCTTCAGTGAACTCTTCAAGCGAGTAGGTCGTTACATCCATATCGCCATAGTACAATATCCTTATGGCGACTCAGTTCAATGAGAAAAAACAAGATGAACGCCTGCAAGAATTGCGCGCGCAAGAAGAGGAACAGCTCGCCGAAATGCTCGCGGGCAAATACAGTATCGAGTACGTGGACCTTACTTCTAAATCTATCGACACCGACGCCCTCCGTATCGTCGAAGAAAAAATGGCTCGCGCGGCTGAGGTCGCGGCGTTTCATAAAGTCAACAAAAACCTCTTCTTGGCTATGCGCGCGCCGGAGCGGCCGGATTCGCTGCAAGTCATTCAGAATATCGAGAAGCTCGGATACACCGTAAGGCGATTCATTGCCTCTCGCGCGTCGCTCGACCATGCGTGGGACCGCTATCACGACATCTCGTATGCCACAGAGACGGAAGCGGGAATTCTCACGCTCTCCAAC
>CALRHH010000008.1:0-27943 GCA_943359395.1 Candidatus Nomurabacteria bacterium
GGCGCTTCGCGCCGACCCCATTTCGGCTTCCAATTCCGATTTTCAATTTTTGCGGAGAGGGAGAGATTCGAACTCTCGATACCTTGCGGTATGCCGGTTTTCGAAACCGGTGCTTTCGACCACTCAGCCACCTCTCCTTTGGACGGGCCTTGCGGCTCGCCCCTTCGGAAAGCCGCAACAGCGAACTTCCCGGCAGAGCGACGCGAAGCGTTGCTCCCGCGGCGTCCGAATTGGATGCCGCAATGATCTGACTCAAGACAAAGTAACACACTTTCGATTAGGCAGAAAATGCGCTATATTTTGCCGTACGGACGCATCGTTTTTGATGCGTACCTGTCGGCGGCCCTATCGTCTAACGGTTAGGACACATGCTTTTCAAGCATGGAACCCGGGTTCGATTCCCGGTAGGGTCATGTGTATAAGAAACTAAACCTCCATCTCCTCTTTGAGGTCGGTGTCATCCTGAAGGGCGCTCACGCGCTTGTCGAACTTGTAAGTGCATTCGTCGTCTACTACCTCGGCAACGCCACTCTCCTGGTCGTCACGCGGCTCACGGCAAGCGAACTGGCCGAGAATCCTCAGGATATATTTGCAAATTTCTTCTTGCAGCAAACGAATCATCTTTTGTCCGCACGGGGATTTGTTGCGCTCTACCTCGTCGTCGGAGCAGTAATAAACCTCATCATTGCCGCGGGGTTGCTTACGAATCATCTTCGCGCGTATCCCGCTTCAATCGGAGTATTAAGCCTCTTTGTCTTCTACCAGATATACCGGATAACTCTCACTCATTCCGTGTGGCTTTCTGTCTTTACTGTGTTTGACATCGCTGTCATCTATCTCATATACCAAGAGTACGAAAGGCAAAAAGAATTGCGTCAACAATCAACGATATGTCCATGAAGAAAGAGTCTATTTTCTCGAAATCGATAGCGGTACTTATGGAGGACAAACGCTTCGCGCCAATTGTCAAAAAGCACGGACTGCCAAATCTGAAACGGGGGAGAAACTCCTTCCAAGCACTGGTACGCTCCATTATTCACCAGCAAGTCTCAGGTGCAGCGGCACGGACGATACATGCACGCTTTCTCGCGCTGTTCCCAAAGACCACATTCCCTACACCCGAAATAGTTCGCGCTATGCCGCTTGGAAAAATGCGCGCAGCGGGGCTTTCAGGTCAAAAGGCTTCCTATATTAAAGACTTGGCTGAGAAGTTCTCAGACGGCACAATACGACATCGCTCACTTCATAAAATGCGGAGCGCGGATATCGTTGAGCACCTCACGCAGGTAAAAGGCATCGGCATCTGGAGTGTGCACATGTTCCTCATATTTACGTTAAACCGCCTGGACGTACTGCCGACCGGCGACCTCGGCGTCCGCAAGGGCTTTCAAACGCTCTACAAACTCAAAGATTTACCCGACCATTTGGGCATGGAGAAGCTCGCGCGTCCATGGCGCGAGCACGCGTCCGTCGCCTCGTGGTATCTCTGGCGAGTAGCGGACGAGGCGAAAACTATTGCTCGTCCCGCAAAGCGTTCCAAATCTCCGAAGCGCTGACGGCCCCCTCGCGCACAATGACAGGCTCAATACCCGATAAGTCTACGACCGTAGACGGACGCCTTTCTGGCAACTCGCCCGCATCAACAACCAAATCAATTCCCTCTACATTTCCACCGAGCTGTGCGAGGATTTTCCCGATAGACCGCTCTGGTAGTTTGCCACTCCTGTTTGCACTCGTTGCAGTAACTGGCTTCCCCACCGCCTGCGTCATGAGAGCGCATAACTCATTATTCGGGATTCGAAAGCCGAGTGTGCCGATGCCATTTAGGATACCCGTCTTACATTCAGGTTTCTTCCTAACAATATATGTTACCTGTCCTTGCGGGAGGCGCTCTGCCAGCAATCGTACATCGTCACTTATCTCTGCATACCGTGCGGCCATATCTAAACCGGAAACAATTGCATGGATAGGCTTCTCTTCTTCACGGCCCTTAATAGAGTAAATTTTTCTCACCGCCTCATCAGAAAGCGCATCTGCACCAAGTCCATAGAGCGTATCGGTAGGGTATAAAACTACACCGCCTGCGCGTAATACCTCAGCCGCGCGGAGCGCGGCTGCCTCGTTTCCCACCTCTTTAAGTCTCACTTGTTCCATGGTTTGAATTGTATGGGAAAACGAGGTATTCTGCGAGACGCAGGCGCGATTAGCTCAGTGGTAGAGCGACCCCTTGACGTGGGGTAGGCCGGGGGTTCAATTCCCTCATCGCGCACCGGACTGATATAATTCTCCCATGCCCGTTCTGAATACCCGCCGCATGCAACCTTTTGCAGCCCTCTTGTATTCTGCGCTCGGAGCTTTCACCCTTGCGGTCCTTATCCTTGTCGTGGGGCTACTTTTCGCCTTCGGCGCAGAAGACGCGTGCCAAGGAGACGGATGCAGACTTCTCACCTCCGAGACGCTCGTCCCCGTCATCGTCGTCGTCAGCCTTATCATCTCGCTCTACCCCATTCTGTACTGGTACTTGTTTTCGTACGAAGTCACTCAGCGCACAATAACAGTCAATTCAGGAATACTCTTCCGCCAGTACGAAACAATTGATTTCGGAAAAATACAGACAATAGAGAACGTGCGCGGGCCTCTGCTCATGCTCTTCGGTCTCACCATCGTGAAAATATGGACCGCATCAGCCAGCCAGATATCTTTTAGCGTTGGTGCCAATTCTGCTCAGGCTCACCCCAGTCCCGACACAGTGCTCACCCTCACAAAGGACGACGCCGCACAACTCAAAGATTTCATAATGCGTGGGAAACCGAACGTGCAAGGTTTCTAATTACACTTTCCGCCGCACTCCCGCAGGAACACATCGAACGCACTCACGAGCTCCTCGAGTGCGTCCGCAGGTTTTCCAAAATGGAAATCATCCACCGTGCGGATGGGGAGTATTTTGGACGACGTACTCGTGAGGAATGCGCCATCGTACCCGTGCAAGTCAGTGAAGCGGATATCCTTGTGGATGAGCTCATATCCTTTTTCCGCGGCCACTTTCAACACTAGCTTACGAGTGACGCCGAGCAAAATATCCTCCTCCTTGGGAGAAAACAACGACTTGTCTTTGATGCAGAGAAAGTTTGTCCTCGTGCCTTCTCTGATGCGACCTTGGGCGTCCACAAGTAACGCGTCGTACGCACTTGCCTCCTTTGCTTTACGGTAGGCGAGGTAACTCTGCAGCATATTGAGAGTCTTTGCGTGGGGAAATGCGCGCTCGTATTCATACGTGATTGTCTGTACCCCATCCCGGTATAATTTTTTGTCTGGAAAGAGGGGATTCAAACACAGAATATCTAGAGAGGCGTCCTCTGGGGTTCTTCCGCCGACGAGAAGTATTTTGACGTTGCAGCTGGCAGCAGCATTTTTCTCAAGCACTTCCGTAATCGCCTTCGCTATCATTTCCACAGAAAATGTGTGTGCGAGGCCGATGATGCGGGCAGATTCCATCAGACGCCCGATGTGGTCGCCGACGAAATACAAGACTCCGTTACTCACCCGGATACTCTCGTAGACGCCGAAGCCGTAGGCGTACTCTATACTCGAAAGCGGAACAGCTGCCTTTTCTATGGGGAGTATTTCTCCATTCCGCGAAAAGTATTTGAATTCCATACTCGTGGGAAGCTTCCATGGTATAACGACCGATATGAAAGTACTAGGAATAGAGACCTCCTGCGACGAAACAGCCGTGTGCCTCATCGAGGCTGAGGGCGATTTCGGACCGTCATTCAGATGGAGAACGCTCGGTAATGCGCTCATCTCACAAGCAGCACTGCACGCTGAATTCGGTGGAGTATTCCCCAACCTCGCGAAACGTGAGCATGCCAAGAATCTCGTCCCGCTTTTGAAAGAGGCGTTGAAATCGGAACCCGTCTCTGAAGCGAAAGGAACTCCTATCGTCTCCGACCTATCCGAAATCCTGCAACGCGAGCCCGATCTTTTGAGTCAGCTGCTCCCCTTTTTAGAACAGCATGGCAAACCCGATATTGATGCAATAGCCGTCACGCATGGTCCGGGGCTCGAACCTGCACTATGGGTTGGCATCAACTTTGCAAAAGCGCTCTCTCTCGCGTGGAATGTGCCGATAGTCGCCGTGAATCATATGGAGGGACACATCATTCTCTCTCTCATGGAACACCCCGACAAACTGGAGTATGTAGGGACGTCTGGCCATTTGAAACGGTTTGAGTTCCCTCTCCTCTCGCTTCTCATTTCCGGTGGACACACTGAGCTTGTACTCTCAAAGCAATTTCAATCCTACGAACTCGTCGGACAGACGCGTGACGATGCGGCGGGTGAGGCGTTTGACAAGGTCGCGCGACTTCTTGCATTGGATTATCCCGGTGGCCCGGAAATCTCCCGACTCGCGGCAGAATCACGACGCCAAGGACTCCCTCTGCATACGCCCGAATTACCGCGTCCGATGTTGCACGATGATACTCTTGATTTCTCCTTCTCAGGTCTCAAAACGGCAGTTCGCCGCCTCGTAGAAGCCGGAAAGATGTCTGACGAAGGGAGAATGGGTATTGCCCGAGAATTTGAAGATGCGGTGACAGACGTGCTTGTAGAAAAAACTCTCCGTGCTGCCGAAGTATACGGCGTGAATACGGTCGTCGTAGGAGGAGGGGTGTCGGCAAATACCTATATCCGAATGCGTCTCAAAGATGCTCTAGAGAAGGAAAATAGCTTAACGAGGCTGCTTGTTTCCCCGCCCGAGCTCGCGACCGATAATGCCCTCATGATAGCGCTCGCAGGCTACTTCCATGCCCGCGAGAAAGACTTCTCCGACGCGACGAATCTGAGCGCCAGCGGAAACCTGCGGCTCTGATGCATCCCTGCGTGATACGATGTGCTCGACAAGGGAACACAAAACCTTTGGCTTCTCATCACATAAACAATCCCATGAGCACTCATCACAAGCTGCCGGCAAACACCTTGTCAGTACACCGCGGGGTATTCGGTGCACAGATTTCACCGGTCCTTACAATTCACTCCGGTGACACGGTTGAAGTATCAACCTTGTCCGGCAATGACAACGACTTACCCGATAAAGACTCGGGATTCATCGTGTCGGCGGAACATACAGACGTACTCGCAAAAGTCCCCCGCGGGGAAGGTCCACATTTCATGACGGGTCCGATTGCCGTTGCGGGAGCAATGCCGGGCGATGAGCTCGTTGTTGAGATTGTATCCGTGGAGCTTGCACAAGATTGGGGCTGGAATTTAATTCTCCCATCACACGGAACGTTGCCTGAAGATTTTCCGCAAAAGCGCTTGTTGCATGTCGCAATTGACAGAAAGCGGGGCGTCGTGAAGATGCCGTGGGGCCTCGAGCTCCCGGCAACACCTTTTTTTGGCATTATCGGCGTTGCCCCGCAACCGACACACGCTCGACTGACGTCCGACATACCGGGCACATTCGGCGGCAACATAGACAACAAACACCTCGTGGCAGGGGCCACACTACACCTCCCCGTATTCAATCCCGGCGCGTTGTTATCGATTGGCGATGGACATGCGCTTCAGGGAGACGGCGAGGTGTGTCTTACCGCTATCGAGACAAATTTACATGGCACAATACGTATAACCGTCACAAAAAATACTGGGCTCAAGAGCCCGTGGGCGGAAACGCCTACACACGTCATTACTATGGCATTTGACCTCGACCTCGATACGGCGGCCCGATCGGCTGTACGCGATATGGTGAGACTCGCTAGAAGCCTCGGCAATCTTTCTCCAGCCGATGCATATACATTGACCAGCATCGCAGCCGACGTACACGTCACGCAACTTGTTAACGTCCACAAAGGTGTACACGTCACTTTGGCTAAATCCGCCCTCCGTATATAAAAATAATAAAGATGCCGATTGCACAACGGCGCAAAATGGTCCGGTTGTGATAAAATTGCCCCGTATGGAGCCATTCATATGCCCCGAAGCCTTCCTTAAGCCTTACAACCCAAACGAGCAGGAACCCCGGATGCTTGAGGCGTGGGAAAAGAGCGGCTATGCGAATCCGGACGTCTGTATAAAGAGGGGGGTAACCAAACCCGATGCGGAGTCCTATTCAATTGTGTTGCCCCCGCCGAACGTGACGGGAACTTTGCACATGGGACACGCCTCGATGCTCGCCATCGAGGATATCCTTATCCGCTACCATCGCATGCGCGGGTACAAGACGCTCTGGATACCGGGAACAGACTCCGCAGCAATCGCGACACAATCAAAAGTGGAAACTGATATCTACAAAGCCGAGAAAAAGACGCGGCACGACCTCGGTCGCGAAGAGCTGATGAAACGCATTGATGCGTTCGTGGAAGAGAGCAAGACGACCATCATAAATCAGACGAAAAAAATGGGCAGCAGCCTCGACTGGAGTCGCTATGCGTACACGATGGATGAAAAACGCTACGCGGCGGTCATGGGAGCGTTCGTGCGCATGTACGATGCGGGGCTCATCTACCGCGGCAATCGTATCGTAAATTGGGACCCAAAACTGCAAACAACCGTATCGGACGACGAGATTGAGTATGCTGAGCAGAAAGATGCGTTCTACCATTTCAAGTATGGTCCTTTTGATATCGGCACCGTGCGTCCAGAGACAAAATTTGGCGATAAATACGTGGTCATGCATCCCGATGATGCGCGGTACAAAGAGTATACACACGGCCAGCAGATAGACCTTGAGTGGATTAACGGCCCTATCACCGCGACCATCATCAAAGACGAAGCGGCTGATATGGAATTCGGCTCTGGTGTGATGACCATTACTCCCGCACACAGTGCCCTCGACTTCGAAATAGCACAGCGCCACAAACTCGACGTGGAACGTGTCATCGATGACCGCGGCATACTTCTCGATATCGCAGGAGAATTCAAGGGGCAGCACATCAAGAAAGCGCGCGCACTCATTGTCGAGAAACTGAAAACAAAAGGACTCATCTCAAAAATAGACGAAGACTACGTGCATAATGTGGCGATCAATAGCCGCGGCGGTGGCATTATCGAACCGCAGATAAAATTGCAGTGGTTCATCAACGTAAACAAAGAGGTGCAATTCCCCGATGGAAAGCGTCAGACACTCAAAGAGCGGATGCGGGAAGCCGTCTCGTCGGGCAACACGAAGATAACACCAGAACGATTCGAGAAGATTTACTATCATTGGATAGAAAATCTTCGCGACTGGTGCATCTCACGTCAGATATGGTTTGGTCATCGCATTCCTGTCTGGTACCACGAACCACGGTGTGTGCCCAAACCTGGCCGTGAGGCAGATGTGGAGAAAAGCCTCATGATGATTGTTTCCGCTACGAAACCCCAGTGCGAATTCTGCGATGCAGAATTTATGCAGGACCCAGACACGCTCGATACGTGGTTCTCGTCGGGGCTCTGGACCTTCTCGACACTCGGCTGGCCGGAAGACACGGACGACCTGAAGACATATCACCCGACCGCAGTACTTGAGACGGGATACGACATTCTTTTTTTCTGGGTTGCGCGCATGATTCTCATGTCGGGCTTCTTGCGCGGCGAAGTCCCCTTCCGCAATGTCTACCTACACGGCCTCGTGCGCGATGGGCAGGGAAGAAAGATGAGTAAGTCACTCGGCAATATCATCGACCCGCTCACGATGATAGAAAAATACGGTGCCGATGCGACGCGCCTCTCGCTCATCGTCGGCGCGTCCCCAGGCAACGACCTCAAGCTCTCCGAAGACCGCGTACGCGGCTACAAGAATTTTGCAAATAAGCTCTGGAACATTACACGCTTCGTGTTGGAGAATCCTTCGACAGGCCCGGGGCAGGCGGAACTGAACGCGGAAGATGCAGAGCTCATCCGTGAAGCGCATCGTATCGCCGCTGAAGCCTCCATAAATATTGACGTCTTCCGCCTCGACCTCGCCGCCGACCAGCTGTATCACTTCGTCTGGGACCGTTTCGCAGCAGAGATAGTGGAGCAATCAAAGCTCGTCCTCAAGGCGGGAGAGCCGACGGCACAAGCGTCACGACAGCGCGCGCTGCTCGAAATCCTCATTGTTTCCCTCAAGCTTCTACACCCCTTCATGCCCTTCGTCACCGAAGCAATCTGGCAACAACTCCCCAAAAAAGAGAGCGACCAGCTCATGGTCGCCAAATGGCCAGTATAATAGCGAGATGAGCGAAATCGAACCCGTGCTCGCAGCGTTCGCCGGAGGCGTACTCCCCGCCCTCGCTTGGCTGTGGTTCTGGCGCCGCGAAGACTCGGTACACCCCGAACCGCGCAGGCTCATCGCGCTCGCCTTCTTATCGGGTATGGTCGCAGTTGCGGTCATTATTCCGATGGAAAAGTTTGCCGCCTCACTCCTCTCTACCCAAAGCTTCTGGGTACTCACGGCTGCGAGCACGACCGCGCTTACCTTTATCGTCTGGTCAGGTATGGAGGAAATCATCAAGTTTGTCATGGCCCAGCTCACAGTCCTACGAAGTCGCGAGGACGACGAGCCGATAGACCCCGTGATTTATATGGTTACCGTTGCTCTTGGTTTTGCCGCTGCAGAGAATACACTCTTCCTCCTCTCGCCGCTTTCGGGTGATTCACTGGTCCAGACCGTAATGACCGGCAATCTACGCTTCGTCGGAGCGACGCTCCTGCACGTACTGTCGTCTTCGGTAATCGGTGCCGCTATCGGCATTTCCTTCTATGAGTCCACACGCAGGAAAGTCCTCATTACTCTCTCTGGAGTTATCCTCGCTATTGTTTTGCACAGCACCTTTAACTTCCTTATACTGAATACACCCGAAGAGCACCTTTTGCGCACGTTCGGGTTTGTCTGGGTAGGAGTCATTGCACTTCTGGCCGTGCTAGAATACATAAAACGCATTCACCCCGTAATAAAAAAATCAGTATGGCGCTCATAAAAAAACCTGGCTTTTTCTCTCGACTCACCGGGAAGTCCAATGACGAGTACGACGATTTCTTCGAGGGTCCGAGCGCGCATCCCGCTGTTTTTGAAGGTGAGGGCGAAGAGCGCCACGCACACATTAATACACGGGAAGAAGCGTGGTCAGGAGATGAACCGAAGGGTGAACTCGCAGTTGACATCTATCAGACTCCAGACGCTATCGTGGTCAAGGCGCTCGTCGCGGGTGTCCAACCCACGTCTATCGATATTTCCCTCACCCGTGAGATGCTCACTGTCTCGGGAATGCGCGAAGATGAACGCGAAGTCGAGGAAGACAATTACTTCCAGCGCGAGCTCTATTGGGGCTCATTCTCGAGGACTATCCTTCTTCCCGAAGAAGTCGATGTCGACATGGCGGAGGCGTCGGAAAAGCACGGGATCCTCATGATTCGACTACCCAAGATAAACAAGAAGCGCCAGACCAAGCTTAAAGTCCGGAGTCGTTAGAACTTTCATCGACAAGTCCGAGCCGGTAGATATCGAACGAATTCTCGCCTTCAAACATATCGGACGGATTGGGAAGATACAGACGTTTACGTGCGATTTCGCTTGTGGCATCGTTGACGAGACGATGAAATACTTCGAAATCCCCCGCGCAATCATTGAAGTCAATGATGTAGCGGCGCATTTGTGACGAACCGTCAGCATTTTTCCTCTTTTTGCACTCCTGTATGATAAATCTCCGTATCTCCCTTCCATATATCTGCTTCACCGTGTAGTAGTTAAATATCGCCTGCATCACAAAAAGTGTTTTCTGCCCGCGCCCCCTGCTGAAGGAGTCGACGAATTTGTGGTCCACGATATCTATCGCTCCCAGCTGAACTCGTGATTCCACCACCAAATCGGAAACCGCTTTGATTGGCAGCGGCAATCCCGCCACCTGCGCCGTCGCCACCACTTCCACCCCGAGCACTTTATGCTTTGGCGCCCGTGCCAGATAGAAAGATGTCGCCTGCAGATAATCCCGCTCCATCTGTGTACGCTTCGCCTTTCGCGCGCGCTTTGATTTCGCTTTGCCGAAATTTATCTCGAAGTCCGCCACGCTTCTGAGGTACTCAAGTCCCAGCTCCACCGCCCCCTCCTTCCCTATTCCGCCGTAGAAATGCTGGAGAGCGGTGTGCGCGGCACGCCCGATGATTGCCGAAGGATTGGAAGGTGTGTCGCGAATGTTCTCGACGTACCGCTTGTACCACGCGAGCGGATTGCGGAGGAACGCCATGAGCGACGAGTGGCTCCAGTGCTTGATGGGGAGGAGCTTGCCCGAGGCCTTCCTCGACCTTTTGAGGTTTGCCTTCTTCATGCGGCGAGTATAGCATTATGCGAGATTCACGGAGGACACACCCATGATGCTGCTTCGCAAGCTTTTGGGGGTGTACTGCATGGTCTTCACCCCTCGAGAGAGGTTCTGCAACCTCATCTTCGCGTTCTCGATTGTGCTGGCACTACTGGTCAGCAGGACTTGGCCATTCTCTCCATCACTGCAGTTGCCTATCGCTTTGGCGCTGTTGGGGGCTGGAGCCATCGTAGTTCTTGCGAATATGAGGCGAGAAAAAGTCTAAAGCCTAAAACATAAGTCAGAGAGAGGCCCGGCCAGGATTGCCGGGCTTTCCTACACTACACATAGATATACTCTTTCTCTGGAATAGGATATAATCCTGTGCATGGCAAAACGAGCAAGTCAGGATATTAAAAACAAGAAATCGCGTTCGCGGAAAACCTCGAAACGCCTCGCGGCGAAGCGGGTAATGCTCGCGGCGCACAAGCCGAAGCGCAAGAAGCACAGATAATTTCGTACCCAACTCCTCCCGAGCCGCACCTTGGAAGGATTTTTCGATGGATGCGGTCGATGTTCCCATTTGGACAATTTTTTCAAAGGGTAGCATCAAAGGATATGGGCCTGGACAATTTCACCTCTCCACGCGACTCTATCGAGACTGATGCCGCGCACTATTCTGTTGTGTTTGATATCAGCTTGGGCGAGATGCGAGCCGGTATCTACAAAGGTAAAAATCCTTGGGCACTGCTTGTAGATACGACTACAGGAAACATATACGTCGGAGACCACCACGAGGCGATGCGCGACCGTCATCACATTCCTGACAACTCTCTCTATGAGGGTAACTTCAGAGTGGACGAAGACTTCCAAGATGCACAGCTCTTATTCCTCGCCGAGTGGCGGAAGCGACCGGGCGCAAAAGTGATAGAAGGCGGACTCGTCAAAAGCGCCATCGCTGAGGCTCTCAAGAGAGATTTTATGCTGAAATCTAAGGAATAAAGGACTTTTATATAGAACGCTGCGTCATTGATAGGACGCTCACTTGGGTAGTAAGAACCAAGGAGCAGAAAGCTCCTGATGAGAAAAACCCTGACGATATACCTATTTAGTAGCTCCGAAGTTGCTTCGCGCGTTCGTGAAAGCGGATTCTTTCAAGTGCTTTTGCTTCAACCCCATTAGAGAGCTTTCGCCTCTAACGGGGCAGGTTTGGCGGATTAGTAACTTCTCAATTGTTTTGCTCTTTCATGGAACCTTATCCTTTCGAGAGCCTTCGCCTCAATCTGACGAATACGCTCACGGGTGACGCCAAATTCCCTGCCTACTTCTTCGAGTGTATAGCAAATCCCCTCGTCGGTGAGGCCGTTACGCATTTCGAGAATCTTCCGCTCTTTCGGCGAAAGTTCGTCGAGAATTTCACTCATTTGCTCATTGAGGATTCGGCGGGACGCATCCATGTCGGGGCTGGCGATGGTGTCGTCGGCGATGAAGCTACCGAGGGTTGAGCGCTCGTCATCGTCTTCGCCGACAGGGCTTTCGAGTGAGACAGTGTCTTGATTGATTTTCTGAATGGTGTAGATTTTTTCTATTTCGATTCCCATTTCAGCGGCAATTTCTTCTGGCAGCGGGTCGCGGCCGAGGTGTTGGTTGAGCTCACGTACTTTCTGCTTGTATTTAGCTATAGTTTCCACCATGTGCACAGGGATACGGATGGTGCGGCTCTGGTCGGCCAATGCGCGGGTTATTGCCTGGCGAATCCACCACGTGGCGTAGGTCGAGAATTTGTAGCCTTTGGTGTAGTCGAACTTATCTACGGCTTTAAACAAGCCCAAATTCCCCTCCTGAATCAAGTCGAGGAGCGTGAGGTCGGGAGAGCGGTTGACGTATTTCTTTGCGATAGAGACGACGAGGCGGAGGTTGGAGCGGGCGAGAATGTTGCGTGCTTCGTTGTCCTCCTGAAGGATTCGCTTCGCGAGTTCTTTTTCTTGATTACCATTCAGGAGTGGGTACTGACCGATTTCGCGCAAATACATTTGCACGGAGTCGTAGCCTGCGTCGGAGCGACGATTGTGTAATTTCTTGCTCGTCAAAACGGAGTCAGCGGAGCTGTCTTCGAGCATACCGCCACCTTCCAAGATATCGATACCGGCAACCGAGAAACGGTCGTAGATTTCTTCGAGAAGCGCGACGTTGTCCTCGATAGTCGGGAACTCGCGGAGAATTTCGTCGTAGGTGATGTATCCGCGCTCCTTACCCATCAGGATAAGTGCTTCCACTTTATTTTGCCGCTTGTCGCCCGCGCCTTTCTTTGTAGACGCCGAAGCGGAAGACGCTTTTTTGTTTCGAGCTTTCGAAGCTTTCACGCTTCTTTTGACCGCACGCGCTTTCTTGGCGGCGATCCGTTTTTTCGTGCGTGCGGCAGTACCCTTACGAACGGGGCGCTTCACCTTTTTTACTGTTTTTCGTTTTTTTATTTTTTTCTTTGCCATACGTCAAAAATGACTCGCGCGGAACCCCCTCCCTACTGAAGGTCGGTTTGAATACAGATTATCTTACAGTCCGAGGTGTCTTTTTCTTTCGAAATAAGCCGCGGGAAGACCAAGCGAAGCAGTCTACACGTTCTCGTGCAATTGTCCAATTCGAGTTGTCAACAGTTTACACACACCCATGAGACGGTTTATTTCCTCTTCATCGCCCGCGTTTTCAGCCTTCTTTAGAGCCATCGCAGCGTCATCGAGCTCCGAGGCGAGAAGTTCCTTGAGGATAACGAGCAAGAGTACCCTGGTCTCCCGCTCCGGACTAGCACTTTTGCCATGGAGCTTCTCCGCCGAAAACCGGAGTGCCTCCCGCTCCCCTTCAGAGAGCGTCGAAAGGGCCGCGAAGGCCTCTCCGCCCACGGTCGCCTCCAAATCACGAGCATATCCCGCCACATCTATAGAGGGTTTCGCGAGTGACTGCTGCCAGAGCAAAATGGAGAACGCCTGACGGGCACGCCCAGTTGCTCGCGCAGCACGAGGCGATGTTTTTGCGTCAGACTTCATGGCGGTGGTAGGTCCAAGTGTCTGGCTAGAAGCGCCGGCCGACGTCGGTAATTTGATGAGCGCCTCGTTTACCGCCGCTTCAGACACGCCGAGTCGGTTCGCAACCTCATGCACATGCTGTTCGCGCGCAATCGGACTCTGAACATCGGAAAGAAACGGAAGTACGATGGCTTCGACCGCGCGGCGGAAGCGGTCTTTCTGCGGCATGTGCTCTTCGAGCACGTCGAGGAGGAACATGATGATATCTTTTGAATCCCGTATCGCTTTCTTCCACGCATCCACTCCTTCCTTCTGGATAAGGTCCGCGGGATCGAGCCCCGCTGGTAATCGTGCTACTTTCACGTTGAGTCCGCCTTGCAAAGCTGTGCGCGCGGCGCGGCCTGCCGCCTTTATCCCTGCTTCATCCGCATCGAGAGCGAGTACGAGATTCTCCGTCATGCGCTTCACAAGCACCGCATGCTCCGGGGTAAATGCAGTGCCCGAGACTGCGACTGTATTTCCCCACCCTGCCTGGTGTGATGCAAGAAGGTCCATCTGGCCCTCCACAAGAACCGCGCAATTTAGCTTACGTATAGCCATTTTCGCCCTATCGAAACCGTAGAGGATGCGTGACTTGTGGAAAAGAGGTGTCTCAGGACTATTGAGGTACTTAGGAGCGTCTGGGGAGGCATTCTCACCGAATATGCGCCCCGAAAAGCCAATCACCCGCCCCGCAGAATCGGCGATAGGGAAGATTATCCGATTGCGAAATTTGTCGGTCAGACTTCCCCGTTCATTCTTCTTGGCGAGCCCCGCATCGAGTATCTCTTTGTCTGAAAACGTCTTCGCCCTCAGGTGCTCCGACGCTTCGCTCCACGAATCCCCCGCGAGCCCCAGCCGGAATGCCTGTGTCGTCACATCGGTAATCCCGCGTTCTTTGAGATACTGTTTTGCCGCATCGGTGAGTTTCGATGTATAGAAAATAGTCGCCGCTTCCAGAAGCTCAAAGAGACGCTCCCGCTCATCCTTCTTCTCTTTGCTGCCGCGCTCGTAAATGAGTTCCACCCCCGCCCGCTCGGCGAGCACTTTGAGTGCGCCCTTGAAATCGAGCCCTTCTATTGCTTCGACAAATGAAAAGATGTCGCCACCGACGTTGCAGCCGAAACAATGGTAGGTTCCCCTATCGGACGAAACGTGAAAAGAAGGCGTGCGCTCCGCATGAAATGGACAGCGTGCTCGCATGGACGCTCCCGCACGCTCAAGCTTCACGTACTGCGAAACGACATCCACAATGGACAACCTATCTTTAATTTGTTGAACGGTATCTGCCATAGACAACCATTATCCCCTGCTTTTATAAAAATCATAAGGGGCGGTCGCACTGGGCCGCCCCTCGCCATTTCATTCAGTTTCCGACAGTTCACAAATCGGAAACCCGGACTCGCAGCGGAACCGTCTGGCCGGTGCCGACGCCGAGCTTCTGCTCTGCAATCTGCACCGTCGGATGGACGCAAATGACGACCGTATCGAATACGATTTGCCCGAAATGGACGATTTCGTTCTCGACGCGGAACATCAGCTTTCCAGGCTCAAGTTTGATGTCGTCATAGACGCGCACCAGTGAGTCGAGAAGGCTATTGAGCCAGACGAGGCGGCTTTCGACTCCGCCTGTTCTGACGGGCGATGTAGGAGCGACGTGGACGTATATCACGTCGCCATCCTTCCATGTTCGCTCCATCAGCTGCAAACGGCTGTCTGCCGCGAGTAGTCGCTTGAGTTGGTCCAAAAGGTTTTCGGACATCTTTCTACGAGCTCCCTTAATAGCCGAGCGGTTCGTACCACCCGCGCGGTTTATACCACATAGAGACTTAGCGCTCAACCGATTCCTTTCTGCCTTGGCTTTCCGGCGCTTCAGCAGATGTTGAGGCCGCGAATTCTGCTTCCATGTGCGCAATCATGGCGTGCTTCTTGCTCCCCTTGAATCCTGTTCCTGCAGGAATGAGACGGCCGATGATGACGTTCTCCTTGAGACCGATGAGGCGGTCCACGGCGCCCGATACGGCGGCTTCTGCGAGCTTACGAGGTGTGTTTTGGAATGAGATAGCTGATAGGAACGACGCGCGCGTGAGAGAAACTTCGGTAATACCAAGCAAGAGCTGCTTGCCCTTTGCCGGCTCGCCGTCGACTTCCTTCTGCACTTTGTTGATGCGTTCGAATTCGAAGTCTGCGACAATCTCACCCGCGGAGACTCCCGTATCTCCAGATGTAGTGACTGATACACGCGAGAACATCTGCTTCACGATGACTTCCAAGTGCTTGCGGCCAGTAGAGACTCCCTGAAGTTCGTAGATGCGCGTAATTTCGTTGATGATGTATTGCTGTGCGCGTTCCTTGCCTGCGAGCAAGAAGAGCTCTTCGAGGTCAGCGGAGCCGTCGGTGAGGAAGTCCCCCTTGGTGACCGTAGCTCCCTGCTTCACGAGGATAGTGCGGAGTGGGTGGATACGGTACTCGGTCTCTTTCTTTTGCGCCTTCGCGGTCTTAGCAGTTGATGCGACGTCGGGAACGATAGTGATGACTGTCTC
The DNA here is from genome assembly GCA_943359395.1 of Candidatus Nomurabacteria bacterium. Lineage (GTDB taxonomy): Bacteria > Patescibacteriota > Minisyncoccia > Phycocordibacterales > UBA2100 > UBA10103. The sequence goes on from CALRHH010000008.1 coordinate 15,862, forward strand.
CTGACCGTCCTTGACGATGTCCGCGACGACACCCGTAACGCGGGAAATAGTAGCAGGGAGCTTCGGCTCGCGCGTCTCGAAGACTTCTTCAACGCGCGGAAGACCCATGGTGATGTCTCCGCCTGCCGTCGCGACACCTCCCGTGTGGAAGGTACGCATGGTGAGCTGAGTTCCCGGCTCGCCAATAGCTTGAGCGGCGATAACCCCGATTGCCTCTCCGACATCGACGATTTCACCCGTTGTGAGGTCCATGCCGTAGCATTTCTGACAGACGCCGCGTGCGACCTTACAGGTCATTGGAGAGCGGACCGTAACTTCTTTTGCGTCACTCTCTTCGACGGCTTTTGCGTCATCGCGGTTCAAGAGGTGATTTCGTTTGAAGCCGCCTCCTTCCTCCGCCAAGACACGTCCGTTGACGCGGTCGGCAAATGAACCACCGATGTTTTCTTTGCCTGGGCGAAGGATGACGACGCCTTCTTTCGTTCCACAATCCTCTTCCAAGACGACGACGTCGTGCGCAACATCGAAGAGACGGCGCGTGAGATACCCTGCGCGTGCGGTGTTGAGCGCGGTGTCGGCGAGACCTTTGCGGGCACCGTGTGTCGAGATGAAGTATTCAATCGGAGTGAGACCTTCTTTGAGCGAAGAAGTGATGGGGAATTCGATAATCTCTCCGCGAGGGTTTGTGATGAGACCTTTCATACCTACCATCTGGTGCAGCTGCACAACGGAACCGCGGGCGCCAGACGTAATCATGTCGTGTACGGGGCCGGTACTGTCGAGTGCTTCGACGACGTGTTTACGTAATTCGCCTGATACCCTGCCCCAAATTTCAATCGTCATGCGGCGGCGCTCATCTTCAGTGAGAAGCCCTTGGTTGTAGCTCTCAAGCTCTTTAGCCGCCTGTTCGCGACCTGCCTTAACCATTGCTTCTTTCACCTCTGGAATAACGACATCGGAAATCGCCCACGTGATACCGGCGTGAGTCGCGTAACGGAATCCAAACTTCTTGATTGCGTCGAGAATCTTTGGGATGCCGTCGAGCTGGTAGTGCGTGACAAGATTCTGCACGAGTGCCCCCATACGCTTGTTGGTAATTTCCTCGTTGAGGTACGGGAAGTCGTTTGGCAAGACGGAGTTGAAGAGGAGACGGCCGACAGTTGTCTCAAACACCTTACCCTCGTACTGAGCGTATTTCTTGTTTTCGGTTGGAAGCACCTTAATCTTCGCGCGCAAATCCACCGCGCCAAAATCGTGAGCGGTAATAGCAGCGTTCGTAGAAGGGAATGCGCTTCCTTCCCCCCTGAGTCCATCGACGGACTTAGTCATCCAGTAGCAGCCTAAGACGATGTCGAGAAGCTTGGAAGCGACGACTACATCTCCCGAACCTGGCTTCAAGATGTTTTTGTTGGCAGACATCATCATGCGCGCTTCCATCTGAGCGGCTTCGGAGAGCGGCACGTGTACGGCCATTGCGTCTCCGTCGAAGTCGGCGTTGTACGCAGGACAAACGAGCGGATGCACTTGAATGGCATTGCCTTCGATGAGCACAGGGCGGAATGCTTGAATCGACTGGCGGTGAAGCGTTGGCGCGCGGTTCAGAAGCACGTATTTATCTTTGATGGCCTCTTCGAGAATGGGCCAGACCTCTGGAGCCTCGTCTTCGATAAGGCGACCAGCTCCACGGATGTTGTACGCAAGCTCGCGTGCGAGGAGTCCCTGAATGACGAACGGGCGGAACAGCTCGAGCACCATATGTTTTGGAAGACCGCACTCATCGAGCGCCAAGTCTGGACCAACGACAATGACGGAACGGCCCGAGTAGTCCACGCGCTTACCGAGGAGGTTTTGGCGAAGATAGCCGTGCTTACCCTTGAGGTAATCAGCGAGTGATTTGAGCGCACGGCGGCGGCCACCGAGAATACCGAGCACACCTGCGCCACGGCGCATTGAGTTGTCGAGGAGTGCATCGACGGCTTCTTGGAGAATGCGCTTTTCGTTGCGGAGAATGACCTCGGGAGCGTGGATGGCGAGCAGGCGCTTCAATCGGTTGTTACGGTTGATGACGCGGCGGTAGAGGTCGTTCAAATCAGAAGAAGCATGGCGGCCTCCTTCGAGTGCGACCATCGGGCGGAGTGCCGGGGGAACGACAGGAAGGCGCGTCATAAACATCCACTCGGGACGCACCCCTGCACGCTGAAGGCTCTCGGCGAGGCCGAGACGCTTGCGCAGTTTGTCGCGGTCAGCCGCGCCGGAGTTCTGGTACTCCTCTTTCACCTTTTTGATGAAGGCATCGATGTCTATATTTTCCAAAATGCTGTAGAGGGCCTCGGCACCGATAGACGCGCGGAACATCGCACCGTACTTAACAGCGAAGAGATGGTACGCAGCCTCATCGAGGACAACGCCCGTGCGGACGGATTCAATTTCTTTCTTCGCTTTTGTGGCGCGCTCCTTCAAGTCAGTCTTTATTTCTGCGGTCGCGGCGGCTTTATTTTTGGTGGCGAATTCTTGCTCCAATTCTTTGAGCAATCGCTCGCGCTCCTTTTCGTCGACGTGCGTGACAATGTAACCCGCGAAGTAGACGACTTTCTCTACCTCAGCGGCTGAGAGACCGAGCATGAGTGCGATGCGTGAAGGAATACCGCGGAGGAACCAGATGTGGGAGACGGGAGTCGCGAGGTCGATATGGCCCATGCGCTCGCGACGAACAATTGCGCGGGTGATTTCCACGCCACATTTTTCACAGACAATGCCGCGGAAACGGATGCCCCTGTACTTACCGCAGTAACACTCGTAATCTTTTTCAGGCCCGAATACGCGCTCGTCGAAAAGGCCGTTTTTCTCGGGACGCTGCGTGCGGTAGTTGATGGTCTCTGGCTTGGTTATCTCGCCAAAGCTCCACTCGAGCATGCGATCGGGAGATGCGAGCCGCATTGCGACTGCTTCAAAATCCTGTGGGATGACGTCTTTCTTTTTCGTTGCCATAGAGTTTTATATTAGAAGTTCTGCGAGCCGCCTTTAAATTCGATGTCGATACCAAGACCCCGCAAATGCCTGACCAAGACATTGAACGTGGCTGGAGTATTCGATTCTTGAATGCGTTTGCCGGAGACGATGGCATCGAACGCAGCTGAACGACCAAGAATGTCGTCGGATTTGATGGTGAGAATTTCACGCAATGAGTATGCGGCACCGTAGCCCAAGAATGCCCAGACTTCCATTTCTCCAACGCGCTGACCTCCATTCTGCGCCTTTCCGCCGAGTGGCTGCTGTGTCGTAAGCGAGTACGGTCCAATTGAGCGCATGTGGATTTTGTCTTCTACCATGTGGTGCAGTTTCAAGATGTACATGACGCCGACCGATACAGGTTGCGCAAACGCCTCACCTGTACGGCCGTCGAAGAGCGTGCGCTTACCTGTCTCTGCAACGCCCGCCTCTTTTAGCTCGTTGCGGATTTCTTCTTCAGTGGCACCCGCAAATGAAGGGACGATGGCTTGGTAGCCAAGCATATCCGCTGCGAGTCCGAGGTGAAGTTCGAGAATCTGTCCGAGGTTCATACGTGAAGGAACGCCGAGCGGAGTCAAGATGATGTCCACCGGATTACCCTGCTCGTCGAACGGCATGTCCTCCTCCGGCAAGATGCGCGAAATAACGCCTTTGTTTCCGTGGCGTCCTGCGAGTTTGTCTCCGACCGAGATGGTACGAAGCTGCGCAACTTCAATATGCACGCGCTTGATGACGCCCGATTCGAGTTGATCGCCCGTCTCGCGGGAGAATATTTTGACGCCGATGACGCGACCGCGCTTCCCTCCTTCCATTCTGAGAGAGGTGTCTTTTACATCCTTTGCCTTCTCGCCGAATATCGCGTGCAAGAGGCGCTCCTCCGGAGTGAGCTGCGTCTCGCCTTTGGGGGTGACTTTACCGACGAGGATATCGCCCGAACGCACCTCTGCGCCAATGCGGATAACGCCGTCTTCGTCGAGATTACGAAGCTTGAATTCAGAAACGTTTGGTATGTCGTGCGTGGTTACCTCAGCACCAAGCTTCGTATCGCGGACGACACAAATAAATTCCTCCATGTGGATAGAAGTGAAACGGGCTTCCTTGGCAAGTTTCTCAGAGATGACGATGGCATCTTCAAAGTTGGCACCGAACCATGGCAAGAATGCAACGCGGACGTTTTGCCCGATTGCGAGCTGACCGCCGACAGACGTCGAGGTATCGGCGAGAACGGTTCCTTTCTTCACCGCATCACCTACCGAGATGAGAGGGCGCTGGTGGAAGGTAGTGAATCCGTTGGTACGGGAGAAATTAACGAGCGGGTGTTCTTTTGTTTTTCCGTCGTTGTTTTTGACCTTAATCATTTGGGCGTCGGCGTATATCACCTCTCCCGCTTCTTCCGCGATGATGAGGCGTCCGGAGTCGCGCGCGGCTGCTGCCTCGACACCAGTTGCGACGACGGGAGCTTCGGGAATCACGAGTGGCACTGCCTGCTTTTGCATGTTTGAACCCATCAGCGCGCGGTTGGCGTCGTCGTTCTCGACGAACGGAATGAGCGAAGTAGCGACAGAAAAAGGCTGGTTGGTCGCAACCTCCATGAAGTCCACATTCTCGCGCTTCACCAAGGTCGGATTCCCTTCGCGTCGCACCTCCACCATCTTTTGTGATATATGACCTGATTCGTCGCGAGCGATTCCCGCGTGCGCGATGGCATACTGCTCTTCTTCGAGCGCATTCAAGTAAACTATTTCTTTGGTGACGATTCCTTTCTCAACTTTCGCGTACGGCGTCTCGATGATGCCGAATTCGTTTGGTCGAGCGTAGAGTGACATGTGGAGCACAAGACCGATGTTCTTGCCTTCTGGTGTATGGATTGGACACACACGACCATAGTGAGAGGAGTGCACGTCGCGCACCTCGAGGCCTGCGCGCTCAGATGTGAGCCCGCCTCGACCTAAGGTCGAGAGCGTGCGGAGATGCTCGATTTCGTCGAGCGTATTATATTGCTGCATGAGCTGCGAGAGCTGGTCCGTTGTGAAAAATTCCCGTATCGCGGCCTGAAACGGACGAGGATTGACGAAAGAAACAGGGTTCGTCGTCTCGGCATCTACCATCGCCATACGGTCTTGGATGTTGCGCTTCATGCGAGAGAGCCCGACGCGCATACGCCCCTCGAGAAGTTCCCCCGCGAATCGGACGCGGCGGAAGCCTAAGTGGTCGATGTCGTCTGCTTGTGCCGAGGGGTCTGCGTTCAGTTCAGCGATGTGAGTAATGATGCGAATGACGTCTGCGAGCGTGAGAGTGGCGTTTGCAAGGTCCTTTTCAGCGATTCCAAGGCCGAAACGGCGGTTGAAGTGAAAACGACCGACGCGTGAGAAGTCGTAGCGCTCGGGTGAGAGAATGGATGCAACGTGGTCACGCGCAGACTCTGGAGTAGCAATGTCACCATCACGTAAGCGGCGATATATCTCTACGAAAGCCTCTTCTGGTGTCTTGGCATGGTCGTGCTCGAGCGTCTTCGCGATTGCGTCGCGACCAAGCGGTGATTTTTCGAATTGTGAAAGAATTTCTTTTTCGCTTGAGAGTCCCAATACGCGCAAGAGCGACGTCACTGGGAATCGGCGCTTGCGGTCTATTTTTACATACACACCGCCATCAGCATCGGATTCAATTTCTATCCAGACACCACGCGCAGGGATAATTTTCGCGGCAAAATAATTCTTGCCCTTGTAAGGAATGGATTCGAAGAACACGCCGTACGAACGTGCGAGCTGTGGCACCACGATGCGCTCGACACCATTGATGACGAAGGTACCGTGCGGTGTCATCCATGGAAAATCAGCAAGAAATATTTCCTGCTCTTTCTCATCACCTGTCGTTTTATTCTTGAGGCGCACGACCATCGAGAGCGGGGCCTCGTAAGTCTTCATTGCACGCTTCGCGTACTGTTCGTCCCAACGCAATTCGCCGAAGGAAAATTTCACGAGCTTCAATTCAAACTTTTTCCCAGAGTGGTCAGAAATCGGGGAGAATTCCTTGAATACGCGCTCAGCGCCTCCGTCGACGAAATCCTGGAAGGACTTTATTTGAGCTTCAACGAGGCTCGGGAACTTTACGAGAGGTTCACTGAACTTCCCGAAATACTTCTGCGGTCGCACGAGCTTAGATTTTGCCATGTTGCAACAAGATAACCTGGCGACGCCTTCACGTCGTAGGTAAAAATCTTTATTAGCTTTATAAAAAGGCTTCCCCCGAACCAAACCCTTTTACTAAAAGCGCAACCGCAACTCAATCAGCTCGTAGCAAATGTCGGCAGAGTATAAGCGAGACCCTTTGGAGTGTCAAGCCCATTTCCGAGCTTTTTTCCACTCGTCTATTTTTGCGTGATTTCCCGAGAGCAGAATCTTTGGCACCTTATATTTTTTGCCTTTCCAGACCAACACTTCGGGACGTGTATAGACCTCAGGACTCGAGACGCGGGAAGCTTCGAGGGATTCGGCTTTGCCGAGAATCCCTGGCACAAAGCGCGAAATTGCGTCTATCAACGTCGCCGCGGGAAGTTCACCCCCCGTGAGCACATACGGACCGACGGTAACTTTCTTTGCCTTTAATATCTTTTGCACGCGCGCATCCACCCCCTCGTAGTGTCCACAAATAAATAGAATCTCTTTCTTCTTCGAGAGCTTCTTTGCCATGGCTTCGTCAAATATGGATCCGTCAGTGGCGAAGAATATTTTCTCCACTCCTTTACTCTGAGCTCGTCGAAGGGCTTTCTTTGCCGCCAACAGTATCGGTTCGGGACGAAGGACCATCCCCGGCCCTCCTCCGTACGGTCGACGGTCAACTCGGATATCTTGAGCGCGCGCCCCTCGACCAGGCTCGGGATAAATAAATTTCTTCGGATCATAGTACGAAATCTTTATTTTCTTTGCAGCAATCGCACGCCCAATAATCGAGCTCCTAAGATACGGCTCAATTGATTCAGGAAACAAAGTGATGATGTGAAAATGCAGCATAACAGCAATAGTTGACAAGATACCCGCATATGTCAACCTCTCCTCACGGCACAGGAGCCGTATCTGTTCACCAGGGAGGCAAACGATGCGTCGCACTCAGTGGTGGGAAACACCACCTTCACAACGCCGCAGTCTCGGACGCGGAAACAACCGGACCGAAAGCAAGCAGGCGCACATCATGCGCAGCAACAGCGAGACTCGAGCATATTGCGCAAGGGTTGATGCTGAGCGCAAGAAAAACGGCAACGGCCGTTCAAGAATGAACAAGCGCTGATGAGCGCCCCGCGACGAAAACGCCGCGCGAACCAGGTTGGTCTCGCGCGGCGTTAGTATTTTTTTATCTTTATTCGCCCTTGAGATCCTTTATCACGTCGTCGACAGTCGTGTCGCGTACGTATGGTTCTGACGAAGGGGCGCTCGATGGGCGTTCGCCGCTGCGGTCCGGTGCCATACCCTGACCTCGCTCGCTGCCTTCCGGCTCTTCAATCTTCAAATTCACACGCGCATCATTTTTCATGCCGACGACGCGAAGCACGGTCCGGATTGCTTTGGCAGTAGCGCCGCTGCGGCCGATGACTTTGCCCATGTCGTCCTGGTTCACCGAGAGCGTGAGGAGCACGCCCATCTCATCGACGGTGCGCGTAATCTTCACGTCCTCAGGATGGTCTGCGAGCGCCTTTACTACGTACTCCAGAAATTGCTGATCTTGTTCCATATCTGTCTTGCTATCTTCTAATAGAGACCGTCAGTATACCCCATGAGATAAACCGTTCCAATGGTTCGATACCGCTCGGAGTTTGTAACAATTTGAATATAACCTAGGTTCTCGAACAGATTATCTCACGGGGTATACCAAAACTAGGCTTCTGCAGGAGCCTCGGCGGGAGTAGCATCCTTAACCTCTTCAGCAGGAGCAGCTTCAGCGGCAGGTTCCTCTGCAGCCCTTTCAGCTACGGGAGCTGCTTCAGCTGCAATTTCTTCCTTCACTGGTTCCTTGTACTTAGGGAGAACGTTGACTTTCTTGGCATCAATGATTCTGAGCGATACGAGCATGTTGTGGACGGTCGCAGATGGCTGCGCGCCGACCGAAATCCAGTACTTGATGCGGTCTGTATTCAAACTGCGTTCCTTTGACTTCGGGTTGTAGGTGCCGACTTTTTCCACGTACTTGCCGGCCTTCGGGCTGGATGCGTGTTCCAAAACGACTATGCGGTAAGAAGGCGTATTGATGCGCCCGGTGCGTTGCATTCGTATCTTCAACATATGTCGCGACACTCTACCTCCTTCGTCCTTATTTTGCAACACGCTCCGCTTCCTCAAGCTTCACCGACAGGAGTTTAGAAACCCCATCCTGCCCCATCGTGACTCCATACAGCTCACCTGCGGCTGCCATGGTCGCTCTGTTGTGGGTTATTACGATGAGCTGACTTTTTGCTCCAAGCTCTCGTATCATATCGGCATAGCGGCGGCTGTTGGCCTCGTCGAGTGCCGCGTCGGTCTCGTCCAAAATAAGAAACGGCGGGGGATTCACCTGGCTCATAGAAAAGATGAGCGCGATAGAGGTAAGCGCGCGTTCGCCGCCGGAGAGCACATCAAGCCCCCGAATTTTCTTGCGTGGGAGTGCCACGTCGATAGAAAGTCCCGCGTACAATTCTTCCTCTTCTAGGATGAAATCGTCTTCTTCCGCGGTAAGGTCTTGCCTTGCCGCACGACGAGGGACTTCGACTTCGAGCTTCGCGTGTCCGCCGCCGAAGAGTTTTGAGAAGAAATTCTGCAGGACAACGTTGATGTGTTTGATGCCTTCGGTAAAGCGCGCGTCAATGGTCTTCTCTAATTCCGCAATGATGTCTCGGAGTTTTTGTGCGGAAGCCTCAAGGTCCGCAAGTTCGCGTGCGAGGAATTCTTCACGCTCTTTGGTTTGATTGAACTCCCGGACTACCGCATCACCGCCACCTACCCCCGACTCCTCAATTTTTATTTTCAGGCGCTCTGTTTCGCGTCTCCTCTTCTCCTGTGCACGTCTGTCTTCTTCAAGAAGCGCTCCTTCCGGTATGTGCGACTTTTCCCATCCGTGCACGGCAGCCCCAATGATAGCAATACCCTCGCGGACCTCTTCTTCGAACCTCTGCCGGAGCCCTGCGATATTCGTACGGGCGTTTTGTACCCCGCTCAACTTCCCTTGCGCCTCGCGCACATTCGACTCCAGTTCCATCAAATCACGCTCGGCGGTAAATCCAGCCTCACGCGCCTCCGCAATCTTTTTGCGAAGCGTCTCCAACTCCCCCGCAAGCGCACCTTCTTCGCTGCGCACCCGCTCGAGCGACCTGGCAAGTGCCGCCACCTGTTGGCGCACTTCTTCACTAGTCTCTGGTGCCGCGCCTGACAAACCTTCGACGAATGCCTTTATCCGTTCCCGTATCTGAGCGAGTCTGTTCTTAATATTCGAAATATCACTCTCTCGCTCCGCTTCGCTGATTGTCTCCGAGAGTTCGCGTGTAAATTGCCGCACATGCGGCACGGGGACTATCTGCTCCACTGTCACCGTGTTGGCTTCCAAGGCACCCTCAGCACGTCCAAGCTCGCGAGTGAGATGCTCGCTTTCGCGTCGCGCCTCAGAGAGCTTCGAGTCGCGTTCAGCCACTTTTGCCTGCAATTCCGCGATTACATGCTCGGCTGAGCCCGAACGCTTCCCACGCGCCTCTGCGACACGCCCTCCCAAATGTTTCAATTCGGATTCCTGCGCTCTCACTTCGTGAAGAAGACGCGCGTCCTCTTGCGTTATCCACGCGTTCTCGCGCGCCAGATATTCACCGAGCTTCACCGCGAGCTCTTCTTTCATCTCCCTCGCTTTCTCAATCTTCTCGACTTGTCCACGCAAGAAATTGAGATGCGGCGCGAGCTCCCGCCGGAGCGATTTGGTCTTGTCAATATTCGTGCCCGTCTCGGCGAGCTTGCGTTCACTCTCGGCCTTTTTGTGTTGATAGAGTTTGAGACCGAGCGCATCTTCCACCATTTCACGCCTCTCCCGCGGTGAGGCATTCAAAATCCGATCCGCTTCTCCCTGCGAAATAATCTGGTAGCCTGAGCCGCCAATATTTGCTCCTGCGAGAAGCCGTATCACATCTTTGAGCCGCACGACCGTACCGTTCAAAAGATACTCATTTTGCCCGTCACGATAGACGACGCGCTCGACGGTGACGTCTTTGAAATCGAGGTCGAGAAGACGTTTAGAGTTATCGAAAACCACCTTCACTCCGGCGCGATTCATGCGCGGAAGCGCGGGCGAGCCGCCCCAGATGAGGTCTTCGCCGCGCTTGCTACGCATTGATTTCATAGACTGCTCACCGAGGACGAAACGGAACGCCTCGGCGACGTTAGACTTGCCCGAGCCATTGGGTCCCACGACCGAGGTGATGGGCGAGCCGAAAATAAGTTCGGTCTTCTTGCCGAAGGATTTGAATCCCGAAAGTTCGATTGATGTAAGGCTGAGAAACATTGAGGCTCATTGTATCAAAACAAAAGCGAGGAGGGCCGCAACATTCGGAAACACCCTCCCAACTACAAGAGAGTGCGGATGATACTTTCACCGACTTCGCAGCGCCGACGGGCGCGAGACTGAGCGCTGGCGCAACAACGCCAGATACCAATGGTAAAAGAATCGTCCGCCCAGCGGCCACTACCAACCTTTCGCTGCAAGCGCCTTCTGCGCCGCGTCTTGTTCCGCTTCCTGTTTTGAACGCCCCTCTCCTGTCGCCAATCGCTCCGTACCGATGAACGCGCCGATGAGAAATGTCTTATCGTGGTCGGGGCCGGCCTGACTCACGACCTGGTACGTCGGAGTGATGCCTTCCCTTTCCTGTGCTATTTCCTGAAGCTTACTCTTCGCGTCTTGCCACAATCCCTTCTCGACGACTTCGTCTGTCTTATGGAAAAGCTGGTCTGCGATAAATTTCTTCGCCGTCTCGTAGCCCGAATCTAGGTAGAGCGCACCAATGAGCGCCTCGAATGCATTCGCAAGAATGATGAGCCGTGCGCGTCCCGTATCTTTTGACTCGCCTTTCGAGAGCATGAGGTAGTCGTTGATACCAAGCTTCGTTCCTGCGCCTGCGATGCTCTGGGTATTTACGAGGGCGGCGCGAAATGCAGTTAATTCCCCTTCTGGTTTCTGCGGATATTTCGTATAGAGAAACTCGGTGACGACAAGCTCTAGGACCGCGTCGCCCAAGAATTCAAGACGTTCATTGTGCTCCCGACCGAGGGTGCGATTCTCGTTGAGATACGAGCGATGCGTAAAGGCTGTTTCGAGCAGACGCTTGTCCTTGAATGTATATCCGAGTTTCGTCTCGAGTGCTGCGAGTTCCGCCATACTTATTTTTTGCGCGTGCGGGGAGGTAACGTCGACGGTTGTTCTTTCTGTGCGAGTACATTGATGGCAGGGACGATGATTTTGAGCGTGTCGTCATAAAAGTTGAGGTCGCCGACGGCGGAAAGCGGAAACCACTGCGCGTCGTCGAGCCCGCCACTACTCCCGAGCCTGAGGTCGGTAAAAGGGGATTCGGCTAGGAAGTAGCTTACGCGCTTCCGCTTTTTGCCACCTTCGACTTTGGAGTCATTTGCAACGTATTCATTTACGCCGAGCTCTTGGACTATTTTGATATCAAGGCCCATCTCTTCCTTTATTTCCCGAATCGCACCCACTTGAATATCTTCGCCTTCTTCAATTTTTCCCTTCGAGAGTGTCCAATGTCCGAATATGTCGTGCACGAACGCGAGGTATGTCTCGCCTTCCGCGCGGGCAAAAACAACTGCACCCGCCAAGTGTTCTGTCGGCATTTTCGCTGGTTTTTGCCCGATGTCTTTGCGCATGCCACCCTCGTTTTTCCCTGGCTCACCGAGTTCTACGTATACGGCACCCAAGACGCCGTTGACGAACCTGCCCGAAGATGCACTCCCGAATGACTTGGCAAGCTCTATTGCCTCGTTGATTGCGACTTTCGCGGGAACTTGTGTGCGGTCGGAAAAGAGTAACTCCGTAAGACCGAGTCGCAAGACGTTGCGGTCGA
>CALRHH010000008.1:27953-44078 GCA_943359395.1 Candidatus Nomurabacteria bacterium
ATCGCTGCAATGCGGTCTATCGGCCACTCGGGGGCGGCGCGCACAATCACCTCATCTATTTCTTTTTGCTTTGCGACGGCGGTCGACAAAAGCTCTTTCATAAAAGGCATGTCGGAATCACGCGCACCAAATTCCTTGCCGTAGTCGGCAAGCCTTGAGAGGACATCATCCTGCGTCATCTTTCCCTCCGAAGAATCGCGCTCAAAGAGCACTTGGAGAACGACTGAACGAGCAAGGTGTCTATTTGCCATAATTACAAGAGCTGCTTCACGAGGAAGTATACCTCATGAGATACTGACTTCAATTGTTCGAGGTGTTGATTAACGGTTTACGGGGATTGATGTTGATTGAAAAAATAAAAAAACATCTCACGGGTGGGCACAAAAAAGACAAACTCATTTTGTCTGCGTAGTTTCTTTCTCCTTCGTTTCGTCTGTCTGGCCGCTTGCCCGCAATTCTGTAAGTTTGCGCTTCTGGCGACGTGCAGTGCGCGAGGCCTCCGCGACGACATCGATAACGACTTTTCCGTTGTATTTGCCACACTGTGGACATGCGCGGTGAGTCATGCGAGCAGCGCCACACTCACACTTCGCGAGACGCTGACCCGAAATAGCGTGGTTACTCCGCCTCTTCGCGGTTTGGGAACGATTCTTGCGCATTCGGACTACCATGGTGGGAGGATTATACAGACTTTGAACCAACGTGCAATCTCGAACAGAACGTGGAGCGATGTACCTCAGAGAGACCGTAGCGCGCTATGACCGAGAGATGCGCAGCCGTGCCATACCCTTTGTGGACGTGAAAATCGTAGGCGGGGTATTTCGGCGAAAGTCGCTTCATGAGTCTGTCGCGTGTGACTTTTGCCATAATAGAGGCGAGCGAAATCGCAGGCTCGGTGTCATCGCCGCGGATAATTGTCTCCTGATGAAGGTATTCCTCTGGCGCCTTTAGGCTCCCATCTAACAGTACGCGGCAATTCGTGGGCCCAATTTCGAACTTCGAAAGCGCCTCCGCGAGTGCCCTTTTAATAGCAGGCACTATGCCGTAGGTATCAATGTATGCTGCAGAAGATGTCGAGACTGCAAAGCGAAGCGGGGAGGATTGCACAAGCTCACGAGTACGTTCAAAAATCTCCTCACGCTTTTTTTCTGAAAGTTTTTTAGAATCCCGCACTCCCTCGACAAGCGCCCAATCAAAATCGACCGGCACCAAAACAGCGCCCACAGAAACAGGACCTGCGAGAGGTCCGCGCCCCGCTTCGTCGATGCCTATCAAGTACTTCATACCTCTTGTGGTTTCTCAAGCGTGCCCGGGTTATTCCTTATCCTTTCGCAAGCAATTCTGAGAACTCGTATCCGCGCAGAAAGCGCATTCTGGAATTTCTCAATCTGCGCGCGAAGGACTTCTTCGGGAGCACGCTCCGCAGTTCCCAGCACAGGCGGTATGCGAGGAATCGCGTGAACAACTGCCTGCATAAAACTGACACCTTCAGGCCCCTGAATTCTCGCTTCAAGCGTAGTGAGCCTGTCCTCGAGCGCGCGGAGAAACTCACCTTGATTCTGAAACGAAGCGAGTCTCCGGATATTCTCCTCCTTAATGGCAACGATTTGATTCAAATCTTCTTCAGTGCGAGGCGACATAGAAAAATTCCTAAACTTCTCAAAGTCATGGTACGAGACTTTCCATCGCCCTGGTGCCGCTTCCAGAATTTGCATGTTGTGCCCACCTTCATGTCTATCCTTATCGCCGAATATTTCTCCCAATATAGCAAGATCAGCAGCTATTTCTGCTTTTGAGTAGGTCTTCTCCGACTCTCGAACAGGAGTCCGGTGGGAATAATATTGCCACTTGTGGGTTTCTTCGACGGCGATTATTTCGGAAACGGGGAGGATTCCGTGAAGCAATCGTACAAGAAACATGGAATCTTCTGGAGAGTAGCTGACTTCAAAGTACTCCTGGCCCGCATTATCGATATGTTTTGGTGCCTCGGGATCGATGGTGAGTTTTTCGGCCGTAGGGGTGGGGGGAGCTGGTCGTAATTGTTCCGGCATTGATAATCATAATACCTTATAACGATAGGTTGTGAATCGTGCGGAAAACTGCCAATGATATACTGCCCCCATGAGTGCGCGCAACTTCGTCCACCCCAGTACCACAACGCTTCGCGTTGGCTACGGGGTAGGTTTGCATAGGTTCACCGTATGAAAGATTTCGTGCACTTACATACGCATAGCCATTACTCACTACTCGAAGCAATCCCAAAAATCCCTGAACTCGTTGCGGCGGCGGCAAAAGACGGACAGAAAGCGCTCGCGCTTACCGACAACGGCAATCTCTACGGTGCGATAGATTTTTATAAAGAATGCAAAGACAACGCGCTCAAGCCGATTATCGGCGTCGATTTTTATGTCGCGCCGCGCACGCGAGCCCAGAAGGAGCATCGTATTGACGAGCACACCTCACGACTCGTCCTGCTCGCAAAGGACTACGCGGGCTACCGCAACCTCATGAAGTTGGTCTCCCTTGCGCATCTTGAGGGATTCTATTACCGCCCGCGCATCGACCACGAGCTCATCGAAGCGCATCAGGAAGGATTGGTTGCGATACTTCCCTCTTTTGGAGGCGAGCATGCGAAGTACCTTCGGGAAGGAAACTCCGAAAAGGCGCGGGAAACGCTTGATTGGCACAAGGGGATGTACGGCGACGACCTTTTTTTGGAAATCACACGCCACGCAGAAATAGATGGACACGAAAAACAAATGCAGGACATCATCTCGCTCGCGCGCGAAGCCGACGTTCCGCTCGTTGCCGCACAAGATACGTACTACCTGAAAAAGGAAGACGCGCTCGCGCGCGAACTTGTGCGCAAAATCCGTAGCGGGAGTGTCCTCAATCGCGACTTTGAGCAAGGCGCTCCTGATTTCTCGTTCGCCTCTTCCGCTCGCATGGAAGAACTTTTTTTCGACATCCCCGAGGCGTTGGATAATACCGTACGCATAGCGGACAGATGCAACGTCGAACTGAATCTCGGCACGTGGGTGTTCCCCGATTTTCCTATCCCCCAAGGAAGCACCGCCAATGCCGAGCTGCGCGCCCTCGCCGAAAAGGGCTTCAAGACGCGCGGAGTCGACGAGTCCAAGGAGAATAAAGAACGCGTCGACTACGAGCTATCAATCATAGAAAACAAAGGGTATTCGCCGTATTTTCTCGTCGTCGCCGACCTTCTGCGCCACGCCCGCGAAAAGGGAATTCTCACCAACACAAGAGGAAGCGCCGCAGGATCTCTCGTCTCGTACCTCTCAGGAATCACGACGGTAAACCCAATCGAATACCGGTTGCCGTTCGAGCGATTCCTCAATCCCGAACGGCCAAGCCCGCCGGATATTGACATGGACCTCGCCGACAACCGACGCGATGAACTCATCGCATACGTGCGGGAAAAATACGGAGAAGACAAAGTGGCGCAAATCGGCACCTTCGGAACCATGATGGCGCGCGCGGCGGTGCGCGATGTCTCACGCGCGCTAGGAGCTCCGTACAGCCTCGGCGACACCATCGCGAAGCTGATTCCATTCGGCAAACAAGGATTTCCTGTAACTATTGCGGGGGCATTGAAAGAAACACCTGAACTGGAGGAACTCTACAAAAACAATGCGGACGCACGTGAGATCCTCGACCTCGCGCAGAAAGTGGAGGGCAACGCGCGACATGTCGGCGTCCATGCGGCGGGAGTCGTCATCGCTCCAACCGCCGTCACCAATTATTCCCCCATTCAGATAGATCCGAAGGGTAATCACATCATTACGCAATACGACATGTACGCCATCGAGGAAGCGGGCCTCCTCAAATTCGATTTTCTTGGACTCACCAACCTCTCGGTCCTCGCCGATGCAGTCACGCGGGTACAAGCACGGCTCAACGTGGCGGTCGATCTCGACAAGCTCCCGCTCGATGACGCAAAAACCTTTGAGCTCCTCTCGCGCGGCGAGACGCTCGGCGTATTTCAGCTCTCCGGCGGTGGCATGACTACCTACCTCGTAGATCTGAAGCCCACTACCATCCACGACATCAACGCAATGGTTGCTCTCTATCGCCCTGGGCCGATGGCATTCATTCCTGCGTACATCGAACGCAAGAAAAATTCGAAGCTTGTCGAATATCTCGACCCGCGCATGGAAGCAATCCTCAAAAATTCATACGGCGTCATTACCTATCAGGACGATGTCTTGGCACTCGCGATAGAGATAGCCGGGTATTCCTGGCTCGAGGCGGACAAATTCCGAAAAGCGATGGGTAAGAAAATACCGAAGGAAATGGCGGCGCAAAAGGCAATCTTTATAAAAGGCTGCGTTGCGGCCGGGATGAAAAAGGACGCCGTACAAAAACTCTGGGAACAAATTGAGACATTTGCCGCATACGGATTCAACAAGGCGCACGCAGCGAGTTATGGCAACCTCGCCTACAAGACCGCGTACATGAAGGCGAATTTCCCCGTCGACTATATGTCGGCGGTACTCACCGCAGACGCAGGCGATGTCGAGAAAATCTCAGAAGTCGTTGCAGAGTGCAAACGCATGGGCATCGACGTCCTTCCACCATCCATCAACGAAAGCAGGGGCAATTTCACCGTTATTAACGAGAAATCTATCCGTTTCGGGCTCTATTCAATAAAGAATTTTGGTGTGGGCGTAGGGGATTCAATCATAGCGGCGCGCGAATCAGGTGGACCATTCACCGATGTCGCGGATTTTCTTTCCCGTATTCCCGACAAAAACCTCAACAAAAAATCCCTCGAATCTCTCATCCAGTGCGGAGCGCTCGACCAACTCGGAGAACGCGGCTCTCTCGTGCACAACTCCGAACTCCTCCTTGGATTTCATCGCGAAAAAACGAAGGGACCGGTCGACCAAGCCTCACTTTTCAGCGCTTCTTCAGAGCCCGCCCATACCCTGAAGCTCCCCGAAGCACCCGAAGCGACACTCGACGAGCGTCTGAAGTGGGAAAAGGAACTGCTCGGCTTGTATATCTCCGGTCATCCTCTCGACAAGCACAAAAACAAATTTAACGACACAAAGAAGACCATCAAGTACGCAAAGGAACACTACGTCGGTGCGGAGACCGTCATCGCGGGATTCGTAGAGAGTGCGCGCATCAATATGACAAGGAACGGAGAAAAAATGGCATTCCTCAAACTCGCTGATTTTTCGGATTCAATAGAAGTCGTTGTTTTTCCGCGGACATTCAAAGAGTGCGAAAGTATTCTTTCACCCGGCTCGTGCGTCGCCGTCAAAGGAAAAATATCGGAACGTAACGGCGAGACAAGCTTCGTGGTCGAGCGCGCAAAGGCACTCTGAGCCTGTTGACAGAACGGAGTGCGACGCTATGATGAATGGCGTCGGGAATTGCTTCGGCCACCAACCGGAGATGGGTTCAAACCCAAGCGAATGCCTAACCTGACGGAAAGAGCGCTCCGTTTCGACGGAGAAACTAGGTGGAACCGCGGTTTAGTGAGATCGCCCTAGTGAGTGTACGAGATTCTCGTACGTTCACTCGGGTAATTTTTATTTGAATAAGATTAAAAATCATTATGGCAGACGAAGCATCAGGAGCACACGAACACGACCACAAGAAGCTCGGGCGCGAACTCGACCTCTTCACGTTCTCCGATTCCGTCGGCAAAGGACTCCCCCTCTGGACACCAAAAGGCTCTGCCATCCGCCGCGAACTCGAACGATTCATTACCGACGAAGAAATCCGGCGCGGTTACCAACACGTCTATACGCCTGATATCGCCAAGCTCGACCTCTACCGAAAATCTGGTCATTACCCACACTACAAAGACTCGATGTATGCACCCATCGTCATCGACGATGAAGAATTCATGCTCCGCCCCATGACGTGCCCGCACCACTTCGAGCTCTACCTCGACAAACCGCATAGCTACCGCGAATTGCCGCTGCGTATCGCTGAGCTCGCCAAACTCTACCGTTACGAACAATCAGGCGAGCTCATGGGCCTGCAGCGCGTCCGCTCATTCTGCTTGGCAGACGCACACATCATCTGCGCCAATGAAAAGCAGGCGGCGGCGGAAATCGAGAAGGTGCTTGAACTCATAGAATTCGTCGCGGGCACGTTCGGCTTGGTAAAGGGTGAAAACTATCGCTTCCGCCTCTCGCTCGGGGACCGTACCAATACCGAGAAGTACTACAAGAATGACGCCGCATGGGAAAAGGGAGAGTCGCTTTTGCGTGCACTCCTCGTAAAGCGCGGCGAGAAATTTGAAGAGGCAAAAGACGAAGCCGCTTTCTACGGCCCAAAAATTGATATCCAAATGAAGAATGTAAACGGCAAGGAGGATACCGCCTTCACCGTCCAGTACGACTTCTGCATGCCCGACAAATTCGACCTCACCTACGTGGGCGAAGACGGCCAGAAGCACCGCGCATTTGTCGTCCACCGCTCCTCCATCGGCGCTATCGAACGCATCGTCGCCTTCCTCATCGAACACTACGGCGGCGCCTTTCCCCTCTGGCTTTCACCGGTACAGACGAAGGTTCTCCCCGTATCCGAGAAGCACACCGCATACGCACAAGAAATCGTGGAACAGCTGCGCGCAGCCGATATCCGCGTCGAGCTAAGCGCAGATGACTCTCTCGGCAAGCGCATACGAGGCGCAAAAATGGAGAAAGTCCCCTACGTGCTCGTCGTCGGTGATGCCGAGGTAGAAGCCAAGACCGCGACGCTCGAAGGTCGCGCTGGCAAGATTGGCGCGCTTCCTGTCACCGATATCATTGCAAAGTTGAAAGAGGAAATCCGCACTCGCGCCTAAAACAAAAACCCCCGAGTCACTAAAGTATTTTGTCCCAAAATACTAAGTGCTCGCGGGCCCGCCTCGCCTCCCCGTGCAGGAAAGCACGGGGCCCCGGCTCCGGCCGAGTTTTCGTTTTTGTCCAATCTCAGCCCAAAGCTTCGCTTTGGCAAGGTACAAAAACAAAAACTCCCCCTATTAGAAGTTGGGGGAGTTTTTGTTTTCACCTTGGAGCAGGGCGGCGGCTTAGTTGCGATTGATGACGATGCGAGGAGCAGTGCCTTCTTTCGAGTGCTCAACGGTCATCGAATCCGTCGTCTGCTTAGCAGTAGGCGCGACTGGAAGGTTTTCCATCACGTCGACAGGGCTTGGCGTCATTGTCTCCACAGGAGATTCGATAGTCTCAAGCTTCGATTCCTCCGGGATGCGCACGGTGTCGTACGATTCGGATTTGCGAGAGCTGTTTCTCGAACCGGCAAAGGCCAGAGTAGTACGCGTAGCCCCTATTTTGCCGAAGAGGTTACCCGGCACGTAGTAGACCGCGAGGTAAGCACCAGCGACCGCGAAGGAGATGAGCGAGAGCCAATAGATTGCATTTCCGAAGAGACCAGCATCGAATCCAGTGTAAGGAATCTGAGAGAGCGAGACGTACGTACCCTGAACCGTCACGTACGTGCTGCAAGTGTTTGTACCGCCGTATCCTGAGACTGTGAGGGTGTAGGTCTTGGAGACGTTCGGACGAACTGCGAGCGAGCCGTTGACCGCGACTTGACCGATGCCATCAGAGAGCCATGCACTTGTCGCACCGCTTGAAGACCATGAGAGGTACGCAGGCTGACCGTTTGCAATCGAACCTTGAGTCGCTGAGATGGTGCAGTAGGTGTTGTTGTAGTTCGGATAGATTGGGTAGTTTGGGTACGTAGGATACGTTGGGTAGGTCGGATAGGTCGGGTACGTTGGGTAGACATACTGTACCGGGTAGGTCACGGGAGTCTGGTAGACAGGAGTGACAGGCGCCGTGTTTACGTTTGTGTTCGTGTTGACGTTGTTGTTCGTATTCACGATGTTGATTGGCTGATTGCGCTGTTGCTGCTGCTGTTGCTGTTGAACCGGGCGAGGAGCAGGAGCTGGGTATGAGGTAGCGTAGGAAGTGCTCGGAGCACGGAAGGAGAAGGACACTGGAGCAGCATAGCTTGAGCCACCAGAACCATAAGATTGCTGAGAGTACGCTACGCCGCTTTGGATTGTGTAGTCATACTGGTCGTACATGCCGTACGTATTGTAGACATCGTATACCTCCACTGGTTCCCAGACATCGTCCCATGTGGTGCCTGCGTAGTCCCATGATGGTGTTGAGTCCCATGTGGTTCCTGCGTAGTCCCACGAAGGAGAATCGCTGTAGCCAAGGTAGCCACCGTTGGTGTCACCGGCATCGTCCCAAGTTGTACCAGCGTAATCCCACTCCTGAGCAGAGACAGACGTAGGAATTATGGCAAATGCGCCAAAAGCGAGCACCGCCACAACGAGAAACATTACAAAAACCGAATTTACTTTTGATGCATTTGTCATAATTTTATGATGTTCTTAAAACACTGATTTATAAAGCTAATAAATTGATAATCTGTCAAGCCGTGGCATTATATCAGGTCTATTGACATTGTCAAGCCCTCGCGTAGGAGTGGTGAAGGTGCGGACGGCGGTAAAAACCGGACGTCCGCACCTCCCTGTTCCAGTTGACAATTCATCGAGTTCGTCTCGCAGCCTTCCTCGGAAGCGGGACGATGGTGCCGTCGAGACGTCGCATGGCGACATCGCAGACGAAGTGCATGGGTGTGACATTTTTCGGCCACGCCTTCTCGCGCGGGCGAGGCTTGTGCGGCTCCACTTTCCCACTCAGAGTCGGACAGTGCATCGTCTTGAACAGACGATTCTCCGTGATGCGCTTGTTCGGCGGGAAGCCGCGCACCGCCACGACGTTCCCGAAGGCGTCGCACACTTTTGTGACACCTTTCGAGTCTGTCATTGGGACCGCGTTGCCGAGCGGACAAGCACTCGATGTTGAGACCATAAAGATCATGGCCAGTGCCGCAAAGAGCGACAGAGCCAAGACACGAGACCGATTCCCCATGATTTCTCCTTCCTGGGTTTTTGAACATGTGTCCGTCGAGACCTTATACCACACCACACGAGAGTAAGGCAAGCAAGTCAGTTATAAAAAGAAAGAGGGGGTGGCAGAGCACCCCCTCATTAGTACGATAGCGCAGAGCTATCGGTGAAGCGTTAAGCTACGCTTCGGAGCAACCCATCAGCCGACCGTCAGATCGACGGGCAGTTGTACCAGTCCCAGCCTTTGGCGCCCGTCACCGGATGGGTGATGCGCACCTTGACCTTCTTGCCCGCTTTCCCTTCACAGCTCGTGCCATGCAGGGTGTGCTCGTGGGTGGAGACCTTGGTTGCGCCGAGCGGGATGAACTCGACTTCGACGGCCTGGATCTTGGCCGGCTGAGCCGACTTCGGAGCCGACGGATTGAGGTTCGCATGACGTGAATCAGACGAATCATTCCGCGCGTTCCAGAGGAACGCACCGACCGCGATCAGCGCCACGACGGCGAGTGCCGTCAGGCCGTTGCCCGTGCTGATTCCGCCGCCGCGAGCGGCGGGCGGAGTCGGTTCGGTCCGCGGCGTGAACGTCGGCGGTTCCGACGGCGGAGCCGGAGGCGCCGCAACATGCGGAACGCTGGCTTGAACCTTTTCAGCCTTCGGTTTTGCCGGAGACGTAAAGGTCGTCGAGCGCGTTACCCGCTTGGTGACCTTGGGGGCCGGCGTCTGGGTGGTTTTCGCTTTTGCCATGATCTCCTCCTTCAGAGGGTTGGCTGGTTGAAGTTCAAAGAGCGCGTCCCACCACGGGACAACGCCCGGAGTAGCTGACTTGCTGATATTATATCACCTGTAATGAGATTGTCAAGCTCATTACATGGCTTATTCCCTACCTAAAATACAATCGATTCTTGGACTTTTGCGTGCAAACTAGCTCCGAAGACCTCGCAAAAGAAAAGAAAACCGACGTGCCCTGAGAAGGACACGCCGTTTTTATTGTCGCAAACCCGCAGTGGGCTTGCTAGCAGCGCACTTCGCCAGTGCGCGTGTTCCGCAGGCAGGTCCCACGATAGACCATAATCTGCCCGGTGGGGACCACGAACGAACGCTTGGTCACCGTGACACTGGAGAATGGGCGTGCGGTCGAGCGGGAGCCGTAGTGCCCGTGCAGTGAGCGATGGACGTTGCCACCGCGGCGACAGTTGGAAACCCAACCGCGCCCTTGGACGAAGCGATAGTCGTCCGCACTGCATGGGATGACGCCTCCTTGGTCGTAACGACGATACTGCGCTGAGGCCGAAGTCGTGAAGGTCGCGACGACGACGAGAGCGACGAGTGAAAGAACGATGTTGCGAATCATGGTCTGTCCTCCTGACAGATTGCCGCAGACTCCGTTGTGGAGGCTGAACGGTCTGCTTGCAATTTTACCTCAAAAATAGGTAAATGTCAATGGTATGAAAAACCCTTACAGATAGGCTTACTTTGCGAATGTGACTGCGTGGGCTATTTCTACAGGATATGCCACATCTACTGGATGCGCTATTGATACGGGACGAGCGACGGAGACTGTACGACCAATAGTTACGGGATGAGCAATGTTTACAGCGTGGGCGATAGTGACCGCATGACCGATGTTGACCGCATGCGCGACATCAACGAGCGCGAAGAGTTTGCCTGAGCCGAAGAGGTCCACCCCGTGTGCGATTTCAACAGGGTGCGCGACATCTACAGGGTAGCCAATGCCGATGGGATACCCGATTGAAACGGGGTGAGCGACGTTCACACCACGCCCGACCGTCACTCCCCTTGCGACAGTGACGCCATAGCCGACGCCGATGGGATAGCCGACAGCCGCGGGACGCGCCACGGAAGCGGGACGTGCTACCGAAACCGGGGATGCGGTTTCGTACTCGTACACATCATAATATTCGTAGACAACGTCCGCGTACGTAAGCGGGACAAAGCTTGCTCCGAACATAATCAAGAAGGTAACCAGTGTTTTGTTCATATTATGAGCGCGGCGTTACGATACCGACATACTCCGCCTCGACGATAAAGCGTGAGCTTTTGCCCGACAAAATGTCGCATGTCGTGAGGGTAAGTTTTGTACCCTGAGTCGGCGAGAGATCGATTACTGTCTCGCTCGCTTCTACGCTACGTACAGAAGTGACCGAATAGAGGTACTCAACGCCTCCGCCTTCGACAGAGATTGAGTCCCCTGCTTTCAATTTCGAAATATTGTTGAATGCTTTGAACATCTGATTGCGTACGACGGCGTAGGTGGACGAGTGCGCGAAGATGAGCATATTGCCGGGGACACCGAGCTTTGCCGAGTCCACGTAACGGACAGCGCTCTTGAGTATCGCGGCATCGAGAACGGCCAGGTCACGTGTGTCCGGGTTTTCGACGGCGACATCAAGGCCGATGGCGGCACTCTTAATGCGCTCGGGAAGAACGCCACGCGGTATCGCAGGAGAGTCAGCGACAGTTTTGTACATGTCGCTGAGCTGGGGGAGGTCAGAAAGTCTTACTTGACCTGTAACGCCACTGGCATTGAACGAATTTGAGCCATCAATATAGCTCGGAACGAAGCCGACTGAGTCGGCGGCGCTCAGAGAGGTAAAGAAAACCAAGACAACCGCAGCGAAAAAGACGCGTTTAGGTGGCCTGTCGCGGAGCGGCGAACCGGAATTGCGGGCATTTTTTCGTGTATTCATACAGGTCTTTGGTCGTGGGATAATACACTATAAATCATCGATTGTCAACTACCCTCTCCCCAATCCCCACTTCAATTGGGGATTGACAAGGTTGCAGATATATGGAAATATATTGAAATTATGGCAGACGCGTCAAACGCAGATCCTAAACCTTCCTACGTCCACACCCATGGCGAGCCAAGGGCGAGCCTCGTTTCAAATACACTCGCCATTGTCGGTTTTGTTATCGTTATCGTTATCGTGCTGTGGGGACTCTTCCACATCGCAACCTTGGGAGTGCCGTGGCTCTCTTCCCTTTTCGGCGGAGACTCTCAAACCATTTCCGTTGATGCACCAAAAGATGTAACCTCAGGCACGCCATTCGCTATAAAGTGGAAATACTCAAATGCGGAGCAAGGCTCCTACGCTTTCCTGTATCAATGCAAAGACGTCCTCCACTTCCAGACCGCGGGCGCTGATGGTGCAATGAATACCGTCCCCTGTGGTGCGGCCTTCACTGTCGCAGCGACCAACAATACTCTCATGCTAACTCCTCTGCTCTCGGGCACGGCCTCAACGAGCGTCCCTGTTTCTATCGTCTTTATTCCAAGCGCCACCTCTTCCAAGCAAGTACAGGGAAACGCTACTGTTACGGTCAACCCAATTGCGGCCATGGAGCCCATCGTCCAGCCTGTAGTGACTCCCGCAACTCCTGCAGTAGTGGTCAATACTGCTCCAATCGTGACAGGGCCGACCGACCTCTCGGTACAAATAATCTCAGTCGTGCCAGATGGCTTGGGGGGTGCTATCGCGACATTTGATATCGGAAATGAAGGAGTGAGCTCAACGGGTGTCTACACTTTCACGGCACAGCTGCCGACTACATCAGGCTACCTCTACAATTCGCCTACTCAGACATCGCTCGCTCCGGGAGACCACATCGTCAACACGCTCCGCTTCTCGCAAGCGCAATCGGGCATCTTTAGTGTCGTCGTTGATCCTTCAAGGGCGAAGAATGAGTCGCGCACAGACAACAACTATGCTTCGCAGCAAGTCTCAATGCCATACATTCCACAGCAGACGTACTATCAGCAACAGTACCCGCAGTACTACCCGTACATGTACTAGAGAGCGAGTCTGGGGTCTCGTCCTCGCATGCTTGTTCGGACATGACCCTCTCGCATCGGTCTTAGACCGACACTCGACCCGCTTCGCGGGCGCCCTCTCGGGCGGGGTCAAATATCGAGTGTTGCCTCTTTCGCGTGCGACTGGATGAATGATTTGCGCGCAGGAACGTCCGTACCCATGAGCATGTCGAAGACCATATCGGCCTCCTGGGCGTCCTCGATACCCACTTGGAGAAGGATGCGACGGGCGGGGTCCATAGTGGTTTCCCAAAGTTCTTCGGAATTCATTTCTCCAAGACCTTTGTAGCGCTGGACGGATACTTTCGGAACTTTCTTTGTTTTCGTCTCTTCTTCGGGTTCCTCTGTCTGCGCAGCTCCCTCAGTCTCTATCTCTTCGAGCGGCATGTCTTTGCCGACAAGCTCGATGCGCTGCTCGTCACTGTACGCATAAAAGACCTCTTTTCCTTTGCGGACTTTGAAGAGCGGCGGCTGTGCGATGTAGAGAAATCCCCCATCGATGACGGGGCGGAAGTGGCGGTACATAAGCGTGAGTAGAAGTGTACGGATGTGGGCGCCGTCCACGTCGGCATCGGTCGCAATGATTATCTTGTGGTAGCGTAATTTTGAGACATCGAAAATATCGCCAATCGCGGTTCCGAGGGCGACAACGAGATTGCGTATTTGCTCCGAGGCAAGCATTTTGTCGATGCGCGCGCGTTCGATGTTGAGAATCTTTCCGCGGAGCGGAAGAATCGCTTGAATGCGCCGGTCGCGTCCCATTTTTGCAGTTCCACCTGCAGAATCTCCTTCTACGATAAAGAGCTCGGATTCTGAGGCGTCTTTTGTCTGACAGTCGGCGAGTTTACCCGGCAACGTCATGCCGTCGAGTGCGCCTTTGCGCATGATGCTGTCCTTAGCGGCTTTCGCGGCTTTGCGCGCTTTCATCGCGAGGGTTATCTTGCCGAATATTGCGCGTGCTTCTTCGGGGTGTTCCTCGAGAAATGTGCTGAATGCTTCGCCGAAGACCGTCTCCGTGGCGCCACGCGCCTCGACGCTTCCAAGCTTCCCCTTGGTCTGGCCTTCGAATTGTATCTCGCGCAATTTTACCGATACCACGGCCGTGAGTCCTTCAAGCGCATCGTCGCCCGTAAAACTGTCGCTCTCTTTGCCGCTGCCATTCTTGGCATTGAGCGTGCGTGTGAGTGCGGTCTTGAATCCGGTGATGTGCGTACCGCCTTCGGCGTTGTAAATGTTGTTGGCAAATGCGGAGATGCGCGACGTAATGTCGTCGACATATTGCAATGCGACTTCAACATGCACGCCGTCCTGTTCTTTTTCTACATAAAAGACGGTCTTGTGGATGGTCTCGAGGTGATGATTCTGGAACGAAACGAGACTACGCAAGCCGCCCTCGAAGTAAAAGGTGACGGACGGCGCATCGATACCCAGCTCGCGCAGATAAAACACCTCTTCGTCTTTTACGTTCTTTACCGTGCGTAAATCGAGTATCGAGACGCGAAGCCCTTTGACCAGATACGCTTGCTGGCGCATGTGGGCCACAATGGTGTCCCAATTCAACTCCCTGTCGGGAAAAATAGAGCCATCGGACTGGAACGTGATGATAGTGCCGTGCAGTTTTGACGCACCGATCTTCTTGGTCTTGCCTACCGGTTTGCCGCCGTTCTTATACTCTTGAACATACTGCCCGCCGTCACGATGCACTTCCGCGCGTAAATGTGTTGATAATGCGTTGACCACCGAGACACCGACACCGTGCAAGCCACCAGAGACTTTGTACCCCTCGCCGCCGAATTTTCCTCCGGCATGGAGCATCGTCATCACCGTCTCGAGTGTCGAGACCTTGGTCTTCGGATGTATCTCTACCGGAATGCCGCGGCCGTTGTCGGCGACGCGCACGCGATTGTCCGGCAAAAGTGCTATCTCAACGTCATTGGCGAAATCACCCATCGCTTCGTCGCGCGAGTTGTCGAACACTTCCCAGACGAGGTGATGGAGACCGGAGGTACCCGTCGTGCCGATATACATGCCCGGCCTGCGACGCACAGCCTCCAATCCCTCGAGGACGGTAATATCACTTGCTCCGTACGAAGAACCGCCCCTTTTGGGCGCTTCAGACATAGACTTTTTTACCTTCTTTTCAGCCATATTTAGTCCATTCAGTATACCCCATGAGATAAGGTTAGTCTACGATTTTTTGGGTATAAAACGTCCACAAATAGCGCCTTAATTATGCGAGAAACTGGGTCGTTTATCTCACGGGGCGGGTCAAAAAACAGCCTTGTTGCCTAGTGCAAAAAGGTGCGTATAGTGTCCCGTGGATACATCGTTAACTATCGTGGAGTAGGGACCGTGAGAACGCATTGGATGCTGTGGATGCTCTCTGCCGCGATAGTTCTTCTCTGTACTATTGTGGCGGCAGACGTCTTGGCCGGAATACATTTCGGGAGTCGGATGCCGCCGTGGGCAATATGCACGGTACCGAAAACGGACAGGGTTAATTGTCGGGGCTTTCCTCTTCGAAACGTCCCGTTCAGTAACATCCGTTTTCCTAACAAAAGAACGACGACAGTTCAACCCGAACATGTTCTTGTATGTGAGTGGTGGGTCGCCACGAGCTGGAGCTATCGTATCCAGCTACGAGTCGACAGGAAGTCACTCACCTGCTGGATTGGTGATACTCGAAAAAAGCGCCGGATGAAGTAGTCCGGCGTTTCCTAATGTAGGAAACACTCCTCACCCGCGACGAGGAACATCTTTATTCCAAATAGGATTATCTCTGTCGTCGGGGTGAAGTAATTTTTTTGTTTCTTCGTCTACGTGCCAGAACGAATAATCGATTGGCGCATCGGCGTACTCTTGCTTGCGCTCATGCGTAAATGGACACCACCAGTTTTCTACAATTTTCACCAGATACACAGCGTAGCGAAGAAGTGCAATAGACATCGGGCAATACACTTTGCAGTTGAATATCCAGAACCACTTATAGTGTGGGATTGAAAATATATTACTGGTGACGACGGGTTGAGTCTTATGAGTATAGCGATGCGACACCCACGTGGGTACAAAATCCCAGTACCCTTTCATATTCTTGGCACCGAGGCACCATAAGTGCCAGCGGACAATCGTAACTCCGATTAAAACGAACGGTGTCGTCGTGAGTATGGGTAGGTATATCAGGGGAATCCCGATGATGACGCGCAGAAATACGGGGCGCTTCGGGAAATTCTTGCCCAACTCCACTCCCTCAAATACTTCGTCGAGTCTCGCAGTGGCATCCATATAGTGCTAATTACGAATAATGGCTATCGCACCTCCCAGCCCTTCTCCTTGACCTCTGCATTCACTTTTTCCATGGCGGCATTTGCCTCTTCGTCCG
>CALRHH010000009.1 GCA_943359395.1 Candidatus Nomurabacteria bacterium
AATACAGGGCGAGAAACCCTGCCCCGACGACTTGCATCGTGAGTGTCCCAAGCGCGAGCACGTAATTCAGTGTCTCTACCGACATGGCGGCTTAAGGAAGCGGACATCCGCTCGCAGCGGAAAGTGCTTCAAGCGACTGTTCGCCGCTCAGCGTCGTCGTGGAATTTGGGAACGTCCACGTTGGATACCCTTCGATTTTCTTTTCTTTGCAAATAGCCGTCTGCTCTCTGCCATCCGGAGTCGAACACTCGACATACGGTAAGAGACGGGCGGAGCTGCCGAACATCTTCTTGGTTGCTTGGCAGTGAGGGCACCAGAACGCGCCATAGAACACCACACCCGTGTCTTTCAAACACTGAGCAAATGAATCGAGCTTGCTCGGAGTAGCGCGTACAAAGAACGACATTCCGATACCGGCCACGATAATCCCCGCGATAATGAGCCAGAAGATGAGTACTCCTTTTTTCATATCGCTCATGATACCGCCCGCCCACTGAAATGCCAAATGCGCGGGTTCTGGTAGAATGGCGCCATGACAAACCCCGTGCTCAAGGTCGAGAAGGCTCTCCATATCGAAGATGTCGACCGTTCGTTCTTACTCAAAGTTGTTCAGCCGTCATTGGTGGGCCTCATAGATGGCTCGATATCGACACTTGCGCCGCTCTTCGCCGCAGCATTCGCGAGTCATAATCCACACATTGCCTTTCTCGTAGGAACCGCCGCCGCTATCGGCGCCGCTATCTCAATGGCGTTTGCCGAAGGCCTCTCGGACACGGGCGAGCACACGGGGCGCGGTCATCCCGCCATTCGCGGCGCAATTGTGGGCTTCGCGACTTTTGTCGGCGGCATTTTCCACACGCTCCCCTTTCTCTTATCTGACCTCACGACCGCTCTCTATCTTGCATACTTCGTCGTCGGTATCGAACTCCTCGCCATCGGCTATATCCGCTACCGTTATTTCAAAATGGGATTCTGGTCATCAATAGTGCAAGTCGTTTTCGGCGGCGCACTGGTCTTCATGGCCGGTATCTTTATTGGAACCGCTTAACGAGACGGAGTCGCTGCACACTTTGCGCATTTGCAGCCGACAGGACGGATGAATTCGTCGAAGTATTCGGTGTCGTAATCTATCGTTAACTCTTCTCCATTTTTAATATTCCGCACCGCGGTAATCATAATGTGACCATCGACAATCTCGGCCTCGGTATTGGGGTTGCATGAGTGATTGATATACCGCGCGGTATTCGACCGCGGAGAACCATCTATGGTCCACTCGTCGTTAATCTCGAAGAGGTACCTCGAGTCCTTCATTGCGTCGGCAGACGCTGTGGAAATCTTTTTTCCCATATATTCAAGGACGAACTCTCCCTTCTTGATATCGCACTGTGCAAAAAGTCCCTGTCCCATCCCCGGGGCAGACCTGCGAACCGCAAAACGTGCATCTATCGTTTTCATGGAGGCCAAGTATACCCCATGAGATAAAAAACTATAGTTTGCTGCATATTTTACGTACCTATCTCACGGGGTATAATACAGAGCATGACTAAACGCGAAAAACTCTCTACCGAAAACTACAAGGGCGTGCGCGATTTCTACCCTCAAGACCAATTCGTCCAACGCTACCTTTTTGAGCACATGGAGCGTGTCTGCGAACTTTTCGGCTACGAGGAATACAATGCGTCGATACTTGAACCGTCGGAACTCTATCGCTCGAAAACAAGCGAGGAAATCGTAAACGAGCAAACATACACATTCACCGACCGGGGGGGGCGAGAGGTTACGCTGCGGCCGGAGATGACACCCACCTTTGCCCGTATGGTCGCGGCACGGCAGCGTGATATCCCGCTTCCCGCGCGCTGGTATTCCATTCCAAATGTTTTTCGTTACGAACGTCCCCAACGCGGACGCCTCCGCGAACACTGGCAACTCAACGCCGACATTGTGGGGGCCGAAGGTGTCGAGGCTGACGCAGAAATAATCGCCGTTGCTCACGGCGTTATGCGCTCCCTGGGAGCTGACGAGCGAAATTTTGAGATACGGGTGTCGGACCGCAGAATTCTCGATGCCGTCTATCATTCCGTCGGTATCGCAAAAGAGTACACAGGCAGTGTTACCCGACTTCTCGACCGACGCGCAAAGATTGACGATTTCGAAAAGGAACTCACCACACTCATTGCTCACGAGGAAAAAGCGATAAAGCTCATAGAGGAACTTGAGAACATCACGTCTACCGCTTACCTCGAGGAGCTGCGCGTGGCACTCGAACACCTCGGCGTACGCAACCTCGTCGTCGACACCTCCATCACCCGCGGCTTTGATTACTACACGGGGATGATTTTTGAGGTATTCGATACTGACGGAAGCAACCGTCGTTCTCTTTTCGGCGGCGGTCGTTACGACAGCCTCCTAAGCCTCTTCGGAGGAGAACCTATCCCCGCCGTCGGATTCGGTATGGGCGATGTCACTGCTCGTGACTTTCTCGAGACGCACAACCTGCTCCCTACTTACACGCCATCGACGGAACTCATGATATGCATTATCGAGCCCGAAGCGACCTCACATGCGGTACAACTCGCACAAGGGCTCCGACGCGAGGACGTAACAGTTGCCGTAAACTTCTCAGGAAAGAGAATCGGCGACCAGATACGAAACGCCGACAAAATGAAAATACCGTTCGTTATCGCCATTGGGGCAAAAGAGCGCGATTCAGGGCGCTACACACTCAAAAACCTTTTGACAGGAGTCGAGATAACCCTCCCCGCCGACCGCATTGCCGAACACCTCTTCAGCTCCCTCGGCTGACCCTTTGCATGCGTGTTGTAACGTTTGATATCGAAACGGCAAATTGGATGTCGGATATCGGCTCGTCGAATCCTGCCGACCTTACCATCGCGCTCGTATGCATCCATGACTCGGAGACCGATACGTATTCAAGTTATCTCGAATCCGAACTCCCGCAGATGTGGAGTATTCTGGAGCGCACCGATGTCCTCGTGGGGTACAACTCAAATCACTTTGATATCCCCCTTTTGAACAAATACTACCCCGGCGACCTCACGAGAATAAAAAGCCTCGACATTATGCAGGAGGTCCACGCGGTAATAGGCCGGCGGCTAAAACTTGACTCGATAGCCGAGGGTACCCTAGGAGAGAAGAAGAGTGCTTCCGGCGCGCAATCGGTCCAATGGTGGCGCGCAGGTGAAGTAGAAAAGGTCCGTGATTACTGCTTCAAGGACGTCGAAATAACGAAAAGGATTTTCGACTATGCCCTCAAAAATAACTCTCTCAAATATCAAGAACTGGGCAAAGCCCGCGAATTTATGCTCAACACCTCGAAATGGCTCGCCCCAAGCGGCGGCGCGATGACGTTTACACTGGGGCTGTAAAGTTTGACAGGATAAGCAGTACTGCTAGGCTGTCGGCGGGCGGGAATGGATCCTGCACAAAAATGCCTTACACAAGGGAGAGGTCTTATGTCCGACACGACGAAGAAACCTCTCACCGCAAGCGGTGTGAGGTCGTACATACGCCAGGAAGTCCTGACATGGCCGAACTTGATCACGTCTGGACGTTTCGCATGTGTCATTGGGATGTTCGCAAATCCGAATGAGCCAATGACGGTCCTCGTGCTCGCCATCATTGCTTGGGTAAGCGACGGTGTGGACGGCTACGTTGCAAAAAGGTTTGGGTGGTGTACTCAGTTAGGTGCACGCCTCGATCAATATGCTGACTGGAGTTTCGGAGTTGCATTGTTGTACACCATTTTCAACGCTGAACATTTCACGTTGACGTGGTATAACACTCCACTCCTTTGGCTAATAAGTCTGTACCTTCTGCTTCGCATGAAGTACTGGACCGCAGATACTACGAACGTCGCTAAACTGAAAACATTTGTCCAGTTCGCAGGCGGTCTAGTAATTCTTGGCGGACACGCATGGGAATTAGATGGCCTTCGCATCGTCGGCTACGCGATAATCACATGTTCTCTGCCATTGATGTTCAAGTCGCTTCAGAGCTACGAAGCTCAATACAAATAAACACCGAGTGCAACGGTGCGGCAATCGGCCCGGCCCACATAGTGGTCCGGGCCGGGACTTTTTAACTTGCCTGCCCCTCGACTTCGCTCGGGGTACTTTGCCTCACCCGTTCATGTTTACACTGAGCGGGCGCAGCGAGTCGAAGTGTGCTTGGGACCAGAATCGAACTGGTGACCCTTCCCTCTTCAGGGGAATGCTCTACCAACTGAGCTACCCAAGCTTCCGTGCCACTTTAGCACATTTCACCCTACCTTTTCTACTGTTGAATGAGGGGTATCTTTTGCTGAAGTTGTTTCAACATATCCTGAAAACCCCCTATCTCCGCCTGCGCTTTTGCACTTGTACCCTGAATTTGCTGTACTGTTTGCATCATGTCATCAACAACCGGTGCGAGATACGACAGGTACAACCATATCGGCACGAGAAGCATTGCTGCCCAAAAAATCACTTTGAAGATTCCTCCCCAAAAAGCATTACGCCGCATCTTGTGAAGCATGCGGTTATTCTCTTTTGTGAGACGGTACATTTCCTGAAGCACCTGTTCGTCCATGCCTTTATTTTATCACCTCTAAGATGCTAGAGTACACGCACGCCCTCGTAGCACAATGGATAGTGCAGACCCGTCCTAAGGGTACGATTTCGGTCCGATTCCGGACGAGGGCACTAGATAGCGAGCATCTCGCGCAATTTCGGCTCGTCAAATCCTACAATGAGGTCGCTCCCTACCGTAATGACCGGCACACCCATTTGTCCACTTTTCTCAATCATTTCCTTGCGCTTCTCTAAATCCGTACCGACGTTGTAATCGGTAAACGCGACGTTATTGGCCGTAAAAAAATCCTTCGCCGCGTGGCAGAAATGGCACGTCGGAGTCGAATAAATAGCGACTTGTGGTTTTGTGATCATATATATTTACTAATTTATGCTAGTCGAATAATTGTATCATACGGCTATTTTCCCTGTCGCATACTCTTGAGAGCTTTCGCCCAGCCGAGGAGTTGCGAAATGAGTCCCGTGGCCCGTTCGGCATAAGGGGCGAAAACCGTTTCATCAGACTCTCCCTTCCCTACCGCTATTATAACGTCGTAAGGCATGTGGATGGCATTCCGTATGGGAGCCATCTGAAGCTCGACCGCAACCTCCCGCAACTGTTCTACGGAGCGCGCACCCATGGCACTTCCGTACGTAACGAATCCTACGGGTTTATTGTTCCACTCTTGATACACATAATCCAAAGCGTTTTTCAGGACAGCGGGATACCCGTGGTTATATTCGGGGGCAATGATAATAAATGCGTCTCCATCCGCGATTTTATCCGTCCATTTGACGACGGTCGGGTCCGAATACGGCTTTGTCTTATAGCTGGGTGCCTCCGCTTCATCGAAGAACGGCATTGGATAATCTCTCAAATCAAGCACTTCGGCTTCTATTTCTGAGTTCTTTTTAAGTTCGCGCTCTATCCATTGCCCCGGTTTCTCGCTAAACCTGTTTTGTCGTGTAGAACCCAGAATTACTTTTACCTTCAGTATATTTGCCATAGAAATAGTAAGAATGTTTAACTACTAGAATGTACAGCTTACCGCATTCACTTTACTTTGTAAAGTGAATGGAAGCGTGGTATTCTGTGGATAATGATGCTTCGGACCGAAAAGCAAAGAAAAGCTCTCTGCCGGGAGTGTCCTGTAGCCCGCGTTGCGGATTTAGTCGGTGATTCATGCTCAATTCTTATACTTCGTGATCTCCTTGAAGGACCCCGAAGGTTCGGAGAACTTCAGGAATCGCTCGCTGGCATAAGCTCCCGCACACTCACCCTAAAGCTCAAGAGGCTTGAGCAAGAGCGCCTTATTACGCATGGTGCAG
This sequence comes from Candidatus Nomurabacteria bacterium, assembly GCA_943359395.1. Taxonomy (GTDB): domain Bacteria; phylum Patescibacteriota; class Minisyncoccia; order Phycocordibacterales; family UBA2100; genus UBA10103. The sequence continues at coordinate 5,898 of CALRHH010000009.1, forward strand.
GATACAAACTCACCAAGAAAGGCACCGCTCTCCATAAAATAGTGGACGCGATGCGCGCGTACGGCAAGACATATCTTTAAATGTAAAGGTGCGGGGACGCTTTGCTCGACCGCATGTCGTCTCTCGGAGACACAAAAGCCAGCTCTTGTATCTCGCTCGTTCTTAGTGCGGGGTTACGTTGCACTTGAGCACACTTCGTCACTCGAAAGATAGAAAACGTGTTTTCTATCTTTGCTCGTTCTTAGTGCGGGTACGGAGAATCGAACTCCGATCTAGTGCTTGGGAAGCACTCGTTCTACCACTAAACTATACCCGCGTGAGTGTAAATCTAGCAAAGTTCCTCACCCCTAGCGAGCAGGCTCGCAAACGCCTGTACGTACATGACACTCCTCGTATCGGCGTTCTAGTCCCCCATCGAAACGAGCACGTTTCGATGTGAACCTTCTCCTGTCGGCCTACGGCCGATAGGAGAAGGTTCACCACCACGTGAATGTCTCCTTAAACCAATCCGCGAGACTTGATGTCGCGTGAGCGGGAGCAACCTGGGGAGCATCAACTATGACAATGAGTCCTTCTCCGCGAGCCGCGAGCGCATATTGTTCCCGTAATACCTGTTCCTTCCCCCTGTCGGTCTCAAGGCTCGCAATGTCGGAATCGAGCTGCTCTTGTCGCTCTCTCAGGTCGCGGAGCTGCGTCTCCGCCTCCTGCCGCAGCGCATACGACTCCCTCTCCTTCTTGTATGTCCCCCACACCCCCGCACCAGTCACGGCAATGAGTCCCAGCAAGGCAAGAAGCATCAGGCGCCTGCCGAAGAGTCGTACGGGGTTGTTCCTTGGACGTAAAACTGCCATACGGTATAATCGTACCATTCCTTATGAGTTTCCTTTTTCACAGACGAACTAAAAAAGTGGTCCAGTGGGTATGGGGGTTTGTTGCCGTCTTTGTATCCCTTGGCATGGTTTTCTTCTTTGCCCCCGGCCTCGTAAACCTGATTACGGGCTAGCTCTCCCGCACCACTCTTAGAAAGACGTCATTCGGAATGTCTACCGTTCCGCGTGCGAGCATCTTCTTCTTTCCTTTCTTTTGTTTTTCGCGTAGCTTCATTTTACGCGTGATATCGCCACCATACATGTGCTGCGTTACATCCTTCTTCATGGCCGATTTGCGGCGCGAAGCGATAATGCGTCCGCCCGCTCTCGCTTGTATCTTGAGCTCGAACATCTGCCGGGGCAGAAGTTTCTCGAGCCGCTCCACCATCGCCTCAGCCTCAACATTAATGCGCCTCTCTGAAACGATACGCGAGAACGCAGGCACCACCTCTTCAGCAACCAATACATCGAGGCGTATAACATGTGCCTCCCGGAGCCCGAGTATCTCGTATGACAACGACGCAAATCCCGACGAGACACTTTTAAGACGGTCGAAAAAACCGCGCATAAGCTCTCGAAGAGGCATGAGGGAGCTGATTTCCACCTTGCCGTCTGATAAAGTTTCGGTATTTCCCACTTCGGCCTCGTGGTCGTACAAGAGCTGCGAAATCCCGCCGATATAATCGGAGGGCGTCAAAATCGTTACGCTTGCCCACTTTTCCCGCACTTTTTTTACCGTACCGTCGTCTGGGAAACGAGCGGGAGAATATATTTCTTCGATAGAGTCATCGGCTCTCGTTATTTCGTAAACGGTCGTTGGCTGAGTAACAACGAGTTCCATGTTAAATTCCCTCCGCAAACGCTCGATGATAATTTCAAGATGTAACATCCCCAAGAAACCGCAGCGAAAACCTCTCCCCATGACGCCGGAAGATTCTTCCTCGTACGACAATGACGAGTCGGACAATTTGAGTTTGTCCAGCGATTGACGCAACACGGTCAAATCATCTTGGCTCTCTGGATATACACTCGCCCAAATAACCGGTGTCGGGGCCTGGTATCCGTGGAGTGCAACCGCAGGCCGCTTGCTTTGCGTGATGGTGTCCCCGACCGATGCGATTCCAGGCCTCTTAACCCCCGTCACAATGTAGCCAATTTCGCCAGATTCTAAGGAGTCACGGGGTGTCTCGCCCGGCATGAGTACACCGACTTCCAGTGCGATGAAATCAGCCTGCGCCGCCACAAAGCGGAGGTAATCGCCCCTCTTAAACTGCCCGCCGAAGATTCTCAGATACACAATGATGCCGCGATGGTCTGAATATCCGAAATCGAAGATGAGCCCTTGGGCGTCGGTCATCGCGACCGAAGGTGGTGGCACCCGCTCGACGATGGCATCGAGGAGTTCCGATACCCCCTCTCCCGTCCTTCCTGAGCAACCCAAAACCTGCGATTCTTCTACACCAAGAAGCATCGCTAGTTCTGTCGTGATTTCTGCTCTTCTTGCATGCGGTGCATCAATTTTTGAAACTACCGGAATGACGACGCGGTTAAGCTTCTTTGCGACCGCAAGCACCGACAGCGTTTGAGCTTCAACTCCTTGCGTCGCATCTACGAGGAGAATGACGCCCTCAACGGCCGTGAGCGCACGCGACACTTCGTACGAAAAATCCACATGTCCTGGAGTATCGATGAGATTAAGAACATGTGAAGTACCACCTTTCTTCCACTCCATGCGGACCGGAGCCATTTTTATCGTAATACCACGCTCACGCTCGAGATCCATTTTATCCAAAACTTGGTCCTGCATGTGCCTCGCCTCAATCGTGCCCGTTAATTCAAGCATGCGGTCCGCAAGCGTAGACTTGCCATGGTCAATGTGCGCAATAATTGAAAAATTTCGTATGTGAGATGCCATAAGATGTTTATAGTGAGTGATGTCGAACTATGTGATTCGGTATGTCGCAAAAATACTACTGTAAAGTGGTCGGACTGCTCTCTTCCGACGAAACCACGACAGTCTCCGGAATGGGAGTCGAAATTCCGCGAAGGCGCCCGCGAATAACCTGCGTGATTTCCGTGAACTCGCGACTCCGAAGGAGAGCATATACGAGTCCAGCGACTATAATCCCAAATCCTCCAGCCACAAAGCCGCGCGTAAAGACTGAGAGTGTAGTCGAAGCAAGTGTTATAGGTCCTATTGCGACAAGCACCCCGTAGGTTGCACTCCCTGCAATAAACGCGGCAACCACACTTTGCGTCCACGCCAGCCACACCTGGGAAAAGAATCCTGAAAAACGTCTCTCAAAGTGAATCACAAGTACAATAGTGCCGAGAATTGAGACGCTAGCCGACGCAAACGCAAGAGCCAAAACAGTACTTCCTGGCACATCCACCACACGCAGGAGACCTTGTGCAACCTCAGAAATAAACTGGTTTTGGAATACTCCTATAAGTATCGCACCGAGACCAACAGTAGAGAGGGCCGTGCCCAACGCTACCAAGAATGGTACGAACGTACGTCCCGATGCATAGTATCCGCGAACGAGAAGGAACGTAATCCCCTGCGCGGTAAGCGAGAGCGAGAGCAACGCCAAAACGGCCGCCGTGAGGCGGGTATCGGTCCAATCGAACGCTCCGCTCCCCAATATCACGCGCACAATATGCGCGCGCAAAACAATAATGAGAGCCGTTGCGGGAAGCGACCAAAATACAACAAAACGAGCAGCGTTCGCGATATGTTCGACGAAGAAGGCTTTATCACCACGTGAAAATGCCGCCGCAAGTATTGGGAACGCCGCAACGGAATACGATGCCCCGATAACCGCGAGTGGAACCGCTTGCAGATTGGAAGCAAACATGAACACCGCAATTGAGCCCGGAACAAGTGTGCCCGCAAGAGCTACCATGCCGATGAATGAAATTTGGTTCATGGAGAGTGCGAGCGCTCTCGGTATTGAGATTTTTATTGTTTGAAGAAAAACCCTCGGCTTGAACGCCGGCGGCCACGAACGGAAAAAACCATCAGAAAGTATTGAGGGAAGCTGGATGCCTACGTGCATTAACGCTCCGAGAACAACGCCGACCGCCAATCCCGTAAGCCCCCAGCGAGGATAGAAAAGGAGTACTCCACTTATGATGCCGACGTTGTAGAGTAACGGCGAAAGTGCATAGAGGGCGTACCGCTGACGAATCTGGGTTATTGCGCCAAAGATATTTGAGAGACCAAGAAATATTGGCTGCAACAGCATAAGGCGCGTAAGTCCGATGAGTGTCGACGCATGCCCCGCGGCAGTGATGTCCGGAAACAGAAACGCGAGAATAGCCGGCGCGAGAATAGCCGCAAGTATCGATGCTGAAACCGAAACAAAGGAAAACCCGACGAGGACGGTATCGATGTACTCCCGTTGCTCTTGGGAAGAGCGGCGCGTAAGCTCGGGAATAAGAATGTATACGGACACAAGCGCACCCGTTGCGACAAAGATGAGGTCCGGAATACGGAAGGCAGCGTAGTAGATGTCGAGCGTAGCCGATGCTCCGAATGAGTGTGCGAGGAGTCTATCACGGAGAAGTGCTAAAAATGAAGACAGGAGTGATGAAAGCGCGATGACATAAACGGCGGTGTGAAGCCCGCGCACCTCATACGAAAGGAGCTGTAGAGCCCGCATCATCATACGACCTAATTAGCGGGAGCTGAGAGAGGTACTGGAGACGTACCCGCCCGGAGATTTTTAATGGCGTCTTGCACTGCTTGCTGATTCGGATCAAGTGCTGCCAGAGCTTCGAACATCTTGAGCGATTCGGCGACTCGTCCCTCACCGTAGTATGCAAGACCGAGCACGTATTCAGCATCCGCATAGTTTGCCTGAAGTGCGAGCGCCTGCTCGAGAGCCGGTATGGCATTTACGTAGTCTTCCCCGGCGTACGCAATGGCGCCCGCGTTGTACCAGGCAAGTGGATCTTGGGGCGCGTGCTGTGTCGCAAGCGCGGCCGCCGAGAGCGCATTTTTCAAATCGTTATCGGAAGCGTATATCTGTGAGGCGACATAATAAGCTGCTGCGTAATTTGGTTTCAGCTGTACAGCGGCGGCAAGATTCTGGAGAGCCGCTTCTTTGCGCCCTTCGAGCAGCTCGAGCTGAGCGAGCTGGAAGAGTGGGACGGGGCTAGAAGGATTTTCCAAGCGTGCCCGCTGGTATGCCGCACGCGCACCTTCGTACGCACCTTCAACTTTCACGCCAGCAAGTTGCTGATAGAGTCCTGCAAGTTCGAGCCAATTTTGATAGTCTTCCCCATTGATGGAAACCGCGTCGAGTCCGTGCTGGATGGTCGCCTGAATCGTCGCCTGAAGTTGTGCTCGCACTGTCTCGTCTTGAGGGTCCGCGTGCGCGACAATCTCTTGCAACTGCACAAGTCCTAGCTGTATCGCCAAGCGATGAGCTCGCGTGTTAGATGAATTAATCCAAAGGGATTTCTTGATGAGAGCTGACGTCGCTTCAGTATCTTTCGTTTCATTAAAAACAGCGATGCTGCGATTCAAGAGAATCTCGGCCGAAAGCGACCGTAAAACACCGAATGGCGCCGCGATAATGACGAGACCAAAGACGGCTAGTGCAACAGCCTGTGCGACACTTCGCGTACTTTCCCCTCGTAAAGAAATATAAAGGGGTTCTGTAATTCGCGCATGGAAAGAGAACGCAACAAGCAGCCCCGCAGAGAGAAATACGAGTGCACTGAGCGCAGGTCCTGGGGAGTAAAATACAAAAAAAGCAATGAGATAGCCGGACGCGAGACCGAATGCGGCCGCATATGTTGTGTCTGGCGCATCTTGTCCGCGGCGCACCAATGCACGCACCACTACCCAAAGAAGGAACACGACGAACACAACCCACGCAAGAATCCCCACAATTCCTGTCGTTACGAACGATGTCGGGATAGAGCCTCTTCCTGCATTGAAATCAGTATTCCAAAAGATTGTTTGGTTCACACTCGCAGGCTTATAGAGTCCCCATTCGCGCGCGAAGGTATTGGGACCAGAACCAAAGAAGAGCGCGGTCGGCTGCGTAAGTGCCGCTCCTCCAATATCCATGGTGCCTTGCCATGATGGACTCACTTCCGAGTGCACAATCTTAATCGGAGAAGGAAGGACGTTGTTGATATAGTTGCCAAAGACCATCGAGAAAACGGCGAGAGTGACGACCGCTACCCAAACGCCATGCGTCCTCCAAGAAAAAGCAATGCGCCCAGAGCGAACCCGTGCAGCCCAGATTTCGATCACAAGAGCAACACCCGCAGCGATACAGAGTGCAGCCCATACATCGGAGAAATTCGCTATGAAAAGAAATGCGAGGGACAGAAGAGATACGAGGTAGATGAGATACTTCCATACTCCCGCAGCGGCTCCCGTGGTACGTACGGCGAATCCCAGAAGCACGAAAAAACCGAGAACAATGGCAAATTCGTGCCAATTGCCGAAGGCATTTCCCGTTTGCGATGCGATGACGCCGCCGAGACTGAGACTCGGAACAGCCACGTGAACAACTTCGAGAACAAGGAGTAAGAGAGTGCCGGTAGAAAGCCCGCGAAACACCTTGGTGCCGCTGTCTTGCACTCCCGAAAAAATCAATGCGGAAAGCGCGAGTGCTGCGTACAGGATGATGGCAAAAGCGAGTGTGTCTTGCTCAACGCCGCTTCCCACCAAAGATATCTGGGAGACTCCGGAAAATGCAACGGAGAATGCATACGCAAGCGGTATAAGAAATCCGCCCACGAGAAGAATACTTGCAGGAACACGTACGCTCCCTTCAACAAATCGTCCAGAAATCCATGCGAGTGCCACAAGAAGCAAGAGGACGGCGATGAGAACCGCCTTGGCTTGGACCAACGTAACCCATAAAATTGGGACGAAAAAAACAGGCAATAGTGAGAAAAGCGATATCATGCCCCACTCTGCAATTTTGTCGAAGAGCCCCGCATTTCTCATGGTCCGATGTTATCACAAAAGCCACACCCCCGCCTTTGGGGCGGGGGTGTGGATGTTCTGCATCGATACTCGCCTAGCTCGTTTTGTTTGTTTGGCTCGAAAGCGAAAGCGAGCATCGCTTTCGCTTTGCTCGCCTTCTCTGCATGTAACCTTGTCTTCGCCAAGGGCGATTTGTTCGCCTCGGAAGTGGGAGTGCAAGCACTCCCACTTCTCTCGGCTGCACTGCATCGATAAGCCGGATCCTGTCGAGGGCAACCATGTATCTGGGATGAGTGTCGCCACTCACCTCAAGCGGCTCTCTCAGTCACGCCGCACTACATTCGGATTCCAAACGTAATGCGGCGCGACCAAGCACGGCCTTGCACGCAGGTAGGATTTTTGCCGTTGCACCCTTCGACTTCGCTCAGGGCAAGCCCTGTCTTATACGAAGATTCATCCTTTGCAGGATGCCCTCGCCTCTCGACTCGGGCGTCTCTGTTCGCATCCCTAGGATTACCCCGGCGGGCGTTACCCGCTACCATGCTCCACCTTACTTGCGTAACGCGGACGTGTCCGGACTTTCCTCCCCATGAGATAACACATTCCGATTTCGCTGATGACTTGGAACCGTTCGATACTCCGAGCTATCAGCTTCTCCGAACGCCTTATCTCACGGGGCGGCTGCCTAATGCAGAGAGACACTATGCCATATCTTTACAAAAAAGAAAATACCGCTACTGTGTGCATACCGAACTATAGTGATGCTACAACTCGGAGGTCTTTCAGATGAATACTGCAAAAGCTCAAGCGGGTACGCCATCCCGGCGTCCGCCGCTGCAATCCGACGACATGGTGAACTTTCTCAACGGCTATTTCAGCCCAAGGCCGTGGTTGCGCGAACACTTGGCGGCAACCGACGCCGCGACGAGGCAGAAGTGTCACCATATCGTGTTCCACGACAAGGCCAGATTCGGACTTTATACGCCGCAGCGGTTTGGCAAGTCGTGCCGTGATATCGCGCGGGACGACAGTGAAGATGGTGAAAAAGACGGCCTCGTCATGGCTCTCGTCCACTATCGCTATCGTGTCGGCGACCACGAAAGGACGTTGCCTGAAGTCGCACTCGACGTCGTCGAATCCCGCGGCTTCTATTTCTTGCTGGTGGCTTAATCGGCTAAGCCCGACGAACGTGAGAAGGTGCCCACGAGCCTTTCAGTTCGTCGGGCGCTTTCTTTTTAATAGCAATTAAATAATCTCACACGTACCGCCCACACACGCCAATTCTTTTTTCTGGTCAGTTTCGTCGGTTCTCTCATAGATAACAAGCTTGGAGTAATCAACTTTCGGGAAGCTCGCCGCAAGACGCTCGTAAGTCTTCTTATCAATGGACTCATACGGTGCAAGGCGATACACGTGATTCTCTCGCGGCAAGAATGAGAGTCCGCCGATGATATCCCAGTTGTCGGAAATCCACGCCACGACCGCTACCCATTCCTCATCCCCTACCGAGATAGTCGCCGATGGGTTGTGTTCGGTGTAGTTGAGCTTCACCATTTTCCAGTACTCAAGTTGCTGCATCGCGGTAAGGTCATTCTTGAAGACCGAACTGTGCGGCGCTTTGACCGGGAATTCCAATACGAAAGTCGTCGCCTCGTTGACATTTTGTCCCACCTCAGGGTGTGCAACGACTCCTTGGTCTCGCATCATCTTGAAGAGTGAGTCAGTCGCGGAGATGCGGACACGACGGATGTAGTACTGAGAGTGTCGCGGATGAATACCGGATGAACAATCGAATGTCTGCGATACCGTTCCTGATGGCTTTACGCAGGTAATGGACTTAGATGCGGGAATACCGAAGCGCTTTGCGTACGCGTCATTTGCCTTGACGGTTGCGGTGCGCATCTTACGCATGACTTTGGCATCACGAACCACAGGAGAATCCCACTGACCTGTGATGGAGACGCCGAGCAGACGCTCCGCTTCGCAATTGTCTGTCCAGTCTTTTGAGATGTAATTGAACTTCGTAAGTGTCGATTGATAGGTGCCCAAAAGTGTCGCGAGCTTCGCTTTGCGGAGAAGCGTCTTTTCCGTGTCCTCCGCGCGCGCGATGACTTCGGAGAGATTACAAAATTCCTTGGACTGCAAGATTATTTCGCCACATGGGTTGGTACCTACCTGGCCGATAAATCCATTCTTCTTGCCGTGCTTCTTCTGGAGATATTTGAGGCGGCGCTCCGGCATAGTCTTTTCGAGAGAACCGCGATTGAAGATGCCGCGCTCGCCTGTGCCGCTTTTCATGAGTGCCACCCACTCGTCCATTAGCTCGGCATTTGACGGCTTCGTCTCGTAGACGGCTGAGTTGTTGGCGACGCTGCGGTACGGATCGGTGAGGAAGAACTGGCCTTTTTTGGCGTCGCGGATATCTACGTCATCGAGGTCGGAGAGGCTTATCATGGCCGTGCGCCGCACGCCGCCCGCGACCACACATTCACCTATTTTGCAGATGATGTCATGCGCGTCGATGTTGCGGAGGCGTCTCCCCTGACGCTTCAAGATACGCTCGCGGGCGAATCCGAGTAGAGAGCGAAGCGGTTCAGGACCCGACGCTTTTCCGCCCATCGTCTTTAGCCGAGCACCGGCGGGACGTACCATCGAAAAGTCGAACTCGACATCCTTACCTCCGTACCACGTTCGAAGACCGAGCGTAAGCGCATCGCACCACCCTTCTTTCGTATCGGTTACGACGTGTGTAGGAAGTTTCTCTCCCATTTGTTTTTCAATCTGCGGGAGTTGTTGGACATTCTGGCTTTCGACTGCATACCCCACTCCACATCCCTGCATCGAGAGATACATGATTTCAGCAAAATCTTCGAGTTTGGTGGGGGCGGTAAACGAACAATTATAAAAGCATGTGTTGCACTTGCGCGCAGGACCGCCTGCGAATTGCATTGCGCGCATACTCGGCATGACCTCTTGAGAGAGAATCGCTTGGCGAACTTCCGCGTACTCACGTTTCGTAAGTTTTTCGCCGAGATTTTCTTTCATGAATCCGACGTATCTATCGACGGTCTCTATCCATGTCTCGCGACGCTGCTCACTTTCTACCCAACGCGCATAGGTACGCAGATACACGAACTCCCCGAGCGGATTATTCTTGAAATATTTCTTAGATTCTTCTGCAAGCTTTTTTACGTGCTCAGGTACCTCACCCTGCTCCTTACGAATTTTGCTTCTTTCGGCGCGATACAAGATATAAGCCTTCGCGGTAGCGACGTAATCGCTCAAAATAAGCTGCCTTTCTACTTCGTCTTGGCAACCTTCGACTGTTGGAAGAAAATTCTTGTATGTTTTCGCGATGCGCATCATCTCACCGGCGACTTTGTGTGCTACAAGCGCCGCTTCGTCCTCCGAACCCTCATTGGAAGCAACCATCGACTTGTGAATGACATTTACGAGCTTCTGAAATTCGAACGGAACAACGCGTCCGTCCCGTTTCTGAATATTAGAAAGATATTTTTTGTACACGCGTATCGACGCAGTATCACCCGAAGGCACTACGGCGATTCTTTCTCTACCCACGCGTCCTGTGGTTCTTGTTGTCATGCGCATTTTCTCTACTCTACTAAGCCCCTCTCACTTGGAGATTCATTGTATCGCCATCAGAATTCAATGCCAGCCATATGAAAAGTGGATAACTCATTTCCACCACCACACTGGGTACTTTTTCGCACTTAGAGTCGCACAATATCTCCAATTTTGACGTCATGTGCTCCTACGTACCCCGCTGAGAGCTCCAAAACGTATCGTGCTGGCGTATCGGATTCGAAAGTTCTCGGATACGTGTCTGGAGAGACGCTCCGGGTTATGTGTACAATACTACCCGCGGCCGAGAGCCATATGATGTCAATTGAGAAACGCATATCTTTCATCCAAAATGCATATTTTCCGTCTTCCGGAAAGACGAAAAGCATTCCCTCGTCCGCCGAAAGCCTCGAACGACCGCTCAGCCCTAATTGCCGGGTACGTGCCGTGTCCGCGACGGACACACACACGGGGAGGTGTCCCTTCACAAACAATAATCGAGGAGCACTTTCACTACACGGCTCCCGCATGGTACTTTCCCACCCAATCCACACGAGAGATATTCCTAGAGAAATCACCAACGAAGCCGCCACGGCGGTCGTATATAAAGTCCAGCGCCTCATATCAGCTTACTCGCTGATGTATTGCTCGGCCACACCACCTGGTAATCCGTAAGAATCCGTGACAAGTGTTTGTGAACCCACTACGAGAATGAGCGCCATCGCGACAAAAGCGACCAACCAGAAAAATACGTTGATAAAATAGAGCTTGAGCGGCCGTTGTTCCCACAGGACTATCCCAATCGAAGTCGGCACGACAAATCCAAGCCACGACCAGAGAGCGAGTTCAAACACCGCACCCACCCAATCGTAAATATGAAACGCGATACCGACGTAATTCATCACATAGGCAACGAGCATACTTCCACACAAACTAACTATCACCGAAAGTGGCATCATTTTTTTGCCGCGCTCCGCCATTTCGGGCGTCACGTTCGCAAGTCGCATCCAGGTGCTGCCGAAAACGCGCGGATGATACCAAACCCACCCGATGAGGACCGAGGCAACGCCCGCGGCAACGATCGGCCAAAGAGTAACAGCTGTCATATAGAAACAATCATAGCCCGTGCAGCGGGTATGTCGAGCTTGCGGTGTGCATTACCCGTACAGCACCGCTCCAAATGCGATGGTGAGATTTACTATGAACCAAAACGAATACGTCATTACTATCGGTGGTTCCCGATGTGCAAGGCCGTAGAGTATCCAGACGATATTGAGCGCCGCCCACCCGAACCACGACACTGCCGATATATCCGAGGCGTCTTTGTTCGAATAGATGAGAATAACCTGCGGAATTGACAGAATTGGCCCGACAACACCGGCAATGAAGATGAGCTTGTCGAGCAGCCGCTTCCACGCGGAACGTGCGGGATATGGTTCAAGATTTTTCGTTATTCGCTTACGCAAATGAAGGTGCCGCATTGAGCTACAGTATAAACCCTACGGGATGTCTCGACGCGCAAACACGGGGTTTTATCCCCACACCATCGAGTCTTTAAATTTCGTCAGGCAAAAAGCCTCCCGCCTGCATGTGCCATAGAGTCGCGTACCGACCTTTTCGATTCAACAGCTCCTCGTGTTTCCCCTCCTCTATAATTCTGCCTCCCTCCAAGTAAATTATTCTGTCCATGTGAGAAAGCGTGGAGAGGCGATGAGCGATAGCGATAACGGTCTTGCCCTCCATGAGAGTTTCGAGCCCTTTCTTTATTTTCTGCTCGCTATCACTGTCGAGCGCACTCGTCGCCTCATCAAGCAAGAAGAGAGGTCTATTTGCAAGTATTGCTCTCGCTACCGCGATGCGCTGCCTCTGGCCACCAGAGAGTTTGATTCCTCGTTCGCCAACAACACTTTCATACCCCTGAGGTAGGGCTGTAATAAATTCATGTGCATACGCGAGCGTTGCTGCCCTTTCAACTTCTTCTCGGGAAGCAGCCGTGAGTCCATACGCAATATTCTCCGCAATAGTTGCGTGGAAGAGTGATGTGTCCTGAGAAATGTACGAAATGTGGGAACGAAGATACTCTTGCGTGAAGTCTCGTATGTCCTGACCGTTGAGAAATATCACCCCCCGCTGCACATCAAAAAAGCGTAGCAGAAGATTCGCGAATGTTGTTTTACCTGCCCCGCTTAACCCGACGATTCCAAGCTTTTCACCCGCTTGGATAGAAATCGAGAAGTCGTTCAGAATCGGCCGGTCCTCAGAGTATCCAAACGTGACACCCTTGTACTCGACACTTCCCTGCTTTGGCTTCTCACTTTCTACACGTGCTCCGTCTACAACTGAGGGCGAGACAACGAGGTCCGATAAATTCTGTGCTACTTCGCCACGATGACGTACAAACTCAGGAGCGTTCCTGCCAAACTCCCACACGTTCATAATGAGGCGTAGACCTACTCCAGAGATAAATACGATTTCTCCAATGCTTACCATCCCGCTTTGGTGCAAATGCGCAGTGACCCACAAGAGTCCTGAGCCAAGGAAAATAATAGAGAGACCTGAATAATGGAACGTAAAGATTGACCAGAGCCCTAAGCGGCGATACGTAGTCGCCTCGGCTTCAATCTGTTCAAATGCTCGCTTTTTACTATCTTCGCGTCCGTACACCTTCACCGCAGCGATATTTGAGTACACGTCGACAAATGTTCCTGTTGTGCGTGCATCTTGAAAAGCGTAGTCACTCGCGCGCTTATCCGATTGGATAGAAAGCGGAATGAGCCCAGCTATATATAGTAGGCTCCACACTAAGACGACCAGACCGAGATATGGGTGGACGAAAACCAGTGCAACGGCGCTAACGGAAAACAGAACTCCGAGTTCAAAAAACGTTCCGATGAGAATGATTATCGCGCGTTCGAGAGAATCGGTTGTTTTGGCGATTTTATGTGCAATTGCGCCCGCGAACCTGTCCGCGAAGTACCCGAACGAGAGAGCGGCCGTGTGAGCAAACAGCCGTTTCTTCGTGGCGCTCCTAATGCGGGCCATCGTCGTTACCTCCACGATATGCCCCGCGCGAAACCCGTACTCATAGATAACAAACAGTCCGATGATAGTCGCAAGATGCCAAAATCCGACAGTGCCCGTCTGCTGCAGTGAATCCACAACCCTGCCAAGTACGTAGGCAGCAGCGACCATGGAAGCAGTCGCCAATCCGAAAAAAATCCCATTAAGGAGGAGCCACGGAATCTCGCGACGATTGGTCGCCAAAAAGAATCTAAGTGGTGTTGTGTGCCGTTTTGAGTCCAAGATGTTAGTCATACAATCGTGTGTTTCTAAGTGCCCCCTTCGAGACGCATCGGAGAGGATATACCGTCCGCATATCTCCGATAAAAAAACCTTAGTGCGGAGGCGGTGAGATTCGAACTCACGATGCCTTGCGGCATGCCGCCTTTCCAAGGCGGTGGAATAAACCACTATCCGACGCCTCCATCGCCGAATCCGTATTATATGTTCATCCCCCGCAAAGCCGCAACACGCTCCGCCATCGGCGGATGGGTACTAAATAGTTTTGCCGCAAATTGACCAGCCTTCTTTGCACCAAATGGATTTGAGATGAAAAGGTGCGCGGTCGCAGTCGACGCGCGCTGCATCGGCGCCTGATACACACTAATCTTGGTAAGCGCAGAAGCGAGCCCATCAGGATATCGTGTGAGAAGCGCACCCGAAGCATCAGCGAGAAACTCACGTTTGCGTGAAATCGCAAGCTGTATAAGTTGTGCCACTATTGGCGCCACGATGATAGCTGTGATAGCGGCAATAGCGATGAGCGGATTTTTATTCTCTCTGCTGTTGCCCCCAAATAAGTTCATGCGAAGAAACATATCCGCAATAATAGAAATGAATCCGACGAGGACGACGGCGACGGTCATCACGAGAATGTCTCTATTCCCCACGTGCGATAGTTCGTGCGCGAGTACCCCCTCAAGCTCAGAGCGGTCGAGTGTCGCAAGAAGTCCTGTCGTGACGGCAATGACGGCGTGCTTCGCATCGCGTCCCGATGCAAAAGCGTTCGGAGCGGCATCGTTGATGATGTAGACGCGTGGCTTTGGGAGCCCCGCCGTAATGGCGAGATTTTCGACGATGCGATGCAGTTCTAGATATTCTTTTTCGTCTGCAGGCTTCGCCCCAGCGGAAGCAATCGCCACTCTGTCGGAGAACCAAAATGCACTGACGTTCATCACGAGCGAAAATATGACGGCGATGTAGAGAATCCCTGGATTGCCGTAGTACTGCGACATTGCGAATCCCACTGCTACAACAAGCGCGAGAAAGACGCCCATGAGCATCCATGTGCGAAATACATTCTTACTTTGCTGTGTGTAGAGTGACGCCATAGAACAACAATCATACTTGATGCGACGAGAGGAATCCAGTTCTTGCGCTACGGTATACTTCATTCATATGGGAATGGACCGCATAGACTCAAAAAGCGTGAGAGGTGCGAAAGAAGTTTGGAGTGATTTCTTGAAAGATGAATCGGGCAAAGAAATGTCTCCCGATACGATGGTGAAAGCCCTGCGCGCTGCACTCGCGGGTATGGCACTGTATACAGCAATACCTGGCGATGCCGCTGCCGCCGAGAAGCACCGACACTCGCACATAGAGCATCGCGAGGAACAGGGGTTCTCTAAGAAAGATTTCGAGTCGGTCGCGAAGAACGTTTTCTTCGAGGCAAGCCTCGAAGGTCCTATGGGCCAGCTCGCGGTAGCGCAGGTCACTTTCGCCCGACTCGCCTCAAGACGCTGGGGCAGTACGATACACGAAGTTGTCTACGCGAAACATCAGTTCTCGTGGACGACGCACGAGAAGAAACTTACGGGGGCAACACTGGCAGGCGTTGAGACTCTCGCCGATGTCTTCGCTTCGCGTTTCAAAGGAAAATCTGCCGAACAAATAGTTGCCCAGCTCTCTGCGATTACGGGCCTTCCGCCTGAGACACTCTTCTATAAGCGCGCGGACTGGAGAGAAGACGATCCCAACGAGACGCGCATGACAGAGAGGACGAAACAAGTATTTCAGTCACTGATATGGCTGAGAAATATCGGCAACCACGCCTTTTACATGGAGCCGCCCAAAGAGGCGCGACTAGAAAAGCGCACCGTTAGAAACTGACCTTTACGGGCTCTTTTGCAGCTTGCTCGTTCTCGCCGAGCTGGAAGAAGTCACGAGTCTTGAATCCGAACGATTTACCAACGATATTCGTTGGGAATTGCTCGATTGCATTCTGAAGCTCTTGAACGACAGAATTGTAGAAACGACGAGCAGCCTGAATCTTGTTCTCAGTGTCAGAGAGCTCACGCTGCAACTCGACGAAATTTGAATTTGCTTTGAGGTCAGGATAGTTTTCGGAAACAGCAAAGAGCGATTTGAGTGCGCCGGTGAGCATATTTTCCGCGTCGGTATGTTCGGCGACTGTCTGGGCACCCATCGCCTTTGTACGCGCTTCGGTCACCTTCTGCAGTGTCCCTGCTTCGTGCGCGGCGTACCCCTTTACCGTCTCAACGAGATTCGGGATGAGGTCGTATCGCCTCTTGAGTTGTACGTCGATATCGGACCATGCCTCTTCACAACGATTCGTAAGACGGACAAAATTATTGTAAGCCCACACGAGCCAGACAGCGACCGCCGCAACAACCGCTAACAAAACGTAAGTGATATTCATATGCGTCATTGTACCACAATTGACCGACTACTGTATCCTGACAGTTGCCTGCGCTGAGGTAGTTGCTCCCGATTGCGCACTGCATTCGAGCCTGAAGAGCGTCGTAGTCGCGAGGGCAAGAGTGGAGGTCGAACCGCGCGTTCCTGTCGCCACCAAGAAGTTATCGGGAGCGAAGAGTTCGCAGCTTATAGTATTGACGCTCGACCATATGAGGCGCGATTTTTTACCAAGTTGAACAGTGGTTGGCTCTGAGATAAGTGTGGCGAAGGGCTTCAGTACAACAGGTGTCGTCGTGGGAGTGTCTGTCGTCGGTTTCGTTGGGTTTGGATTAGTCGTCGGCGCAGGCGCTTGCGATGATGTTCCAAACATTTTACCGAGAGCTTGTCCAAGTACATTACCGAAAGAACTACCGCCGTTACTCGTTCCTGGGTTGTTGTAACAGCTACCCGTTGGGAATGGTGTCCCCGCAGATACAGGCACAACCACGACTGGCGTAATGCTCGTGATGCAGTAGTAATCGCGGTCAAGAACTGGTCCGTTCGGTGTATTCCCATTGTAGGAAATAGGTTGGTACGGCGGGTAGCAACCACTACTTGCGTACGTATCATTCGGACCACAAGGTTGTCCCGTTCTCACAGGTGGGCCACTTTTCTTTTCCTTCTCATCAGGCACTACAGGGACTACCGGCGGCTGCTCACCACCCGGCGTTTCTGGCGTTGTAACGTCTCTATCAGGAGGAGTCGGCAAATGAGTAATCCCGAATCCATACACACCCAATGCGCCGATGCCACCCCCCACAATCCATTTTCCTCCCTTTATTTCTCCTACAGACCACTCGCTAAATGGTTTGAAGAACGGTTCAGACGTCGCCCAAGGTGACTTGAATCCTGCAGAGACCTCTCCGAGGGTAGGATTTTCTGTGGCAGTAATACGCGGACCTGTTGGTTTTTGGACACCTGCTATAGCTTTCTCCACCACCGGTCCCTCATCACCCAAAACAGCGATAGGATCTCTGTTTACAGAGTCGGGGATAAACGTCTTTTCTTTTGCAACAGACACCGGCCCCTCGTCCCCTAGTACGTCCAAGGGATTGCGCTTCGTCGTGTCAACCGGAGCTGGTCTCTCGACGACTGGAGCGGGCTCGCTTTTTCCGAAAACACTTTCGTACGCTCTTTGGTACCAAGGTTTTTCCGTTGCCTCTACAACGTTTGGAGCAACGGGCACGTTAACGACCGGCTCAGTGGGTCGGACTACGGGCACGCTACGCTCTACAACACGAGCTTCATCACCCAGTACATCGAGCGGATTACGGCTTGTTGTGTCGATTGGAGTGGGCCTCTCTGTCGGCAAAGTCGGAGATTCTACGGGCTCCGCTCTTACTACGCGCACCTCAGGAGCAACGGGTTCGGGGGCAGATACAAAACGTCCGGTGGCCGGATCTCTCCACCGATTGGCAACGGAATCGTATACTGGAGCGACGTTCTCCGTGGCTGGCTCAGCCGACGCCCTACCGAAGAGTCCATCTCTCGCATCAGAGAGACTTGTTTTGAGGTCGTTCCACGCGAGCGTGACACGGTCTTTGAATTGAGAATAGTACGATTGTTGTCCCGTCGACGCATCGAACGTAGTGCCTGATTTTGGTATCTGTTTAAGCGAATCAATGGGTGTTGGCTCGTTGGGAAGACCTGCTTTAATGTCCTTCGCGACATCTTCAAGCGCCCGCACTCCGGGATTCGTATTGGCAGGAAGCCCCGCTTTGATTTCAGCAGAGACATCGTTCAATGCTTTCACGCCAGCGTTTGGCTCCACACGAGCAGCAGCGTTGATATCATCGACAGCCTGCCCAAGACCTCTCTCAAAATTCTGAAGTCCCTCATTCGTAATGCCACGCGGCGCTTGCTGGGCTGTTGCCGCTGCAATCCGCTCCGCCTCCGTACTCACGCCCGCGGCGGACTCGGTCGCGAGACGCGCAGCCTGTGCATCAATAAGTGGGATGTTGTCATTAGCAACTCTCGATGGCGCTACGAAATCGTCAGCCCATTGCTGTATTCTCACGCCGGGCAATCGCGCCTCCGTCGCAACTGTATCCGGTGCAAAAGTAGACGCTTCTGACGTACGCGGAGGGCGCCCGATATCCGCAAGCGCTTTCGCAAAACGCTCCTCTACACTCAATGCGGGCTTCACCCCAAAAACTGGGCCCGGGGCCGATAGCTCCCCGAGATTAATCGGTGGATTCTGGGAGGCCGTACGGATGTCAGCAACGAGCTCATTAATCTCCCCGGTTTTCGATCCCGCAGCTGGAGCTTGACTTGAAACCACCGGTGGTCTCTCCACCGCGACACGGGCCTCGGCAGCGATTTGATCTATCTTCTGAATTTGCGTTTCGACAGGAGGCGGCGCTGACCGCGTTACCGCCAACTCTTTCTCTACAGCTTTAAGACCAATTTCACCCGCGTCACGGGAAGGGGCCACCACAACGTCTGCGACCGCCCGCGGTGCCGCTTGTTCTGCAATGACCGGAATCTCCGCAGCCTCTCGCGTGACCACTCGAGCACCCGACGTCGTGAGGAGGTCTGCCGCCTCCGCTCCCGACCGCGCCGCACTTCCTGCGACAGTATCGACGATAGCCGTTACTCCTCTGTCCGTCCACGCCGTGAGGCGTGACACGGGGCTGGCAAACGGAAGTGTTGTGACCGCAACATCAAAGGTTGCTCCTACCGCTTGTCCCGTTGGGTCTATCGCTTGTTTATAAGCCCGTTCTTCATCGGGGTTAAAACCTCTTACGCCGAGCATTTCCCCTCCAACCTGGACACCCCCCGTAAGAGTCGACACCGTGGTCCACCCAAGCCAGCGTGCCCCCGATGTAAGCATGTTCCATGCGCTTCCGTCGGGTTTTAGCTCTTTTTTGAAATCTTTTGACGCTTCGTCCGCCGCCTCGTGTGTACCGTTTTTAAAATCGCCCAACTCCCGGGAGAGAGGGCTCTCCCCCAGACGTGCAACCTCCACGGCGTTCTGCATCCATGCGGGCGCTTTACCTCCTTCATTCATATACTTCACGTACTCCTCATAGCGCGCCTGCACCTCGTCGAGCCGACTTTGCGCACTTTTCACACCTACATCTTTTACGAAATCCGCTGCCGCACCATCACCCAAAATGTCTTTTGTGACGAGCGCCGCCGCCTGAGCAGTCGCAAGCGTTGACTTTGCATCAGCAATCGTCTGGTCGAAAACTGTACCAATTTTCCGCAGCTCCTCACCAGTGGGAGCATTGGATGCTTGGCCAGCAGGTGCGGGAGTGACAGGCGCCACAGCGACCTCGCCGATCGGGACTTCCCCGGTCGGCTGAACAGCAGAGAATTCCGGAGGCGATGCCGCTGCACGCGTCACTACCTGTGGCTCCCACTCCGATTTTGGCAACGTTGTCGCTACAGCCTGCGGTGCCTCCTCTTGTATATTCTTGACGTATTGGTCCGCCCGAATTGCCGTCATCCGGGCATCATGTGCATCCCAGCCGATAGAGGTCGCCTGCTTTTGTAAATCTAAGGCGTCTGCGAGTGCAGCCCTATAACCATTATCGATTCGTGCAGCGGCATTTTCTCCGATGGCAGCTATTTTATTTGCGGCACTCGCGGTGGGAGCAACTAGGGCAAGCCCTGCGGGGTCTTCTTTCGCAAGCGCTGCCGCCATTGCAGCTCTGTTTTCAGAAATGATATTGATATTGTTCTGGATTGCGGCGCGCTCGCTCGCCGAAAGGTTTTCATCTTTAAGTAAGTCGCGTGCATCCCTAATCACACCATCAACGCGATTGAGAGCTGCATTTGCTGAGCTAACAGCTTTGTCCCTATCCCAGTCAGCCGCAGCCTTATCCGCGGCTTTCTGCCCCGCAAGCGCCGCCGCGACGCCAGCTCTAATGTTTTTTGTTTCATCTGATATGTCTGACTTCAGGGCTTCAAGTTCTTTCTTCTTTTCGTCCGCGATTCTTTGTGCTTCTTGTGCTTTTGCTTGAGCATCTTGCTCTTGCGTCGTTAGCTCGTTTGCGTTCTCACGCGCCGTAGCCCGAAGGGCTTCGGCATCTGCCAGTCTTTGTGCCGCCTCTTTGGTCACAACAACCGGTTCGTCCGGTTTAGATGCAGAGGGTGTCTCGTAGGGCACATCCACGGTATCGATTTTTTCTATCTGCACTCGCTGCTCGTACTCTGCTTTATCCAAATCTGCCTGAGCGCGTCTCGCCTCAAGTTGCGCCGCCTCTGCTGCCCGTATTTCCGCCGACGGTAACCCTGCTTCAGTTTCCTGAGGTACGATTGACCGCGAATCGGCGATGGTTTGTGTATCTTTGATAATATAGGGTATGTCCGCCTCGGTGATGTACTCTCCCGCAGTAGATTGATAGTTCGGGATGGCGGCCCGTTGTGACTCATCCGCTGTTACTTCCGCAACGACCGACTTCTGCGGTTCGGAAGGTCCTCCAAACCATGACGATATTTTCTCTGAGCCCCAGTTCCACGCACTTTTTCCCAAATCCGCCACCGTACTTGCCGCATTGCTCAGGGTAGTCAGGGCAGATGGTGCAGGAGTGACTTGGGCCGGCTGTTCCGCTATTGACTGCCGCCGCTCCTCCGCAAGTTGGGCTGAGCGCTGGCTAAATTCTAGACTCGATATGGCGATATCGCGAACGGTCTGCTGACTCTGAGGAGTCAGCTTCTCGTACTGATCGGGGGCAAAACTTTTGTAAATCTGGTTTTTAATCTCCGCTTCCGTGAAGCGGGGAGTGCTCGGATTCAGATCAGCAACACTTTTTGCCACGTCAGGATCGAGCTGCTGCTGGCCAGCGGGAGGTTCGATGGCAAGTGTAGCGTCTTGAGTTGGGTCGTACTGCGCGTCGGAGGTAACATACGAGTCCCAGTTGATGGCATTGACGGCGATGTCCGCCTGCTCATTGTTGTACTTCTTGAAGCCTTCTTCCGCTGCGGTGTAACTTCCCTTACTCTCGCCATACAAATCATACGGGGCGGCCTGGTCGATTGCCGCTTGTACCTCTGCTTGCGTTTTCGGCCCGTAGAAACCGTCGCCAAACGCAGATACGATATCGGCATTAGTGGGTGTGTATTGTGCGTCGGAACCAACCCAGTCGAGGTTGGCGAGAGCGGGGTCAGCAGTCGGGTCGTACTGCGCGTCGGAGGTAACATATGAATTCCAATCAATGCTGGCGAGTGCAGCGTCTTGAGTCGGGTCATACTGCGCGTCTGAATACGCAGCCGTGCTCCAATCGAGACCGGAGATGAAGGGGTCTTTTGTAACATCGTATTGGACATCGGCGATGGCGGAGGGAGGTGACGGTTCAACTGCTGAGAATTGGGGGGGTGCGATGGCAGGTTCGCCCGTAAGTGCGAGACTGCGCGTATCTGGACTATTCAAGAACTGCTGCGCGATGGCAGCCCCACTCGGGAGTTCTGGATTGGTAACAGAAGCAAAGTCTGGACTCGCGCGGAAAGGATTGTTCTGCGGTAACGGAACTGCTTCATTGGAGGCGACACTTATTGGAGGCGGCGCAGAATTGTCGATTGGTTGATAGACGGCGTACGCACTTGCGTTCTGTTGTACTGCGGCGAGCGCTTCGGAAGGAAGGGCTCCGTCGGTTCGCGCTTGCACGTACGCATTTGCGGCTTTTGCAGCAGCAGTGTCGGCATACCATCCATCACCCGCTAGTTTTCCCTGTATAACCGCTTCAGGCGTAAAACGGACATCAAAAACGCCATCGCGGACATATTTAACGCCAGTCTCCGCTTGCACATCGGCGACTGTCTGCCGTGGAAGGTCTGCACCAACACCTGGGCCGAGATTGCCCCAATCATTTACGTACATCTGCCTTGTGGCAACGACGTCGCCATTTTTATCGAGAAATTCCATCGTGCCCGTCGTTCCGATGGGATAGAGTGATGAGGCAAAACCACTCCCATTAAATTTTTCACCCGAGCCTGTTCCTTGTGCCGAATAATAAGTCGCTTTGAACTGCGCCGGTCCGTCTAGCCCAATCACCTTGTCAGCATCCGCGCGAGCGGGCGGCCCTTGTGCTTCAGATAAGCGGATATCGGAAGGAAGATAGTACCCCCCCTTGCCGTCTGGAACGAGCGCAGAAAAAGGAGTGCGCGTCGTCTTAAGGGCGGCCTCTTCAAGCGGTTCACCATATGCGCTGCTTACCCTTTCCTGCAGACAGCTCCACCAGCTGTCACACGCCGACACCTGAGGTCTTTCCGTTCCTTGGTTTTCTCCGAAGGTTGAGTTTGGGGTTATCGTATTCTGCGGGCCAACATCTTGCGGTATAAGATTCCCCTCCTTATCTCGTGGCTGGAGCTGGAAAGACTCCTGGTTGGGATTGAGCGGTGTTGGTGATAACAAATCGCCTATTTGTTTTTGTTCCTGAGTTGTCCCACTGAGCCCCGGATTTGCATCAATTTGTTTCAAGAGTTCTCCGACGGAATTCGCGGACGGCGATAATTCGGTTTTCTGCTCGGAGAAAGGTGTCGGGTCAAGCATTCGCTGCAGAAGCGACTCATTAGTTTTCGATGGCGGGGGCTGCACCGGCGATTTTACATCTCTACCGTCCTCAGGGGCGATGAGCGGGTACGTTTTTGCCGGAGGTTCGTTTCCCACGGCTTTATTTTTACTTTCATCGACTTTAACATCCGTAGTTTTACATTCGCCGCTACCACATGATGTCGCGAGACATTTATGCCACGCGGTGCAATGTCCCTTTGCGGCAACTATCCCATTTGTCACATCCTCGCAATACTTGTCCACTACACCCTTTATTGTGTTCTTTGGATAATCACAGTAAGCGCCGTACTCACAATTTCCCGTTTCTGGCGCACACATCAAGTCCGCAGAATCCTTTGAAGCGTACGCTGGCGCGACAGAAAACAAGACGACGCAGAGTCCGACTACCACAAAAACCGCCGCTCTATTGATTGCGGACATAATTACTTGTTCATTGTAACAGTACGGCGGCTTAATGAGCCGCCGTACTGTGGACTTGACCCCGGCCGCGAGGCCGCCCGAAGGGGCCGAATGTCGCGAAGCGATATGAGACGGGTCATGCGCGCGAGCACGCGCGGGCCAGAGCGCTCCCTGTTATATAATCTCCCCTGTCCCCATTCCGTCCATCTAAAATGAACTCAGGAAACCTCGCAACTGTGTTGCAGCCCAATTCCAAAAACCAGGGCTTGGCTGGGGGGTGTTTCCTAAGTCTGCGCTGACACCTGTATTGCCTTGGACGGTGAACCCTGTCGTCTGCGCGAATGTTCGCTGATTCGGGTCCCCACCTGTAGGAACGAGGGGAACTTCTTGGACAGTTCTTGTGTCTCCGTAGGTCACGACATCCTCGGGTCTGACGTCGTACGTAGAATTAGCGCCGAACCCCGTTCCAATGAGCTGGACTGTATTCGACACGGAGCGCGCCGCTCCATTTACAGTGTCCGCTGTAACGTCTGCAGCGTCTTTTGCCCATGTCGTTACAATTGCGCTCCATGAACGGGATGCTGGAGGAGTTTCTGCGGGTAGTGGAGTTCGATCAGCATCGCCTAGGGTTGTGGGAGTTTCAGCACCCGAACATCCGGGAGAAGTCGGGCTCAGAAGACAATCTATACGGGAGTTCGTGTTATTGGGGCATGGCTTGCCTTTCTCGTCGACGCCTCCAGCGATACCCTCTTTACACGTACCCGCAGGGGGTGGTGTCCCAGATGGGCTTCCGCCCTCCCCTTTTGGCGGCTCCGGCAGTTTTGGCATCTCGGGAGGTTTTTCTCCTCCTTTTCCAGGATCGTTTTTATTACTCGCTTCGTCGGCATTACCTTTACAAATCTCGGGGCACTGGCATTTCCCCTGTATACTCTTGCCGCTCGCGCCGCCTTTTTCTACGCATGGCTTCAACTTTACGCATTGCGCACCGAAGTCGCTATCTTTCGGATTAGTGACCTTTGCAGGCCACGTGCATTTATATACGGTTTTTTTGGGAACTTCTTGCGGACAATCTTTGTTCTTCGCTCCCGTGCATGACGGCGGCTTTAGTGCCGCGGCAAGTTGGTTTTCCCGCGAAGCCTTGCTCCCGAGAGTCCCGATGGCTAGGCTCACGAGAAGTATCCCAAAAAGCGCGAGCATGCCCCGCGACCAAGATTTTATAGCCCCTTTCTTCCGTGGGCGGGAAGCTGACATGGACTAACTCTAGCATGACCGGCTACGCGCAACTTCTGTAACCCCAAGCGAGGACGACTCCCCGCCCGACACGTCTCTCATGTCGATAGTCACCGGCATTCACCCCTACGGGCGCGCCCCTCGGGCGTGGTCACCTAGTAGTCTCCGCCCATTCCTCCACCCATATCACCTCCTGCGAGTGCCGGCTTCTTCTCTTCCGGGATATCAGCAACGGCTGCTTCTGTGGTGAGGAGTACCGCTGCTGCGGAAGCCGCATTTTCAACGCAACTTCTCGTCACCTTGACGGGGTCGAGAATGCCCGCCTCGTACATATCAACGATAGACTCGTCATCTGACTCAGCAGAAGCGTTGAAACCGAACGCGGGGCCCTTCTTCACCACCTCTTGAAGCACGACAGCCGCATCTTCACGCCCTGCGTTTCGAGCAATTTGCAAGAGCGGAGCCGAAAGTGCAGAGAGAAGAATTCGGTAGCCGACGGTGTATTCATCGTGTGCCTTCGCGTCTATTTTCTTTCCGAGTTTTTCAGCAACCTTTGCGAGTGCTGCACCACCCCCAGGCACAATACCTTCAGCGATGGCAGCCTTGGTCGCATTTACCGCATCCTCGATTTTGTCTTTGAGGTACTTCATCTCTGTCTCGGTTGCAGCACCGACGCGTATGACGGCAACTCCGCCAGAAAGTTTCGCTATGCGTTCTTCCAGTTTTTCTTTGTCGAATTTGGAGTCAGTATTTTCGAGCTGTGTGCGTAGCTGTGAGACACGCGCTTCGATGTCGGCTTTCTTGCCCTTTCCGCCCACTATGATGGTCGAATCCTTCGTCGCGACAACGCGATTCGCGCGGCCAAGCATTGCAATCTCTGCTTTCTCTAGAGAAATACCGAGGTCGTCCGTGATAACCGTAGCTCCGACCGTGATGGCGATGTCGGCGAGCATTTCCTTTTTTCGGTCGCCGTATCCCGGCGCCTTGACTGCGAGTACGCTAAAGACGCCGCGTAGCTTGTTGACGACGAATGTCGCGAGCGCTTCTCCATCGACGTCATCCGCAATGATGACGAGCTCTTTCTTACCACTCTGCGCAACTTTCTCGAGCAGAGGGAGGATATCTTTGACCGTTGAAATCTTTTTGTCGGTGATGAGAATAACCGCATCTTTCGTCTCAGCTTCCATACGTTCCGCATTCGTCACCATGTATGCAGATATGTATCCTTTGTCGAATTCCATGCCGTCGACAAAATCAGACTCGATGCCGAACGACTGAGACTCTTCGACAGTAACGACACCGTCTTTACCCACTTTCTCTACCGTATCCGCGATTATTTTTCCAAGCTCTTCTGACTCTGCGGAAATGGTCGCGACCTGGCGGATGTCGTTCTTTCCTTTGACTTCGCGGGCCATCTTCTTCAGTTCGTCGACGGCATCCTTAGCGGCCGCCTCTATACCGCGACGTACCATCATCGCATTCGCACCGAGTGCTGTGCGTTTCAAACCCTCATGAATGATTGCTTGAGTGAGGACGACAGCTGTTGTCGTACCGTCGCCCGCCTTATCATTGGTCTTTGTGGCAACCTCCTTCACGATGGAGGCACCCATGTTCTCGAATTTATCTGCAAGCGTTATTTCTTTCGCAATAGACACTCCGTCGTTAGTGATAGTCGGTCCGCCCCATGACTTATCGAGTGCAACATTGCGCCCCTTCGGACCAAGGGTAACTTTGACCGCTGCTGCAACGATGTCAACGCCGCGCTTGAGGGCACTGCGTACCTGTTCGTCAAAAATAACTTGTTTTGCCATAGATTATGTATTGAAGGTGAGTAAATTTAGAATGTCCCGAGGATATTGGATTCAGATATGACGTAGTAGTCCTCTTCGTCTATCTTTATCTCGTCATACCCGTACTTTGAGAACATGACGTGGTCACCAACCTTGAAACGCATGGGCAACACGTCGCCCTTCTCATTACGCTTTCCTTCTCCAACCGCGACGACGACTCCGCGCTCCGGCTTCTCTTTGCGTGCAGTGTCTGGAATGATAATGCCCGAAGGAGACTTTTCGTCTGCCGACTCTTGTGGTTTAACCAACACACGGTCGCCAGAAGGCTTAAATTTGAGAGTGGTCTTTTTTGGTTCTTTTTTCATATTGTCTTTTTAAACCGATAATGTAGATGGCGGATACTCCGCACTGAGGATTGCCGATGTACGAAGGAACGAGCGCAAGCATGTCCCTTTATTACATAGCAATCCCAAGGGGCTTAATATAAGCGAACCTGGAGCGAGGGGCAACTTGACATAGTATTATGGAGTGATATAATGACTTTGATTGTTTTAGAAAGCCGTGCTAGGCTCTTCGGAATGGTTTTGCTCCAAACGGCACTGCCCTACATACAAATAGGCCTCTCGGTCCTTCTCATTACTGCAATACTTTTGCAGCGTACAGGCGCATCGATGGGCGGGGCGTTCGGCGCAGACAACTTTTCGTCGGGTTTTCACACACGTCGAGGTTTGGAGCGGACATTGTTCCATGCTACTATCGCTCTTGGTATCCTCTTCGCACTCTCGGCACTCATCAATTTAATCATCAACTAGGCGCTTACGCGCATGCCCGCCTCTAAGGCGGACCGTATACGCAAGCGCACAGTCGCTCTATGGATTTCGATCACGATTCTCCCACAGATACAACTCAAAATTTGAAGAAAACGCTCGTCGAGAAGCGTTCCCTATGGCACGTCAGTGCTGTTGAGACATTGCTCCGGGCACTTTCCCCGAGCGAGCGGCTCGTACTCTACGGACTCACAATTCTTTTAGGAATCTCTGCACTCACGCTGCTCGCTGGATTAAACTCTTCGGTCTCTGTCACGGTACCTGCGGCAGGTGGAGAGCTTATCGAAGGACAGGTCGGCTCCGCTCGATTTATTAATCCCCTCCTTACGATTTCGCAGCCCGACGAAGACCTCTCGAAGCTCGTATACTCTGGCCTCACGCGTATCCTACCCGATGGAGTGGTCTCCGACCTCGCAGAAAAGTATACAATCTCAGAAGATGGCACGACCTATACATTCACGCTCCGGCCAGACGCCACTTTCCATGACGGTACCCCTGTCACCGCGGATGACGTGCTCTTCACGGTCGCGGCAGCTCAAAATCCTAGTATCAAAAGTCCACGCCGCGCCGATTGGGAAGGTGTGCAGGTATCCTCGCCGGATTCGCACACCGTTATCTTCAAACTCGCACACGCGTATGCCCCGTTCATCGAGAATACGGCACTCGGCATCCTTCCCAAACACATCTGGCAAAATGTACCAGCGGCAGAGTTTCCTTTTAGTCCGGCAAATACCCGTCCTGTTGGCAGCGGTCCTTTCCTCATTAAGAACGTGACGATTGACACGACTGGTTCAGCGACACGGTACGAGCTTATACCGTTCTCAGGTTTTACACTCGGTAAGCCGTATCTCGGGCGCATCACCTTTATCTTTTACCCTAACCAAGAGGCACTATTGAAAGCATTTGATGCAAAGAAAATAGACGCGATTGCGGGAGTAACACCTGCGAACCTCGCCAGCCTCAAACGTTCTGATTTTGATTTTGTGCATGTGCCGCTGCCACGGGTGTTCGGCGTCTTTTATAATCAGAGTCACTCACCCGTACTTGCCGATGCGTCGGTACGCGCTGCACTCGAAGCGGCAATCGACAAGCGGAGAGTTGTCAACTCTATACTGGGAGGATATGGCGCTGTTCTTGAAGGACCTGTTCCACCCGGCGTTATTGGATTTTCTGAAGCGGCAACCCCAATCCCCTTTAGCACATACGCGAAAGATTCAGCCGCAACCGACGCAGCCACGACGACCGTCGATGCGGCAACCATAATTCTCAAACGCGCCGGTTGGACGTTTGACGAAACTGGTGGCGTCTGGATGAAAAACAAGGTTGAACTTTCGTTTACCATTGCGACTGCCGACGAGCCTGGATTGGTTACGACCGTGAATGCGCTCGCAGAGGCATGGCGGGCTGCAGGCATTAAGGTTACCGTGCAGGTATACTCCCTCTCGGAATTGAACACGGGCGTCATCCGGCCACGCTCGTATGATGCGATACTTTTTGGCGAAGTCGTTGGCCGTACGGCAGACCTTTTCGCCTTCTGGCACTCGTCCCAACGCATTGATCCGGGACTCAATCTTGCTCTCTATACAAACTCCCGCGTCGACTCACTTCTCACTCAAGCACGGGCAACCAGCAATACTCCGGAACGCGACAAACTCTACGCTCAATTCGAGACCGAGGTCCTCAAGGATAATCCTGCCCTCTTCCTCTATGCCCCCGAATTCATCTACATTCTTCCAAACACTATGCATGGCGTAGCCCTCGGCGCTCTGACGACACCATCCGAGCGATTCCTAAACATCTACCAGTGGTACACGGATACGGAAGAAGTGTGGAGCATCTTTTCACGTAACTAATTTATTGGAACATTATTAAAGAACATTCTCAGAAACTATACATATGGAACCTCAATCGGCATCTAATGAGCCGCGACCAAACACGGGCGTCTCTCATAGCTCATCACGCCAGCCCTCGTCTCCGCGCCCGCACCATGCCCGTCCCAGCTCACGACCAGCTACTCGCCCAGCGGGAAAACCTGGGAGCCGCACCGGCAGACCGACCAGACATTTCGGCCGTCCCAACCATCCGCCCCGACGCGGAAAAGCTCGCGTTGAGCATCAGGCGGCACCTCAACGAAAACAGGCGAGCACCCCTATTCCGCCGCCGTCGCAGGACACGGTCCGTATCATCCCTTTGGGTGGCGTCGAGGAGATTGGACGCAACATGACCGCCGTCGAAGTCGGCGATGATATTTTCATTCTTGATTGCGGATTCGCATTCTCCGAGGGAGAAACGCCTGGTATCGATTACATTCTTCCAAACACCGGCTACCTTGAGGAGCGCCGTCACAAAATCCGAGGTCTTCTTATTTCACACGGACACCTCGACCATATCGGCGGTATCCCTTACATCATCGACCGCATCGGCAACCCAACCATCTACACACGCAAGCTCACGGCGATGATGATAAAAAAACGTCAGGAAGAATTCACTCAGACCTCCCCTGTAAATGTCCGTGAAGTGGAGAAAGATGAAGTCGTTAAACTAGGGGCTGCGACCATACGTTTCTTCGGAGTCACACACACAGTGCCCGATTCGATGGGTATCATCATTGAGACTCCGTGGGGCGACGTGGTATTCACAGGCGACATAAAGCTCAATCACCTTGATGGCGAACCGTCCGCCGAAGAAAAGCGCGAATATGGAATTTTCAAGGACCGCGAAGTCCTTGCCCTCCTCATGGACTCTACAAACGTGTGGCAACCGGGGTTCTCAATTCCCGAATCAGTCGTCTACACTACTCTCGAAAAAATAATCAAAGACGCCAAGGGCAGACTTGTCATCGCCATGTTCGCGTCTCATTTGGAACGGCTCATCCGCGTCGTACACTTTGCCGAGGAGAACGGTAAGAAAATAGTCATTGATGGACGCTCCATGCGTACCAATATCGAGATTGCGAGAGAAATTGGCCTCATCAAATACAAAGATGATACCGTCGTCGCCGTCGAAAACATGGGGCAGTACCCTCCGGAGAAAATCATTATTCTCGCGACGGGCGCGCAAGGGGATGAGTTCGCTTCCCTCGCTCGTATTGGCAACAAGACACACAAGTACATCCGTCTTCAGCCTTCGGATACAGTGGTGCTTTCATCCTCCGTTATTCCTGGCAACGAACGTGCGGTGCAGAAGCTCAAGGACAACCTGTCGCGTCAAGGAGCTCACATTATCACCTACCACGCCTCCGACGTGCACGCATCGGGACACGGCAATCGCGAGGAGGCCGCGTGGATACACACTCAAATAAGACCGAAATTCTTTATCCCCGTCCACGGCTACCATTACATGCTTCGCGTACACGGAGACCTCGCCGTCGAAATGGGTGTAAAGCAGGAGAATGTCTGTATTCCGGATAACGGTTCACTCATCGATATCAAGGACGGAGAGAAGATCACGAAGCACGCGCTCAAGGCTCCATCAGAACTGCGCGTCGTCGAAGGCCACACAGTGAGCGAACTCTCGGACGTACTGATGAGAGACCGCAAAGCACTCGGCCAAGAAGGATTCTGTGTTGTCGTCGCAACCGTTGACCGCCGTTCGGGCAAACTACATAAGTCTCCCGACATCATCTCGCGTGGATTCGTCTACCTGCGCGACAACAAAGACCTCATGGACCAGACGCGCCTCATCATCCGAAAGTCAGTCGAGACTTCTCTGCGCAATCCGCGCGCAGCGGACCTCGATGCCGCACGCGAAGACCTCGCTGATGCGGTTTCTCAATTCCTTCTCCAACGCACGATGAAACGCCCCATTGTCATTCCTGTCATCGTGAGCGTCTAGACGCGAGACGGAAAAGCAATATCGTGCAAGAATACTTGCATGTACGCCATAGCTGTCATGGGAGACATTTTGAGCGCGATTCCCATCGTGAATATTATGAGTAACTTTGTAACGGCAGTCGCTCTCGGTATAGCAGGCTCTCACACGGGGGTAAGCCTGTACTCAAGCGAGAGAATTGCGGGGACACTTGCCGTAATGATTGTCGAGACAATCCCCTTCGTGAAAATCGTACCCTCGTGGACCATTCGCGTCTATTTTGCAAAAAAAGGCACCCAGGAATCCGAAGCGGGATAGCTGACGGACATCTCTAAGTAGTCACACCCTCTTAGGTAATTCGCCATTTTCCCCTCTCCTGTACTATAAGCCCGTCGCGGGTGAGCCCCGCAAGTGCTTTCTTTAAATGCCCAGACGCGGCAAGGCAAGGCCTTGCCGCGAGCACACGTTCCGGCATCGATCGGTCGTGGAGTTCGCGGAGTATCGCGCCGCGGACTTGGCGGAGCGAACCCTCGAAGTTGGATTGCTTCGTGTACCGCGTACTTCGACTATTATTGCGAACCCCTGAACGCTTGAGATGTGAACCGTAGTCCATGAGTGCCCAGTGCCACTCCTGTGGATTCTGCCCCTTTGCCGCCTTCGTCGCTTGTTCCTTAATCTCACGGTCGTTAACAGAAGGAACACCTGCAAAAAATGAATGGATGAAAGCGGAGCGGATGTTGGTTTCGATGAGCACATCGGGTTTGTTGAAAGCGAACGTACGAACGGCCTTTGCCGTATATTCGCCAACTCCTGGCAATGTGCATAATGCGGCAAAGTCCCGCGGGACTTTGCCGCCGTGCTTCTCAAAGATTTGTTTTGTCGCATCGTGTAGATACTTCGCACGTCTGTTGTAGCCAAGCCCACTCCAGATTTTGAGAACGTCGGAGAGAGACGCCTTTGCAAGAGCATGAACGGTTGGGAATTCTTTCAAGAATTCTTTATATTTTTCAATTACGCGCGCTACCTGCGTCTGTTGGAGCATTACTTCAGAAACAAGGATGCGATACGGGTCTTTAGTTTTCCTCCATGGAAGCCCGTGCCGCCCGTGTGCACGATAATGCTTCCAGACCAAACCCCTGAACGCAACGACCTCCTTCATGTGACTACGCTCCCTGCACGCGTCTCTTCAATTCAGACATAGTTTGGTGTCCGAAGTCTTTTGTCACCTCCGGCAATCCGTACGTTTGTTCAATACGCGCGAGATCGTCTCGCGTCTTTGCACTCGATAAGTCTGCGACAAAGTTTGGCCCAAGATTCTCATTGAGCGAAAGCCCTAGCTCGGAAATAAACCCTCCTCCCTTGAAAAAGCCCTTCATAAGACGTTCAACAAAATCAACAGTTGATGCAGATTCCTTATGAGCGACATATACCGCAAGTTTATAAATAAACTCTCGTGCACCGAGCGAGTGCCCACTGATAGATAATTCAGTTCCTGTGGTCAATTCCTCACGTACGTACGTATCGTACTCCTCTGCAGTTAGGGATATTACATCTGTCAGCACAAGCGGTGCTTCCTCCAGATAGATACGCGCGGCAAGCTCTCCGATTAATTCTGAAATCCCCTCGTTTATGAGGTGGTGGGGCGTCAGCACCGTTTCTCTATTGATAAAGACATCCTCGTAGCCCGCAGAAATACACACATTGCCACGCTCAGCCTGTTGTATGTCAATGGAACCTGTGGCATGCGCATTCTCGTGACATATCGCATCGAACAACACGGCAGCAACTTCCTGCAATGTCCGAGTGCGCATGAGCTCTTTAAAGTGGTCACCGCGAAGAGCGTTCGTGCGCCCGATGTACGAATGCGCACCAATCCCCTTACCTCCGACTACAAATGTACGCTCGGCAGACACAATACCTACCTCACGATTTAGTTCTCCCCCTCTCCCGGCAATACGCTGAAAGGCCGATGCGAGTCGCTCGTGGTCGATACGAGAAATGCTATCCCGTATCCACGAGACGACTTCAGGATTTCGAGCCTCATACTGCCGAGCGTCTTCCTGTAATTTCCGTTCAGTATCCTGCGCATACCTCGGTTCAGTGCGCTGTATATTTCTCTCCAAGTTCCCCATCTCCTGCTTCATACGGTTATATATCGTAGATTACGTCTTTTCGCTCTACAACAACATCCCACTTCATACGCTTGGCGTAACGATAGAGTTTTGAATTTGGATTGAAACATATTGGTTTCGCTACCATCTCGAGAAAAGAAATATCAGACTCTGTGTCACCTACCCCTATAGAATAGGTGAGCGAAAGATTTTCTTTTTCCAAAGCACGGCGCACGATACTCGCCTTGTTGAGTATGAGATGCTCCTCAATGATATTTCCTGTAAAACACTCTTGAGGGCCTATCTCGTAGAGCATGCCATATGTCTTATCGAATCCAAGTCGCGGGCAGAACTTATCAAGCACGGTCTTCGGAGAGTGTGATACCGCGAGCAGGAAGTACCCGCGTCGCTTGAGGTCCTTCAATAAATCGCGCGTATACCGATATACGCGCTTCGACTGCTCGTCGACGACCTCCTCTGCAGCATCAGCGAGCGCGCTGTAGTGCACGCCCTTGAGGTGTTTAACGAACGCCTTCACGACGGCGCTGATGTATTCGTCGTAATCCCCTTCACGATTAAGCCAGCGCTCGTACTCTCGTTCATACACACGCTTCGTCGATACGGGAAACACACCCTTCTTAATCAAGCGGTTAACGACTTGTATGAGGAGACTCGAGCGGAATATTGTGCCGTCCACATCGAATATGGCCACCCTTTGACTACCCTCAGGGTGAACCCTCCGACGTTGCACAGGGAGATCCTTCCTCTTCTCTTTCATGCTGTCATACTACCGCCGTGCATCGCACATGGCGAGTCCGCCCGTAATCTAGTATTCTAGGCCTACAATGATCCAACACTTAAAGATTGTTCTCTACTTCACGGTCGCCCGGTACTTCAGCTTTTTTGCGCGCATCCGGCTCAAGCGATGGAAACCGCGGATTGTAATTATTACGGGCTCCAATGGCAAGACAACCGCCCTTCACCTGACGGCCGTACAGTTGGGCTCACGTGCAAAATATTCATTTCACGCGAATAGCGCGTTCGGTATCCCGTTCGATATCCTCGGCCTCAAACGCGTGAACTTTTCCGCCCTGGAATGGCCCCGGCTCTTCCTGACGGCGCCGTTTCACGCCTTCAAAGGACCGCACCCCGAAAAGATATACGTCGTCGAAGCGGATGGCGACAGGCCCGGCGACGGAGATTTTTTCGGGCCGTTCTTGAAGCCGGAAGTGTGCGTGTGGCTTAGCTCCTCGCGCACCCATAGCATGCTCTTCGAGAAGAGCGTGGGGAGCGGCGGATTTGCCGGCGTGGACGAAGCAATTGCTTACGGATTCGGACGATTCCTCGCGCACACGTCAAAACTCGCGATAATAAATGCTGACACTCCGCTCATTGTGGAAAACGCGCGGCAAACGAAAGCCGCGGTGTACGGGATTACGGAACGTGAACTGCTCGATTCGTATGCAGTGAGTACTTCAGGAACCATATTCACAATCGAAGGTGTCTCCTACCGGTCACCGCACCTGTTTCCGAAGGAAACCTTCTATGCGATAGTTTCATCTGTCAAAATCGCGGAATACTTCGGTATACGACCGACCGCCGACCTTTCAGAACTCATAGTGCCGCCCGGCAGAAGTTCCCTCTTCCGCGGTATTAAAAATACGACGATTGTCGACAGCAGCTACAACTCCAATGTCGACTCGGTCGTCGCAATCGTTCGCATGACAGAGGCGTTGCCCGGAGAAAAGTGGCTCGTGCTCGGCGACATAATCGAGCAAGGGAGATTCGAGCAGGAGGAGCACGAACGACTCGGCCGCATCGTCGCAGGATTTGATTTCAAGCGCATCGTATTAGTCGGTCCCCGCCTCAGGAAATACGTCAAACCGATCCTCGAAGAGAACGGAAAACACGCCCCGTCTTTCATCGGCCCCAGAGAAGCGCTGGATTATCTTGTACCGGAGCTTTCTGGTGGCGAAATACTCGTCTTTAAGGGCGCGCGATTTTTGGAGGGTGTTATAGAGCATCTCCTTCTCGACAAAGCTGATGCGGCACATTTGTGCCGGCGTGAGAACGTGTGGGTCACGCGTAGAAAGAATTTTGGGCTATGAAACTGTTTATTTTGCACGGATGGACATACCAGACCGACACGTGGCGGCCGCTTCTCGAATTACTTTCCTCCCGGGGTATCGACTATGAATTTCTCCTCACTCCTGGGCTTACGGACGGCACCAACCCCGTTTGGACATTGGACGATTACGTGAAGTGGCTCGAAGAAAAGACCGCCGGACACGACAAAGTTATTCTCTATGGTCATTCCAACGGCGGACGTATCTCGCTTGCATTTGCAGCAAAACACCCCGAAAAAGTCGCGTGCCTTATCCTCGAAGACAGTGCTGGGATTCCTGCTCGCGGCCTGAGAAAATTCAAGAAAGATGTTTTCAAAAAAATCTCGCAATTCGGCCGGGTATTCACCCGCTCGGAAACTATACGAAAAGTGTTATATAAGATTATCGGGGTTCATGACTACGAAACTGCGACGCCGGAGATGCGCAAGACAATGACAAACTTAGTTTCCGTCGACCTTTCTCTCATCTTGGACAGGATACAATGCCCTACACGTATCATCTGGGGTGCTGAAGATACGACGACTCCGCTCTGGAGCGGTGAGGTGATGCACAAGGGTATTAAAAATTCTCGAATGACTATTATCCACGACGCACGTCACTCCCCCCACATAACGCACGCAAAAGAAGTAGCCGAGCTTGTTGCACAAGAGCTAGCACTCCTATGAACGTATTCAACTCTCTCGGCTCTAATCATTCCTTCTGGTCCGCTCTGCGGATACTTTTCGCGTTCGGTGGAAATGCTACTCGCACCCGTCTCGTCAAATACCTCGAGGCACGGTATGGAGGAAAAGCTATCGTTGCCTACAAAGGTCGGGAAGCCCTTCGTCTGGCGCTCTCTTCTCTCCCAAGCAAAGGCTCTGTTGCGATACATGGCTTCACCTGTTGGGCAGTCTACCAAGCGGTCAAAGAGAGTGGGCATACGTGCCACTACGTGGATATTCCGGGAACATCTCTCAATTTTTCGACTCAGGCGCTGCGCGATACGCTCGATGCTGACGCGTCCATACAAGCCGTTGTCATTCAAAATACGCTTGGCATTCCGTGCGACATAACGGGAATATCGACACTCTGTAAGGAGCACGGGGTAGTACTCATAGAGGACTTAGCTCACTCCATCGGCACCATCTACGAGTCTGGCGAGGAAGCTGGGACCGTCGGAGATTTCGTCGTTCTTTCATTCAGTCAGGATAAGGTCATTGATGCGGTCGCGGGCGGCGCGCTCATAATCCGCAACAAACAATACCAAGAGATGGTCGTACCTCCGGCGAGAAAAGTAGCCCGCCGGCAACAGCTAAAGGACCGGCTCTACCCTCTCTTTACGTGCGTCATCCGTTCTACCCACGCACTCGGGCTCGGCCCAATCATTCACCGCGTGTTAAAGTTCTTCCGCCTCCTTTCACGGCCCCTCGACGACACCGAAATGGGCGTTGCTCACGAACTTCCCGGCTCGTACTGCTCCGCGATACTGCGCGCGTACGCGATGCTTGGAACAACGATGCGGCATCGAAAAGAAATCGCTCAGGTATACGCAGAGACGCTGAACAAACGTTTCCTCGTCAGCGATGACATGCGGCATATTACACGCTCCGCAAATCTCCGTTTCCCCGTCCTTCATAACGACCGCGATTATCTCATCGAACACTTGAAAGCGAAGCACGTGCACGTTGGAGACATCTGGTATGACGCTCCGATAGGGCCAAAAAGATATCTTCACCGTACGGACTACCGGGGGCAATGCCCCCAA
>CALRHH010000010.1 GCA_943359395.1 Candidatus Nomurabacteria bacterium
CTAATTATCGCTTCCGAAGAAAATCTCGAAGCTAAAAGAGATTTTCTTAAAAAGATTGGCTCGAACCCCCGCCTCGCCGAACGCTCGCTCTCTTTGGATTTCAAAAACCCTTGGCGAATTCTGGCGGAAACTCCATACGCGACGCTTTGCGACGCTCCGCATTTTGGCGAAAAAACGAATTCTGAAACTTGGCTGGGGGACTTGGAATCGAACCAAGATTCACAGCTTCAAAGGCTGCTGTCCTACCGTTAGACGATCCCCCAAACTTAAGCCCCGTTAGCGAGGCGTTTTTTGAGTTTACCACCCCCAGGAGTATTTTTCAGCATCCACTCAAACTTACGTGCCTCGCCCAAGGTTTCAAACTCTTTCGAGAAAACTAGGGTGAGTGGCCGTCGACTCATCGTACTTTGTACCTGCCCCTTGTTGTGTTTCGCTACACGTGCCTCAACATTATCGGTCGCGCCAACGTATAACTTTCCATCCTTCTGACTTTTCAAGATGTACACAAATGACATGGGGTTATCCCTAGGCCCTTTGGGCCGGGACCCCGGTCGCCGATGGCGACCTAGGGGCTGCTTTCTGCGCCTTGAGCATGAGGAAGAGCGGGAATTCTTTGCGTGCCCTATCCTCCGCCTCCGCACGCGGCCCCTTCTCGCTCACGCGATGGGATATCCACTCTTCCATTCCCGCGACGACGAAGCCGTGCTTCGCGAGCTCTTTCACATAGAGCTGCAAAGGGTGGTGATACGAAAGCGTAGTTGCGCTAGGGTCTGAGCCTGGATGCATTTGTATCTGGTACGAGCTCTCCGAAAGGTAGCGGTCGGTGCGGCGGAATTGGATATGCGCATCTGCGTCGAATCCCCACTCTGAATGCCGCGGAATACGAAAGCACGGATGGTTGAGTACGATGGCAAATGTTCCGCCGCTTTTCAAAAGATGTGATACTTGCGACAAAGCACCCGATAGGTTTTTGATATTTTGCAGCGCGAGCACACAGGTCGCGGCATCGAACGATTCGTCGGGAAGCGGCATACGGGAAGCGGGCGCAATGAGATAGGTAATACTCTCTGGTCCGAGTTTCTTTGCGATTGCGATGAGCTCTGGTGCAATGTCAGCACCCGTTACATACGCTCCCGCGTTCGCGAGGGCACGAGAGAAAAATCCCTGCCCGCACGCCACATCTAGAATCCGCTTATCTTTTACATCACCGAGAATGCGAAGTAGATTCGGTTTTATAACCTTTTCGTGGTACGTATCGTCCGATTCGTTCACGTGTTCGTGGTACCAATTGGCGACATGTCCCCATGAAGTCTCCTGCCCTTTTGGCTTCGCTGGAGGAGGTTTGCTCTTCTTTATTTTGCGGCGCATATATCAATCACTGCAAGCTCGAGCGGTAAATGAGGCACAGCCGCGTATGCCGTTTGAGAATACGCTTCGAGCAGAGCTTTGAGCGTATCCGAGTTTACTCCTGGCTCTTTAGAAAGCTCCTTGGCAAGTGCTAGGTCTGCTTCCGTCAGCTCTTGTGCGAATAATGCGGCGAGGTCAGGCGCATATCGCAGCAAGAGGACAGCGCGCATACGATGGATGAGCAGCTTCGCAAGCGTGCGCGCATCCATATTTTCTTCCACCGTCTTCGCAACGACAGAAAGACCTGCCGATGCATCTTTCTTCGCGATAGCAGAGAGAAGCTGTCGTATCGCCTCCCCCCGCGGCGCGCCAGAGACTGCCTCAACTTCCGCGACGTCGACCTTCTTATCACTAGAGACTGCAAGAATTTTTTGAAGTATGGAAAGCGCATCACGGAAAGAGCCTTCGGCGAGAAGCGCTATCAATTCCGCCGCTGAGCGCTCGAGCGTATAGCCTTCCTTTTTTGCGATGTCTGCGACATTCTCCGCGAGCATAGAGCGCGTCGGTTGTTTGAACGTGTATATTTCGCAGCGTGATTGAATAGTGTCAGGCACTTTCTCAAGTTCGGTCGTCGCCATCACGAAAATGACGTGCGCGGGCGGCTCTTCGAGGGTTTTTAAAAAGGCGTTCCATGCGGCACGCGAAAGCATGTGCGCTTCGTCAATTATGTAAAATTTGTACGGGGATTCGAACGGCACCGTGTTCACCCCTTCACGCAGCTCACGTATGTTTTCGACACCCGTATTTGACGCGGCGTCTATCTCGTAGAGGTCTTTGTCGGTGACACCAAGCTCGCGAGCGAGAATCCGGGCAACCGATGTCTTCCCTGTCCCGCGACCGCCCGCGAAGAGATACGCATGAGCGGGCTTGTTGTTTTTGATTGCCTTTGCGAGTACGTCTACGACGTGCCCTTGCCCGCGGATTTCAGCAAATGTCGCCGGTCGGTATGCGCGATACAGTGTGGCGTGGCGTACTTCCTTCTTCATTCCGAGAGTATAGCATTGCCCAAAATTTCACGCGCGGCTCCGCTCGTTTCGGTTTCCATGAGGCGCATGCGGAATTCCTTGGCCCCGTCCCAGCCTGAGATATACGCTTTGAAATGCTTCTTCATCGTGGCGTAGTTTGTTGTAGTACCGAGCAGCTCCTCAAAAAGCGCAAGATGCTCAAGAAGCGCTTTGATTTTTTCCTCGCGCGTCGGTGCTTCTGTGCGCTCCGCAAAGAGCCATGGATTGCCGTAGATGGCGCGGCCAAGCATGGCACCATCACATTTCGCAGCCTTCACTTTCTCACGCGCATCAGCCATATCTTTGATATCTCCATTGCCGAGAATCAACGTCTTCGAGCCGAGCGAATCGCGAAGCGCGACTGCGCGCGCTATGGTATTCCAGCGTGCGGGCACATCCGACATTTCTTTGCGCGTACGTGCGTGTATGGTTATCGCTGCAAGATTTTCAGCGAGAAGTTCTGGGAGCCACGTATCAAGTTCATCGATGTTGTAACCAATACGAGTTTTTACCGATATGGGCAATCCAGCTTTCTGTGCCGAACGAATGAGTTCGCGCGCGAGCGCGGGATTTTTGATAAGCGCTGCGCCGCAGCCCGTATCCACCACCTCTTTGACGGGACATCCCATGTTGATATCGATTCCGTCGAATCCGAGCTCCGCCACGAGCCGCGCGGCAGCTTCCATACGCACCGGAGACGCCGTGAAAAGCTGTGCGACGATAGGCCGCTCAGATTCAGAAAACAGTAATTTCTTGCGCAGCATCTTTTGTCCTGCAGGAGGAGCGAGCACGAGACCATCAGCAGAGGTAAATTCTGTAAACATGATAGACGGTCTCCCGTACCGCGCGATGAGTGACCGGAAGGCTGCATCGGTCACATCCTCCATAGGCGCTTGCACAAAAAGTGGCTTCGGCAGAGTCTGCCAGAACGATTGCATCGCCGAAATATACCATAAAAACCCCATTTTTTGACAGGGAGTCGAAAAAGGGTTATAACTGCGATGGAGGGGTTTAGTTCTGCGTTTCCCTCCGCTCCGCAATTACTACCTCGAACATAAGGGCTCGAAATGACGCGACACAAGAAAAGTCAACGGAAGCACGTCGTGCATGGGCATGTGCTCATGCCGGCGTTAGACGTTATTCGTATCGTCGAAAACGACTGTGCCGGTGGTCAGCGTGGCGAACACGTAGCTTCGCTTTTCACGCTGTACCAACTCGATGAACTTGACGCCCGGGATCGCTCTCGGTTCGAACGGCTCATCAAGACCAAAGGCACGGACGCCGAAAAGGATCGCCTGGAAAACTTCAAGAAGCAGAAGTAACCGGGTAAACAGCGGAGGCGGAGTAATGAAGGGCGGCCCCGGTGGCCGCCTTTTTTACTGTGTACTCCGTTGCTCCTGCCCCTTCAATTTGTAATACACGCGATTGCCGAATCGCAAATCGACATACTCAAGCTGGTCCCGCTTCCCTTGCAAGACATCAGACGAGAGCACGAGCTGCAAATTTTTCACGAGAGTACCTGCATCCGCTCCGAATGAGGCTTTGAGAAGAAATCCTTCTTGAAGTTGTATCAGGATGTCCTGACTGTCTACCTGCACACTGACCGTGGTAAAGCCAGCTTGCCCCAGGTATGTGAGAAGCGAGAGCAGTCCGGGCAAATGCGCTTGGACGAACGACTGTCCTATCGGGTAGGTCGAGGTGGCGCTGCTGTCGCGCGGCGGCAGCCCGCCAGCAAAAATATATTGCGTGCTCGGGGTACTTGTACCGGCCCAACCGAGCGGTGCGTATATAAATCCGCCCGAGTCCATAAGATAGCAATCCCCTTGCTGCATTCCTGTGCCTGCCTGCGCAGGCAGGCACCAGCGCGCAAACGCTTCCCTCTCCTCTATCGTGATGATGATGTCCGTCGCGAGTAGCGAAGGCCGTGTGATACTGACTGATTTCACGGGGTGTAAGGATGTAACGGCCTGCTCAAGCTCTGTTCGCGGGTACAGAAAAATATTACGGCGCGAGAGAATACGGTACGCGCCGTCGTCGAGTACCGTCTCGACGTAACGTTGTATGTGTTCTTCCTTCATGCCGTTTGCACCCACGACGGAGATTCCAGATATATTGAACTGCGGCAGGTACGAAAACCAACTCACGCCATAAAATACGAGGCTGCAGAGAATCAGCACTCCAAGCCCAAAGAGGGCGCGGACGCGCCTACGCCGTGCGCGCAGCGGCATCGGTCGTCGCGGAGTCTCTGGAGTACGCGGAGAAAAAAGAGGTACTTGTCCTTTTGGCGAACGCTTGCTCGAACGCCCCGCTCGTAAGTCGATAACGCCGCTATTTTTTCTTGATTGCATCTTTGCCCATATAGCCCCGCAACACGTCGGGGATTGTTATTGAGCCGTCTCTACGCTGGTTGTTCTCGACAATCTGGCAGAGGATACGCGGCATGGCCAGCGCGGTGTTGTTGAGCGAATGTACGTATCGTACCGTGCCCTGGCCTTGGCCGTCTAGACTGTCATCGCGATAGCGGATATTGAGCCGTCGCGTCTGAAAGTCATGGAAGTATGACGACGAGTGTGTCTCGCGGTATTTTTTCTCGCTCGGCATCCAGGCTTCAATGTCATACTTTTTGACCTGCCCAAGCCCTAAGTCGCCGCCGCAATTGACGACAACGCGATAGGGAAGCTGTAACTCTTGCAATAGCATTTCGGAGTTGGCGGTCAGTTCTTCGTGCAACTTGACCGATTCTTCATGACTCGCCTCACAGAGCACGACTTGCTCGTATTTGATGAATTCGTGGATTCGGAAAATACCTTTTGTATCTTTGCCATGACTTCCCGCTTCTCGGCGGAAGCATGGAGAGAATGCGAAGAATTTCACGGGCAAGTCTTTTTTATCAAGAATCTCGTCCATATAGTAGCCCATCGAAGCTACTTCTGCGGTACCCGCTAGATACTCACCGTCTTGCGTTTTGTACAAGTCTTCCTCGGATTGCGGTAAATACCCTGTGCCGACAAAAGGCTCGCGCCGCAGAAGTGACGGCACCACCATTGGGGTGAATCCCTCGCGCCCCATGAATCTATCTTGTACAAATCGCTCAAGCGCCCACACGAGCCGCGCGCCGTCGTTCTTGAGGAAGTAGCCGCGGAAGCCCGCGACCTTGGCGCCGCGCTCGTAATCAGCCATGTCATTGGCGAGCAGAAGCTCGCTGTGAGTTTTAGGCTCGAAATCAAATATGGGCTTTTCGCCCCACACACGAATTTCCTCGTTATCCGCGTCGGATGTGCCTTCCGGGACAGACATGTCGGGAACATTGGGAACCATCACCATCATCGCCCTCCACTCTTTCATTACCTCTTGCATGGACTCCTCGGCAAGTCGGAGGGTTTCTTTCACTGCCTGCATACGCGCGATAATTTCCTGCTTTTCTGAATCATTCTTCGCAGACGCTATGGCGTCTGAAGCTATATTTTGCTCAGCGCGCTTTTCGTCTATTGAGAGCTGGAGTTCGCGACGTCTGTCGTCGGCGATGAGGAGCTTGTCGACATCAATGTCAATGTGCTTTTTCTTGGCACCCGCGGCGACAATATCCTTATTCTCTCGGATGAATTTGATGTCGAGCATAGTGTTAAAATACTATCACATGGCTGAAGAACTCACACTACTCTCCCCACAAGAATTCCCGCCGCTATTGCGAGAAATACCTGACGCCCCTAAGCAACTCTACGTACGAGGGCACATTCCTAGTGCCGAATACAAATGGCTGGCGGTCGTCGGAAGCCGCGCGATGACAACGTACGGCAAGCAAGTAAGTAAGTATCTCATTGAGGGCCTCCGTGGCTACCCCATCGTTATCGTCAGCGGCCTCGCGTACGGTGTCGATGCCGAAGCGCACAAGGCAGCGCTAGACGTCGGGCTTACGACGGTGGCGGTACCCGGCTCTGGACTTGATTGGGATGTTTTGTATCCGAGGGCTCATGGGAGTCTCGCGCGAGAAATAGTGAAGGCGGGCGGAGCACTCATATCCGAAGAAAAGCCCGACGCGAAAACAATGGATTACATGTTTCCCAAACGCAATCGAGTGATGGCGGGGCTCTCCCACGCGACACTTGTCATCGAAGCAAAAGAAAAATCGGGAAGCCTCATCACCGCGAAGCTTGTTACCGAATACAATCGTGACTTGCTTGTCGTCCCTGGTTCAATTTTCAGCGCAGAGAGTAAAGGCACGCATCAATTCTTGCGGCTCGGCGCGACCGCGGCGACTTCGCCCGAAGACATCCTTGTCGCGCTCGGCATAGCGAAACGCGAAGGCCCCGCGTCGTGGGCCGAACTGCGTGAGGACCTTTCACCTCAAGAACTGCGCGTGTTCGAAATAATTCATTCGCCCGTTTCGCGCGACGAACTTATCTCGGAGCTTGAACTACCGATTACCGAGGCGAATGTGCTGCTGAGTACGATGGAAATCAAAGGATTGATTATGGAAGAATTGGGTGTGGTGCGCATCAGGTAATCTTCCTCGACACAAGATCACGGCTTGACGTGTGCTAGGCTTCTGAGGTATCACTACGCACCATGAAGCTTGTAATAGTAGAATCACCCGCGAAAGCGAAGACTATCGAGAAATATCTCGGTACGAGTTTTACCGTGCGCGCTAGCGTAGGACACATCCGCGACCTCCCCAAGAGCAACAAAGACGCCGTCGATATCGAGGGTGGATTCGTGCCACGCTACCTCGTCGTGAAAGAGAAGCAAAAGATAATAGACGAGC
The DNA here is from genome assembly GCA_943359395.1 of Candidatus Nomurabacteria bacterium. Classification (GTDB taxonomy): domain Bacteria; phylum Patescibacteriota; class Minisyncoccia; order Phycocordibacterales; family UBA2100; genus UBA10103. Next base: position 7,174 of record CALRHH010000010.1, read on the forward strand.
TACATGAAATAGCAGGACGCTCCGACGAGGTCATTCTCGCGACCGACCCCGACCGCGAGGGGGAGGCTATCGCGTGGCATTTGGCGGAAACTATCGGACTTAAAGAGCCCAAGCGCATCGTATTTCACGAAATTACCGAGAAAGCCGTCCAAGAGGCGCTCGCCAATCCACGCCTCATAGATGACGAGCTCGTACGCGCACAGGAAGCGCGCCGCGTGCTTGACCGTCTCTTCGGCTACGACCTCTCCGGTCTCATTTGGAAGAAGGTGCGCTACGGTCTCTCCGCTGGTCGAGTCCAATCACCCGCTCTCCGAATCATTATGGAGCGCGAGCGCGAAATACGGGTATTTATTCCTGAGCCGTTTTGGGTGATAAGCGCCGATGTAAAGACGAAAAAAGAAGAGCGGTTCACGGTCGTATGTACCGAGGAACCGAGGACCGAAAAGGAAGCCGGGCGTATCCTTAAAGCCGCGCAAAGCAGCGATTGGAGCGTGAAGAGTCTTGAAGAGTCCGAACAGTCGAGAACTCCTAAAGCACCTTTTACAACCTCAACACTTCAGCAGGCGGCGTCCACCCGCCTTGGGCTCTCCCCTTCGCGCACAATGGGAATCGCGCAGAAATTGTACGAGGTGGGATTCATCACGTATATGCGTACGGATTCCACCAATCTTGCCAAAGAGGCACAAGGTAACCTCCTGAAAGCGGCAAGCGACGAATTCGGAGAGAAGTACGTTGAGGCACGAGTCTACAAGACGAAAAGCAAGAGCGCGCAGGAAGCGCACGAAGCCGTGCGCCCGACCGACCCATCGAAACGTAGCCTTGGTCATAACGAGGAGCAAAAAAAACTGTACGCGCTCATTCGAGCACGTGCTCTCGCCTCTCAGATGACCGATGCTAAGATAATGCGTACAAAAATTCGTGCCAATGTAGGTGACGAATCCGTTCCCGATTTCGCGGCCAATGGCTCGCGTGTCATGTTTGACGGCTGGCTCGCAGCCGACCCCGATGCACGCGGCGAGGATGTCGAGCTCCCAAAGGCCGCAAAAGGAGACGCGCTTACGCTTGTGGAGGCACGCTCGGAGGGTAAAGAGACTCAGCCGCCAGGCAGGTATTCGGAAGCAGGCCTCGTTAAAGAGCTTGAGAAACGTGGCATCGGCAGACCGTCGACATACGCTTCCACTATCCGTACGCTTGAGACACGCGGATATGTAGAGAAGCAAGGCCGCACGCTCATCCCCACCGCGACAGGAGATGTCGTTTCTACATTCATTGAAGGGAATTTCGGCGAGTACATCAGCGATACCTTTACGGCAGAAATGGAGAATGAGCTCGATGAGATAGCCGAAGGGAAACGAAAATACGAAAAGACGCTAAAAGATTTTTATGGACCGTTTGCAAAGGCAATTAAGAGTAAGAATAAGATCGATAAAATAACAAATATGGGCGACGCACCGAAAGAATTCCCCTGCCCAATCTGCACTGGACCGATGGTCTACAAGCTATCGAAGAATGGCCGCTTTATGAGTTGTGCGAAATTCCCCGATTGTCTTGGTGCACGCAAAGAGGACGGGAGTGAAATTGCTCCGCCCAAAGACATCGGCGAAGCGTGCCCGCAGTGTAAAAATGGCAAACTCATGGAGCGCGAAGGTCGTTTTGGTAGATTTATTGCCTGTTCGAATTTTCCAAAATGTAAATATGTCCGCAAAGACCCGCTAGAGGAGGCTCGGTCTAAAACAGGAGTCGCGTGCCCTACATGCGGAAAAGGCGAGATGGCGGAGCGAAGGGGTCGCTTCGGTATCTTCTATTCCTGCTCAAACTACCCTGATTGTAAACACGCCATCAAGGCAAAGCCTACTGGTCATAAATGCGAAATGTGTAATTCCCTCATGATGGAAGGGACGAAAACGATCCCGGAGAGGTGTTCAAACAAAGCTTGTCCCAACCATAATCCTCATAAACTCAAGAAGTAGATTGGTAGCATGCAACCTGCATTGCATGCGCAATTAGTTTTCGTCGGGCGGAACGATGCCGAGCGAGCTCGCGAGGCTGTGAGCCGGGGTCGCGAGCGGAGCCGTTCGACGGAACGGCTCCGACTTGTGACCGAAGACCATCCCAGAAAGATGTTCGAGCAAGGCCTGCCCGAATCACAATCCGCACAAACTCGCAGGAGCAAAAAAATAGCTCTAGGACTTCGCGTAGGGGTAGTTTTCCCCACCTTTCCATTATCGTACATCCATGTAAGCTGAGGTCTGTTGGCTAGTACATTGACGCTGTTCTCCTACTCATGAAGAAGGAATACAAAGATGCCCCTCACAACCGGCAAGCCGCTCTTCATCGGACGCCCCTACATCGACTTCACCTTCGTTACCGACGAGATGCCGGAGGGCGACGAAAAGAAGGTGGCGACAGATCATGCCGTCAGCTTCGGTGGCGGTGCGGTCGTTGCTGCATTCTGTTGTGCCAAGCTCGGTTGTACGCCGGACTTGCTCACGACAGTCGCCAATGACTGGCTCGGGCGTATGTTTCGCGACATGGCAAGCCACTACGGTATCCAAGTCCATGATCGAGAAGTGTCACGCTCGGCATTCTCGTTCGTTCGACCTCATCTTGGCGAGCGCACCATCCTACGTGCTCGTGATGACGAGTACTTGCATCCGGTTCCCGATCTCGACATCGCGAACTTCTGTGCTGTACACACGGACGGCCACCAGCCAGATGCTGCGATTCGCTACGCTAAATCGGCGCGCGAGCACGGAAACATCCTGACATCACTCGATGCAGGTAGTATGCGTAGCAATACGATTGAGCTACTGGAATTCATCGATGTCGGGGTTGCTTCCTTGAGCATTTGCGAAAAACTCAAGATGGGTCCTGCAGAAGTGCTCCAGCTCCTGCGAAAAAAGGGCTGCAAAGTCGGAGCGGTAACGCTGGGTGAACGAGGTCTCGTCTGGTACGACCAACCCGGAGTCACCCGCACGATGTCGGCGCCCTTGATACCCCCTGACAAAGTCGTTGATTCGAATGGTGCAGGAGATGTATTTCACGGAGCCTATATGTTCTCCTACATTCGTGACTCGGACGCTCCGTGGGAAGTCCACTTTCGCTTCGCGTCGTTTGCCGCTGCTCACTCAGTGCAATTCTTGGGAATCGAAGCAGGTCTACCGACGCTCGCAAATATTGAAGCAGCGATGCGATCGCGTCCAGTGGCCGTGGGCGAATAGCTCGTTCTTTGAGCCACAAAACCAAAACCCCGCTGGCACGTTGCTGGCGGGGTTTTAAAACACATCGATGCGGTTGTTTACCTTTCGCGCGGCGGAGAGTATCATCACGTATATGAACTCTGCCAAACCCCGTCCCCTCTCAGATATCCTCGTAGCGATGTCGGGCAAAAACGACGCCGATATAGCGCTCGTCACAAATGCGTACGAGCTTTCCAAAGAAGCTCACAAAGACCAGAAACGCTATTCCGGAGATAGTTACTTCATCCATCCCGCAGAAGTCGGACTTCTACTTGCACAGGCAGGCATGGACGCTCAAGCGGTGGCCGCTGGGCTTTTGCACGACACTATCGAGGACGCGGGAGTGAAGCCAAAGACTATTGAAGAAAAATTCGGTCCCGAGGTTCTCACTCTCGTTGAAGGAGTGACGAAGTTGGGAACACTTCGCTATCGCGGAATGGAGAGGCACACGGAATCGTTGCGGAAGCTTTTTGCGGCCACTGCCAAAGACATACGTGTTCTCATCATCAAACTGATGGACCGGCTCCACAATGCCCGTACGCTTGAACACGTCCCGAAAACAGAGAAGCGCACTCGTATTGCGCTTGAAACGCTCCAAATATACGCGCCCATCGCGGACAGGCTTGGTATGAGTGTCGCGAAGCAAGAGCTAGAAGATGCGGCTTTCCCGTATGCGTATCCCAAAGAATACGAAAAGACTCGTGAGCTTTTGAAGGAGCGGAAGAACGAGAACGTAAATCGACTTGAAAAAGTTGAGAAGGACCTCAAACGTGAGCTGGGTGAGGCGGGTATCCGAGCCTTCCGAACAGAAGACCGTATCAAAGGCGTGTACAGCCTCTACCTGAAATTGGAGCGGCGCGGATGGGATATAGACAAAATTTACGACATTCTGGCCCTGCGGGTTATCTTCCCTAGTGTCGCGGATTGCTACTCGGCTCTTGGCATCATCCATGCCCATTGGCGCCCCGTGCCTGGAAAGATAAAAGATTACATCGCGTTCCCGAAGCCCAACGGCTATCAAAGCATCCACACCACTGTCTACACGGGTGACGGCAGCGCTTTGGAGATGCAACTCCGTACCGAAGCGATGCATCGTGAAGCGCTTTATGGTATTGCCTCTCACCTCACATACAAAGAGGCGCAAGAAGGTCTTCCAGAGAATAAGCGCGGCAGCTTAGAGTGGGTACGACAATTCTTTCCTGGCATGAAGAAGACGGGGACTCCCGGAGCGATAGCGGGAACCCAGACCAAGGAGACTGTTCCATCCTGGCTGCAGGAGCTTGCGCACGTCCATCACACAAATCAAGAGTCAGAGGAATACATGGACACTCTCAAATCTGACTTCTTCAGCCACCGAGTGTTCGCCTTCACTCCGCAGGGAGACGTTATCGACTTGCCTATCTCCGCTACTCCCATAGACTTCGCTTACGCCGTACACTCCGGCTTGGGGAATAGAATGTCCGGGGCCCGTGTAAATGGCAAAATGGTCTCCCTGGAGACGTCCCTGCGCAACGGCGATATGGTGGAAATCATCACCAAGCCGTCTGCGCGGCCTTCACGCAAATGGCATGACATAGCCAAAACCAACATGGCAAAGAAACACATACGAGCAGAACTCGCGGCGATGGAAGCAAAGAGAACGGGAAAAAGCTAGAGGCTGAAATTATTTATTGAATAGAGGTCATCCTCCTCTTTTCTCTTTTCCTCGGCGAGGATTTCTGGAGCATTCGAGGAAACAGGCGGGGTGTCCGGAGGGGCGGACGGAGTCTCTTCACCACCTTGCACTACGGGGTCCATAGACTCCCTCATCCCACGTTCCCTAGAAAGCATCGTACGGATATGCGCGAGGTCCTCAACAGAAAAGAAGTCGATGAGTACTTTGCCTCCTTGGTCCTTCTTCTCGATGCGTACACGCGTACCAAGTTGCTCGGTAAGTTCGCGCTCCAAAAGGAGGAGCTCTGGAGTAAGGTCAGTCTTGCGGACTCGCTCGACGGCGACACGGCGGGCTAACTGCTCGGAATCACGCACGGTGAGGCGCTTCGTAATTATTTCTTTAAAAAGCACTTTTTGCTCTTCATTCCTATCCATAAGCATGAGGAGGGGGCGTGTGTGCCCTTCCGTTATTTCTCCAGCTCCGAGCGCATCACGCATCTCTTGCGGAAGCATCAATATACGCAAGGTATTAGAAACGTATTCGCGGCTTTTTCCGACGCGTTTGCCGACCTCAATATGTTTGAGACCAAACTCTTTGGTAAGCCGCTCGAAGGCCAGCGCGCGATCCACGACATTGAGATCCTCGCGTTGCAAGTTTTCGATAATAGCGAGTTCGAGCTTCATTCGGTCTGAATCCTCTCCCGTGCGGATAACCGCAGGCACTTGGAGGAGGCCCGCGAGCTTTGCCGCGCGCAGGCGACGTTCGCCCGCGATGAGTTCGTATTCTACGTAAATCCCCTCCTCTGGCCGTTCAATCTCTTTGCGCGTGACCGTGAGCGGTTGCAAGACACCGTACTGGCGGATGGATTCTGCCAATGAGAGAAGTGCAGCCTCATCGAAGATTTTGCGCGGCTGGAATGGGTTTGGTTTTATTCGCTCGACTTCTACCCAAAAGATAGAGTCGCCTTGGTACTGACTTTGCATCACGAAATTATACCCCGTGAGATAGAGAAGTCCGAGTCTGGTGCGATGTGTAGAAGTTGTTATCTCACGGGGTATATCATCCCGTTTTTTGCATGCTGGAGGTTCCGGGCGGGATACGGTACCATTCGAAATCATGCACATGAAAAAGATTGTCCGGGGGCTTATGCCTGAGCAACTGTTGTCGATATACCATTACCTGCTGGCCCTTGCGGCGGCATTACGATACGGCTTCCCTTCCCGTCGCATTGTTACAATTGGAGTCACAGGAACAAAAGGCAAGACGTCAACCTCAAATTTTATATGGTCATGTCTCTCTGCAGGCGGCATTCATGCGGGCATCATCACAACAGCCAATATCCGTATTGACGAGTACGAGATACTGAATGCGTACCACATGACAATGCCAGGACCCTTCAAGATTCAGCGGCTCTTGCGTCAGATGGTAGATGCAGATTGCACGCACTGCATTATAGAAACAACTTCGGAAGGTCTGAAGCAACACCGAGATGTAGGTATCCAATATGATATTGGCGTTTTCACCAACTTGTTTCCAGAGCATCTTCCTTCTCACGGCGGAAGCTTTGACGCGTACCGAGAGATGAAGGGTAGGATGTTTGCCTCCCTCCGCGCACACACCCGAAAGATTCTTGACCGTAAACAGGTAGAGAAGATAATTATTGTAAATGCGGCGAGCGAACATGCTCCATATTTCTTGACTTTCCCTGCAGACCGCACAGTGACATTTGCTGTTGAAAAGAAAGCTGACTTTACGGCGACAGATGTACAGTCGAGCAATAGCGGAGTAACGTTTCGTACCAACAATTCAACATTTCAACTCAGCATACCGGGTGTCTTTAACGTATCGAATGCACTTCCCGCCATCATCATCGCACGGCTCGCGGGAATCGATGACGCGTCTATTTCCCGCGGACTCTCATCTCTCTCGCTCATCCCTGGGAGAATGGAGCGCATCGAGGAAGGGCAGAATTTCACCGTCTTCGTCGACTACGCACACGAGGGCGAAAGTATGAGAAACGTCCTCGAGACTGCCACCTCTATGCGCCAATCTGATGCGAAGATTATCGCCTTACTGGGCGCTGAGGGTGGAGGTAGAGACAAAGCAAAGCGCCCCATCATGGGAGAATTGTGTGGGAGTATGGCCGATTACGTCATTGTCTCAAACGTTGACCCCTACGATGACGAACCGCAGGAAATACTGAAAGATATCGCACACGCGTCGGAAAAGGCGGGGAAAAAACGCGACGCCAATCTGTTTGTTATCGAAGATAGGCGGGCGGGCATCGCAAAAGCCCTTTCGCTCGCCAAGGTTGGAGACATCGTTCTGATCACAGGAAAAGGATCTGAGCAATCTATGGTCGTAGGAGGAAGAAGCCTCCAATGGGATGACAGGGTAGTTGTACGTGAGGAACTAAGAAAATTACTGTAATATCTTGTGCCGGAGGAGGGACTCGGTCACAGGTTTTCGCCTACTGGCAAAACCCGCGACCCCGCCTCCCGCGCCTGCGCGCGGTCCGGCTTTCGAGCCCCTGCTCGTTTGCTTCGCAAACTTGTGCCGGAGGAGGGACTCGAACCCTCATCCCTTGCGAGACGCGATTTTGAGTCGCGCGCGTATACCATTCCGCCACTCCGGCAAGAGCCTATGATACTTCGTTCCGACCGAACATCCAATATCTATTTCGTGCGACAATCCAATAACCCACATCGAGCAGCTGCTTCACGATAGGGAGCCGACCGATGCGTACACACCACTTCCAACGTGGATATTCTTCCATAATCCGCAAAAAAGCTTCTGCTCCTATGTATTTCTTACCTAATTCGTCCACAACGTGGATATGCTTCATAGCCGCATCATGAGAAATATCTGGAGGCAATGCCCCCTTGGTCGCATCGACACCAAAAAAGACCTCGGATTTTGAAGAGGCGCTGAGTGTATCCATGACGCCTGTACACATCCGGCATGTACCATCGTAGTAGACGTGGAGCTTTTTTGAAGTGTAAGGCGTTGTCGTATCCATGACACTATTGTACTGTGATTCGCGATGAAGCCTAAGGTACTTGTAATCGTCGGTCCCACGTCATCGGGTAAGAGCGCCCTCGCGGTAAGTCTTGCAAAGAAACTGAATGGCGAGGTCATATCGGCCGATTCAAGGCAAGTGTATCGCGGTCTCACTATCGGGACGGGAAAAATAACGAAACGTGAAATGAAAGGTGTGCGGCATCACCTCCTCGATGTTGCCTCTCCGAAGAGAAAATTCAGTGCAGACGATTACGTACGCTGCGCCCGCGCAGCTATACAAGATATTTCCTCACGCGGGAAACTTCCAATCGTGGCCGGAGGTACGGGATTTTACGTGGATGCACTCGTTGGCCGCATTACCCTACCCGATGTCCCCCCAAACCCCGCCCTCCGCCGCATACATAATAAGTTCGCGACCGCAGAACTATTATGTATGCTGAAAAAGGTTGATTCTGCGCGCGCGAAAACAATTGAGCCCGACAACAAGCGCAGAATTATCCGTGCGCTTGAGATAGCGCGCGCGCTCGGGAAAAACCCCGTCTCGAAAACTACCCTCAAGTACGATGCACTCTGGGTGGGGATCGCTCCTCCGATGAAAGAGCTGGAGAAAAAAATATCGGCTCGATTACTCGCGCGAATGAGGCAAGGAATGGTAGCAGAGGCGAAGCGACTGCACGCAGCGGGGCTTTCGTACAAGCGGATGGAAGAGCTTGGCCTCGAATATCGCTCTCTCGCTCGCCACCTCCTTGGCATCATCACGCGTGAGCAAATGATCGAAGAACTCAATCGCGCTATTCGTAAGTATGCGATACGGCAAATACGCTATTGGAAACGCAATAAGGAGATTCGATGGTTCGAGAAGCCTGATAGCCAAAATATTTTAATGGAAGTCCGAGTAATACTCGGGGCGAAGAGCTCCTAGCAAGCCTTGAGCATCTTCTTGGTCGTGACACCACCGAGGAAAGTCAGGAACGCATCGCAAGTGGCGCGAACAGATGCAAGAACTGCCTTCTCATCAGAAGACGAAACGTGGCTATCCAACATTTCGTGCCACGATCTATCCGCGCGGGAATGCGTGGTGAAAAATTGGAGTGCTTTCGCATTGGTTATGCCGTACAACTTCCTCAGCCCGTCCTCTTTCGTGGCAGCAACTTTTGCAATCTGGTGTTTATAAGCGGTAAGGGTTGCAATCCCTTTATTGATATCAACACTGCTCGTTAAGCTGAGGAGTGTGTCTACCGCTTTCTTGGTACTCGTATTGGCTTTCGACATTTTCAGATTCTTCTCCTTAAGTCCCAATGACTCAGAAAAAGCGACGAGCTGGCTCAGATGATTGTTAGTTCCCTCCTCCTCACCGCAAAGATTCATCAACATTGTCTGACGCATCGCAGCATCCCCGGTGTGGCTGTGTATACCACTCATGAAGCGCGGGAACGCACCTTCAAGTTGATAGTACTGCTTCATATACTCGCGCAAATCGCTTTTGGTAAGCTTCCCCATTAGCCAATATTTGTAGAATGGATGATTGAGCATCGACTTCTCTACCACGATGGCGTTAATTTTCTCAAAGAGTCTTTTATTTTTCATAAGACGTCAAAGCTATCCAGTAATGTTCCAATTCATTTAAATGCGCAGCCCAATCGGCAGGTAGTATGGACATTGCAACAAGCTCGTAATTTGACGTATTGCGGGCATTTTAAGAGTCCGTCTGTCTAAGAAATTGCGCGATGGAAGCCTTATCAAAGTCACAATTTAACAATTTGTTGGTTATTTTTGCCCCCTTCTTTTTATAGAAATCCCTCGCATTCTCGTTTGAATCACTAACCTGCCATCGCAGTCTGCCGCAATTCTCTGATTTCGCTATCTGAAATATTTCTCGTAACAGACCTGTTCCGATTTTCTGACCCCTGTATGCTTCTCTTACGTATAAATCGTCAACATAGAGCGTCTTCCCGACCCACGTCGAATACGCAAAAAAATACACGACCATTCCTACGGCCTCTCCATTTACTTCTGCCAGAAAGAACTTGAACAAATCTTTCTCAAGCGTCATTTGTCCTACCGAGTTTTCGACGGAGTCCGGCGACTTCTCAAAGACTGCTAGCTCTCTTACCAATGAAAGAAGCGCGGGGAAATCTTTTTCAGTACCTTTGCGAATAGTAACGTTCATATGTTGCGGGCCCACTAGGAATCGAACCTAGGTCATCGGTTTTGGAGACCGATGTTCTACCATTGAACTATAGGCCCTTCTGCGCCGAGCTGTCTCGGTTTGGTAAGTATAGAGCCCCAGGTGAGAATTAGAAAGACTATCCGCCTCTACACTCTTACTTCTTAGCCTCTTTGTGCTTCGTGTGCGCCTTGCACCATTTGCAGTACTTCTTGAGATCTATCTTGCGTGTGACAAGCTTCCTGTTCTTGCGCGACCAGTAATTGACGCGGTTGCACTTCGAACACGCGAGTCTGAAAAGTTGATCCTGTGACATGCGCGGCACTATACCTAAAAGCAAATGATTGCGCAACTATACCAACGCGGAGGTGTACTCCACGAAAAGTTGGCAGACCTTATTCCACGGTCCGAAGTTGCTGTCGCTTCCGACGAGGGTTCTCATGAGCGTATCCACGACCAGCCATCCCGCAAGGATGATGACAAGCCCGACAGCGACGTTCATAAATATCTCTTTGGCTCGAGATATCTCTCCACCAGCGACACTGGTGAGGTACAACCATCCTGCCCATGCAAATAATACGGCGGAGAGAAAGACGGCTATGTAAATCCCCGTATTGAGGACGTTCTGTGCGACCGTAGCAAGGTCACAGACCGATTGGCATCCGCCGACCTGATTGCACGTTTCGGGCACTATCTGACCGGGAAGGGAGTTGGCAGCAAGCGCGAGAGAAGGAGCAACAAAAAAGACAACGGTGAGGAGAGCTGCTATACGGACCGCCATACTTGGTATCATGCCATTAGTTTAGCATGAGGAAACACTGGTGCGTCGGGCAGGATTCGCTTCTCGTTGCCGGTGCAACTCGAAACCTACGGTCTCTCTTCGAGACCTGCGGCCCGCGGTCCGAATCCCTATACCAAACTCAAAAAGCGCCTCTCGCGAGACGCTTTTTGCGTTCGGTGCGTCGGGCAGGATTCGAACCTGCGAAGACCGGAGTCGCGTGGTTTACAGCCACGTGCATTTGACCACTCTGCCACCGACGCAGTGCGGATATTATGCACTAACAGGGCTCTTTGCGCGAGAGCGCGCGCTGCGATTTCTCTCAGGTCCCTTGCGAACATTAAATGTGAAGTCGCCTTTCCCGTCGGCTCCCGCCTTGGTGTCAAAGTCTACCGAAACGGAACCTCCTTCCAGCACGCCACGGGCCACCATCATATTAGCGATGGGAGTGAGTATCTTGGTCTGGACGAGACGCTTTAGGGGGCGGGCACCATACTGTGGATTGTAGCCCTCTTTCGCAAGGCGTTCGATTGAGGCATCCGTAAACACAAGCGTGATATTTTTCTCCGCCAGACGCTTTGCAACGATATCTACCTGCATGCGGACAATATCCATAATCGCATCGGTGGAAAGAATATTGAAAAGGAGTATCTCGTCGAGGCGATTGAGAAATTCGGGACGGAAAAATTCCTTAAGGGAACCCATCACCTTATCCTTCACCTGCTCGTAGCGCTCCCCCTCGGTCTTCGAGAGTCCGCTGCCGAAGCCGAGACCCGACATTTTGTCGATGTGCTCAGAACCGATATTTGAGGTCATGACGATGACGGAATTTTTGAAATTTACCACTCTACCTTTCGCGTCCGTAAGCCGACCATTGTCGAGAACCTGAAGCAGTATGTTGAAGACCTCGGGGTGCGCCTTCTCTATCTCATCAAAGAGGACGACCGAGTACGGACGGTGGCGCACAAGCTCTGTGAGTCCGCCGCCTTCATCGTGTCCAACGTATCCTGGCGGGCTACCTATTATCTTTGAGACGGAATGTTTCTCCATGTACTCCGACATGTCGACGCGTATGAGGGACTTATCGCTGTTGAAAAGGAATTCCGCAAGAGAGCGGGTAAGCTCGGTCTTTCCCACTCCCGTTGGACCAAGGAAGAGGAAAGAACCTACGGGGCGATTCGGGTCTGAAATGCCGGCACGACTGCGTTTGATAGCGTCGGAGACCCTTTGCACTGCCTCGTCTTGACCGACGATGCGCTTCTTGAGCTCGGCTTCCATCCGAGAAAGCTTCTCAGCCTCCTCTTCAAGCATGCGCGAGACAGGGACTCCCGTCCACCGAGAGACGACGGCCGCGATGTCTTCCTCGGTAATTTCTTCTTTGAGAACGCGCCGCGTCTGCTGGAGCTTCTTCAGGCGTTTCTGCGCCGTTTCAATCTCCTTTTCAAGAAGCGGTATTCTGCCGTAGCGGAGCTCGGCGGTTTTAGTGAAATCCGCGGCTGTCTCTGCAGTATCTGCCTCCATGCGAGCCGCCTCCAACTCCCCCTTTGCGCGCTTAATTTCGACAAGCGTGTCCTTTTCATTCTTCCACTTAGTTTCCAGCTCACGAGTAGAATCGCGCAAGTCTGCAATTTCTTTCTCAATGGTCTTCGTGCGCGTACGAGCCCTGCCTTCTTCCGCCTCTGATTCCTTCTTGAGTGCCTCACGTTCTATTTCAAGGCGTCGCACCTTTCGGTGAGCCTCTTCCAAAATCGGCGGCATATTTTCGAGAGAGAGCCTCAGAGCGGACGACGCTTCATCGATGAGGTCGATCGCCTTATCGGGCAAAAACCGCTCAGTAATGTAGCGTGCGGAAAGCTGCACTGCCGCTACCATCGCATCATCAGTGATGTGGACACCATGATAAAGCTCATAGCGCTCTTTGAGACCGCGTAAAATTGCCACGGCATCTTCGATAGAAGGTTCATTCACGTAGACCGGCTGGAAACGGCGGGTAAGTGCCGCATCATGCTCAATGTGCTTTTGGTACTCTTTGATAGTGGTCGCACCGATGACGCGAATGTCCCCTCGCGCAAGCGCGGGTTTAAGCATGTTTGATGCGTCCATAGAACCTTCGGCTGCACCTGCGCCCACCAATGTGTGTATCTCGTCGATAAAAAGAATTATCTTTCCTTCTGAACGCTCTACCTCCTTCATGACAGCCTTAAGGCGTTCTTCGAACTCACCACGATACTTTGTACCCGCTATCAAGAGTCCCAAATCGAGCTGGATAATTTCCTTACCGCGCAAAGATTCGGGTACGTCCGACGCCGCGATGCGCTGAGCCAATCCCTCGGCGACTGCCGTTTTGCCGACGCCTGCCTCTCCAATGAGTATGGGATTATTCTTGGTACGGCGGGACAAAATCTGTATCACGCGCGTTATTTCAGTATCGCGTCCAATGACAGGATCGAGTTTGTTCTCTCGCGCGCGCTCGGTGAGCGAGCGTGCGAATTTCGAAAGCGCCCGGGGTTTCGCGGGAGTGTCAGTGTCGCGTATCTTACCTTCCTTGATATCCGTGAGTACGCGCGCGAGAGCGGCACGGTCGATGCGAAACCTCGTCATGATATCAGCAGCAGGACCCGCGTGTTCTGCGATACCGAGCAAGAGGTGTTCAGGCGAGACGAATTGGTCGTTGAAGGACGCCGCGATGCGGGGAGCCGCTTCGAAGACACGTACAAGTTCAGGAGTGAGGTAGAGCTGGAATGAAGGCGAAACTGCGGTATTACCAGAGACACCCTCTATCAGTTCGAGAATGGAGTCCGATAGGTGTGCGACGTCAATCTCCCCCTGCTCGAGCATGGGTACCACCATGGTTTCCTCCTGCATCAGAAGCGCCGCAAAGAGGTGTAGCGTGGAGACCTGATTATGTCCTCGCTCCACCGCAAGCTGGTGGGAGCGATGGATGGCTTCTTTTGCCTTCGTAGTGTAATTGTTGAATGGGGCCATACGGTTACTACACGGTACCACTTACAAAAAGAATTTTCAACATTTAATTTTGTTTTTCGACTCCGGCTTTCCTTTCTTCCTTCTTCATGAGGACGGAGGCGGAAACAAAACCCGAAGGAGAGCTCGCCCGCGCGACTCCCGTGCGAATCCCCAGAAGACTGCCTTCAGTTGTAATAAGAGGAGAGCCCGCCAACATCAAACTCTCTGAAACGTCCGTATCGATGACCTGTGGCCCTTCTTCTTGAGAGGAGATGAGGGCGGTGACTATCCCCGCAGCGACGCGCGCAGTTGACTTACCCGCAAGCGCTATCACCGTCGCACCCAACGTCGGATGAGTGCCTGAAATCGCAATCGGGCTCCAGACGGGGGATTTCCCCTCGAGAGTCGATGTAGCAGAAGCGAGGTACGCGATTGCGGACGTTGCATCCTGCGAAGTAAGTGCGACGCGAACGTGAGAGCCACTTGCAAGTTCGGCAATAGCCACATCCCCCGCTTTGAATACATCGGCGTCACTCACGATAGTGCCCGATGCATCCATCACGACACCAAGCGCAAGGAATGCGGGAGTATCTGTACTCGTAGTATACAGGCGTACGATTGAGGGATTCGCACGTACGAGTGCCTGTGAGATAAGGTCGGCCTCTTTGATGATGATTGTCTTTTCCTGCGTAACCGCTGTCGCCGCAGCCAAACCGGCAGGAGTCACTTTTTCGACGGTGCGCTCAATGATGCGATTTACAGTTTGGGAAACAATTGGCGGCGCCTGATCCATCAGAGAAACGGTGACTATGCCTGTCGCAATTGATGTAACAAAGGATATGAGGAGTGTTAGGAGAACAATCTGAGATTTCGACAGTTGCTCCATATTCATACGCACATCGTATCACAGCGCTATAAAAAACAAATAAAACTACCCAGAGAGAACTTTTTCAAGAATGGAAAAGGCGCGTTTCAGCTCACGTTCCGTTGTATCGCGACCAAGAGAGAAGCGCAGCGTGTTGCTCGCTCGCCACGATTCACTCCCAAGAGCCGCAACGACATGTGAATTCGCTTCGCCCTCTCGGCAGGCGCTTTTGGTCGAGAGTGCAAGGCCTGCATGGTCGAGCGCGAGGACGATGTATTCCCCCGTCCGATTTCCCGGAACCGATATATTGAGCATGTGAGGTAAGGTGTGCCTGAGGTCTCCGTTTACGAGTACATTTGGTATGCGCCTGCATATTTCGCGTGCGAAGGTGTCCCGCAACAGTTTCAATCGCCTCGATTCTGAACCTCGTTCCGCGGTAATCTCATGAAACGCTGCCGCAAATCCTGCCGCAAGCGCTACATCTTCCGTACCGCTGCGTAAACCTCTTTCCTGCCCACCTCCAAATACAATCGGACGCAGAGAAGCGCGATTGCTCAGATACAGGCACCCAATACCGCGGGGGCCGTAGAGCTTGCCCGACCCTAGGGAGAGCATGTCGACTCCGAGAGAATGCACTTGGGGTGAACGGTAGAGTGGGGCCTGACCTGCGTCGCTATGCAATAAGATACTTGTATCCTGTTCTTTTTGATATGCTCGCAGCACGTGTCCTATCGAGGCAAGCGGCTGTATCGTTCCTATCTCGTTATTGCCCCAGCAGAGTGACACAGCGACCGTGGTTGGTCTCAGTAATTCACGCACCCGCTCAGTGCGAATGATTCCTTTTGCGTCTGGTTCTACATGAGAGACCGTACCTCCCATTCGTTCGATTTCAACAAAACATTCCAAGACAGATGAATGCTCGATGGAACTCACTATCCAGTGCGTATTCTCCAGTGAACGCTTGGTCTGTTCAATTCCACGGGCAAGCCCAATTAAAGCGACGTTGTTTGCCTCGGTGAGACCAGAGGTAAAAATAAGTTCGCGGGCCTTACACCCCATATGCCGGGCGAGGGACTCGCGTGCGTGTGTGAGTACACGCTTCGCAGCGACACCTTCTGTGTGTATCGCCCCGGGGTTCGCATACGCGTTCGTCGCAGCATTTTGTGCACGCGCCGCTTTGGGATGCACGGGAGTCGCGCTCGCGTAATCGAGATATATTCTCTTTCTGGGACTCCATGACATAGAAACACTCTATCATTTCCAACTTTTATTGCCTGCCCCGTAGCATGTCGCGAGGCGACAGCTTCGGGGTGTACGCTCGGCCGTCCTTTTACAAAATGCCGATTCAATTGTATACTTGCACTCACGACTCCGTATCTGACATCTATGAATCACGCATATGAAAAACGAACCTGCACACACCGCCGAGCGACCGCCTATTGTGGCAGTTTTGGGACACGTTGACCACGGGAAATCCACCCTCCTCGATTTCATTAGAAAAGCGAACGTCGTTGCCGGTGAGGCGGGCGGCATAACGCAGCACGTAGCCGCATACGAGGTAGCGCATAAAGGCAAACGCATCACTTTCATCGATACACCTGGGCACGCCGCGTTCAGCGCCATACGCGCGCGTGGCGCATCGGCCGCCGACATTGCTATTCTCGTCGTCGCGGCAGACGACGGCGTAAAAGCCCAGACTCTTGAAGCGCTACAAAGTATCCGCGACGCTGGTACGCCTTTTATCGTTGCAATCAACAAAATAGACAAGCCGAATGCGGACCAGGACCGCACGATTCGAACACTTCTCGATGAAAAAGTGTACCTGGAGAAATACGGCGGCGACGTGCCGTGGGCGGCACTCTCAGCAAAGACAGGAACTGGCGTTGAGGAACTTTTGGACCTCATACTGCTCGTCGCCGAAATTGAAGGCTTCTCGGGTGATTCAGCCGCGTCGGCTCATGGATACGTCATTGAAGCCCACCGCGACCAAAAGAGGGGCCTCGCCGCGACTCTCATCATCACAGATGGCACCTTGAAATCAGGCATGGCGGTCCTCGCGGGCCGCGCTATTGCGCCAGTACGCATAATGGAAAGTACCGCTGGAAAGTCGCTCCGTGAGGCGACATTCTCGTCGCCCGTGCAGCTCGTTGGATTCGACACTCTGCCGCAAGTGGGAGAAGAATTCCATTCATATAAAAACAAGCGCGAAGCGGAAGCTGCCCGCCCACTACTCGTAGCCGGGGCGACCCGCACACCTTCGCAGGCACCGCTCGCGGAAGGCGAGACGGGTCCATTCGAGATGCCTGTCATTATTCGTGCCGATGCATCAGGCTCGCTCGAAGCAATTAACCAAGAAGTGCTCAAATTGGGGACTGAGCATGCACGCGTCCGAGTCGTGCAGTCAGGCATAGGAACTGTTTCTGAAAACGATGTAAAGGCAGCTATTGCGTGCGATGTACCAGCTGTTGTCATTGGGTTCAATGTCGGTATCGACTCACCTGCCGCGGCAATTGCACTACAACATGGCATCCCTATCGAGACATTTACCATTATCTACAAACTAACTGAGCGCCTCGAAGAACTCCTTGGAAAGTCCGCCCCAAAACGCCGAGTGGAAGCGGCGACCGGGAAAGCAAAGGTCCTCATGCAATTCGGAAGTCGGAAGGACGAGCATGTCATTGGCGGCAAAGCGCTCGAAGGATTTTTGGAGCGCGGTAGTGCAGTACGCGTGATGCGACGTGCCGAAGAACTCGGCGTCGGTAAGATAAAAAATATTCAGAGCAACAAGCAGGATGTGAACCGAATAGAAGATGGCCGGGAGTTTGGTGCCCAAATTACTGCACCTTTTGAAATCCTTGCAGGCGATACGCTTGAAGCATTTACGACCTCGATGGAATAGCTATGGAATCTCGAAGACAGACACAGGTATCCCAAGTCATAGCCCAAATGGCGGGTGATTTTTTTGCTCGTGAATCCAACGTGAAAGCGCTTATCACGGTAACTCACGCAGACATTTCTCCCACGTACAAGGAAGTCACCGTCTTCCTTTCCGTACTTCCCCAGACGATGGAGCAGGCGGCGATAAAATTCGCCAAACGTGCGCGGACGGATTTCCGCGCATTCATCAAAAGGCAGGGACGCTTTCACCCCATCCCCGTCGTCGACTTCGCAATTGACCTTGGTGAGAAGAATAGACAGCGAATCGATGAATTAACGAGGAACTGATGGTATAGTTGCCCCGTTGGGTATTCGACACGGCCACGTGGCGAAGGGGTAACGCGGGAGTCTGCAAAACTCTTATGCGCGGGTTCGAGTCCCGCCGTGGCCTCACGTTGCATTGCAACGTATTTCGGGCCAGTGGCGGAATTGGTATACGCGCACGACTTAAGATCGTGTCCCGCAAGGGATGTGGGTTCGATGCCCACCTGGCCCACCACAAAAACACAAAATAAACACCTATGAATGATTCGAACAATCTCGAGGCAAATAGCGGAAAGAAACTCACGATTGCGGTCCAGAACGACACGTGGGAGCGCCTCCCCATCAAGACGCACATCATCACGAAAGACGACGACATCACCGCTGTCGTAGAGAAATATGCGCTCCCGCATATACAAAGTGGCGACATGCTTTTCATCAGCGAGCGCATCGTCGCCATCAGTCAGGGCCGCGCCTACCCCATCAAAGACATCAAACCATCGCGGCTCGCAAAACTGCTCGTAAAATTTGTCCACAAATCCCCTTACGGCATCGGGCTCGGCAGCCCATGGACGATGGAACTCGCCATTAGGGAGGCAGGTGCCCTGCGAATGCTCGTGGGTGCTTTTGCAGCAGTGGTCACGAAACCCTTTGGCCTGAAGGGAGTCTTCTACCATGTCGTGGGGCACAATATAAATGCAATTGACGGCCCGTGCGATTACACATTGCCACCCTACAATAACTACGCGAAGCTAGGGCCGGCAAAACCCATGAAGGTCGCGAAGGAACTAGGCGAAGCAATCGGCTCAGATGTAGTCATCATAGACGCAAACGACCTCGGCGCCGCAGTGCTCGGCAAATCGAACTCCATGATTACTGACGCGTTTTGCAAAGCGGTATTTAAGGACAACCCGCTTGGGCAATCAACTGAGCAGACGCCGCTGTGCATCGTTAGGAAAGTCGCGTAAGTTGTCCGCCCACCTGGATTCGAACCAGGGACCCACTGCTTAAGAGGCAGTTGCTCTACCAGCTGAGCTATAGGCGGTAGGGAGATTCTACACGAAGAATACTTTTTTGAGAACCGCTTTGTTATCTACATTTTTTTGTTTGGCAGACGCTATGTGCCATAGCATAATTTAGGATAATGAAGCGTCGATCAAAAGTTGATACCGCTTGGTCGCCAGAGTTGGCCTATGTCGTGGGGATTATCGCTACCGACGGTAATCTGTCCCCCGACGGGAGGCACATCAACATCACCTCTAAGGACGAAGAAATGGTGCAGACCGTAAAGAAACTTCTACGTTTGGACAATAAAAAAGGAGTGCGACGTAAGAGGTGGATATACATACCACGACCGGAGAAAGTCTGTGTACACGCTCTCGTTCGGGAAGGCGGACTCTATGAAAATTATAAAGAGCATGTACTATGAGAAGTCGCTTCCGTCATTAAAGAGGAAGCGGTCTGTAGATTCAAAAATGGGCGGGTGGTGAAATGGCATACACGCAAGGTTTAGGACCTTGTGCCGCAAGGCGTGAGGGTGCAAGTCCCTCCCCGCCCACACTTCGACTCGCTTCGCTCGCTCAGTCTAAATTGAGCGGCGAGGCGAAGTACCCTGAGCCTGTCGAAGGGCTTTTCTGATTCCCACCGAAGAAATCACTGAAAGAAATTATTAGGGAGCGTAATGCCGTCTGCGCGTGAGACGTCTGGGTTACGGAAGTCGAGACCAAAAGTATTGTCGAGAAGTTGGAGAATTCCGAATACGGAGACCATAATAAACATTCCTACGATACCCCACAGCATATGCTGTTTCCCTTCCTCGTTTTCCCCTCCTTGATTTAAATTCCAAAGAAACTCTACGAGGCCGTAGACGAAGAGTAGAAACCCGAGCGCGAAGACAATCAGTATGGCGGGATTAATGATGTACGTCTCGAAACGGTACATTATGCTCGACACGGAATCCATAATACTGAGGCGAATCTAGGCACGCTCGCGGACGGCGCACAAACTACTCCCTTATTGGTAGTAGCCGCTTGTACCAGTGTTTATCTGGATGCCTTTTGGAATAACAGGGTCTGTGGAAGTTACCTTGAAGGTGCTCTGGAGGAGACGGATGATGCCCCAAATAGAGACCATGACAAAAATAGCGATGACGCCGTAGAACATGATTTGCAAGCCTTCGCTCTTCTCTTCGCCCGCATTCATGAGGTACTTGATGAGGCCCCAGAAGAAGACCACGATGGCGAGTGTGATGAAAAGACCTTCGATTGCGTTGAGGAAGGTATTAAAAAGAGCGAGCGTGTCGAGAAGCGTGGCAGCGCTCGCGAGAGCCGGAAATGCCGCGGTGGCAGCTCCAAGGACCGAAGAACCTAGTATTTTACGCATATATATGGATTAAGCTCATTACCTGTCTAATATTCTAAAGTACTTCAATGGTATAGGTAGGGTTCTAAAACACAATAGATGGCCGTCTTTCGATGGGGATAACCGACCACGCCGGGAGGCGCCCGAAGGGTTCGAGTGTCGCGAAGCGATACGAGAACGGTCGCGCACGCCCGAGCACGGGCGTGCGTAAACGCCTTCTTCAGGCGTGGCCATCCTTCTTCTTTCCCCCTCCTGAATGCGCTGCAAGGTAGAGAATAATCCAAATAACTATAACCCCGACGATGATGGAAACCGCCCAGGCTGCCTCACGCGGATGGAGTTGGAAGAATTGTACGATGGCCAAGAGTAGGACAAGTATAAAAATAATGGCAACCGACCATTCCATCACCCTAATCGCCTCGGTCCGGTATGTGGGCCATGTCCCGAGGCGAACAACCCATAAGATGAATCCGAGGCCGTACGTAAGGAGTGCCACCGTAAGCATAATTCCGACGAATATGTTGAAAATCCCGATTGCCTGAGTAAAGGTAGTCTCCGCACTCGCTATCGACGGAAGAACGAGGGTGAAGGTGGCAGACCACACCAACGAAGATGCTTTCGGACGCATGATGGAAAGGTGCCTTCGCATAGATAACACTCTACTCCCCTTCGAATCGGGGGGATTCGAAACCGTAAGATGGCGTCTGCACCAAACCCGAAGTCGGACTACTTACACTTCCGCCAAAAAGCGTGCTTTGCAGTAAGCGTAAAATCCCCCAAATCGAAACCATAACAAAAAGCACGATAATGCCCCAGAAAAAATACGCCCTGACCTTTTCACCCCCATCGTCACTGAAATTCAAAATGTTGGTTGAGATGCCGTAGAAGTAGACGACAATGCCTGCGACGATAAGGACGGCCGTCGCATTGTCGAGAATGAGAACTATAGTGTTGGAAAGTTCAAGAAATGTGCGGGGTGCCGCGGCTAACGCGAAGGTTGGGACGACCAAAATCGCAAATGCGGAAATGAGTTTTGGGAATCCCATATCAGTTACCGACGAGCTGAGTGACTGTGCCCCCAATTAAGGTCGCAATAACCCACGCGCCAAGAATAAGAAGTGCGCCAATGATGACGTACACGAAATTCTTCTTGGCCTCTTCAAGTTTACTCGAATTGCCTCGGGCGAACACAAACATAAAGCCTGCCACAACGAGGAAGAGTGTAATTATCGGAAGGGCGACAATCACGAGCACTTTTAATGCCCCCGCAATGAACGCAGGAATAGTACTAAAATTTGAATTGAGGGGGTTGCAGAGCCCCGCCGAACAGTCGGCGGCGCGCGCTAGGTATGGTACGGCAAACATCGCAACGGCTCCCGATGCCGCGGATACGCGAAGCAATATTGTCCTGATTGTCTTCTGTGTGCTCATAATCCCAAAATTTGTCCCAGTTCCTGATCAGCACGTTGGACGGCGTCAGCGACAAGCAGAGTACCACTCGTCGTATTCTCAATCATAGCCCGGAAAAGTTCCGCTGTCTTATCAGGGTCAGGGTCAAGCCATGAGTACCCGACGATAGCCTGCTTATTGAAGAATTCGTTATTCCCCTGTACCGGTTTATTCAAAATATCGCGACGCGCACTCGGAATGCCGAGTGCGGCCGAGAGCGACCCTCCGATATCAGCCGAGACAAGCAGTAATGCAACGGTAATCGCACCACCGGGATTCTTGCCCGCACGCGATGCAGCCAGTCCCCATACGTGCGCGGTATTGACCGAATTCGCTGCGGAACGGATTTGCGGCAGAGCTGCTAACCCAAAATTAAGGTTGGGGTTTGTACGCGTAATCATGGAAGCTTCGCTCGCGTAACCGACGTAGATAGCCAAGTCCCCCGCAGCGAAGGCCCTTTGCGACTCAGGAAGTGAACGGTTCCATGAGTAGTTATTCTTTGATGGGTCTGCAAACTCGGTAAAGAAGCGGAGTGCCGAAGCGGTTGACTGCACCGAAGTGACTCCCGCACGCGGCGCGAGCGCGGGAATAAGACGCCCCGTATTGTCATACGCCGTGATATCCCCTCCCGCCTGAAGTATGAGAGTCGCGAGGACATCTTTTGCGTTCGTCACGTTCTTGTACTCACCGAGAGCAATCGCGGATTTTGTGATTGTTCCAGAGTCGTCCTTTTTAGTGACCTTTTGGGCAATCTGGAAAAGTTCGTCCCAGTACTTGGGGGGCTGCGCATACCCTGCAGACGCGAGCATGTCTTTGTTCCAGTATAGAACAAGCGGATCAGCAAAAATTGGAACCGCAATCACGCCGTTCTGGGCAAGAAACGGATGAGACGCCTCGATAAAGGTATTCTCGAACTGCGATTTGGAGAGCGCCGAGAAAGGGATGGTGGCCGCCTTCCCCGCATCCTTGAGAGCATAATCCTGCCGCAAAATAAATAGGTCCGGGCCCGTGCCGCTCGCGAGAGCATTTGTGAGATCCGATTCAAACGTGGTTTCGCTCTTTTGCTCGTACGTGACTTGGCTCAATTGCGGATTATTCTCGGCGGCTTGTCGAATGACGACGGCGAAGGCACCTTGATCCAGGGTGCCCCAAATTTTTATCGGACCGATGGTATTGTTCTCTCCGCCGCTAATTGCAATTGAGAAGATGAGCACCCCAGCAATGGCGAGGCCGCCAAAAATGACGAGCAGGGAGAGTTGAAACATCGAAAGTTTTTTCATACCTTTTTTTGTGGAACGAGCTTACATATTATCCCGTAATGATGCGCCCCTGCCGAGAATTCCCGTTGCAGTTCGAATCCTGACCCGCGTGCGAGTGCGAGCGCGGCATCTTTGGTGACTACATCTTTCTTGACGGGACCCATACCGCCGAATGACTCTGACCAATCTATGATAGCAAGTCTCCCAGTCGGTTTCAGTATTCTCCACGCCTCGACGAGCACAGCCGCCTTGTTCTCTACCTGAAACAAAAGATTCGAAATGAGAACAAAATCGAGCGTCTTGTCGGCAAGCTTGGAAGAGCCTGTGTGTTCGAGGTCGGTCCAAATAACGTCTACATTCTTGAATCCCCGCCGCTGTGCTTCATTTTTAACGCGCCGAAGGAGGTCTCTTTGCACATCCACTGCGTACACGTGGCCGGAATTCTCGAGCGCTTCGGCCATATGGAGCACGTAGATGCCACTGCCTGAACCGAAATCGGCAAGCGACATTCCCGGCTCGATACCGAACGCCCCGACATTGCGCCGCGGATGCGCAAAATTCGCTGTACTCAAAGGAGTCTGCGTGGGCATTGCATACAGTATATACTGCCCACATCGCGCAAGGTGTGATTCTTACGCGCTCTGTGGGGAAATTACTTACTCTTCCCCTCCCGAAGTTGCCTCGAAAACGACGAACGATGCGACTGAATCCCCCTCGCGCATTTTCATGACGCGTACTCCTTGCGTCGCTCGACTCAACGTCGAGATTTCGTCGAGTCCTGTGCGAATCGTCTGACTCTTTTTGGACATTGCGACGAGTTCGCCTCCTTTCGCAAGCACAACTGCCGCGCCAACGAGCTGTTTGGTCTTTGAAGTGATAGACATCGTCTTGATACCTGAGCCGCCTCTGCCCTGCGTCTTGTACTCTGAAAGTTTTGTCTTCTTACCATACCCAGTCGAAGAGAGCACGAGAAGCTCGGCGTCTTTTGCGCTTTTCGGTACGATACCGGAGCCGACGATAGAATCTCCGCCGCCTAATTTCATTCCACGTACACCAGCCGCTTGACGACCCATCTCGCGGACATCTTTGCCGGCAAAACGTATCGCCTGACCTTTGGAGGTGACGAGAATCGCATCATCGCCTGGATAGATGAATTGTGCCGAGATAAGCGCATCCCCCTTGTCGAGACCGATTGCGATAAGGCCGCTGCGGCGCACTTCGTGGAACTGCGACGCGGCGACGCGCTTTACCGTTCCGCTGCGCGTTGCCATGAGGAGTGAGAGTCCCTCGACCGCTTTTTTCTCCTTCGGCATCGCCAAGATAGAAGTAATCTGCTCCCCCTGTTCGAGTGAGATGAAATTCATGATGGACTTTCCCTTAGTCGCGCGCCTACCCTCAGGAAGGTCGTACATCTTGAGCTGGTAGACTTTGCCCCGGTCTGAGAAGAAGAGGAGGTCTGAATGTGCGCTAGCCGTAAGGAATTCTGTAACGAAGTCCTCCTCTTTGGTGTCGAGGTCGACGACGCCCACGCCACCGCGCTTCTGCCGCCGATACTCGCTCGGATTCGTGCGTTTGATGTAGCCGCCTTGCGTGAGAACCAAGACAGATTCTTCATCCGCGATGAGGTCTTCCGGATTGAGCGTAGCTGCGCCGCGCTTAACAATTTTTGTGCGACGGTCATCGCCGAATTTCTCTATCACCTCTTGAAGTTCTTTTTTGATGAGATCCATGAGCTTCTTCGCGCTCTTGAGGAGTGCCGTTAGCTCTTCAATGAGTGCCTGCACCTCCTTCAACTCATCTTCTATTTTCTTGCGCTCGAGTCCTGCGAGTTTTTGGAGGCGCATTTCGAGAATGGCATTCGCTTGGAGTATCGAAAATTTAAACTTGCTCATCAAATTCGCACGCGCATCCTCCACGTCCCTACTCTTCTTGATGAGCGCGATTATTTGGTCGATGTGGTCGAGAGCCTTCTTGAGACCGAGAAGGATATGCTCGCGCTCCTGCGCTTTACGTAAATCGTACTGTGTACGGCGGGTGACCACCTCTTTGCGGTGCGCAATGAAGTATTCGAGGAGTGCCTTGAGCGAAAGCGTCTGCGGTACACCATCGACGAGAGCTACGACATTGTAGTGGAAGGTTTCTTCGAGCTGAGTGTGCTTGTAAAGATAGTTGAGAACGGTCTGCGCATTGGCGTTGTTCTTCAATTCGATGACAACGCGGATGTCTTTGGTTGATTCATCACGGATGTCGCGGATACCTTCAAGTTTTTTCTCGTGAACGAGGTCGGCAATCTTGGTCAATAAGTCTGACTTATTGACGCGAAACGGGATGGAGGTGATGACAATCTGATAATCCCCTTTCTTGCCCTCGGCAATTTCCGCATCACCGCGCACCACGACACCTCCGCGACCTGTTGCATACGCGTGCGCGATGTCCTTTTGATTAAAGGCGATACAGCCCGTTGGAAAATCGGGACCTTGGACAAATTTCAAGAGGTCATCGGTCGTTGCTTCAGGATTCTCAATGAGATGTATCGAGGCTTCCCCGACTTCGCGCAAATTGTGCGGCGGAATATTGGTCGCCATACCCACGGCGATACCGAGCGTACCGTTTAAGAGAAGATTGGGCGTCGCTGACGGCAAGACGCTCGGCTCCTGCTTGGTGTTGTCATAGTTGGGAGTGAAATTGACCGTCTCCTTCTCGATATCGCGCATCATTTCGCCTGCGAGGCGAGACATCTTTGCTTCGGTATAGCGATACGCGGCGGCGCCATCGCCATCAATAGAGCCGAAGTTGCCTTGGCCGACAATGAGCGGATATCGCATCGTGAAATCCTGCGCCATCTTTACCATCGCGTCGTAGACGGACGTATCGCCATGCGGGTGGTACTTACCGAGCACGTCTCCGACTACAGTCGCCGATTTACGCGTCTTGGCCGAGACAGTAAGGCCGGCCTCCTGCATTGCAAAGAGGATTCGGCGATGCACAGGCTTTAGTCCGTCACGGACATCAGGGAGGGCGCGGGCGGTGATAACAGACATCGCGTAGTCGAGATACGACTCCCGCATTTCGGTCGAGATACTACGAGAGACGACCCCTTCGGGTCGAGCTAGTGCAGGCTGTTTTTCCTCGTCCTTTCCGCGTGCCATGGTGCGTACATTATAGCAAAAAACAGGCCAAAATGCACGCTCAATGCCGTCCTCACTTCATTGACTTTTACGATCTTCAACGTATACTCTGGGCTGTAAATAGTTGCGTTTGTTGCGTTTGCGTTTCCCCTCAACCGGAGAAACGAACGATGAAAAAGTTGCGATGGAAGCGTCTGACCCGCGAGCTGCAGGATTTGTACCTGAAACTCCTGTGGGAAGACGCGTGTTCTGAAAAGGCAATCGCAGACTTCCTCAGAACGACGAAGGGGATCATTGTCAGACGTCGGCACAGTCTCCCTGACCTCGATGCGCCGAACCGCAAGAAGGTCAACATGGCCGTAGACCCGGAACGTTTCCGCGACCTCCTGGAGCTCCATAAACTCGGGCAAAAAGCCGCGAAGAAAAAAAGGAAAGGGGGGCGTGATGGTTTTTCATAAACCCGTCCTCAAGAACGAAGCGGTCAAGTTCCCGCCGCCGACCGAGCAAGAGCTCGACACCGGCGTCGCGTGGGCAAAGTCGCAGTACGAAAAAGACGTCGACCGAGACCTGTTGCGTGTGCTCATGAACACTGCCAACGAGCGCCGGACCTCGCAGAGGGGCCCATCGCTTCCCGACCTTGTCACTGAAGTCGTCCACCAGGGTGTGCCGCTTTCCAACAAGGATGAGGCGCACAAACGTGCGGCGTACAAAGGTGCGGTCATGAAGATTTACGCCGACCGGAGCGCGCGGGTGAGTCAGAAGGCGGCGCAAGAGCGGAAGAATGCCGAGGTACGGGGTCCGCTCCGTTCAAAAAAACCGAAATTCACCGAAGATGCGCGGGCAAAGCACAAGGGACAGCTGAAGATGCTCTAAATGGGCTCGATCCCCGCCGCGGCGTTTCGCGGCGGGACATTTTTTTGTCAATAATTCTAATTTTGCGTACCGAATTGGTCGGCTCCGCTTCCCTGCGTTTGCGGGACGTTCGTCTGCTGCTGAAATTGCATTTGCGAAGACGCCGCATCGTTGCGGAGCTGCAAGAATTCATCCGCAGTATTTGAATACTCTTTTTTTAGCTTCTCCTGAGCCTCTTTTACACTCGAAAAATTGAATTCATCCTGCGCGCCGCCACTCAGATTGAGCTGCTGCGAATTCTTTTGGATGTTACGAAAAAAGAATATTGCCCACGCAGCCATCAAAACGACCACGACAGAGATGGCAACGCCGCTTGCAACGGCGACCTTGTCGTCTTTAGGACCTGACTTGAGATTATCGATTGCCTTTTGAACTACCATACGGAGAAGCTTGCAGCTGATTCAGTAGAATCACCTACTGGGTTGAAGCTGACAGCTTACAGCAATTGTAACGCATTCTTGCCTGCAAGCTAAAAGCTGTAAGCTAACAGCTGAGCACAACGACTTCATTTTCCTTTCCTGAGAGATCGCGCGGCTTAATGGTGAGTTTGTCGACGGCCTTCGTGCCCTCTTCTCCCGCTTCTTTCAGGAATTGTTTGAGGGATTTATCGTCATAAAGAATGGGGATGATTACTTTTGCCTCGAGCTTCACCGCGAGCTTCTGCGCCTCCGC
>CALRHH010000011.1 GCA_943359395.1 Candidatus Nomurabacteria bacterium
CGCCCAAGGCGAGAAGAGCACTCACGTAACACCCAGGTCGTGCTGAGAACCGCGTCATACTCATGGTGTAGGACAGGCAGAGCGGTCTGGATTATTTTTGTCCCAGCATTTCTTCCACGCGGTGAGAACCGCAGGATTATTTACATTGCACCACCCCGGCGGAATATTCGTCGAATCAGCCCACTCTTTAATTGTCGTCACCACGAGTCCCTCACTCCCCAGTATCGCCGTCTGTATATTGTCTAATTGTTTGATGACTCCGTTTTGTCCGTCGAGGTCGGGTTGGATGTGGAGGAGTTTCTGTGCAACGAGCGAATTGAGCTGCACAATTGCGAGTCGTTGCGCGTCGAGTGAGGCGCCCGTTACCCCCTCTATCAATCTGCTGATAAGACTCAGCGCATTTTGCGAAGCCTCGATGCGCGCCAAGGTTGTCGTAGCGAGTGGCTGGATGCTGCGCGCTATAACTGATTGTGAGAACGCGGTCGAGGTTGAGACCTGAAGGACGGGGCCCGTCGGACACGTCTGCACTTGAGTATCGGGGTCGGTGGTACATCCGCCCACGTACGCAGTACACGTCTTGTCGGCGGCAAGTGGCCCCACGCAAGCGTGCCGCTCAGGCTTACCGTCGTTCTGATAAATGATGAGGTTCCAGCACTGCCTTTCTGCGCTCCGCAGTTGCTGTATCGCTGTCGTGAGCGCCGCTCCCATTGCATTTACTGTCTGGAAGTAGAGTGCTTCCACTTGCTGTGCCGCTTGGAGATTTTGTATGGCAACGTTCGTCGCGGCATTGCGAAGACCTTGAGCAGCTTCTGTCACCACTCTGTCTATGTAGCGCGGCTGTCCGCCGATGGATTGCGTGAGCCCTGCGAGGCCTTGGTTGTCGGAAATTATTTGTGTCGTCATGCCTGCATAGAGAGCGTTTATCATCTGCCCGATGTCGTTGGCGCTCTCAAGTTGGCGCACGGGGCTGTCGATAATCGTCTGGAAGGATTGTTGTATGGTAGCGGCCGGTGTTCGAATCTTCGCTTTGCAAGGATCTTGCGCGTCATCAGTACGAGGGTAGTAGCCGCGACCCCAATTCCACTGGTCGCGCATGTATGCTTCGCACCGCGCAATCTGTGCATTCGCAACATCTTGTGCGAGGAAGAGCGCAATGACAGGGTCACATTGCGGTGAAGAAGCGCTGAGAAATTCGGCAATTGTAAATTGGGTCTGACCGTTTTGGAAGGCGCGAAGGTCTCCTGCGTAGGGGCACTTGAGAGATGTCGCTTGCGGCAACCGGGTTTCCCCTTCGTAGTACCGCACCATCGCCCGTGTGATAGGAGTTTGGAGCGCTGGATTCAAGGTCTTCAGCGCAGGTCCCTGAAGGAAGCTGAGGAATGCGGGGTCACTCACATTGGTCACCAGCTCTTGCGGTCCGTTTACAACATACTGCGGATTGCCATTGCGTCCCGTTTGAATCGCATTGATAGCGGTCCTCCCGAGTCCCGCAGTCGCGGCTTCGCGCTCGCGATTTACTACTTCACGTAGTACGCACTCCTTATATACGATTGTGCCTGTGTTGAGTTCAACAGTGGAATCTGCAACGGGTACAAAAACCCCGCCTGTCGCCCCGAGTGCGCCGACACTCATGGAGTACGCACCGTTTTGGTTGCAGTCGAAAATTCCCTGACGCTGCAAATTAAGGCTGTCGGGCGGAGGTGTTGTTGTGTCCGCAGCAACCGCTAGACTCGGCGAGCAGAGAATAATCGTGAGAATGAAGTAGGGAAATTTTTTCATGAGCGTTTTTCTCGGTAGTATTTCGCAAGGGAGGCAAAGGAAGTGAGTACACCCGTCTCAGCCTGATTGTAGCTGCGTAAGACGACGACCGCCGCGAAAGGGTCTTCTGCGTTTGCGATAAGCGCGTCGAGCGCCGCAGCGAACTCCTCAAGCGAATTCAGAATGCCGAGATGATGGCTGAGAGCATCCTTCGGCGGCACGACGCGCGCGGTCGCTTGCGCGGCGGCGCGATAATTTTGCGCGGCGGTCTGCAGTTTCTCGAGGTGCTTCTTGTCTTTCGTGCTTACATAGTATGCGAATAGTTCGTATTCAGGTTCTGTATTTTTGAGAAGAGGAGCGAGAGAAACCTGCAGATCGTTGCGATAGGCAATCATACGCGCATACGAAGTGTCGGCGGCGGTTGATATGTCTGCGGCTGTGTACGTGCGATGTTCCGCGGGAGCTACAAGGCCCTCCGCCATCTTTTCTGCCGTCTTCGCTGCTACTTCTGGAGTGTAAAGACCTTGCTCTTGCAGTGCGAAGTATTTTGCGACGAGCCCGTCGAGGACCGCGGAACCGATTGGCGTGGTTCCGGACTCGGTGGAGAATAGAGTGCTACCAGCCAAGGGGTTTTCGTTAGATATGTCAGATTCTTTCGGCTCTGCCGCGGCGACGTATGACGTCGCGTCGCCGTGCTCGCGTATAACATTCGAGATTTGCCATCCGACAACGGCGACGAGAGCTACGAGAGAGACTGCCGCAGTAACAAAGATATGAGAGAAGCCATTTTGTGTGCGAGAGACAGGAGAATGCCTGCCCATGATGGTAGGACAAACACGCCCGCTTTCATCCGTAACGCAAAAACTTGCGCTTCTATCCGCGCGTTCTGTTTCCACAGGATTAGTATACCCCGTGAGATACGCCTCATCGTGTTCGTAAGTTAAATGAGTGTGCAGAAGATGCATACTATTCCGCGAAGCGAGGCGGGGGTTGTTATCTCATGGGGTAGAACGCCTGAAACTAGAAACCGGTCGGGCTAAAGGTGAAGACTTTTCCCGGGTCACTTGCCGTGAAGGTTACGCCGTGCGCACCCAATAGAGACACAAGCTGAATGTAATTTTTTGTGAATGTGTCTGCAGACGTATTGTAAGCCTGAATGGCCGCGATAAAGTCACTATCGCGCTCGGCACCCGGTATGAGCGCAAGATTTTTCCCGATTTCTACGTAGCTTTTTGCGAGAGCATCGTGAGCTGAGGAGATTGCAGAGGGAACCGTTTCCATTGCGGCCAAGTTTTTCCCCATTTCTTGAAGGTCGCGTCCAATTCGTGCCACAGCGGCTGCTTTTTCGGGGTTACCGCGGTCCTCAACCTGTCCTTTTAGTATTTGAACCGTGTTTGAGTGTTGTTGTTCATACGATTCAATCGTTGAACCGATGTCGTTGCCGTAGTCGTAGAGCTCTTGTTGAAGAGCCGTGCGAGTTGAGCGCGACGTCGTCGTGCTTATGAGTCCGCGGGGAATGTATGCGTACGCGCTGAGAAGACCGCTGTCGCTTTGCGTCTCTGGTTGTCCTTTCGAAGCGGACTCTTTCGCTAGTTTGTCTACAAAGGCTGCGAAGTCGTACGAGGTTTCTTCTTCGGGAGATAGAGAGGTTGAGAAATTAGGTGCAATATACGTGTATGGCGGGCCGCTCTGTATCGGTAGCGGGGATGTCCTGTCGTCACGAGAGGCACCTCCTGTTTTCTCAGAGGCAGTCGGATTCAAAAGGGGTATAGCTTCCCCTCCCCATGTGGAAGGACGTGTTCCTGCTGGCTGCGACGCGCGACTCACGACAATAAATCCTCCGACGAGAGTGAGGGTTGCTGCTGTACACAGGGCGGCAATATACGGATGTGC
Organism: Candidatus Nomurabacteria bacterium; assembly: GCA_943359395.1. Classification (GTDB taxonomy): domain Bacteria; phylum Patescibacteriota; class Minisyncoccia; order Phycocordibacterales; family UBA2100; genus UBA10103. The sequence continues at coordinate 3,652 of CALRHH010000011.1, forward strand.
GCGAACCCACTCCATATCATTGGCTTGAGCCCATCATGCTGATGTAAGTGCCCGGCCAGACAATGACGGGTTGGATCGATACAATGCAATAGTATGGAGCACTCGCAAGACCGAGGAGCCACTGGCCGGCGTGCGTGGGAGGCCCGAATTGGTACGTCTTCGTCGAAGGTGTCCATACGTACGGACCGCCGCGTGGAGGGCCGAGATTCGCGTAAATAGCTTGGTTATAACAAGGAACAACGATACTCGCTTGTCCCCCAAAAGGGAAAGCAAATGCGAGTGCGGGGTAGACAAGGAAAAGGAGTCCGGAGACAAAAGATACGATTCGCATGCGTACAGTATAGAGCATTCAAAAGCCTGTTACCCCGAAGGTTAGGATAACTCTCGCGTGAGTTCACCCCACTTCGGGAGCGGGATATCCTCAGCGCGCACGTTTGGAGCAAGCTTGCAAGCATCGAATGCGCGCAGCATTTGTTCTTTGTCGAACACAACGGCAAGATTGTTCGCGAGGAATTTCCGTTTTGAAGAAAAGCCCGTTTTCACAACTTTGAAAAATGATTTCTCGTCGAATCCTTCGAAGAACTTCTTTGAAATGTCCGTGATGAGGAGTATCGCTGAGTCCACGGAAGGAGGTGGAGAAAAGTTTCCGCGAGAAACTCTTGCAACAATTTTCGGTACGCCATATGCTTTGACTGAAAGCGAGAGTATGGACTCCTTACCATCTCGCGCAATGATTCGGTCTGCCACCTCTTTTTGTATGAGGAGAGCGATAGCGCGCGGCTGCGCCTCGATTTCCAAAAATTGTCGGATGATTTCTCCCGTAATGTAGTAAGGAATATTTGCGGCAAGTACGAATGCTCCCGTGGCGAGATTGTACTGCGCCTGTTGAAAATCTCGGATGTCGGCTGCGACGACACGTAATGCACCTGAGGCAATCTCTGCGGCGAAGATATTTCCGAGTTCATTTGCAAGTATCTCGTCTTTTTCTACCGCGAGCACATGCCCGCCTGTAGCGAGAAGTTCGCGCGTGAGTGCGCCTTTGCCCGGTCCAATCTCGAGAATTGTTTCATCGGGACGTACGCCCACTGATTCAGCGAGCGTGTGGGCCGCCCACCTTCCTGTAAGGAAGTGCTGCCCAAGTCGTGCCCCCCTTTTTTTCTTAACGGATTTCATAAAAATCATCGAGAAGACCGCGCTTTTTCTTTTCGGGCGTACTTTCTGCGCCGCCGAGTAGTCTCTCGTCGATGTCGGAAAGGAACTCTGAGGGTAGTGCGTTCTCTCGGGTGCCGTATTTGGTGCGTTCGTACGCGTAGCTCAGGAACAAGTGCTTACGTGCCCGAGTGAGGGCGACATAAAAGAGTCGGCGCTCTTCCTCCGGGTCGCGGGATTCATCGCTGCGAAGGGAAGGAAAGAGACCTTGCTCCATTCCGATCACAAAGACGGCGTCAAACTCCAGACCTTTCGCTGCATGGACGGTCATAAGGGAAATACCGCTTTTTCCCTGGTTGATATCTAGTTCATCTTGCTCGCTCTGAAGGGCAGCTTCTTCCAGGAGCCTTTCGATACCTGTAGGAGGTTCGTCGTCCTCGTACTTGGCAGCGAGGTTTGCAAGTTCGCGCACGTTGCCGAGATGTTCCGCATCTTCCTCCGTCTTGCCGCTGTACATATTTTGTATACCGCTCGCTTCAATACAGAAGCGCACGGCCTCTGACGTAGGTAACGTGTTGACTGCATGACAAATTTTCGCGAGGATTTCCTGAAATGCGGAGACTTTCCCCGCCGCTGCGCCGAGAGGTCGTCCCGAGAGCAGTTTCTCAAGTGTCACACGGCCTATGCCGCGCGGAGGAACTCCCACAATGCGCACCAGGTCACTGGTTCCCTTCGGGTTGATAGCCGCGCGCAGGTATGAAAGTACGTCCTTCACCTCCTTACGTTCGAAAAATCGAGTACCCAAGACTCGGTATGGTAACCCTGCGCGCAAAAGAGCTTCTTCGAGTACGCGTGACTGGGAGTTCTCTCTATAGAGGACGGCTATTTCCTGCGCGGGCACTCCTCTGTCGATGAGTGCTCCCGCCTGTTCCGCTACAAACCACGCTTCGTACCGCTCATCGAGGGCGCCATGCATTGTGATGGGTTCTCCTGTTTCGTTCTCGCTAAAGAGTGTCTTTGGAATACGGTTCGTATTCTTTTCTATGACTGCATTTGCCGCCGCTATGATGGTGCGTGTGGAGCGGTAATTTTGTTCGAGTCGGACGACTTTTACATTCGGAAATACGCGTTCAAAAGAGAGGAGATTTTCTATCTCTGCCTGTCGCCACGTATAGATGCACTGGTCCAAGTCGCCAACGACGCACATATTGGCGCGTTCGCCGCTCAAGAGTTTCATAAGCTCGTATTGCACGTTGCTCGTATCTTGATATTCGTCGACGATAATGTACTGCCAGCGATTCTGCAAAAGAGAGAGAGTCTTTGGGGATTCGCGTACCAGTCTGAGTGTACGCACGAGCAAATCATCGAAATCGAGACTGTCCTCTGCCTTAAGGGCATGTTCGTATCTTTCCCAAATCTGAGCAACGACTTGTTCGCGCCTGCTTGAGGCGTGCGTTCGGTACTCTGAAAGGAGCTTTCCGCCACCCTTTTCGCGAGAGATCGCTCCGAGTATTTGCCGCGGCGTCCACTCCTCCGTATCCATGCGTTTGAGCTCAGTTTTTACCGCGCGCAGACTATCGTCTCGGTCCCAAATACTGAAACTCCGCGGTATCCCCGCTTCCTCGTGGAACTCCCGCAGGAGACGTACTCCGAGCGAGTGGAAAGTGGCGACGAGAGGTAGGCCGCCTCGCTTTCCCGAGAGGAGGTTTCGGACGCGGTCACGCATCTCCCCTGCCGCCTTGTTGGTGAACGTGACCGCGAGTATTGACGAGGCGGGGATATTCTCTTCTATTAGGTGTGCGATGCGATGGACAATGGTCTTTGTTTTGCCTGCTCCAGCTCCCGCAACAATCAAAAGTGGACCGTCGACGTGCAAAACAGCCTCTTTTTGAGCCGAATTGAGGCCTTCAAGATATTTCACTTAGGAACTATAGCATAGGCGGACCAAACTATTGACAAATCATAATCCCCTTGTAGAATATATGCTCGGTTGACTCCCCAACCCCCAAAGGTACAGTGAACCAATCGGTGGTACTGCCGAACTAAACCTGAGGCTAAGTCTCCAGAAAAGTGAGACTTAAAGCCAAATTCCAGACTAATCCATAGTGCCATCGTTGAAAACGGCTTATAGTCTAGCTATAGTCAGAGGGAAGCAAAAAGGGGTTCCCTTTTCTCTATATATAAAGGCTGATTAAAAGTCGAGGGAACCGGTCCACTGTCGTTCAAAGTTTGAAAGACGGGAAACCATCGAAAACGGCTTATTCACGCAAGGAAAAAAAATGATTCGCTACCGGGTATAGCGCGCCCGCGAGTGATGAAATATAGGTCGTCCACATCCGCTCGTTCGGCGGCAACTCTTATATCATTGCTGCTTATCTCCGGAGCTCTCATGCCTGCGACCGCCCGGGCAAGTGTTTTGGGGGACTTCGTCTCGGCCATCTTTCATGCGCCTGAAAAGCAAACCGAAGTATCTTTTGGGGGAGGTAATCTCCAGACTATGGCACTCCCGAAGCCCGCAATGAATGTAAATCCGATGGCGGGAAAAGGCGGGGGAGATATTACGATAGTGGATGACTCTGCTCTCATGCCGTCTGAAGGACCGTCGGGGACCATCGCGGACATCGAGAAGCCAAAGAGCTCGATGATTAGCATCTACATTGTGCGGGAGGGGGATACGCTAAGTGGCATCGCAAAACTCTACAATGTATCCACCAACACAATCATCTGGGCCAACAATCTGTCGCGCGGAAGCGCGTTGCAGATAGGACAGACGCTCACCATTTTGCCTGTCACAGGCGTGAAATATACGGTCAAGAAAGGAGACACGATAGCCTCGATTGCAAAGAAATTCGGTGGGGACGCGACAGAAATAGCGGATTTCAATGATATCAACAATGCCACGTTCGCCGTGGGTGCGGAGATTCTTATTCCAGATGGTGAAATAGCAGCGCCCGCTGCGGTTGCCACCGCTTCTTCTAAGCCGGCAACGGGCATCTTGGCCGCCACACTCAATTCGCATGCGGGTTCTGCGGCACAAATCGGATATTACATCCGCCCGATTGTCGGTGGCGTGAGGACGCAGGGCGTTCACGGGTATAACGGGGTTGACCTCGCCGCCCCTATCGGTACTCCAATACTCGCCGCGGCCGAGGGTGATGTGCTAATTGCACGAGAGGGCGGATGGAACGCCGGCTACGGTAATTACGTCGTCATCAAGCATGCAAACGGAAGCCAGACACTTTACGCACATCAATCGCACGTCGCAGTGTCTCCGGGGCAGCATGTCCAACAGGGGCAAGTTATCGGGTATATCGGCTCAACCGGCAAATCGACCGGCGCACATGTCCACTTCGAGATCCGTAACGGTATCCGCAATCCTTTCTAGCGCATGTGTGAACTCATCAACGGCTTGCTCGTACTTTTTCGTCATTTTAAGTGACGGACGCTGTTTGCTTTTTCCCACGCTAGCTGTTATTCTGCGGCAGCTGTGTTAACGATGGATGTCATAGTTGATCTCCAGTATGGAGACTGCGGGAAAGGCAAAGTCGCCCACTATTTAAGCCACAAAAACTCCTATACTCACGTGCTTCGCTACAACGGCGGATGCAATGCGGGCCACACCATTTTTCATAAAGGGAAGAAATTCGTAACCCACCACATGCCCGCGGGTCTTTTCTTTGGTGTGAAATCCATCATCGGCTCCGGATGCGTCCTGGACCCCGACCAGTTTTTCCGGGAACTAAAAATGCTCGAGGAAGGCGGCATAAAAACCAAGGGAAAAATATTTGTGGCTACGAACACTCATGTCATTACCGATGCGCACAAAAATGAAGACAAGGAGCAAGGCGCGAAGATAGGCACCACGGGCCGCGGCAACGGACCTGCATACCGTGACAAGTACGGACGCACGGGAGTACGCGCAGAGCGTGTGGCTGAGCTCAAACCGTACCTCGTTGATTTGTACAGAGAATGGTATTCAAATAAAAAAAAGGTCTACATTCTCGCCGAAGGGGCACAGGGATTTGGGCTCGACATTGACTGGGGTGATTATCCATTTGTCACATCGAGTCACTGCACGACCGCGGGCGCGCTTCTGAACGGTCTTCCCGCACATTCGGTCCGCGATGTGTGGGGTGTCGCAAAAATATATGAAACGTACGTCGGCAGCAAGAAATTCCAGCCCGACGGGGAGCTCTTTGACAAGATAGGAAACGTCGGTGAGGAATTCGGCTCGACGACCGGCCGCCGCCGTCAGACCAACTGGATGGACATGCAGACGCTTGAACGCGCCATCCGCATGAACGGCGTGACGGACATTGTTTTCAGCAAGACCGACGTTCTGCGCGATGTTGGCGCGTGGGCTGTGATCGACAATGAGAAGGTTGTCAATTTCAAAAACGAGAAAGCGATGCAGGATTTTATCCTCAAGCGATTAAAGAGTTTGGGCATTGCGAAAACACGTGTGCACTTTTCTGATAGCAAAGAGACGATTTAGATAAAAGAGAAATCTCCGGCCGTTTCCACACTCGATGTGCGGACGTACGCGGAGATTTCGCAGGAAGATAAGCATCGACAGACCGAAACTGATGCCCGCGAGCGAGAGCGTCAGGCCGAGGTTTGTTATAAGGTATCCGGTACCGAAGTACTCCATGAGGTACGGAACCGGGACGGTATTCACCAGAAACATGACGAACTGTTTACAGACGAGAAACGCCTGTTCCCGCTTCTCATTGGCAGGGTCGTTGATCTCGAACACCCATCGTCGTTGCATCCTGAAGTGCACGAAGAGGGTTAAGGGTAGCGCGCATGCTGCAGCGTATTTGAATTCCCATCCCGTAACCGTCTTTACGGGGATGAGGACGCTGTAATACACTATCATCGCCGTCATTCCGACGACTCCGAAGCGGAAGAACTCTTTCAGCAGCGGGTACATCCAACCAACGAGCTGAAAAAATACGATTGCGCCGAATAGGTGCCGGCGCAAGATTTCATACAGAAAACGAATGGTCATCGTTTCCTCCTTACACCGGGAGCCTGATTCGCCCAGGCGTGCGACTACTGTGAATGAGCCTCACAGGAATCTACCTCATGCAGGCCCAGGTTCCAAGGGGACTTGATTCGACAGGTTACAGAGCCACGTTACCTTGTGAAACTCATTCCAGCCTCGGAATAACGAGACAACGTCGATTTTCTATAGTTCCCGAGCTCTGTATTGCAGCGCCTCTAACATGTGTGACGGTTCAATCGTATGTGAGGAAGCGAGGTCGGCTATAGTCCTCGCGAGTTTGATGGTGCGATGGTAGCCGCGTGGGGAAAGTTTCATTGAACGCGCGGCTACCTGCAGCGCCTCTTCAGCTTTTGGAGAAAGTGCGGCGAGCGATTCGATTTCTTTCGGACCCATGTCGGCATTGGTGGAGGTGTCTTTCCTTCCGTCGAACCGAGTACGCTGTCGGGCACGCGCGCCGGCGACAGCTTCCCGTGCGCGTTTGGTTTCGCCCGATCCCCTTTTTGTCTGCGTCGAAAGCGTCTCGGGAGCCATCTCGCCGACAGATACCCACATGTCGATTCTGTCTGCGACGGGGCCGGATATCTTTCTGCGGTATTTTTCTACGAGGTGGGGCATACAGCGACAGCGCTGAGACCCCCAAAATCCGCACGGGCACGGATTAAGCGCAGCGATGAGCATGAAATTTGCCGGAAATATTGCAGAACCCTTTGCGCGAGCGATAGATATCACCCTGTCTTCAAGCGGTTCACGCAGCGCGTTGATGACATCGCGATGGAATTCCGGGAATTCGTCGGCGAAGAGAACGCCCCGATGCGCGAGAGTCGCCTCTCCAGGGCGGATTCCTGTCGAGCCGCCGCCGATAAGTGCCGCATACGAAGAAGTATGATGCGGCGAGCGGAACGGTGGCCGGAATATTGCATGACCACTGAGAGCGCCAGAGAGAGAGTGAATGGTGGTCACCTCTACCATCTCTTCCTCGGAGAGGTCGGGAAGAATAGAGGCGGTCGCCCGAGCGAGCAGCGTTTTTCCGGTGCCGGGCGGACCGTAGAGCGCGATGTTGTGCCCGCCTGCAGCGGCGATGATGAGTCCGCGCTTCGCGCTCGCCTGTCCACGTATTTCATCGAGCGCTTCGTCGTCATGCGTATGCGTGCGAAGCATCCGCCGAGCAGGTGATTTCGCTGCGCCCAATTTAGTCAACTGCCCGATGGCGTGGGATAAGGAAGCGACCGGATGAATGCGCAGTTCGGAAATAAGAGACGCTTCATCCGCGTTTTCTTCGGGCACGTAGAGGTCGGTGAATCCCCCGTCGCGCGCGGCGACCGCGATGGCGAGGCATCCGAGAATAGGAGAAAGCGTCCCATCGAGCGAAAGTTCTCCTGCAAATAATTTTCTCGCAGGATCAAATTTAATTTGCCGCGATGCGAGTAGGAATGCAAGCGCGAGCGGAAGGTCGAACACTGCGCCCTCCTTCTTCAGGTTTGCAGGCGCGAGCGAGAGCACTATCTTTTTATTGCTGCGCTTGGGTGATTCGTAGCCGCCGTCCTCACGGCTGGTGGGGATGAGCGGATCCGTGTTTTTTATCGCCGCTGCGATGCGGTCTTTTGCTTCCTCCACTGATTTGTCTGGCAGACCGACGATGGTGTACGCATGCAAGCCTTTTACTATGTCGCACTCGACGGAGACAACCGCGGCTTTCGGCAGCATCGGCTGTGCGCCAAAGACGCGCGCGAACCCGGAAGCGATTTTTTGCTTCTCACCCATTGCGCCATTCTAGCAAGCGGCGGTGCCCAGAGGAGTCGCCACAATACTCACCTGTGAATCATGATTACGCGTGTTTTATGCAGGTAGCTGCCGCGGGGTTCGCTTCAAGCCGGTCAAACGGAATCTCTTCTTCTCCCACTTCGCAAATGCCGTACGTGCCATCCTCCATCCTTTCGAATGCGGCAACGATATCGCGGTGTCGTTTCTCTAGCTCCTCAACGAGAGGCACGTTGACCACAAGCTCTTCAATTTGGTCGGCCGCGTCGTTCGGGTCAGCCTCCTGTCCGCCCGAAGAAGTGCTTCCCTGCCAATCTCCGGTATCGTTTTGTACACGTCCGTACGTGGCAAGTTCTTCTTCTACCGCATCACGCTCAGCACCCAAGGCACCACGCAATTCCTCCAACTGTTCTTCAGTGATGTGTTTCATGGATATGAGTATAGCAAGGGGCCTGTGCTTCGCGCTAGAGTTGGCGACTTGCCTGTAGGCGGCTTAGAATTTCGGGGAAGGAGTAGGGGCTCTCTGCAATTACAAGGATATTTTGTGTGGGGAATGAATAGTACATCTGGATTTCCCCTATATTATCCTTGAGCGCGCGGACATCGTAGTTGCGCATAACAACGTCTTCGTAGATTCGTTTGGACGGGACGCCGTTACCGTCTACCTTAAGGGTGGGAACGAAAGAAAAAAGAGGCACTAAGTCGGGATTTAAGGTTTCTTCCCAACTGAGCATTGCGGCGAACGCGCGCCCATGTGACGTGACGGGAATGACAATAAGGGGAGAACTCCTGTCCACGGCGTGTATGCCGAGAAAGAAATCATTTCCCAGAGCGCGTAATAAGTCGTCGGGTGGATGCGCTCCTATCGCCACCATAAATTCTTTGAACGTTGCTGGACGATTTTGCGGAGTACCGTCGGTGCTCGTTTCTGCAACTACGGGAATAATGCGCGTGATGGAGCCGAGTGCGCCCTGAGATGCGGCGCGTCCCGTACGGAGCGCTCGTCTAAGTTCTTCTGGAGACTGAGCATCTAGGGGAAGTAAAACACTTTGTTCTGCAAAGAGTATTGAGGTCCCCGTATCTATTTTCGGGACTACCTGTTGCTGATTCATGACGTAGATGACTCCGAATAGCGCTCCTGCCCCGAGACCGATGAGTGTGAGGGACGCAAACAGTACTCCGAGTACTCGGCTCGAGCGCTGCCGAGTCCCCTCGGTTTCCTCTGTGTTCAATCCTTTATGAGCTCTCCTGTCTTCTTCGAGGGAAACAGCCCTGACGACTGATATTTTCTGGTCATGCACCACTCCCCGCAGGTCGTCCTTGAGGGTGTGAACGGCTACGACACTACTCGAATCTTTTTCCGAGACTTTCGTTTCGTCAGAAGGTGCCGCGGGAGCAGGTACTTGCGGAGTAATTGCGGCACCTTCTTGTGAATTTTGTGAGTGAGGGTTAGGCGTTTCTTCATCGAGCGCGGAGCCTATGATACCGGTGTCGAATTGTTTTGATTTGGGCAAGGGAGGCTTCTCAGTTGAGGTCGCGGGGTCGCGACGCTCAGGGAGCTTGACCTCCGCAAGTATTCTCGCAATGTCGTTTCCTAAGGCTGGTCCGCTCGGGTCCGATAGCGCGCGCTTTTTCTCCGTAGGACGTGGTAACGGTTTCTCTTGTACAGGCGCGGGCGGAGGTAGCGGGGGCGTTTTGGATGCTACTGGCTGCGCGACGGAAGCGACCACGGGTGATGCGGGTAACGTGGGCTTTGCCGACAGTTCGATGGCGGGAGAAGGAATGTTTTGTACGGGGGGAGCTATCCCCTTGTCGTTATCTTGGAGAACAGGCTTCTGTGCGACACGCGTTACATGCTCCTCAAGGATTTTGACCTCGGGCTGTGTTGCCTGAGACTGTTGAGACACTCCTGTAGTGGCAGGCTTCTTACTGTCGTTAGAAATTTCTTCGCGGTCTGTCATTTCGTCCACCATGAGCATCTCCGCCGCTTGTGTCTGGTTTGAGCCCTTTGCGTGTGGCCCATTCCGGATCAGCCGCCTTGATAGAAAGATTATACCTTCCTTTATCATCTATTTCCTTGATAACGACGGGTACTATGTCTCCGAGCGACACCGCGTCCGATATTTTTCCGATACGGAAAGGTGCGACCTCTGAGACGTGTACGAGTCCGTCGGCTGTCGGCCCGAGTTTTACGAATGCTCCGAAGTCCATGAGGCGGACAACAGGACCTTCGAATCTGTCGCCCACCATATACTCACGCGTGAGGTCGGCGATTTCTTTGAGCGCCGCTTCTGCCGCGCCCGCCTTTCCGGTAATAAAGATTGTTCCGTCTTCTTCGATGGTGATATCGTCCGCGAGCGTACGTTCACGAATACCGTTTATCATCTTGCCACCAGGTCCGATAACAAGACCAATTTGGTCTTTCTTAACGACGATAGTAAGGATTTTCGGAGCACGTTCGCTGATGTCGGCTCGTGGTGCTGGGATTTCTTTCGTGATGACTTCGAGGATCTGCAGACGTGCTTTTTTCGCTTGCGCGAATGCTTCGCTGAGCACCTTAAGAGGTACCCCTTCCACTTTAACGTCCATCTGTACGCCCGTCACTCCTTGTGAGGTTCCTGCGACCTTGAAGTCCATGTCTCCGTGATGGTCTTCGGGTCCTTGAATGTCGGTGAGTACTTTGTAAGCCCCCGTCTTGGCGTCAGACATGAGCCCCATGGCAATTCCTGCGACAGGACGCGTGATGGGAACTCCGGCGTCCATGAGCGCTATTGAGCCTGCACAGACGGTCGCCATTGAGGTCGAGCCGTTGGACGCGAGACACTCTGAGACGATGCGGATTGTGTAGGGGAAGACATCTTTTGTTGGCAAGACGGCGCGCAGAGACTTCTCCGCGAGCGCGCCGTGTCCCGTCATGCGGCGGTTGAATCCGCCAACACGCCCCGTCTCACCTACTGAGAACGGTGGGAAGTTGTAGTGGAGCATGAATGACTTTTTCGTATCTTGGAATTCAATGGTGTCGAGCAATTGGGCATCTCCGGGGCCGCCGAGCGTGAGTGCGGCGAGGACGTGTGTCTGTCCGCGGAAGAAAAGTCCTGTGCCGTGGATGATGGGTGAGATGCCCCCCGCCTGCGCGCTTAACGGACGGACTTCGTCGAGTGCTCGGCCGTCAACACGTTTATTCTCTTTGATGGCGAGGTCGTGTACGTACTCATCAATACGCCGCTCGAAGTATCCGTCGAGCAGCTGCGGCTTCATGTCGGGGAATTTCTCGGTAGCCTGTGCCGCCCATTCCGATTTCATTTCCTCGAACGATTCCTTGGACATGATGCCGTTCAGAGACTTCAGTTTTGGCTCGACAATTCCAGAAAACGCCGCTTCAACCTCGGTCGTGACGTCAGGCGCGGCGAATTCTTTTTTGGTTTTTCCTTGTTCGGCAATAATCATCTTTTGCCATACTTGGACTTTTTCAATCTCTTCGGATGCTTTGATAAGAGCTTTGTCGAGTACCGATTCCTCCACTTCGCGGGCGTTGACTTCTATCATGTTGACGAGCCCATCCTTACCCGACACAGTGAGGTCCATACGGGCCTTCGGTGGCAACTCCTCGCTTCTTTGTCCGTACGTGGGATTCGTAATGAGTTCGTCGCTTCCGTCTGCAATGCCGACGCGTACTGAAGAGACAGGTCCGTTCCACGGGATGTCTGAGGTGGCGAGTGCGAGTGATGCGGCGTTTACGGCGAGAATATCGGTGTCGTAATCTTCCAACGAGATGACAGAGATAATTACCTGCACCTCGTGCTTCATTCCCTTGGGGAAGAGCGGACGAATGGTGCGGTCTACTATGCGGCCCGAGAGCACCGCCTCGTCGGAAGGCCTACCCTCGCGGCGCATAAATCGCGAACCGAGAATAGCTCCCGCCGCATAAAATTTCTCCTCGTATTCTACTGAGAGTGGAAAGTAGTCTTTGTCTGATTCTCTTCCCATAACGGCAGTCGCTAGGACGGCCGAGTTGCCGTAGCGGAATAACACCGAACCGTTTGCTTGGTCTGCCCAGTCGTTAAACTCAGCGGACATCGTCTTTCCCCCGATTTCGAGAGAATATACCTTCTTTTCCATTGTGCTTTGGGTGATGTACGGATTTCAGCGTCCACCCCTCGAAAAAGCTCAGGGCAAGCTGCCTATCCGAACACCACGACTATTTACTAATAGTATGACTATAGTATGAATCGATACCAATGACAATGTGCTAGGATATCGGCATCTCTATGAACATCTTTCTGTTTCCCGCACTCATCTCCCTTCTCGCGTCTGTGGCAGTATTTACGTGGGGCGGATTCTCAGCGCTCTTTCTCGTCGTGCTTCTGACGATATTGGAGATCACTCTATCTTTTGACAATGCGGTCGTGAACGCAAAGGTACTGCAGCGTATGACGCCCGCGTGGCAAGGCCGCTTTCTCACCTGGGGTATATTCATTGCCGTGTTTGGTACGCGTTTTATCTTTCCCATTTTCATCGTATCGGCCGCCGCGTGGCTCTCGCCCTATGCGGTCACAATGCTCGCATTCTACGACCCCGCCGCATATGGAGAACGACTTGCGGATGCACGCATCGCTATCTCCGCCTTCGGTAGCGCATTTCTCCTTCTCGTGTCACTCAAGTATTTTTTCAACAACCGTAAAACCGTGCATTGGATTGGCGTCATCGAACGACATCTTTCGCGTTGGGGTGGTATTGAGGCCATCGAGATAGCACTCGTACTCACGGTACTTCTCGTGTGTGCATTCTTCTTGCCTCTGCAAGCGACCACTCTCCTCATCGCGGGACTTATCGGTGTCGTGCTCTTCATTGTGATTGAGGGTGTGGCACAATCTTTTGAGATAGAAACGGGGGCAAGTGCCGCGGTGGGTGGCGCGGCGCTCTTTGTGTATTTGAACGTGCTCGATTCCGCATTCTCGCTCGATGGAGTCATCGGCGCATTTGCGATTACCTCGGCTCTCCCCATTATTGTAGTCGGTCTCGGTATCGGCGCGCTTTTTGTACGCACCTTTACGGTCGCGCTGGTACGAGCGAAAACACTCGACACGCTGCGATACCTTGAGCATGGCGCGCACTATGCGATATTCGGCCTCGCGCTCGCGATGATTTTCGGTATTTTTGTGCACGTACCCGAACCGCTTACGGGACTCGTGGGGCTGGTCTTCGTCGGGCTTGCTTACTGGTCGTCCCGCCGCGAGGTGGACATAAAAAACTGACATTCAGCGACATACACCATCTTTACGCTGTAGCGCATACGTAGTGTATGGGTTATTTGCTTGAGAGGTTCCAAAGCGTCTCAAAGAATTCGCGGTAGCCGTTTGCTATTTCTTTTCCCGTGACTGTTATACAGAGTACTGGGTCACCAAAAATGTTGAGCGTAATATTGTCGTGCCAGATATCGGTGTTCATCAAACCTGTCGCATGACCAGGAAGTATACGATACGTCCACTGCTCCGTTTTCTCGAGTGTCTGTAAACGCTCGCGCTGTTTTTCCGAGCCCAGGTAACGAGTCTTAATATTTTTTTCCCGCAGAATCTGGAGGTAGTCATCCCACGCCCCTTCGGCTTCGAGTGTTGCTTGGTATCGTTCCGTTTCGCTCGCGATAACACAGATAACAGTATCGTTGGGTTGTCGTTTGAGTAGTTCGAATTGTTGCGCAGCGAAAGCGCTGTCGCCTTGAAATATCTCAATGTCCTGTTCACGTTCGCCCGCGTATCGGTCCTGAAGTTCCTTCGCGAGGGCGTTTGCAGCCAGTTTTTTCTCCTCGATGAGCGAGAGAAGGCGGTTGGGCGTATTAGCGCTGAATTTTTTGCGGCCGTTCTGTATCACGTGCCGTGCGAGCCCTTTTTCCTCCAGCTTCGCGAGCGCGTCATAGACGAATTGCCCGTGGAGACCCGTCATTCTGATGATCTTCGATGTCCCGATGTCGCGATAGGGCAAGAGGGCCAAGTACACGCGACTCTCCTTCTCCGACAGTCCCACCCTGGCCAATCTGGTTTCCATCGCCACATTTTTATCAATATTCTCTGACATATAGTGATACGGGCTTCTATTTCAAAGCTATTTTATCATAATAATATCATCAATAAAGATTGACATAATGACCAAAAATGTTAAAATATCCCTACGTTCTTTGAGAAAACAGTTGGGAAATGGTCATAGCAAAGATGTGGAGGATCACCGTATCTTTGCTGTGACTACTTCCCTACAGCGATGGAGGAATACATGGCTACGAAAAAGCGTCGCCAGAAAGTATCGAACGCCGATTTAGCTCGTATCGCCCGTGCGGCAGTCGCCGCAATGGGGTCCGATGCAAGCTTTACGCGCTCGGGGCTTTCGTTCGAAGCTTCCGGTAAACCTGCTAAGGTTCTCTCGCCTGAAGCTGTCCGGTGTGATGCACTCGGGTGGATTCTGAAATCTGCGCATTCATTTATCGGCGCACGTCACTTCTATGCGGCGTCGGAATTGATTAATGCACAGATTGTATTCACAACAGGTCGTTCGCTCGTGAGCATCAACGATGAAGACGGTCGGGAAGCCGTCGTCGCTGCGCTTGAAAACGCAGCGCGACATTTTGAGGAGTGTTCCCATGGCTAAGAGTGTCAAAGGCTCCATGGTGTGGAGCACTGCGGATGAACTAGAGTTTCTCGATGAGCTAAAGGTCAGCAACCCAATGGCCTATCGCAACTATGTTCTCAATTTCGAGTCGAGATCAAATTGGGGCAAGCTTGACCGAGAGGAAATTGCACTGTTCATCGGACTCAGTACCTCGAAGAAGTACATCTGAGACGGTGAAACGCACAAAGCCCCGGCGGAAACGCCGGGGCTAATTCTTTTTCACTCCATTCCCGTAATTCGGCCGGCTTCGGAACTTTCTTCGGTGCTGTTGGGCGCCATCGAATCGTCGGATGCCGGACCTCTTATTTTCTTTTTGCTCTTCGTTTCGAATATTTCTTGAGCCAGGCAGATACTTCTTTCATATCCGGCTTTTCCGTCACGACCCAGAGCATGAACGTCTCAATCTCTCCTCCCTTAGGGGACAAGCCGTACCCGTTCTTGTGGAGAAATGCCGCGCCGATGAGATATGATGTGCGCTTGTTACCGTCTATGAACGGGTGGTTACGTGCGATACTCTCGATTAATGCCGCAGCTTTTGAAAACACATCAGGGAACATACTTTTCCCCCCGAATGCCGATCTCGGCCGCCCGAGTGCACCGAGTAATCCATTCATATCGCGCACACCAAGTGTTCCCCGGGTAAGTCCGAGTACCACGGCGTGTAGTCGAAGTGCTTCTTCGACAGAAACGTATTGCGGCTTTCGCATAGGTCATTTATCAGCGAGCGCCTCAAAATCCTTTCGATATTTTTCGACGTATGCAGCCGCCCACTTCACGAGATTGGCGGATTGAGCGGTACTCGGATTTGTTCGTCGCTTACGCTCGATGACAATACGGTCTGGTCCTTCCGCGCTCACGGAAATCTCCTGCCCCGGGATGAATTCGAGTTCGTCGACAAGGGCTTTTGGGAAAACCGCGCCGATGGAACTGCCGATAGTGATTACTTTTTGGGACATACGCGATTATGTTACTGTTATAACGCCATTATAACAAAGACCGCCGACGCGTCAAGCGTCGGCGGCCGGTATCTGCGGGTTATTCCACCCCCGTTATTTTTCCCGCTTCGGCGGCGTCTTCGTTCGCTTGTTCTGCCATCGAATCGTCAGGTGCTGAGACCTGGATGTCTCTTCCTGCTCGCAATGCGGCTTGTCGTGAGCGAGGCGGAAGCCGAGTCGAACGATAGTTTAGGAGGTAACGCTTCGGGTCTTCGTCGAGGTCGAGGAAGTGTTCTGTCGCTTCGCGGAGTTTCCCCGAAGTCGAGCGACCGAATGAGACGACTTCAACTTGACAGCCCGCGTGCATTTTCAAATATTGAATGAGAGGAATGAAATCCCCATCACCGGTGATGAGAATAACCGCATCAAGCTTTGGAGACGCCGTGATGGCGTCGACTGCCATGCCGACGTCCCAGTCTGCTTTCTTGGCGCCGCCGTAGAATACTTGTAGCTCTTTCGTCTTCGGTTCGATACCTACTTTGGTGAGTGCTTCGAGGAACGCGGTTTCTTCCCCGCTCTCGGTCGTCACCATGTACGCGCGGGCGCGGATGAGATGGCGTCCCGCCACAGCGTCCTTGAGGACGTTGCCGAAATTTACGCGCGCATGGTAGATGTTTTTTGCGCTGTGATAAAGATTCTGCGTATCGATGAATACACCGACGCGCTGTTCTGTATGTTTTACTATTGCCATATATAATTTTGCGAAATTACGTCGCGTTACGTCAATTGTTACGCGACATTCTTGTTAATGATCGCTAAAGAGTCTAGCTCTTTGCGTGAACACGTTTATTAAAATACCCACTAGACGGAGTATAGCTTACAAAACGATGTTTTATTTGGAGACAAATCGAACTGTTCTGGGCAAGGTTATCTCTTCAGACCGAGTTTCTTCACCAAAGTGCCGTATGCGCGCTTGTTGTTCGCCTCGAGGTACTTCAAATGTTTGCGACGGTCAGCTACAAGACCCAAAAGTCCACGGCGGCTGTGTTTATCCTTGCGATTTTTATCCAAATGTACCGAAAGCTCTTCGATTCGACGTGTCAACACGGCCACTTGCACCTCAGGAGACCCTGTATCGGTGGCGTGGCGGCTTGTTTTGCCGATTTCATTCGCTTTCTTACGCTTCGTAAGCATCCGAGAACGGTATCACATTCTCGCCATTTATGCAAGGGCTTAGGCGTCATCCTGACACCTACCACTGTCTATTCTACGCCCCTATTGAGCGGTAGGAGCGGGGGCTGCCGGGACGACCTTCACGAGCTGTATTTCAAAAACGAGGGTTGAATTGGCGGGAATGATGACTTTCCCGCTCTCATCTTTAACGTCCTCACCACCGTAGCCGAGGCTTGGTGGTATTGCAAGTAAGCGCTCCCCCCCTTCCTTCATACCGTTTACTCCTATTTGGAAGCCTGGGATGAGGCCTTGGGAACCGAGGATGAAGACGAGGGGCTGATTGCCGTGTGCTCCCGAACTGTCAAAAACGCTTCCATCGGTGAATTTACCCACGTAGAGGACTGATACGGTGTCTCCTGGCTTAGCTTCAGCGCCCGTACCCACTTTCACGTCTTGACCTTGTACCTGATTCGCTTGTTCGGTAGTAGTTGTGGGAGTCGTCTGTTCGGGTATAGCTGCCGACGTTGAGCCCATGGACTTGTAGGCGTAATAGCCACCAGCTGCCAGCACAATAACGACAATAATCCCTATAACCACTGATTTTGTATTCATGCGTATAGGATAGCAATTCAAGTAAAACGCGCAAGGTGTGTACACGGTAAGCCGAGCGTATACTGGGATTATGGAACCCTCCAATAGCACTGCGATTTCCAATCACTCGAATACTCGCGGTGGAAATCGAGAGCCTCTCGCTTCCAAGATACGCCCAAAAACACTCGACGAATTCGTAGGCCAAGAACATTTGACCGCCAAGGGGAAGCCGCTTCGGGTTGCAATCGAAAAGAAAGAACTTTTTTCGTTCATTTTGTGGGGACCGCCCGGCTCTGGCAAGACGACGCTTGCACGTATTTACGCAAACGCCGTGGGCGCAGATTTCTATGAGCTTTCTGCTGTCGACTCTGGAAAAGAGGACATAAAGAAAGTTGTCGGAAGCAGACAACTTAGGCTCGGCGGCAAACCGAAAATACTTTTTGTCGACGAGATACATCGTTTCAACAAAGCGCAACAAGATTTTCTTTTGCCGTTCGTTGAACGTGGTGACATAACGCTCATCGGAGCGACCACGGAGAATCCTTCTTTTGAAATTATTTCCCCTCTCCTCTCGCGTGCACGCGTTTTCGTCTTGAATGAGCACAACGAAAAAGAAATGGGACAGATACTAAAGCGTACAAAATTAAAAATACAGAAAGACGCCCGCGATTGGCTCGTCCAAATGGCGAGTGGCGACGCGCGTCAGGCCATCACCACTCTCGAAACGGCGCAGGCACTGTATGGCGCAATCACACTCGATACGTTGAAAGAAGCGATACAGTCCAAACACCTGCGCTACGACAAAAAAGGCGAAGAGCACTACAATACCATCTCGGCTTTCATAAAGAGTATGCGTGCCTCACAGCCCGATGCCGCGCTCTACTATCTCGCGCGCATGGTAGATGCGGGCGAAGACCCGAAATTCATCGCGCGTCGTATGGTTGTGTTCGCGAGCGAAGATGTCGGTCTCGCGGTGCCGACCGCACTCGTCGTTGCGAATGCAGTATTCGAGGCAGTGCACAAAATAGGCTATCCCGAAGCGACGATAAATCTAGCGCACGGTGTCGCCTACCTCGCGCAGTGCAAGAAAGACCGCCGCTCGTACGATGCGGTATTCGAAGCGCTCGATGACGTGAAAAAATTCGGCAATCTACCGATACCAATGAAAGTTCGTAACGCACCCACGAAACTTATGAAAGATTTAAAGTACGGAAAGGGGTATGAAATGTACGACAAAGAATCGTATTTGCCTGAGAAATTGAAAAAGAAAAAGTATTTGAAATAAGAAGTCGCCGGTGTGATACGTCGCACAACGCAGATTATCCAACACGAATGTCGGATAATCTCAAAATATTGTGCAACGTAAATACGTCGCACAATATTTTGGTACAATTCGGAGATGGCTACCGACCTCAAAGAACTTAAGACGCAATTTCTCGAATACATCGAGATAGAGAAGGGGCGAAGCGTGAAGACGGTCGAGAATTACGACCGCTACCTCCGCCGCTTCTTAAATTACGCTAAGGTGAAGTCCCCTTCTCAGGTTACGGAGCAGATGGTACGCGAATTCCGTATCAATCTAAACCGCTCGGCAGGGGTTTCGAGCACGATGAAGAAAAATACGCAGAATTATCATCTCATCGCGCTGCGGGCGTTCCTCAAATTCCTCCGCAAGCGCGATATCGAATCACTCAATCCTGAGCGCATCGAGCTTGCGAAGACTTCTGGTCGAGATTTGGACCTCATCACAGCCGACGAACTGAACCGCATCATGCGTGCGCCGCAGGGTTATGAGCTCGCCGCACTCCGCGATCGCGCGATACTCGAATTACTTTTTTCTACAGGCCTCCGCGTCTCGGAACTATGCGGACTCAATCAGGATTTAGATCTCACGCGCGATGAATTCTCCGTGCGCGGCAAGGGCGAAAAAGTGCGTGTGGTGTTTCTCTCGGCATCTGCAAAAAAAGCGGTGGCCGAATATCTAAAAAAACGTGGCGATATGAGCGAAGCGCTTTTTGTGAGCTACGGGAAGGGTGGAAGTAGCAAGGGAAAAGATTTACCACGCATCACTTCCCGCTCGGTGGAGCGGATGGTAAAGCAGTACGCCATTAAAGCCGGCATCACGCGCAAAGTTACGCCGCACGTAATCCGCCACAGCTTCGCCACCGACTTGCTCGAGAACGGCGCCGACCTCCGTAGCGTGCAGGCTCTCTTAGGGCACGCCAACATCGCAACGACGCAGGTATACACGCACGTGACCGACAAACACCTTCGTGAGGTGCATCAAGCATTCCACGGGAAACGAAGGAAGTAATGCGGCAGTGCTTGCTCATGAAACATTGTGGTATCGTCTTGATATGAAACTCGTCTCGTGGAATGTGAATGGTATACGGAGTATCCATCGCAAAGACGCGCTCGTGCCGTTTCTCAAGCAGGTGAAACCGGATATTGCATGCTTCCAAGAGACCAAGGCAGAGGAGCATCAGTCGGAGGTTGATTTGCCAGACTACGAGGAGTACTGGAACTCTTCTAAGGGGCGCAAGGGCTACGCTGGTACGGCGATATTCTCGAGAACCAAGCCTTTGAGCCTTATTTTCGGATTTCCCGAGGAGATTCTCAAGAAATACAAGCTGAAAGATGGCTACGGGGACCCCAATGAAGAGGGACGCGTGATTACCGCGGAGTATGAGAAGTTTTACGTAGTAAATGTGTATACTCCGAATTCGAAGCCAGACTTGAGCCGTCTTACGCTACGGCATAAGCGCTGGGACCCTGCTTTTCTCGCTTTTTGTAAGCAATTGGAGAAGAAAAAACCCGTTATTTTCTGCGGTGACCTCAATGTGGCGCATACGGAAGATGATTTGGCGAATGCGAAAGCCAACGAAGGCGAACATGGTTTCACAAAAGAAGAGCGCGAGGGCATCGACACCATAATTGAGGCGGGATTTGTGGATACATTCAGGATTTTCACCAAAGGCAACGGGCATTACAGCTGGTGGACGCATTTTGCGAACGCTCGCGCTAGAAACGTGGGCTGGAGGATAGACTACTTTTTCGTAAGCAAAGCCCTGGAATCAAAGGTTCGCTCTGCAAAGATACATGCCGAGACACTAGGCTCGGACCACTGTCCTATCTCAATAGAGCTCGATATATAGGCCTATTATCGGACATGTCTCTAAAGGACATGAACACTTCTCCGGTTATGCACAGCGTGTCCTTTACAGTGTCCAATAGAGCGATAGTATTCATCTTGGCCGCTCTTTCCCGTCTCTCGTAACTCTAATCAGTTATCGGGTACATATATTACAAAAGTACTACGCTACTAAATTAAACGGTGCCTCTGCGCCGATTGGATGCAAAACGTACTTCGTGTATGAACTCAAGTTCTTTTGGAGGAACGGAGATAAACGCTAAGGCCGTCTCACGACGGCGACAGAATTAAAAGAAAGAAAAGATTCCGTCGCCAGGTGAGCCGGCCTTTTCTTTTGCGCCATTTTCCTTTTACGACACGTGATGTTTCTCCCTCAATTTCTGTACGGCCGCCTCGTCTTCCTCCTCGCGGCGGTCTTTGCCTGCCTCTCCGAGTGTGCGTAAGTCAGCATCGGCCATTTTCATAAGTTCGGAAGCTTTCTTTTCCATATACTCCTCAGTGTTTTTCTCAGGTTCGTCGAGCACTTCTTCAAGAAGCGCATGAAGTATCCAGCCGATTCGCGGACCTGGTTTTTCGCCAAGCTCCATAATTCTTGTTCCATCAATTTTGAGCATGCCAACTGATACCGCATCACGCATCGCCTCATCTACCATCGACATGTATTTGCGCAAGCGGAACGGGTGCGCTTTAGGCCGGCCGGTGCCGATACGGTCGCAGACGCGCAGATTGAGTAGGTCGTTGATATTTTCTTTACCCACGCGCGCTATCACTCTGCGCACTGCCGAGAGCGTGACAACTTCAGGGTCCGAGAAGAACATATGAGTACGTACAAGAGTCGAGACCTTATCAATCATTTCTTTCGGGAACTTCAAATCGGCAAGAATCTTTTTTGCCATGCGCGCAGAAACAACATCGTGCCCGTGGAACGTCCAATCTTTTTTCTCTTCAGACCATACGCGCGTCGCAGGTTTCCCCACGTCGTGCAAGAGCGCCGCAAGTCGTACATCGAGCGACCACTCTTTGTCTGCGGCATGCTGCAGGCTTCGCATGAGGTGCTCGAATACGTCGAATGAATGAGCCTGATTTTGCGCGCAGCCAATTCCCTCCTCCAGTTCGGGGATTACATATTTCAAAATGCCAAACTTTTGTGCTACGTAGAGAGCTTGCATGGGGCGAGGGCTTTGCACAATACGGGTGAGTTCGTCGCGTACGCGCTCGCGCGAGATTTTTGCGAGTTGTGCCGATTGCGCAACGATGCCTTCTGCCGTCTGCGCATCGATAACGAAATCGAGCTCGGCCGCGATGCGCACTGCACGCAACATGCGCAGCGCATCTTCCTCAAATCGCTCGTGCGGATTGCCCACTGTTTTGACGCGTTTTGTAGCAAGGTCTTCTCGCCCGCCATGTTCGTCGACGAGTGTGGAGTGTGCGGCATCGTATGCAATTGCGTTGATAGTGAGGTCGCGGCGCTTGAGGTCATCGGAGAGGCTTTCGCTGAAGATTACCTCGTCGGGATGCCGTGCATTTGAGTACC
>CALRHH010000012.1 GCA_943359395.1 Candidatus Nomurabacteria bacterium
CAATACCGAGAAGCTCTGGCGAGCATTTTTTCAGACGACGCTTGGTGTCTCGATTGCCGTGGCTGGGTACGGGTTTCTCCAGCTTTTCGGGGTTGCCAGTCTTACCGCGGGATTCTCCTCGCTCTCTCGTCTTGATGCCACATTTGGCAACCCTATCTACCTCGCCGTGTACATGCTCTTCCATGCCTTTATCGCGGCTCTTTTATGGGCGCAGGCGTGGGCGAAGAGCTCTCCCGGTTCGAGAATGAGATTTTCTCTTGCGTATGGGACGGTACTTGCCATCAATTGTATCGTGTTGCTCCTCACGGCGACACGCGGAACTATCCTCGGGCTTATCGGGGGAATTTTTGTCTCAGCGGTGCTCATCGCGCTCTTTGCGCCCTATGCTGAAAGGAAACTCGTTCGCCCCGCTCTCGGGGTTGTCCTCGGAATCGTCGTACTTGCGGGGGGATTCTTCTTGGTGCGGGATGCCGCTTGGGTACAAAGGATCAGCTTCTTACAAAGACTCGGTACGATTTCTGCGTCAGATAGTACGACCAAGGCCCGCTTCTACAATTGGGGAATGGCATGGGAGGGGGTAAAGGAGCGGCCACTCCTCGGCTGGGGGCAAGAGAACTATGCCGTCGTTTTCGACAAGTACTATGATCCGCGGATGTATTCAGCAGAGCCGTGGTTTGACCGCGTACACAATGTTGTCTTCGATTGGCTTGTGGCGGGCGGCATTCTTGGTCTCCTCGGCTACCTGAGTATTTTTGTGGCTGCGCTCGTTGCATTGTGGCGCCGTCCCCCGGAGAATACAAAGGCCGCCGCGTTTACTGTCGTCGAGAGCAGTATCTTGACGGGCGTTTTGGCCGCATATTTTTTCCATAACCTTTTCGTGTTTGACAATGTCATGAGCTACATTCTTTTCGGGCTCGTTATCGCGTATATCGCGTGGCGTTGGGACGAAAGCGCAGGGGCTCCACGACTTTGGAAAGTATCTCTCCCCGAACAGAGCATGCCTGTCGTTGCTGTCGTTGCCGCGCTTATCACGTGGGGAGCGGCCTCATGGATAAACTCTTCGGCTCTGGCGCAGAACCGCCTGCTCATTCAGGCTATCAGTCCCCATCAAGAGGGCGTCGCGAAGAATCTTGAGTATATAAAGAAGACGATTGCGGAAGGTTCGGTAGGGACGCAAGAGGCGCGCGAGCAGCTCGTCCAAATGGCGACAAAGATAGCTTCTATCCAAGGAGTCGATTCAAAGCTGAGGCAGGAATTTTACGATTTCGCGGTCGCCGAGATAAAGCTACAGCAAGAGGCATCACCCCTCGATGCGCGCCCAGCGCTCTTCTTGGGGTTGCTCCATGACTCATTTGGGAATTACGTCGCGGGCGCCGAAGCACTCAAGCATGCGCATGCACTTTCTCCGGCAAAGCAATCCATTCTGTACGAGATGGCTCGCAATGCTCAGATGCGGGGAGACGTGGGGGGAATGATGCGGGACTTCAAGACAGCTTATGAGCTTGAGACTAGAAATGTGCAGGCGCGTATTCTTTATGCGGCGGGAGCGGTGCTTACCAAGAACGACGCACTCGCAAATGAATTGCTCGCCCCTATCGTTCCTACGGGCGACGCGGCGGAAGCGCGCATCACCAGCGCATATCTCGCACAAAAGAGGTATGACAAAATAGCGGTCATCTGGGAACCGTACGTCAAAACGCACCCAGATGAGGTACAGGGATATTTCACACTCGCAGCCGCATACTACGGAATGGGGGAGCGCACGAAGGCGATCAGTGTCCTCGAAGCCGCATCGAAGCTCTCTACCGACGTCGCACTCCAAGCATCTACATTCATCGAGCAAATACGCAACGGCACGCTCCAGCTCTAATTGGCAGTTGCGATTTTACAGGGCAGCGGTACAATATGCCGTGTGAGTGCCACACATTCGTGTGAAGTGTGGATTCTTGATTGAAAGTCGTCAAAGCACCGTCCGCAAGGAGGGTGTTTTGATTTATGGGTTGCGACCTTTGATGCGGGTGGTACCCTTATTGGTAGTGGGGCATAGCGTGGAGGGCGGCGGCACTCATATAAGACTTTCACTTTGGAGCTCGCACCCGTCCTCCACACTATGCCTCACATATCTACGCAGTAGCCTCTTTGGTTTGAGGACGATGTTAGCTCCAAAGTGACGAAGGGGGCCGGGGAAACTGTAGTTTCCCCGTGGAGGAGATACTTAAGAACCGAGAGGTTCTTAAAGCGAAGCTCTTTGCGTGCTCGCACCCGTCCTCCACATTGTGCCTCACAAAAATATCCCGCACGGGAGTTTCGAAAAGAAATTTTAAATATTTTTTGTCGAGCCATCAAAAAATCAAGAGAAAAGTTATCCACATTACTGAGTGTTGTTTGCGGTGTGTGAGCGAGCGAGTGCAATAATGAAATAGTAATCGCATGTTCGCATGACTGCGTAATGTGCGGGTCGAACTTACCACTCAAGCAAAAAATATTTATATGGCAAAGAAGAAGAAGGCCAAGAAGGCAAAGAAGAAGAAGGCTGGCAAGAAGAAGCACCGCTAGTGTCTTCCAAAAAACGATCTCTCCAATCGGAGGGATCGTTTTTTTTGTATCGCATAGGCGAGCGTTTTGATGTACGATGCCTCAATGGCATTCTGGAGAAGACTCTTGGGGGACGAAAATCTTAAGGCCTTAAGGGCTGCCGAGTCTATTGTTGCGTCTACCAATGCGCAGGAAGAGGTGACGAAAGCACTTTCCGACGAAGCGCTGAAGCAAAAAACTCTTGAATTTAAGAAGCGGCTTTCAGAGAGGGCAACATTAGACGAGCTTGCTCCTGAGGCCTTTGCGGCGGTTCGGGAAGCATCGCGGCGCACCTTGGGTCAAAGACACTTCGATGTTCAGCTTATAGGGGGCATGATTCTCCACCGCGGTGACATTGCAGAGATGCGCACTGGCGAAGGAAAGACTCTCGTCGCCACACTTCCCGCATACCTAAACGCGCTCTCAGGTAAGGGTGTGCACATCGTAACGGTCAATGACTACCTCTCGCGACGCGACGCGGTATGGATGGGGCAAATTCATTATGCGCTCGGGTTGTCGGTGGGCGTCATCAACCATGAGGCATCGTTCATCTATGACCCGTCGCATGTCTCGCCCGAAGCCATCGCAGAAGAAGATGCGACGCGTGACCAAGTCGGCAGCTTCAAGGTTATGCATGATTTTTTGCGTCCTGTTTCGAGAAGGGAAGCCTATGCTGCCGATATCACGTATGGTACCAATAACGAGTTTGGTTTTGACTATCTGCGCGACAATTTGGAATATGAGGCTGTTAATCTCCGCCAACGCGAGTACCACTTTGCAATCGTCGACGAGATAGACTCCATTCTTATCGACGAAGCGCGTACGCCGCTCATCATCTCCGCTCCCGTTTCCGAGGCGGAATCGCTCTACGGACGATTCACTCAGATAGCCGCCTCACTCGTACCTGAAGAAGATTACACGGTCGATAGAAAACACAAGCAGATATCACTGACCGATAGCGGTATCGAGAAGGCGCAGCGTGCGCTTGGTGTCGAAAATATCTATACAGATGCGGGAATCAAATATGTACACCATCTAGAGACTGCTGTGCGCGCGAAAGCCCTCTTTGAGCGGGATAAGGAATATGTCGTTAAGGACGGCGCTATTGTCATTGTCGACGAGTTCACGGGGCGTATGCAGCCCGGCAGGAGATGGTCTGAGGGATTGCATCAGGCGATTGAATCGAAAGAGGGGGTAGAGATGCAGCAAGAGTCGCGCACCTTTGCCTCTATCACGTTCCAAAACTACTTCCGCCTCTACGGCAAACTTGCCGGTATGACAGGTACCGCGGTCACCTCATCGGAGGAATTTTATAAGGTTTACGGTCTCAATACAGTTGTTGTCCCGACCAACAAGCCTGCGATACGCAAAGACCACGAGGACCTCATCTTCCAGACGGAATCGGGAAAAATGAAGGCCATCGCGAGACGCGTGCGGGAATTGCACGAAAAAGGTCAGCCGGTCTTGGTCGGCACGGTGTCCGTAGAAAAGAACGAAGTACTCTCCGCACATTTCAAACAAGAGGGAATCCCGCACGAGATACTGAACGCGAAGAATCACGAACGTGAAGGCGAGATAATTGCGCAGGCGGGGAAGAGTGGGGCGGTTACGATTGCGACCAACATGGCGGGCCGCGGAGTCGACATCAAGCTCGGAGGGAATCCTGGGAGCGATGAGGCATATGAAGAGGTAAAAAAGTCCGGCGGGCTTTTCCTCTTGGGGACGGAACGGCACGAAGCGCGTCGCATCGATAATCAGCTCCGAGGAAGAAGCGGGCGACAGGGAGACCCGGGGGAGACGCAGTTTTTCGTCTCACTAGAGGATTCACTGATGCGCGTCTTCGCATCAGACGTTATTAAGCGCGTCATGGGTACCTTCAAAATCCCCGAAGATGAACCAATTTATAATTCGATGATAACGCGTGCGCTCGAAAAAGCGCAGACGCGTATAGAGGAATTGAATTTTGATGCACGCAAGCACGTCCTTTCATACGACGACGTTCTCAATATTCAACGCAAGAGTGTCTATGCACGTCGACACGCTCTTCTCATGGGAGAGGTGTCCGCAATAGACGAAGAGCTCGTCCGTATCGCGGAAGCGCATGAAGGGTTTGGAGGCGTGATTGAATCAAAGAAAAAAGAACTGGGAGATGCATTTTACTCCATGACTCGAAGATTTCTTTTGCAGACAGTCGATTTTCTTTGGGTGGAACATTTGGAGGCGATGGAGTACCTAAGGAATTCCGTGAATCTTCGCGCCTATGGTCAGCGCGATCCGCTGGTTGAATACAAAAAAGAGGGACTCAAGCTTTTCCAATCCATGGAGGAGTCTTACATGACGCAGGTGGCAAACGTGTTCCCGAACATGACCATGGAGGGGGTACAGGCACCAAAATCGGAGCAGGTTATCCACAAGGCTGTACGGACCATTTCGGCCTCAACGGCAGTGCCTTCCAAAGTTGAATATGGTCGCAATGATAGGGTAGTAATCACGAATGGCACTGAGCGGCGTGAGATGAAATTCAAGAAGGCTGAGGCTTTGCTTGCAAGCGGCGAGTGGCAGATTGACACGAGATAATCATCTCGGATACCGAGATAGCTTTATTATTCATAGAATCTCGGATTCTCGAATGTACGAGATGGTGGTGTGGTGACGCATCCTGCCGTGACTACTGCGCCGAACTTTACGTTTGAGTTAAACCTAAACTCCATTTGGAAGCGAGGCCTGCCCCGTAGCGAGCTTCGCTCCGCTTCGGGGTTCTCTCAGGGCTACCCGTTCTGCGCTTTTTGGGTTGTTGCTGATTGGGGTGCTAGAGTAGCCTGTATGGCGATATACGAGCCCACAATCGGTCTGGAGATACATGCTGAGCTCAAGACTCGTACCAAGATGTTTTGTTGCTCCAAGAACGATTCAGATGCCTCAGAACCGAATGCAAATACCTGTCCTGTGTGTATGGCGCATCCAGGGACACTACCCGTCATCAACGAAGAGGCTGTCCGCCAAGTCTTACGGGTAGGCATCGCTCTAGGCTCTCAGCTTGCGGATTACACGGAATTCGACAGGAAAAATTACTTCTACCCCGACCTCCCAAAGGGCTACCAGCTTAGTCAGTTCGTGTATCCTCTCATCTCTGGCGGAGTACTGAATGATGTTGCGGTAACGCGTGTGCATCTTGAAGAGGATACCGCGAGTTCTATACACGAGGAGGGAATAAGCACGACTATCGATTACAACCGAGCGGGAGTACCGCTCATGGAACTCGTGACAGAGCCGGTCATAAAAAGTCCTAGGCAGGCGGGTGATTTTGCTCGAGAATTACAAACCCTTCTGCGATATTTGGGTGCAAGCGAGGCAAATATGGAAAAGGGGCAGATGCGCGTAGAAGCCAATATTTCTATAGCCATTCCGGGTGAGATGGGGACCAAAGTAGAGATAAAAAACCTCAATTCGTTTCGAGCGATGGAGCGAGCCGTTGAATACGAAATTAAGCGCCAGACGGCAGTATTGGAAAAAGGGGAAAAAGTCGCTCAAGAAACACGCGGTTGGGACGAGGGAAAACAATCTACATTTCCGCAGAGAATTAAAGAAGGGAGCGCCGATTATCGTTATTTTCCCGACCCGGATTTACCTTCCCTCAAGCTTTCAGAGTTGCCGGAAATGAGCAGAGAGTCGCTCGAGATGACGATGCCTGAGCTGCCGTGGGAGCGCAGAGAGCGATACTTGAGTCTGGGTATCAAAGCGGATGATGCGCAGCTTTACGTCCAAGAGTTAGCCTTAGGGGCCTTCTTTGAAGAAGTGGTAGCCCTGTTCGAAGGAGACAATGCACGCGTACTTCTTGCGAGCAACTACATCGCAAACGACCTTGTGGCGATAATATCCTCCTCCGCTAAAGCTACAAAGGACAGGCGAGATACCGAGAAACGAGATACAGAATATCAATCCATGATACCGATATCGGCTCACAATTTCAAAAAGATTATCGATATGGTTGCGAGCAGGAAAATATCTTCGCGGGCAGCAAAAGACTTGCTACTCGAATCAATACAGGGGGGGAAGGACACGGAGATTCTGGCTCAAGGAAAAGGCTTATTCAGAGTCACAGCCACAGACATTGGAAGTGTAGTGGATCACGTGATTGAGAAAAACGCTTCAGTCGTGGGTGATTTTAGGGCAGGGAAGGCTGCTGCACTCGAATACCTCGTGGGCCAGTGTATGAAAGCGCTCAAAGGAGCAGGTGACCCAGTTGCCCTGAGAGAGGCTTTGAAGCAGAAAATGGACGCATTGTAGCGCGCGAGCGTGCCCATCGAATCTTACATCGGAGCGTGCTCGCTCCGACGTGAACCTTCTCCTATCGGCCTAAGGCCGACAGTCGAACCGCCTTTGGCGGCGCCTCGCGGCGGGTTCATCCACACGATATCCCCAATGATAGAGGGGAAATCGGATGGGCGAGATAAATCTCGGCGTATAATCCACGAATGTCTGATTCCATGTGGTTGGAGGGCAAGGAGTACATATCGTCTAAACGAGCATCGCAATTAAGCGGTTATGCTCAGGATTACATCGGGCAACTTGCTCGAAAGGGGCTCATTGATGCCCAAAGAGTCGGCGGCCTCTGGTTTGTCTCAATGACCTCCCTTACAGAGTACAAATCTAACGCCGATAGCTACGTACCTCCTCAGCCAGAGAGAAAGATGGCCACTGAAGTCGAATCTCTGGTCTCGTTTGACGGGAAAGACCATATTTCTGCATCTCGTGCTGCAGATATAACGGGGTATCACCCTGATTACGTTGGTCAGCTCGCGCGTTCCGGTGCGGTAATTTCGCGTCAAGTGGGCAATCGTTGGTATATCGATAGAGAAGGTATCCTTGCGCATAAACAAGAAAAAGATAGCCTCCTCGGCGCTGTGCAGTCCCAATCGGTGGGCATTTCCAGAAGTGATACTCCGGTCGTAGAGGCGCACGGGAGACGCTACAGTGGTCCAGGACCGTTTCTGACCTATACAAGAGAGGACGGAGACCTCCTCCCGATTTTGAGTAAACCTGAGACAGTTTCAACCACAAAAGAGGATACAAGAGAGCCTCATGAACAGGCGGAAGCCGCCCAAGAGCACGTCGTTCCTATTCGAAAGATTCGAGTGCCTATCGCTCAAGCTCATGTATCCTACGGAAAGTCTGGGTATCACGCATCAGACAAAGTTCGGGTGCCCAGAAAGACTATATCTTACGGGACATTTCGTGGATTAGCAGCCGCAGCACTAACTATCGTGATTGTGCTCTCTTTTGGGTTCGTCACTCTGAATGATAATTCAGTTTACAGCACGAATTTCAGACAAGGGGGGGTAACTATCGGTAAGAAAATGTTGACGGCGGGTGCAGCCGAGAGTATGCGGTGGGTGGGGAATCTTTTGCAGAACTTGTTGGTAAAAGAGCTCAATTACGAGAGAGGGCAATAGGATTTAAATTCTAAGGCACCTGTGTCTGGGTTCCTCGGTCCAGACAAAAAATGAAATCTCGATGACCGTCCTTTACGACGTGTTTTATCCGAGATGGATTGTAAATACGTATCTCGATATACCGAGATTTAGATGTCGGATACCCTTAGTATGGTAGGTGATAAAATCTTGCTTGTTTTGGGGGCTAGAAGACGTTGTTTTTCGGGGCTCGATTTTGAAGGAGCTTTACCTGGGCAGCCTCTTCCTGGTTGACGCAGGATATATCATGTTGTAAGAAATGTTTTTTTGGAATTTAATGCCGAAAACAGAATAATGCACTTTCGTGCACTCTTATCCACATACTTCTCCACCCGATGTCAACAGGTTATCCAGAAAAGCTAGTAGAATACTACATATATCGGGCATCCGAACATGCATGAGTGATGAAATCTTTTTTGACGGCAAACGCTATATTTCCGCAAACGAGGCGGGAGTCTCGTCCGACCTCTCTCGCGACTATATCGCACGACTTTGTCGGGACGGAAAAATCTCGGGTAGACGAGTAGGAACACATTGGTACGTAGAACAGTCCTCCCTCAGAGATTTCCTCATTTTTCAGGAGTACGCAAAAATCAAACGTAGCGAGTCACTGGTAAAAACGCGTATTCAGGAATATCAGCGAACTACTCCAGCCCGATTTTTCCAAAATAGCGCAGAAGCAGAAATAGGGCCCGTGAACGACTATCCAGAATCGCCAGAGACGTCTGCTGCAGACCATGCTTTTTCGTTTCGACTTAGTTCGAACGAAACTATACGAACGGGGAGCGGCAAGCATGTATCTCCGCATGTTTCAACCACCAATCAAACTCCGCGCGTCTTTCCGAGCAGGGTTGATGAGGGTAACGGCAAAGAATTCTCTTCTTCTTCCAAACATACATCGCGTGACTTTTTCAAGAGCACGAACCGCATAGAAAATAAAGTAGTCACCGTCCCGCCCGTCGCTCGCGTTTCCCGCGTCATTTCGAGCAGGGCTGATGAAATAAAAAATAAAATGGCACTCGCGGTCGCGGGGCAATCGCGCGACTCGCTTGGACAAGCAAAATATTTATTTAGCGCACCGGGTGGACTCGCGCACGCGGCCTTCCAAGCTTTGCCTATGCAAGGCGCGATGCACGTGCAGCTCTCCGCGCTTTCTCCCGTGATTGAATTTTTCCACAAGCTCGTTGCACTCACACTCACGCTCATGCTCGTTTTCGGAACGTATGCCGCTGTCGATCCGTCATACGCGCGATTCGCTGCTGACTCGGTGCGTGAGAATGTAAACGCGACACTCGATACGTATCATGCCGCAACAGGCGGTGGACTCGGTGAGTTGGCATACCGCACTCAGACGCAAGTTGCAGCCGTCGCGGAAAATCCGGAGAGAGCTCTCGCTTCGGTGCAATCTGCCCTTACTGAGAGTATTCCGAGTTTCGCTGCGCGTCTCGCACGCAATTTTAATTCGCGCACGGACAAACTTGTGTATGCAATTGCATTTCCTCTGGACCTTGTGGGCTCGCACAGTACTGTCGCGCGAGGCGAAAAGGGTTCTGTCGCAGTCTCTGTCGTGCCGTATACGAACGACGTTCAGGTCGTTGTGACCACGCAACGGTCAGAGGGTTCTATAACCCAAAATATCGTGAATCAACCCACCATAGAGCGCGTCGTGGAGACGAGCCGGCTCTTGAGTGCCGGCGGAATTAGCGAGGAATTGCTTGATAAAAAACTTGCCGCACTCGAAGCAAGGCTCTCCGCGGGCATGTTCTATCTCTCCTCAGCCAACTCAACGAATATCACCAATGTGTATGCATCTGCGGCGAGCGTGGGCAGGATAGAACACCTCGACGGTGTCGACCTCACCAATCCTACGATTACCGGGGGCACTATTTCTTCCGCACGTTCGCTCTCGGTCGTCGGCAATAGTTCGCTCGCAACGACGACCGTGAACGGCGATCTCACCGTGACCGGCACCATAACGGGCGGCTCCGTGTCTCTGGGAACAACGACAATTTCGGGTGACTTGACGCTCGCAGGTTCTCTGAATTTTTCCGGTTCATCTTCCACTATCAATGCGACAGGTGCCACATTCACCAACGCGACGACGACCAACTTCTACGCGTCGCGGTCTGTGTTTGATGCCGCGACTTCGACAAGTCTTTTTGCAAATAATGCCGTCTTCGGTACGAGTACGAGCTACAATGTCTCCGTCGCTCCATATTTTGTCGCGACGTCGACGACTGCGACCAGTACATTTGCGGGAAGTTTTTCTATCGGTACCTCACAGTTCTTTGTCGACCACGTGACCGGCCAAGTCGGCATCGGCACGATTTCGCCATTCCCCTCGGCTCTTCTCCAGCTAGATTCCACCGCTCAAGCTTTTTTGCCACCGCGTATGACGACCGCGCAGAAAAATGCAATCGGTTCGCCGACCGGCGGTCTCGTACTCTACGACTCAGACCTCAACAAGCTCAATGTATACAACGGTACCGCCTGGAAGAATGTTGGCTCCACAGAGGTCGGTGGCGAAGTGACGAACGGCATTACGAACTCAGTTCTCTTCATCGGCGATGGCGCGATACTCGCTCAAGACAACTCTAATTTTTCATTCTCCACCTCTACTAATAGACTTCTCCTCACGCAAGCGTCCACAACTCGTCTCTCCGTCTTCGGCACTGCCTACTTCGGCGGTACAGCCACTACTACTATAGATAGTGCCGGCAATCTTTCCGTCGCTGGCACGCTCGGTGTGACCGGCAAGACGACGCTCGGGAACGCCTCGTCCACCAATTTCACTGCGAGCGGTAATGCGAGCGTCGCCGGTTGGTTCGGCGTCGGGACAACGACACCAGGTTCACTCCTCTCCGTCCACGGCGGGGGATACATCTCCAGCAACCTCTTCGTCGGCGGATACATCACCAGCACGAGCACTACGGCAAGCTCCTTCCCATACGCCTCCTCGACCGCATTCACCGCGACCAATCTCTTCTCGACCAACTTCCTCACGCTTGGTTCTACAACACTGCAGGATTTCACCGCAGTCAACGCCACCACCACGAACGCCACCTCCACTAATTTCTTTGCGACGATTGCGAGCTCGACTAATCTGTACGCCACCAATGCAAATCTCGGTACGCTCGTCGCAAGCTACTTCACACTTGGCTCACTAACCGGTCCGCTTCAAGCAATCGGTGGGAATGTCTCTGCTTCGTCCACTCTTTCCACGTTCTATGGAGGCACAGGCGCCAACACGTTCGCCACCAACGGTGTGCTTTTCGGCAACGGGGCAGGCGCACTCCAGGCAACAGCAGCAGCAGCCAACTCTATTCTCGTCAGCAACGGATCAAGTGTCCCTGCGTTTTCCACCACGCTTCCGGCCTTCACACTCGGCGGGGCTATCACCGGCAACAGTCAAAACATCACGAGCCTCAACAACATCTCCTCAACCAATTCGACCATTACGTATTCTTCCTCCACCGCGCTCACCGTCTCCGGCACCGGCTACTTCGATACTGCGAGTACGACCAATCTCACCATCTCCGGCACTCAAACATTCCAGAATCTCGCGAGCGGCGCTCTTGCTGTGAACGCTTCGGGAGCCGTCTACAAAGCAGCCACTACCACATTCTCAACTGGAATCACGTACGTGGGAGGTGCGGTCACCTGTGACACCGCGTCGGGCAGCATATTCGGCTGTCTCTCCGCAGCAGATTGGACGACCTTCAACAACAAAGCAGCATTTCCATTCACTCCCGCCACCTTCGGCGCGACGGCAGCCAACTCCACGTCTACGCTCATCGGATTTACCAACGGCATCTACGCGCTCGCGTCCTCTACCATCGGCAACGGTGCACAAGCAGGCGGACTCACCATCTCGGGTGGCGCGACGACGACGGGCAACGCATATATTGCAGGTAATGTGGGAATCGGTACGGCGGGTCCCTCAGCGCTCCTCCATGTTTTGGGCATAACGGAACAATTGCGACTTGGTTACGATACTTCTAACTATCTTAAAACGACTGTGGATAGTGGAGGAGGAGCGACATTTCTAACTACTGGTTCAGCACCGGATTACACTTTCAGGGCGGGGACAGGTGGCAACTTCAATTTGCAAGCCAATAATGCTGCCGTGGGGGCGTATGTAGTTTTAGGTGATGGATTCTTTAGTCCGAGTATCACTAGCGATAACGCAATGACACTTGGCAGAACAAATGCACGATGGAGTGCGCTCTATGTCGGAACAGGGAATTCAACATTTGCAGGCAACCTCGGCATCGGGACGACGACGCCGTGGGGTAAGCTCTCCGTCGCAGGAGCCGCAGCCGCAACATCTCCTCTCTTTACAGTCTCTTCCTCCACTGCAAGCGCAACCACCACCGTCTTCCACATCGACGCAAACGGCTTGGTCGGCATCGCGTCATCCACCCCAGGCTCGCTCTTCTCCATTGGCAACACAGGAGGCATCAACTTCTCCCTCGCCACCTCGACCTTTTCAACGACTGGCGGCATCAACCTCGCTTCAGGCTGTTTCTCTATCAATGGTGCGTGTGTGGGCGGGAGCTCAGCCGCAGGCACGACAGGCAACGTCCAGTTTTACTCTGGAGGTCTGCTCTCTGCAAACTCCACCTTTACGTGGAACAACACCAGCGGATTCCTCGGCATCGGCACATCGACTCCGTATGCGAAGCTCAGTATCTGGGGCGCGGATACATCAAATAGTACGCACTCCTTCCTTCTCGCTGATTCCGCCTCTACGACCGTCCTCTCTATCTCCAATGGCGGCATATTCAATTTCGGCAAGAAATCTACGACCACGATACCCAATAATTCTCCATACGCGTGGACTATCGCCACATCTTCTACAGGCTCACCTCTCTTCAGTATCGATACGACGAGCGGCTCCGAATCCGTTAACTTCGGTCGCATAGGAGGTGACGTGACCATAGGTGCGGTAGGTTCCGCTTCGAATCTTGTGTTCGAGGAAAATTCCACCATCCGTGGCCAAGGCTCTGGCCGCACACTCACTTTCGGCGCCAACAGCGACTCTTTTGCTTTCGGCATCAGCTCGCTCGCGGGTTGTGACGTGCTCTACACGACCGCCCTCGGCGTCATTTCTTGCGGCGCCTCTTCTTCCTCGCTCTTTACGAATTCCGGTAATGTTACATATCCGACAACTACAAACAATCTTTTTGCGGTCGGAACGACGACACCATTCGCTCAATTGCAAATAGCGAGCTCAAGCGCCTCCGCTACCTTCAAAGCTCAGCTTACCCTCACCGATACTAATGGTGGTACGGATGCAAAACATCTTGCGTTTGCATTTGTAAACGGCGAATTCCGCGTCGGCACTACATCCGACGCATACGCTACGTCCACACTTTTCTCCATTACCAATGCATCCACCACCATCTCGAAGGCCCTCTTCTCTTCAAGCGCCGCGACATCATCGTTTGCCAACGGTCTCAACCTCACGAGCGGATGTTGGGCAGTGCAGGGGACGTGTATCGGAGGGGCGTCAAGCCAGTGGACCACGAGCGGTAGCAACATTTACTACACGACCGGCAGCGTCGGCATTGGGACGACGACACCAGGCTCACTCCTCTCCGTCCACGGCGGGGGATACATCTCAAGCAACCTCTTCGTCGGCGGATACATCACCAGCACGAGTACCATCGCATCCACCTTCCCATACGCCTCTTCTACCGCAATCACCTCAAGTGGCTCTGCCTACTTTGCGACAAGCGGCGGCAGCGTCGGCGTCGGCACCACGACTCCGTTCCGTAAGTTCTCAGTCTCCGACACCGTTTCCACCGCGCAGGCAGTCGTCGCGTACGACGCGACGCGGTATGCAGAGTTTAGAGTAGACACATCAGGCGACCTCAACATTGGACCGCAAGGCGGCGATACCTTCCTCAACAACGACAACTTCTGGGTATGTACAGGCGGCTCTATCGGCACCAACGGCTGTCCTGCGGGAGCCCCCACAGGTCAGGGTAATCTCATCGTAGAAAACAAGACGGGCATTGGTACCTCCACCCCCGCGTACAAGCTCACGATTGAAACGCAAGATACGACGACCGACTTCTTCCAGATTGCGAGCTCTTCCAAACAGGGGGTATTTGTCGTGAAAGCGGATGGTCGTGTGGGCATCGGCTCAACCACACCAACGACACTCCTTTCCATCGGCGGTCTCCTTACCGTCGGCGCAAATCCTACGGGAGCGCCCGCCACGATGGGTACCGCCACGTCGACCTTCAATGGTGACATCAAGATCGTTGGCAAGCTCGATGTCGGAACGATTGATCCTGTCTACACTATCGACGGGGTGAAGTATGCGACGTATGGTCACTCGACCATCGGGATACACGAAGAGACGATGCAGACGATACAGCTCTCCGAGAAAGGTGTCGACGGAAAATACGTATACATCATCGACTTCAACAAACTTGAGAAGGGAAGCGACCTCTGGCTCTTCTATCAGGTGACGGACATGGGGCAAGATTGGAAAGGTCTCGTCGTCGCGCTCACTCCTTCTTTCGACGGCACAGTGTTCTACAGGAAGGATGTGAAGAATGGCAAGCTTGTTATTTCAGGTGACTCGGCTGGAGAGGTGTCCATGCGTCTCACCGCGTATCGCTACGACTTCACGAAGTGGAAAAACCTCCGTCCAGACCAGGACGGGGACACGACGGGAAGCCACGTGATTTCTTCGAAGCCTCAGCCTGCAGTCGAGGGCGTCAATATCGCCCAGCCTCTCACTCAATGAATATGAATGACCGCATACAATTGGACGGAAAGACATACGTCCCGCTCGCGGCGTCTTTTGAATTGACGGGAATGTCTGAGGCCCTCGTGCAGAAAGCTGCGGAGAATGGCCACGTGTGGCTCCGCGCTGCGGGCAAAAAAGTGTACGTGGAGCTCGAATCACTTCGTAAGCTTGCAGAATCGCAAGCGCCGGTAATCGAACAACCTATTCCAAGGTCTACGCGTACTGCAGATGTGCCTTCTTACGTTGCGCCGACTCCTGTCTCGAATTCTTCTGTAGTGCGAGAGCCTGCTAAGGCCACGCTCGTACGCGCCCTTCCAGCGAACGTTCCAGCAAGCACTCCTCGAAAGAGTGTGATCATGGCAGGGATTCTTTCGGCACTTGTCCTTGGTGCTGGTATCGCAGGGGTGGCAAACATACCTGCGCTCGGCAAGGCTGTCGCATACGTCGGGAGCCACTTTCGCTTCTTGCCAATATCTCAGAGCGCAGCCGTCGGTGCCTCAGAACTTGGGGGAGCAGCGACTACAGCTGCGTCAGCTACCACCTCACCAACGTACTCTGTAACATCGCCGCAACTTCTCACAGCCTCAACCGACTCCTTGACTTCACTGCAACCCATCTACTATGTCTACAATTATCCGGTCATCGAAAGGGTGCGGTATGAAGTGAGCAACATTTCCGCGACGAGCACGGCGGATTTTTCAAGGCAACTGCTGGAGTTATACAACACGATCCAGAGTCAGATACAAGCACTTGGTCAGAATATGGGAACGCAGACGACCAATGTGTACAACTCTGTTGCGAGCATCGCGAGAATAGACCATCTAGATAATCTTGACCTCACTAATCCGACTATACGCGGCGGCACAATTTCAGGAGTATCCTTCTCAGCAAGTGAGCTTTCGGGCGTAGTCGATGTCGAAAATGGGGGGACGGGCATCTCGTCTTACTCAGTGGGCGATCTCTTATATGCATCAGCGGCGGGGACGCTCTCCAGTCTGAATATCGGTACAACAGGGCAGGTGCTCAAGATCACAGGAGGCATTCCCACGTGGGGAGACATCACGGGGGGAACCTCAGCTCTTTTTGCAACCACGAGTGACAGTCTGGCTATACATCCAGTGACGCTTTCAAACGTACTCTTACTTGGCGCAGACGCTACAACAACAACGGGCAACATTTTCGAGGTATTTGGAAATTCGCTTCTTCGCGGAGCGCTCACGGCATACAACAACGTGACGGCTGCTTACTTTACGGCAACGTCCACAATGGCGAGTACTTTCCCTTATGCTTCATCAACCGCGTTCACCGTCTCTGGAACAGGCTACTTCGGCACAGCAAGTTCTACCAATCTCAATGCGACGTACGCGTCTACGACTGCAATCACCTCAAGTGGCTCTGCCTACTTCGCGACAAGCGGCGGCAGCGTCGGCGTCGGCACCACGACTCCATTCCGTAAGTTCTCAGTCTCCGACACCGTCTCCACCGCACAGGCGGTCGTCGCATACGATGGGACACGGTACGCTGAGCTCAGGGTAGACACCTCAGGCGACCTCAACATCGGTGCCTCAGGCGGCGATACTTTCCTCAACAACGACAACTTCTGGGTATGTACAGGCGGCTCCATCGGCACCAACGGCTGTCCCAGCGGCGCACCCACCGGACAGGGCAACGTCATCGTCGAGAACAAAGTGGGTATCGGCACTTCGACACCAGCCTACAAGCTCAGCATCGAGACACAGGATGCAACGACGAACTTCTTCCAGATAGCCAGCTCCACTGCGCAATCAATCTTTGTGGTGACAAAAGACGGAAAGGTCGGCGCCGGCACCACGACTCCTTCGGCACAACTCGCCGCTTCAGGTCTCCTCTACGTCGGCGCCTATGGCGCCACAGGGCTCGGTACCGCTACCTCAACATTTCAGGGTGACATTAAAATCACGGGCAAGCTCGATGTCGGAACGATTGATCCTGTCTACACTATTGATGGGGTGAAGTATGCGACGTATGGCTCCGCGCAAGTGGGCATAAAAGAGGAAGTGTCGTTTAAAGCTACGCTCTCGCAGTGGGATGCGAAAAAGAAAATGTATGTGTACGCGATTGATTTCAACAAGCTCGAAAAAGGAAGTGATCTTTGGCTCTTCTATCAGGTGACGGATTTCGGGAAGTACTGGGAGAATCTTATCGTGACTCTCGCGCCGGGCTTCGACGGACGCGTCTACTATGAAGAATCTCCGCAAAAAGGAGCACTCAATATATATATGCGTCCGAGCAAGGCTCCGTATCCGTCCGTCTCGTCGCCAACCGCTTCGACTTCTCGAAGTGGCCAAATCTCCGCACCGACCAGGATGGCGACACGCGCGGCACGCACATCATCTCGACGAAGCCGGTACCTGTCGGGGCGAACATCGTGAACAAAAAATAGTATGACTCGCTACATTACACAGATCAGGTACGGATTCGCGATGGCGGCGCTGCTCGCCACCACCGCAGGATTCTTACTCTTCTCTGCGCCACAAAAAGCAGAGGCGGCGGTATTCACGATTGCGTCCTCTACACGCTTCATTTCAGGCAACAGTGCTTATTTGAGTAAAACACCCGCGAGTGCGGGTAATAGACAGGTCTGGACGTTTAGTGCCTGGATAAAGCGCAGCGCACTAACTGTTTCAGGGGGCTCTGGAGTAGGCATCTTCGCTGCCGACGTTGCTACCTCCGATACAGGGCGTACCAATATATTTTTCGGTACAGCGAGCGGCTTTACAAACGACGCACTCTACATTACCGGCCACAGCACTTACTGGAGGGTAACCAATGCCCTCTTCCGTGACCCTGCGGTATGGAACCACCTTGTTGTGGCATGGAACACTGCTACAGGAGTGGCGGCGTCAGACCGCATCAAAGTGTATGTAAATGGAGTACAGGTGACGAACTTTGCTACCAGCAATGACCCGTCGGCAGGGACTGATTACGGCATTAACCAAGCTGGTCGGCATGAAATAGGATCGCTTTGGAGTATTGCCGGCGGGGTGCCTGCCGGGTTTTATGACGGCTATATGTCCGATATATATTTTGTCGACGGGCAGGCGCTCGATCCGACATACTTCGGTGCGAGTGACAGCAATGGATACTGGAGACCAAAGACATATACGGGCACATACGGCACCAACGGATTCCATTTGCCTCTGATGGGTACCTCGACTGCGGCGGGAATAGGTATTGATACCTCGGGCAACAACAATACGTGGACGGTCAACAACATCGCCACCACCGACCTCGTCAAAGACTCGCCGACCAACAGCTTCAATACATTGAGTCCCATCTGGCAGGACAGCAGCATCACGTTGAGCCAGGGGAATCTGAAATCATCAGCTTCAGGCGTGAATGATCATCGCGCCGCAGGCACGATGGCGGTGTCTGGCGGAAAATACTGTTTCGAAGCAGTGCGTACCGACGCCGTCGGCATAGGCAACCAGCTTGCAGCAGGGGTCACGAATGCCAACGTGGCGCTTGCGAGTACGGAATATGCGAATGCTCCGACGAGTGCGGGCGGCGCCTCAAGTGAATGGATGCTCACGGATCGTGGTGTGGCAGTGAACAACACCACCTATAGCGATATTTTTGGTGACATCAACACGAACGATGTCATCCAGGTGTGCGTCGATATGAGCCAAGGGAGCGGGTCCAACAAAATCTGGTTCGGGCGCAATGGCACTTTCAGTGGGAATCCTGCGGCGGGTACGGGTGCCGCCTTTTCGAACCTCCCGGCATCAGTTGCGCCGCTTGCGTACAGCTACAGTGGTGCGCTTGCATTCAATTTCGGGCAATTGCAGTATGCGACGTCGACGGCGACGGCGAGCACGTACAACAGCTCTGCGGGAGGATATTTCTTCTACGCGCCTCCCGCCGGCTTCAAAGCCCTCTCGACGAATAATCTCCCGACACCCGCAATACAGAAGCCGAAGAATTATTTTGACGCTTACGCATACACGGGCACGGGTGCCGCCACTTCGTCAACGCACTTCGCGTTCTCACCGAGCTTGGTATGGATAAAGAACCGTACCGATGCGGCAAGTCATGCGATTTTCGATTCAGTCCGCGGAGCACAAAAGTTCCTCTCTTCCGATTCCAGTGCCGTCGAGGACACAGACGATACGCAGTCACTCTCTGCATTTACTTCCACCGGCTTCTCTCTCGGTTCGGGCGCGAGCACGGCCAATGTCAACACAAGCGCAAAGAATTATATTTCATGGCTTTGGAAAGAATCACCGACTGCGGGATTCGACATCGTAACTGATACGGGTACTGGTGTTGCAAAGACCGTCAGCCACTCTCTCGGCGTGGCTCCGTCGATGATTATTAGAAAGTCGCGGACGAGCAGTTTTGGACATTGGTACGTGTATCATTCCAGCATCGGGGCATCACAAGCAGGTATCCTTCAGGTTACTAATGCATTTGCTGTACAGACCGCTTGGAACAGTACCGCTCCAACCGCTTCCGTTTTCAGCGTCGGAGCGAATGTCGATGAAAATAAATCGGGTGACCAATACATCACGTATCTCTGGGCAGAAGTTCCAGGGTTCTCCAAATTCGGCTCATACACCGGCAACGGCTCCGCTGATGGACCGTTTGTGTACACGGGGTTTAAGCCACGGTACGTGATGATAAAGCGTACTGACACGAGCGGCTATGATTGGTACATCCGCGATACAGCGCGAAATCCATTCAATCCCGTTGAGAGAGAACTATATGCCGACCTGAGTTCCTATGATGACGACCAAGCAACATTCAGCATTGACTACCTCTCAAATGGCTTCAAGGTACGAGGGACTCATGCTGGGGAAAACGCCTCCGGCGGCACCTACATCTACGCCGCATTCGCGGAGCAGCCGTTCAAACTCTCTGCGATGCCAGGATTGTCTACCGAGACTACGACAGCTCGCGTGATTCGATTGTGGGGCGGGGTGCGGCTCATGGGCGGCATACGACTTTTCTAGGTATGACACGCTTCAGTACGCGTATGAAGATTGCAATCTTGATGGGCTTGCTTCTCCTCGTCGGCACATACTTTTTCTTCAGTGGAGGTTCTGTCACTGCACCCGAGTGGGGGAATCTCAATGCCGCTTCATCCACTACATCGACGGCAACGCGCGTCGCTCCCGATGGGCAGAAAGAATTCCGCAGTGAGCAATACAAATTCTCCCTTTTCTATCCTCAAGACTTCACCGTACAAGAATTCGACGAGGGCAATGGTGCGCGCACGTTTGTTTTCGGAGACGAGAAGCACGAAAGGGGATTTCAGGTATTTGTTATTCCGTATGCGCAGGAGCAGGTAGACCGCGAGCGTTTTCTTCTCGACTCTCCTTCAGGAGTGATGAAAGAATCTATCGATGTACTCATCGACGGAGCGAAGGGAACCATCTTTTTCGGGAAGAACGGAATTATGGGGGATACGCGCGAGGCGTGGTTTATACGCGGAGGGTTTCTCTACGAGGTCACAACGTACAAAGATCTCGATGCGTGGCTCGGAGGCATCATGCAAACCTGGCACTGGCTCCCGTAATGTTCGACTTACGAAGTCGAACATTAGCTGAAAGGTTCTTACTCGAGGAGGAGTGTCTTGACCGGAGTGAGCTCGATGTCTTTCATGTATGAAGTAATCGTCCGCTTGTAATTTCTGAATACATCGCCAAAAAGATCCTTCGTGATGAGAGAAGGAAAGTTTCTAGTGCCGCAATAGTCGAGGTAGCTGCTCCATCGGTAGTTTTCGAGATGCCGGAGTGCATTTTTTGTACTTTTTATTTCAAGCGTCCGCCACGATTCCGCCCCTTTCAGAAAGTCGAGTGGGTTGAGATGGATATAGTGCAGAATGTGCAAAAAGTGCGCGTCATTGTTGATATGTATTCTCTTTGTCCGGCCCTGGAACAATGTACCCACACGCTTGTACCGCTCGTTGAAATATTTTGCATAGCCGATATTTAACTTTCGAATGAATGCGGTGATACCGTCCTCAGCGATTTCTGATACTAGGAGGTGATAGTGGTTTCCCATAATGCACCACCCGTGGATATCCACGAGTCGATCCCGCACAGATGTTCGACTTCGTAAGTCGAACATAATTGACTCAGGGGAATCGGAGGACATGCGTCGGCGGGTATTGGCTGCTGAAGGCTTGTCGTTGAATTCATAAAGGTCGTGAACAAATCGGGCACGGTCCTGATTATCCAGAAAGATTTGCCGCTTATCTACCCCACGATTTAAAAGATGAAAGAGTTCCATATAGGAGAGTATATATGTTCGACTTCGTAAGTCGAACATGGGTTGTGTATGATCGCGGCATCGCCTTATTCCTCTACCTTACCCTCTACCTTACCCTTCTACCTTATTCCTCTACCGTACTTGACGTGGTGACGGTGATTGAGCCTGTTTGATAGGCGTGGACATGGTCGTGGAATCTCCACTCCCCTTCGTATTGAAACGTGAAATCAAAGAATTCACCATTCTGTAGTATGCGGCATGAATCGAACGAGCTCCCGAGGCAATCCGTGCTTTCTTTTTCCGGGTAGAGTGAGTGCGTGGGATGTATGGCGGAGGCAGGC
This sequence comes from Candidatus Nomurabacteria bacterium, assembly GCA_943359395.1. Taxonomy (GTDB): domain Bacteria; phylum Patescibacteriota; class Minisyncoccia; order Phycocordibacterales; family UBA2100; genus UBA10103. The sequence goes on from CALRHH010000012.1 coordinate 21,405, forward strand.
CACGTGCCCTCACTCGATGTATTGAGGAAGCGCACCCGCTCGCCCCGCTTGATGGTGATGTCTCTCGGTTTGAAACCGTCATCCGTGTACTCAATAACGACGTCGTACGCGTCGGTATTCGACTCCGCATTGCCGACGACGCCCTTACCAGGGAGCTCGGAAGACGGGGATTGGTAGGATGGGGCTTGTACGCCGCTTCTCCACAGGAGGTATCCTCCTGCGATGCAGAAGAGGAAGAGTATCCCTCCTATCGCCAACTGGGTGCGCTTGTCCATACGTTATCGCAGTATAGAACAAGCGGTGTTTACTTCAAGAGGAGGATTTCTACAAGCGCATGTTCAAAACGGCCCTGAATCTGGTATCATGTCTCCTATGCTCCGTAGGTACGTATTCACAGTGCTCGTGGTCACGATACTCCTTCCGACAGCTGTGTTGGCCGTAGCGTTCACATCAGGGGTGAAATTCAGCACTACACTCAACGTCAACGGAACTCTTTCAAAAGGCTCTGGTTCGTTTATTATCGACCACCCACAAGACCCCGCCAACAAAACGCTCGCGCACTCATTCGTCGAGTCCCCTGAGGTAAAGAATCTCTATGACGGCATAGTAAAACTCGATGGGAATGGAGAGGCCACCGTCCTTTTGCCTGACTACTATGATGCGCTCAACAAGGACTCTCGATATCAATTCTTTGCCCTAGACGATTCGATGCCGAATTTGTATATCAAGGAAGAGGAAAAGAACAACAGGTTTACGATAGCGGGGGGCAAAGCCGGTGGCCGAGTCTCGTGGCAAATCACGGGAATTCGGCACGATGCGTACATCTTGGCCAATCCAATACGCGTGGAAGTACGCAAGGGTCCCGATACTATCGTAAATCGAGGCGAATGCATCTACGAACCATTATGCGAATAGTCACGCGGCATACCATTGTGGTCATAGGGGCTGTGCTTCTCTTTTTATTTGCTGCGACATCAGTCGTGCATGCCTACGGCTACGGCCAAGGCTATTACTACGGCCAAGGCTACTACTATGGGCAAGCGTATTACTACGCACAGTCGGGATACGGAACGAAAATCACGAAAGCCTCCACTGCCGCCGGTGACGTGCAGATTGTCGGGGCGGTGACTAAGAACGCGGGTACATTCGTGATTGACCACCCTCTTGACCCCAAGAATATGTTACTCGTACACTCGTTCGTTGAGTCCCCCGACGTGAAGAACGTATACGACGGTATCGTTACGCTTGATGAGAAGGGCACTGCGGTGGTAGAAATGCCAGGCTATTTCCTCGCTCTCAACGGCGATTTTAGATACCTTGCAACTGCTATTGGCGGACCAATGCCTGACCTCCATATTGCATCAAAGATAAGGCGACAATACTGGCTCTTTGGGCCTGCCGTGCTTGAGATAGCGGGGGGCAAAGCCGGTGGCCGAGTCTCGTGGCAGGTGACTGGTATACGTCACGATCCGTACATTCTCGCGAACCCTGTCGTCGTGGAAGTAGACAAGGGCCCAGACACGCTCGTACAAAAAGATGAGTGTATATACGAACCGCTATGCCAATAACAACTACAATTCGTACGGCTTGCATGGTAGGAGTGCTCCTCTGTGTGGCATTTCTCGCAGTGCCGCATGGAGTAAGCGCCTACGGCTACGGCGAAGGCTATTACTACGGCCAAGGCTACTACTATGGGCAGGGATACTACTACAGCCAAGCGAACTACCGAACGACGTTCACCACTGGCGTTGGAATCGTGGGGAACTTCACGCTCACAGGGCGCATTTCTAAGGGGTCGGGTACATTTCTCATCGACCACCCACTTGATATAAAGAACAAGCTTCTTTACCACTCCTTCGTCGAGTCTCCAGATGTAAAAAATCTCTATGACGGCATTGCGACCTTGGATGGAAACGGAGAGGCCGTTGTACGGTTGCCGAATTATTTTGAAGCGCTCAACAAAGATTTCAGGTATCAACTCAAACCCATAGGGGCATCAATGCCGAACCTCTACGTGAAAGAAGAAGAGAAGAATAATAGATTTTCCATAGGGGGAGGAAAGCCCGGAGGCCGCGTCTCGTGGCAAATCACGGGAACTCGCCACGACGCGTACATTGAGGCGAATCCAATCATCGTGGAGGAGGAAAAGGGTCCCGATGCTGTAGTCAATAAGGGGGAGTACTTGTTTGAAGGATACAAACCGAACTTCACGATGACCAATTTGTACAGTGGACTTGAAGATATCTTCTCTCGCTTGTCGGGTAAAAGATAAAGACTAGAATGGGAGCATGTCGAGGTTTAAAGTGCTCACGCTCGGTCTCGTGGCTTTGTCTGTGTGTATTTTTGTTTTAGGTTCCTCTTTGCAAAAGGCGTCGTTGTACTCAGAGGCAGCGACTATCGGCTTGCATGTAGAGAACTTCAAACAGCTCTCCAACCGGTTCCAGAGTGTAGCACGAGAGAAAGGTGCTTTGTACGCGTATGAGATTCTTCGTCGCGCGGTATTGCCTCCAAACACCGATGTGCATCTGCTCGGACACGTCGTAGGAGATGAACTCTATACGCAAAGGGGAGTAGAAGGAATTGCCGATTGCACGCAGGAATTCAGAAACGCATGCTCACACACCATTGTTATCGGTGCACTGAATGAGTTTGGTGACGAGAAAGCGTTCAATCTTATCCACGAAGCCTGCAGGAAAGCCCCCGGAGGGAGTGGTGCGTACACGATGTGTCATCATGGATTGGGGCATGGCGTGTTCGCGTTTTATGGGTATGATTTGCAGAAGACAGTTGCGTTTTGCAAAAAGACAGGGACTCCTGAATACAACAATCGAGAGTACGTTGAGTGTGTGGGGGGAGCGATTATGGAGCTCATGGGCGGAGGCGGGCACGACAGGACGGCTTGGCTCGCGAGCCGCGAGAAATATCTCAATACGAAGGATCCGCTTGCCCCTTGCTCCACAAGTGTACTACCGCGAGAGGCAAAGGGGATGTGCTACACGTATATAACACCGCACCTCTTCGAGGCCGCCGGCGGAGACCTTTCTAATCCGCAGCCGAGAGACTTTGCAACTGCATTCATCTTCTGCGACGCGATATCAAGAAATACAGCGGATCTTAGGAGAGAATGCTTCGGAGGGATAGGAAAGGAATTTCCAGTACTAGCACTTTCTCGAGACATTCGTTCGGTGGATGCGGCGGACGACAATGCCTTGAGATTGATGCGCGAGTGGTGCAATCTTGCGCCGCATGAAGAAGCCTATCGGGACTGCGTACGTTCGATAGTCAGCTCGCTCTATTGGGGTGGAGAGAGCGACCCGCACACGATTATAAGATTTTGCGAGCTTGCGGAGGGCACTGACCGAGACCGCTGCTTCGATGGAATGCTCGAGGAAGCGAAGCAGTACTCATCGCTCCAGTATCCTCGGGCGGAGCTGTGCACGCTTATGCCCTCGGATAAGCAGGCTTTGTGTCGTGCCGCATTGTTATGAGTTCGCGCACTCTGCTTACACTCTTCGTTGGCGTGCCCACGCTCACGGTAGTTTTCCTCGGGCTTTTCTTCGCGTCTCGAACGACTGTGAATAAGGATGACGCAAAAGAACGAACCCGCATCGAAGAGCTTTTTACGAGCAGTACGTCAAAAGACGCATATACGGCATTTGTACGAATGAACGGAAGTACAACTGAGAAAGAGCAACATATCGCTGCGCACGAATTCGGTGACGTTCTTTACTCGCGTGAAGGGGCGAGTGGTTTTTCTGCGTGCGGTCCTGAGTTTGGGTTCGGGTGTTACCATGGGTTTATGGGCTCGATGATAAGCGAGCTTGGTGTACAAGCCGTTGGTCAACTGGACGCCGCATGCACGCTTGGTCACGGGTCGCTGGGGCTTGGGTGTTTCCACGGAATCGGTCATGGTCTTGTGAGCTATTATGGATATGGGGAGCATGATTTAGATGAGGCTCTTTCTTTGTGTGGCACATTGTCTTGGAGGGGTGCTTACGGTGGCTGTGCTGACGGTGCGTTCATGGAATACAACCTGCGCACAATGCAGCTCGATACGGGTGGCTCTAAAAGGCTTTTTACGGAGGAAACACGTAGCAAGCCATGTGATTCAGTCCCCCACCAGTTTCGTGTTTCTTGCCAATTCAACCAGGGGGAGTGGTGGCGACAGTCGCTCTTGGGAA
>CALRHH010000013.1 GCA_943359395.1 Candidatus Nomurabacteria bacterium
CACATTCTCAACAGCTGACAACAGATCCGAATGCGCCCTCAGGAGGATATCGGCCTCTTTTCCGCAAACAGTCGCTTGTGATTTTGTCACGAATGGGTCTAACAGAGACTTCTTGAGAGCATCGTTTTTCCCGACAAAAAGATCTCCATGAGTACCCCCGTCGGCTATGACAATATCGAGAGTACCGTTCCCATCAAAATCACCAAAGGATGCAGCGGTAGAACCGAACGGCAATTCGTAGACAGAGAAGCCAAGTGTATCCGTGACATCGCGAAAGAAACCTCCCATATTTTTATAGACTCGCATTTTTTTAATTAGAAACAGGGACTGGAGCCGTGACGTATCGAGCGTATTCGGCTTTCGAACCCCCAGTACAAAAAGGTCCAGTTTTCCATCGTTGTCATAATCGGCGAAGTAGGCTGATGCTGAGGCTTCTTGTAGCAGTCCAGCTTCCTCAGTAACGTTAGTAAATGTGCCATCTCCGTTGTTGCGGTAAAGCAGATTGGGGGCCCAATATCCGACCACAAAAAGGTCGTCAAATCCATCGAGATTGTAATCGCCCCACGCGGCTCCTATCGCGGGCGGACTATCCTCTAGACCTGACCGAGTGGATGCGCGAAATAGTGAATCGTTCCGACAGTTTAAAATGCTCGAACCCTCGACGCCAAACAGGAGAAAATCTACGGACGGATGAATGAAATCCGGCATAACCCTATGAGTCCTGAGAAGACTGACATACCCCGAGAGACAAAGTATGAAAGCAACAATCCCCGTTGCCACATTTCGAGGATGATGGACAAACCAGAAAATCCCAGAACGGAATACGGAAGGGAGAATAGCGTTGAGCAATGATACGCCAAACGATGATACGAAGAGAGCGTATCGTACCCCTCCCGCCTCAAGAGAAAAATACAAAAGAGCTATAGAAATACCATGAATAATCCGCGCGTAGAATCCTTGAGGAGATGTTCGGGGGTCCGATATCATAAATGAGGCAAACAAGACAAAGGAAGGCCCGAGGAGTCCGTAGTGATGCAGTGAGAACAGACTTGGAGAAAGAGGGAGCCATAAGATAAGCAGCGCGGTGTAACTCACCATGAAAGATATCGTAGTAGCCAGAACCCCAGCCCTATATGCGATACCAATTGAAACAATTGCCACCATCGCATAGACATACGGATTGTTTCCCCATTGCGTAAACTCGATGGTTGTGGCGAAGGGGGCAAGGAGTACGAGCGAGACTATTCCAAAGTTTGATGGATTAAATACATGCCGACCTTCAAGACGAACGACGTGTTTAGAGAGAATCGCCGCGAGAGCCGCCAGCGCAAAATATAAGGGACTTGATGCCCGAAAAAATATTCCTATACCTAGTGCGGCAGCAACTGCGCTCGACGGAAAAAGTAACCTGAAGGGAGAGCCGCCACGAAGCGCTCGCACATAGGTCGCCAAAAACTCGACCGATACTGCCGTCGTAACGGCGACAGCGACATCAAACCACCCAACGTTAAAGTCGAGGTATGGAATGCCTACGATGAGAAATACGAGTTGTGCAACGACGAGAAGCTGGAGAGGCTCAAGGAGCCAAGGAATCCTTGAACGAATTCGAGCTAATATCGCCTCTTGCATACCCCTGTTTGTACCACAGATACGAGCCGCATTCCCTCTTCACATGCAACTCAGGGGGTTCCACTTCCAGTATGCGAGCCCTTGCTATGCTAGTGCCATACAAAAGCATTGCTAATCGGGGCTAGCTCACTCGGTTCAAAAAAAGACGCTTTTAGGTCTCTGCTTACTTCAACGATGAGGGCACCCGGGCCAACAACACGGTCGGCGTATTCCTTCAGCAAGCTCTGTGCATGCCCGCTGGATATGGCGTTTTCTTGTTTCAGACTTCTTGACGAACGTAATCCAGCAAATCCACTCGTTACGTGCGAGTGGTGTAATAGCATTCCACGCTGCTTGCGCCTGTGTGGAAGATATGAGTGCCTTTCGTAAGTCCGCCGGCACTCTATGTACTACGCCGGTAGCGATTTCTTGTGTAGCCATTGCCGTCAAGAGTACCAGGTTTTGGTGAGAAACAGTATCACGCTTCTGTGCCAACGGTCAGGACAAAGTGCTCCGAGGCTTACCAGTTGTTCGAACATGTATCATCGAACAAATGCTACTTGAAAAGCATCGATTGATGGGACTCGCCAGTAATTAGTAGATCTATGCGGCTTCAAAACGTGCCTTGTTTTCAACCATCCACTTTCCCTGCTCCTCCTTAGTTGAGGTTTTCATGACGTCGGCATGAGTCTGCATGTAATGAGGCATCAATGCCTTCATCCATTCTTCAAACGTCTCGCCCTCTGCTGTTACATCACACAAATCACATTTAAGTGTTTTCATGCAACTACTTTATCACAAAAATACCGCAAAACAGACTCTGTTGATGAAGTCTGTTTTGAGCCAGCTTTGGGCTCCGCGGGTAGGATTCGAACCTACAACCAACTCCTTACACGTAATCCCCTATTACTAAGGGCGTGGACTATATCATCATCCCAGTCGAAGACTGTCGGATGCGAGGCGCTTCGTACCGACACTTGCCAGTACTACTCCCTTGCGGGATAGTCTCTACACCTTTCCCGCCATCGGCGGGACTTGGCTCGGGATTGCCCCAGTGGGGTTTCCCCGAATTCACCTCGTTTCACATTCTCGAATTCCTCCGAGAAGCTGCCTTTTGACGCTTCGACTTCGCTCAGCGTCACACTGAGCCTGTCGAATGTGTGACAGGGAGCTGCGCTACCGTTGCGCCACCGCGGAATATACACGGCCGATTTCTCGACCATCGCTATTATATACTCCATCCTCTCTCATCACCAAACGGAAACTTCAATGCTGAATACAGAAACCTCGGGGAGGTAAGGAAGTGCGTCCTCGTCTGCAAAAATTGCCATACTGAGATAGAGGCGGGTATAACCGACCTTTAGACACAAAAAGCCGCGGCCCCTCCAGGGCGAGCTTGCGAGCTCGTACTGAATTTGGGGCCGCGGCTGAAAATCTCCTGAAAACTCTTACTTCATGTGTGCCGAGACGAGCTTCGTCATCTCAAACATGGTTACTTCACCCTTACCCCCGAAAAGAGGCTTAAGCTTGTCGTCTGCGAGAATATTGCGCTTGTTTGCAGGGTTTTGGAGGTTATTAGCTTTGATGTATACCCATATCTGCTTTACAACCTGTCCGCGAGACATAGGACCCTTGCCGACAACGGCCTCCAATTCAGGAGTGAGGTTGAGAGGCTTTAGTAATGCTGGATTTGCTGTTCGTACCATAATGGCAATGTTATTTACTTGTATGGGGAGATTATAGCCCCTTGCCAGCCTTGCGCCAGCCCCCTTGTGGAACAACGCACAAACCCCGCCAAAGGCGGGGTTTGTGCGTAAACTTTCCTAAACCTTACATCATTGAGCCTGAGGTACCACAATTCTTGCAGGTATTCTTGTGTGTGACGACCTCGTAGACAGCCGAAGCGCCGACGAGAACGTACACGAGCGATTCCACCTGTGGCATAGAGCCGAGAATCATGGAAACAACGTTCCAGTCGGCCCCCATGAATCCGCCGAGTCCTACCAGAAGCCAGTTGAGGCCTCCGATGATGACCAGTATCCAAGCGACCATGTGCACATTTTTCATATATATTGGGAAAAGAGATTGGTTGGTAAAGTCGACCCCTTAAGTAGCACCCAACCAGTATGTACCCATTCGTAAAGCGCGCCACTCGGTTATCCACTTCCCTCTGAAATACCGGAATCACCTCTTTATAGTGCCTGATTTGTTGATTTTTTGACCGAAATTAGGCCTCGTTCCGTTTTTTGAGCTCTGCTTCGTAAATTCGCTCACGCAGAGCGGTAGTGGAAAAGGTATGCCCCCGTGAATTGAAATACATCTCTATCGGCAGGTCGTGCCCCGTATACTCTTTTCCCTTCCAATCCGCCCCAATAATCCGAACGTCGGGCTCGAGTGTGACCAGAAGGTTGTAGAGTTCCTTTTCGCTTGTATACACGACAACTTCATCGATGTAGCGAATTCCTTCTAGGATGATGCGGCGCTCTTCGAGCGACATGATGGGCTTGTTCTTCTTCTTGCCGCGATAATCGCTCTCAGTTAGTGAAGGATCGTCTTGAAGAGCCACAATAAGGTAGTCGCAAACGGTTTTCGCCTCCTTAAATACCAGCATGTGCCCGGCGTGGCACAAATCGAACGCCCCGGCCGTAATTCCGACTTTTTTGCCGTTCTTCATCGAAGCAGGATAGCATAAAACGGGAAACGCGTGATAGTATTCAGGTATGGAATGGGCATACGGACTCCTACTCCCTGTCGTCCTCTACCTCCTCGTCTCTGTACGCGTTTTGCGGCAGTATGAACGCGGCGTCATCTTTACCCTCGGTAAATTCACCGGCATCCGCGAGCCGGGATTGCGTTTCGTCTTCGTCCCCTTCCAATCCATGGTACGCGTATCATTACGCACGGTGACAATGCAAATCGCTTCGCAAAAAATCATCACCAGAGACAACGTCTCGATAGACATCGCCGCCGTCGCCTACTACAAGGTTGTCGATCCGGAAAAATCCGTTATCCAAATAGAAGACGTGGAAGACGCCACCAACCAGATATCCCAGACGACCGTCCGCAACGTCGTCGGTCAGTTCTCGCTCGACGAGCTGCTCTCGCAGACACCCAAGATAAACGAGCAAATAAAGACCATGATTGATGCGCATACCGAGCCGTGGGGCGCTCAGGTCACTGCCGTCGAGATAAAAGACATCGCCCTTCCCGAAAATATGCAGCGTGCGATGGCCAAAGAGGCCGAGGCTGAGCGCGAACGCCGAGCAAAAATCGTCGCCGCCGAAGGAGAGTTTCAAGCCGCTCAACGCCTCGGCGAAGCCGCCGACGTCATGCAGGCGCATCCCGTCGCCCTCCAGCTCCGCACCCTTCAGACAATGGCCGAGATTTCAGTAGAAAAAAACTCAACGATTATCTTCCCCGCGCAATTCATGACAACCGTCCATGAGGCGCTAAAAATGATGAAGGCGGACTCTTCGACCAAGTAATCGAAATCGAAATATGCTAGAATACGCGGCATGAAAACCGCACTTCTGGCTTCTTACGAAAAAGACGAGGCGCTCAAGCGTCTCGGAAAGCTTCTGATAGACAACGGCTGGACACTCCTCGGCTCCGCCGGCACCGCGAAGTTTCTTATGACGAATTCCATCCCCTGCCGAGACGTAGCGGGAATCGTGGGGCCGCCGATACTCGGTCACCGCGTGGTAACGCTCGCGCGCGAGGTTTATGCGAGCCTCCTATCTGCTACCGAAGACGATACAAAGGAGCTACGCCGGCTTGGCATAACCCCAGTCGACCTCGTGTATGTGACACTCTACCCGCTTGAGCAAACAATCGCTGACGCGGCATCGTCTCCCGAAGACGTGATCGAAAAGACAGACATCGGCGGGCCGACGCTCTTGCGTGCCGCGGCCAAAGGCCGCCGCCTTGCACTCTCAAGCCCGGACCAAATTAACGCTCTGGAAGCGTGGATAAAAGAGGGCTCACCTGAAGACAAGCGTGAAGCATTCACGACGTGGCTCGCAGCAGCAGCTGAGCGCCGCGTTGCCGATTATGTCGGGGCATCCGCTGCATACTGGGAGGGCAAGGTTAGTAAATAGCTTATTCGATATATTGAACGACTATGCAGGAAACCAATCTGTACACTAGTACTATCCCTCCGATGATGAAGACGCTCGGGGCACTTTCGAAATTGCTCGACAAGGTCTCCGCACATTCCGAGACTAAGGCAACGGAGCGGCGCCCGGGTGCCGTATACGCCGAAGCACTCCTAAACGACCGTCTTGTATTTGACCAATTTCCCTTCGCCGCACAAATCCGCATCGCCTGCGACAATGCAAAAGGAGGAGCGGCACGGCTTGCGGAAGTCGAGATTCCTACATTTGAAGATACCGAGAAGACCGCGGAGGAGCTCAGTGCCCGCATCAACAAAACGATAGCTTTCTTGAAGACCATCAAGCCGGAGCAGGTCATCGGAAAAGAAAGCATAAAAATCTCGCTCCCCTACTGGAACGGAAAAGTCCTCACTGGTTTTGAGTACGCGACCGAATACCTCATGCCGAATTTCTATTTCCACGTCGTTACCGCCTACTCCATCCTCCGTAAAAACGGTATCGAGATCGGCAAATCTGACTATATCGGCGGTTTACCACTCAAAGACCTTTAATATATGCAGAAACATTTCTTTTTCGACTTGGATAATACACTGACGCCGAGCAAATCGCTCATCGAAGAGGCACATATATCCATACTCAAACAGCTGGCGGAACACGCCGATATAATCGTCGTATCGGGACACGGTGAGGCCGATATCCGTAGTCACCTCACCGAAGCCCTCCACGGATACTTCTACACACTTGGGCAAAATGGTAATCGGGCGGTGACGAAGGGCGGTGAGGTCTTGTGGAATAATTCTCTTACAAAAGAACAGCGCGACGCTATCCTTGCGTTCATTGCGAAGGCGCGTGCATCCCTTAATTATGTGGTAAGGGACGAAAACGACATCATTGAGGACCGCGATTCACAGATAGCATTCTCTCTCATCGGACACCACGAGGACAAGGCGAAGAAAGATGCCTTCGACCCTCGACATGAAATCCGTTTCAAACTCCTCAAAGACCTCGCTTCCGATGTCGAGGCCCTGAAAGCCGCACGGGTAGAAGTACGCATCGGCGGGACAACGAATCTTGACTTTTTCGAGTACGGAAAGAACAAGGGATACAACGTCAACATGTTTATCAAAAAAATGGGCTGGAAAAACGAAGATTGTATTTACATCGGAGACGCCCTTTTCCCGGGTGGAAATGACGAAACGGTAGTCGGAGTCATCGAAACGCACGCAATCAAAGATTATCGGGAAACGTACGATTTTTTAAAGAAGATGCTATCATAACCACCCACATGTCAACTCCTGCGCTCAAAATAGAACACCTCACCAAGACGTACGCCACGGGCACTGTCGCACTCAAGGGCGTCTCGCTCGAAATACCTGAGGGCGACTTTTTTGCGCTCCTCGGGCCCAACGGCGCGGGTAAAACGACCATCATCGGCATCACTACGGGGCTCGTCAACAAAACGGGCGGCACGGTATCCGTGTTTGGACATAATATAGACAAAGAGACTGAACCCGCCAAAATGCAGATAGGGCTCGTAGGGCAAGAAATCAACTTCAATCCATTTGAGAAACCTATCAATATCGTGGTAAATCAAGCGGGTTATTATGGTATTCCCCGCTCCATCGCCATTCCCCGTGCACGCAAACTTCTCACCGACCTCGGACTCGCGGAGAAAATGGAGCAGAATGCCATGACCCTTTCGGGCGGTATGAAGCGCCGCCTCATGATTGCGCGCGCGCTTGTCAATGAACCACGCTTTCTCATCCTCGACGAACCGACCGCAGGCGTTGACGTCGAGCTCCGCCGTGGTATGTGGGAGTATCTGAAAGGCTTGAGTGGCAAAGGTCTTACCATTCTTCTCACCACGCACTACCTTGAAGAGGCGGAGCAGCTCGCAAAACACGTCGCTATCATCAACAAAGGCCAAATCGTTGAGCAAGGCTCAATGGAAGACGTACTCGCTAAGCACCATAGCGCAGAGTCGGGAACAGCTGGATATCGAGGCGGCCGACTCGAAGAAGTGTTCCTCAAGCTCACGAGCGAGAAGTAATATGGATACCTATCAACTTTGGATTTCGTTCTATACGATGCTCCGCAAGGACATTGTCCGTATGTTTCGTATTTGGGTCCAGACCTTTTTGCCAAGCGTCATAACAGCCTGCCTGTACTTCGCCATCTTCGGCACAATCTTAGGGAGCCGCATTGGAGACATGCAAGGAGTCAACTATATGACGTTCGTCATTCCAGGACTTGTCATGCTCGCTATCGTCACCAATGCATATTCCAATACATCCTTCACCTTCTTTCAATCAAAATTCTTTTTCCGCGGCATTGATGAAATCCTCGTCTCGCCCACACCTCCGTGGCTTCTCATTGCGGGCTTTATATCAGGCGGCGTCGTACGCGGGATCCTCGTCGGGACACTCGTCCTCCTCGTATCAATATTCTTTACGGGCTTGCATCTTGCGATTCACAATATTCTCATCATCTTTGGATTTGCCGTACTGACGGCACTCGTCTTCTCCCTCGCGGGGCTAGTCAATGGAGTCTACGCGAAATCACTAGACGCTATCAACATTGTCCCTACATTTGTACTCACTCCCCTCGTCTACCTCGGCGGTGTATTTTATTCCGTACACTCGCTTCCCCAGCTCGCACAATACGTCACCTACATAAACCCTGTTTTTTACCTCATCAACGGTTTCCGCTATGGGTTCCTCGGAATCGCTGATATCGCCATCTGGATGTCCCTTTCAGTACTTTTAGGAATGATAGTAGTCCTCGTTGGTATCAATTGGTACCTCATCCGCACGGGCATGGGACTGAAGCAATAAATTAGTTTCCTTTTGCAATCTCCGCTGCCAAGCCAAGATAATTTCCGGGACGAAGCGCTTTGAGGCGCGTTTTTACTTCCTCGCTTACAGTGAGTCCGTCGATGAACTTTGCAAAATCTTCGAGCGTCACCTGCTTGCCGCGGGTGAGTTCCTTCAATTTCTCATACGGCACTTCCACGTCTTCGCGGCGCAAGACAGTCTGTATCGCTTCCGCAATGACTTCAGGGTGCGCTTGGAGTGCTTCGAGCATCGCTTCAGTGTTGACGCTTATTTTTCCTAAGCCCTTCAAAAGAGAGCGGTAGCCGATAAGCGAGTGCGCAAAAGTCGTTCCGAATGTGCGCTCGACGGTTGAATCCGAGAGGTCGCGCTGGAGGCGTGACACGGGTAGCTTGTGCGAGAAGTGGGTAAACAGCGCATTGGCGATGCCGAAATTACCTTCCGCATTTTCAAAATCGATTGGATTCACTTTGTGCGGCATTGCTGACGAGCCTACCTCCCCCTCCTTGGGCTTTTGTGCCACCCAGCCATCGCTTATGTACCGCCACATATCCTGCGAGAAATCGGTAAGAATGACATTGATGCGGCGCATGTTGTCGAAGAGTTCGGCGTAGGTATCGTGCGGCTCTATCTGCGTCGTTACCTCATTGAGTTCCAGAGCGATTGTGTGTCCAGTATTGAGTGTCCCGACAAATTTCTTTGCGAATGCACGCCAGTCCACATCCGGCGCAGCGACTATGTGTGCGTTGTAGCTACCGGTGGCACCTCCGAATTTCACGAGAATGCTACACCCGCGCAGCTGCTTCAGCTGACGCACGAGACGGGATTCGAACACCCGCATCTCTTTTCCGAATGTAGTCGGTGTCGCGGATTGGCCATGGGTACGCGCGAGCATCGGCGTCGATGCGTGCTCCGTGGCGCTTGCATCAAGCGTGCCTCGCACCTCTTCGAGCGCGGGCAGAATAACGCTTTGAATGGCTGCACGGAGGGTTACCCCGTGTGCAATGCTATTGATATCTTCCGAGGTAAGCGCGAAGTGTGTCCATTCGGAGACATCCTTGAGCGAAGTGCCTACAAGCTTCATCTTGATGAAGTACTCGACGGCTTTGATGTCGTGATTTGTTGCGGGAATTCCTTCGTAGCCCTCCTTTTCAATCTTCTTTACTACCTGCGCCTCTTCGGCTGAGATACGCGAAAACTTTTGGAGTGTGGCTTTTTCGTCATCACTGAGCGCCCGCATTCCTACTTTTGCTTCAGAGAGAGCGATGAGGTACTCGGTCTCGACAAGCAAGCGCGCACGGATAAGACCGAATTCGCTGAAATATTCAGCAAGTTCAACCGAAACATTGCGATAGCGGCCGTCGATAGAACTTACTGCGGTGAGGAGTTCAAGCGGCATATGTTTTTAAATTATGCTTCATGCGTTGAATGACAGGTGTTTTACCGGGAACAAATTTTTCGCCCGTAATTTGTTCATACATCTGAATATAGCGGCGTGAAAGCTCTTCTACAAGCTCTACTGGTGCGTCTGGAAGTGTCTTATCTTTGTAAGGGTCGCAATGCTCCTTAAACCACAGGCGCAAAAATTCTTTATCGAAACTCTTCGGTTCCTCCCCTTTTATCATACGCTCCTCATACCCTTCTGTCTGCCAATACCTTGAGGAATCGGGTGTGTGTATCTCGTCGATAAGGACGAGCTGTCCGCTCTCGTCCGTTCCGAATTCATATTTTGTGTCGACAAGGATGAGCCCCCGCTTTGCAGCAATCTCTTGCCCGCGCACAAAGAGCTTCGTCGCTGTCTCTTTTACTTTGTCGAACAATTCTTGGGTTATGAGCCCCTCGGCAATCATTTCCGCCGGTGTAATCGCGCGGTCATGCGTCTCCTCTTTTGTCGTCGGATCAAAAACGGGCGCGGGGAGCTTTTGGTTCTTCTTCATTCCATCAGGGAGTTTTATCCCCCCAAAATTGCGTTCTCCGGCGGAGTAGCGCGTCCAAATGGATGTGTCGGTGACTCCTGTGAGATACCCGCGCATCACCGCCTCGACGGGAACCAGTTTCATTTTCTTCCCTACTGTCACATTCGGGTCCGGCACCGAAAGTACGTGATTGGGCACAATATCTTTCGTAGCCTCAAACCACCATGCACTCACCTGATTGAGCACCTGCCCTTTCAATGGAATATGCGCAATGATGCGGTCGAAGGACGAATGACGGTCAGTGGTTACCAAAATGAGACGGTCGGGCTGTATATAGATATCGCGCACCTTACCTACCTTCTTCTCTCCGAGAAAATCGAAATTCGTTGCTTTTAAAATGTCCATAATTATTTATAGTGAGCCATGTCGAACTATTGCCAGTTGAGCTGACCGGTAAATTGGACTGTCTTATCTCCTTCCGTGATAATCCCCACCTCGTACGCTTCGACTCCCTGCGCCTTGATATGTGCCATCACTTCTTCGGCGAACTCCTTTCTCACGACGGCGGTAATGCCGACGCCCATATTGAATGTCCGCAGCATATCTGCATCTTCAAGGCCGCCAAATTTTTTCAACGTCTGGAATATCGGGAGGATGCGGATTCTGGAGAGCTCTATGCTGGCACTGAGGCCGTCGGGCAATATCCTGTTGAGATTCTCCTGGATGCCGCCGCCAGTGATGTGTGCTAGGCCGACCAAGCCGTTGTTCACAAACAAATCTTTAAGTACTTTGTAATAAGCACGATGAGGCGTGAGGACCGCTTCGAGGAAAGGGTTGCCGCCGACATGCTCCTTGAGGATACCGGGATTCTCTTCCATGATTTTGCGTACGAGAGAGATGCCGTTCGTGTGAACGCCGCTTGAGGTGAGTGCGATGACGGTATCGCCTTTCTGTATTTTCGCTCCATCTATGATGTGCTCTTTCTCCACTACCCCTACGATGCTCGCCGTTAGGATGTATGTCCCTTCGGGAATTACGCCCGGTTGCCAGGAAGTCTCGCCGCCGGTGAGCGTGCATTCATTGTTCTTTGCAGCTTCCGCAAAGGCGTTCACCATGCGGAGCACGATCGGCTTCTCGACTTTGCCGCACACGATGCAGTCCTGTATGGAAAGCGGCTTCGCCCCCATCACGATGCAGTCATTTACCAGGTGATTGACGAGGTCGTGGCACACGGATTCCACCTTGTCGTACTTCTGCGCGAGCAACTGTTTGGTGCCCGGCTCTTCGGTCTTTAAGACAAGAACGGGATGCTTGTATCCGGGAAATTCACCGTCATAGAGCGACGCGAAGGCTCCTATCTTGTTGAGTACGCGTTTGTCGTTCGTCTCGAGCGCGGAAGCGATGCCTACTTTCGTTTCATTTTCCGTGTCTCTGTTGACGCCTGAACTCTTGTACGAAAGGGGTTTCTTCATATCAATCCTTTGTCCTCCAGATATTTCTTGAATCCTTTTTCCTGCAGCTCCGTATCTTTTGCGGTAATGTCTTTCGCCATCTTTTCCTTAAACGTTCTAACGTTTTGCAAAATGTTTGAATCTCCCGCGCCGATTATCTGCGCGGCAAGAATTCCTGCGTTTTTCGCACCATTAATAGCGACTGTCGCGACGGGAATTCCAGGAGGCATCTGAACTGTTGAGAAAAGGGCGTCTACCCCGCCTGTTGTTTTATTCATAATAGGTACGCCGATGACGGGAAGAGCGGTGTGCGCCGCGACAACTCCCGCGAGGTGAGCTGCGCCTCCGGCGCCGCAGATAAACACCCTGTACCCATTCGCCTCGCTCTTCTTTACATACTCCACAACCACTTCTGGCGTACGGTGTGCTGAGAGTGTGTGGACTTTAGATTCAATTCCAAACTCCTCCAAAACCTTTGCCGCATCCTGCATGACAGAGAGGTCCGAATCAGAACCCATAAGAATTCCAACGAGTGGTTTGTTCATATAAAGTAGTTTACCGCATTTTTAAAGATTTGAAGCCCTGAGCCCTCTGTGGGTACTTCTTTTTTCTCTCGTACGTACCGCTCTTTCAAATACGTCCAGTGTGGGAGCTGCGTGAAGCGTACGGCACGCTCTGGGTGCGGCATGAGACCTAGGACGCGACCGTCGTGCGAGGTGATGCCTGCAATATTTTCGAGAGAGCCGTTGGGATTCGCCGGCATATTGAAATGCTTCGCCGTCTCTCCTTGGACATATTTGAGTGCTATTGCGCCATCTTTTTTGAGCTGTGCGAGCGTTTCGGGTGGCGCGAAGTATTTCCCTTCTCCATGCGCTATCGGCACCGAGAGCGTCTTAATCCCCTTGAGCCACGGACTCTTGCCTACCACTTCCAAATCAACCCAGCGGCACAGGTAGCGACCGGAGTCATTCGTGAGCAGAGCGCCGGGTACAAATCCCGCGTTCGTGAGTATCTGGAACCCATTGCATATACCTATCATGAGAGTGTCGCGAGCGAGGAATTTCTCGATTTCTGCGCCGAGATGCTGTTTGAGCCTATTGCCGTATGCTTTGCCCGAACCCGTATCATCACCATAAGAAAACCCGCCAGGCATCACCAGTATCTGCGCCTTCAAAAGCAGTGAGGGCTTCGCGATAAGCTCGTTGATATGGACGATATCAGCGGTGGCTCCGACCGACTCAAAAGCTGTCTTTGTCTCGTCCTCAGTATTGAGACCGTATCCCGAGAAAATTATGACGTGTGGTTTGTTTTTCATAGCTGTTGTTCAGGCGGCATTTCCGACCTACGCCAAATCATAGGTACTACCGGATCTCCGCCAGACGACACATCAGGATCAAGTTTAAAACCGATCTTCTCGTAGTATCTAACCAAAGCACGTTGCCGAGCCTCAAAATGTTCGGGTGTGCTGTCTCGTTTTTGTCCGAACGGATATACCATAATACGCGCCTCCCTGAAATCATTAAACATTGCCGTTCGCAAACTCTCGACCACGTTCGTATGCTGATATTTCGGATCGACAACGAGAAGTCGACCACTGAAACAATCGCCGACGCGTATGCCGTCCCACATCCCCGCATATGCGCCACTATGTTCGGCAACATACGTGATGCGATTGGCATTAATTTCGTCAACAACACCCGGGGCATAGGCGCGTTCCGGATACCTCTCCACAAGACCTTCAAGAAATTCCCCGAGTGCCGCACTCCCTTCAGGACCTTTTAATTTCTTGATGTTGAGGTCAAGACTTTTTTCTCGATCTAATATTTTCTCGCTCATATCACCATTGTTTGAAAAAAGACCGGTAGCTTTCGGTCAACGTCGGCAGCGGAAGTTCGACTTTTGCTTCCGGTAGTGTAATGGAAAGTGATGCCGCTTGAACGACTTCTCCGATATTCGAGAGTGCTATATCCTTCATGATTTTTTCGAATTCTTTTTGCAAATTACGGGCAACGGAGACGAGTAGCCGGCCTTGACTTTCAGAGAAAAGAATTGCTTCTGAGGTCTTAGCATCACCGAGAACTTTCGAGGTGTCTATCTCTATCTGGGCACCAAGTTGTCCTGCAACCACTGATTTCGCGAGTGCGATGCCGAGCCCCCCGCGGCCGATGCCGATAGCAGAAGCGATGAGGCCTTTTTGTATCGCCTTCGATATCGCATCGTAGGTCTTTGCGTTTTTCTTTACGTTGACGACGGGTATGACACCACCTCCGCCGTATTCTGAAGCACCGAGTTCGTCGTTTGTATCACCAATCACATAGACGAGGTCGCCCACGCGCTTGAAATCGATAGTTATCGCTTTCGTCACGTCAGGAATGACGCCAATAGCAGACACGAGAAGTGTCGGGAGTGCCGCGATGTGTATCGGCTTCCCGTCAGCCGTATATCCGTGGAAATCGTTGAACATCGAATCTTTGCCCGAAATAAAAGGTGTGCCATAGACAGTCGCGATGTCGTAGCACGCCTTCGCCGCTTGCTTCAATTCGTAGAGGCGCTCAGGTTTTTCTGACGATGACCAACAGAAATTGTCGAGAATGGCCAAATAGTCGCGTGAAGCTCCCGCAGCGACCGCATTTCGGACGGCGGTATCAATCGCGGCGGCAGCCATCGTATACGTATCGAGTTTTGAATACCATGGCACGTATCCGTGCGAGAGCACGACACCTTTTTTGGAATCGAAAAGCGGTTGTATAACGCCCGCATCCGCATTCACCCTCCCCTTACCCTGAAGCGGCTTCGTGACGGATGTTCCCTGCACCTCGTGGTCATACTGCTGCGAGATGAATGAAATGGAGCCAAGGTTCGGTCCCGAGAGCATCCGCAAGAGCGCCTGCGCTGGCCCTTCCGCAGGATCTTTCTTTGGTAGTGAGGCGCGAGTGGGAGCAGTGCTCTTTTGCTGCTCAACAGGCCGCCCATCGTGCAGGAAATCGAGAGAGATGTCGGAAATAATCTTACTTTTGTGTCGGATTACAACTCGTCCGGACTTGGTGAACTCTCCGATGCGCGTCGCTTCGACATCGTGTTTGTCGCACACTTTTCTGAAGGCCGTCCATTTCGCTTTTGGCACCGCGAGTGTCATACGCTCCTGTGATTCTGAGAGCCAGATTTGCCACGGTGCGAGGCCCGCGTACTTGAGAGGAATTTTCTCTATGTCGACTTCCGCCCCTCCGCTCTCTTGTGCCATTTCACCTACTGAACCGGAGAGTCCACCCGCCCCATCGTCAGTAATGCTAGAGTACAACCCCCTATCGCGTGCTTCGCGAATGAGCATGTCCGATAGTTTTTTCTGTGTGATGGGGTCTCCTATTTGAACTGCAGTCGCGGGCGAACCCGACGAAAGAGATTCTGACGAGAATGTAGCTCCATGAATACCGTCGAGACCGACACGACCGCCAAGCATGACGACGAAGTCGCCCGACTTTGCTTTCTTCTCATACAGTTTCCTTGCGCCCTTCTTACGCGGAATCAATCCGACTGTACCGCCAAATACCAGAGGCTTACCACGGTAGCTCGGGTCTACTGCGATAAATCCGAGCGGCGTCGGAATACCGCTCTGATTGCCGCCTACGTTTATACCGCGGACAACACCCTCGAGAATGCGCCGGGCAGGCAAGAGCGGCTGTGTTTTTTCACGGTCACGGAAAAGCTCGGTCCGGTCATTCGGATCGGCGACGCAAAATCCATATACGTTTGCAATCGGTTTAGCACCAAGCCCGAATCCAAGACAATCTCGATTCACGCCCACAATGGCTGTCACGGAGCCACCAAAGGGGTCCAAGCCTGAGGGCGAATTATGGGTTTCTACTTTGTGCGTGATGAGGTATTTTTCATCGAACGCAATTGCTCCTGAATTATCCTTGAATACAGAAACGCAGAAGTCTTTCTTTCCCTTTGCTTTTCGTATTTTCTCAGTCGCACCCTTGATGTAACGTTTATAGATTCCTTCTTTCACCTCATCGAGGGGGTCGGCAAATATCGTGTGCTTACAATGCTCAGACCACGCCTGCGCCAAAGACTCCAGCTCGATGTCCGTAGGATTTCTTTTTTGCCGTCTGAAATAATCACGTATTACGTGAAGTTGCCTGAGAGAAAGCGCGAGCGGACCTCGGCGGGTGCCGTCTTCGTTCTCAATTCCCTCCTTGCCGATTCTAGACAGCTCTTCATCATCCACACCGAGATTCACTTCGTCGACGGCGGTATGTTCGTGTAACTTGACTCGCGGGACAATAACTTTAAAGTCTCCACCTTTTTCGTATACGCTCGCGCGTTCGATGAGAGGATTGTGCAATTCACGCGCCATTCTTTCTATCTCTGGCTCGGAAATAGAACCTGTGAGGAAAAGAAAGTACGAGGAGTACACTGCCCCGCCTCCAAATTTCCGACCGAGGAAGTCCTCAATCGTCTCGCGCGCCGTGTGTCCGGCATTGTCCGTTACTCCGGGAAGGAACCCCACTTCGATTGCGTACGAGAAATCTCTAGGCGTAGGGATTTTCTCAATCAAATACGTCTCGGTGACGGGATGCGTGAGGCGCTCCGCGACTTGCTGAAGCTCACTTGCCGTCAAGTCTGCATCAATGGTATAGGCCTGAACGTAAGAAGCGCCCTTTAGGGCGCTTTGCGGAAAAAGGTTTTTGAGATTGCGGAGGAGACTTTCGGCACGCGCGTCCTCCACTTTCGAAGAGACGGCTATCCGACGTATCATGAGCTATAGTACTACTATTGACAGAAGAAGTCAACTGTCTCGCATTGGTAAAGTCCCCCGCCCAATGTATGCTCCTCGCATGAAGAAGGCGAAAAGCGAATATCTTGTCCTAGCAGGATTGCTTAAAAAACTCGCACCCAAGATAGGTGCGCGCGTCCTTCTAGAGCCCGAGTGGCACATCGCGGGGCAAATACGCTATAAAGACGGCTCAAACAGATACTTCCGCTACAACACGCTGGACCTCAACCCCGTCGGCGCCTCTGACATCGCAAAGGACAAAGATTATGCGAATTTCTTCATGCAAAAAATGGGCTACCCAACTATTCGCGGGAAGTCATTCTTCTCCGATGAGTGGTGCGAGGCAATCCAATCTAACCGCAATACAAAAGCGGCATACCGCTACGCGCAAACGCTCGGCCTTGCCCTGAGTTCGTCGAAGGGTTCTCCCGTCATTGTGAAGCCAAATTCGGGCACACAGGGCACAGACGTAACACTCGTGCACACCAAGCAAGAATTCTTCCGTGCAATGAAAAAGATATTCAAGCACGACCGAGTAGCACTTGTGCAAAGACAGGTACGCGGACGAGATTACCGTATCGTCGTTTTGGACAAAGAAGTCATTTCGGCATATGAGCGCATTCCGCTCAATGTCGTTGGCGACGGCCGCTCTACTATAAAACAACTCCTCGCGCGCAAAGCGCGCGCCTTCATCGCATCAAGTCGCGATACACGCATCAATCAGAGCGACGCACGCGTCAAAGCAAAGCTCCGACATCAAGGACAATCGCTGGGATGTGTCCCCCACCGTAGCGAACGTGTGTATCTTTTGGATAATGCCAACCTTTCAAGTGGCGGTGATGCGGTGGATGTCACGAAAGAAATACATCCCGGATTCAAAAAGCTCGCCATCAATCTGACAAAGGACATGGGCCTCCGCCTCTGCGGAGTAGACCTGATGATAGATGGCAATATATCCGAAAAGCCGAACAAATATTGGATACTGGAAATAAACGCTGCCCCCGGCCTGGACCATTACGTAAAAACCGGCAAAGCCCAGCAAAAAATAGTAGAGGACTTGTATTTGAAGGTACTGAAACACCTCGCACGATAAGTATTTGACTAAACTCATTTTCGTCATATAATCCTTAATTAGTGCCGTAAGCTACAGCGGCTTGGAAACTTGGGAAGAAGGAGGAGAGCTTGGCTACAATTGAGGTTATTGGGTGGGTGGGGACATTCCTCATCCTCCTTGCTTACGGCCTTGTGTCGTGGGGCAAAATCAAGAGCAACCGTGCCTGCTATCAGTTGATGAACGTATTCGGGGCTGTGCTTCTTGGCACCGACCTGTTCACCAAGATGGCATGGCCAGCGTTCACACTGCAATGCATATGGGCACTGATCGCCCTGATTGCATTGTGGAAAATGACCAAGACAACGAACTAAAAAGGAGAGTGCCTTGTTAATCCAGAATCGTAGTACCTCTATCATCCGCTCTGTCTGCGTCTATTGCGGGTCCGGACCAGGTTACGACCCGATTTACGCGCAGGTCGCAACCCAATTGGGTGCCATCTTCGCCAAGAACAACGTTGGGCTTACCTACGGCGGCGGCGGCCTCGGACTTATGGGCGCCATCGCAAAGAGCGTCGTTGCCAACGGCGGTCAGGTGAAAGGTTTTATCCCCGGACATCTGATGGAACGCGAAAAGCCCGACATCCCCGGAGTTGACCTGACGGCAACCCTCGACTTTCACGACAGGAAGATGAGCTTCTTCAACAACGCCGACGCCTTCGTGGCTTTGCCCGGTGGCTGCGGTACGCTCGAGGAAGTGGTCGAGCAGCTGACGTGGGTTCAGGTCGGCAGGCACAACAAGCCGATTCTGTTTCTCAACGTCAAGGGATTCTGGGATCCGCTGTTCTACCTGTTCGACCATATGCGCGAGATTGGGTTCATCAGACCTGGTCTTACCATCAACCCGCTTATCGCCGATTACGCGGAAGAAGTTCTTCCAATGCTGACCGGCGTTCTCCAAAGCAGGTGCCCCAGCAACGGCAAGGGTCACGGAAATTGTTTCGATCCGAGCCAACTCGCGCTCTTCGGAGAAGAGAGCGCAACCGCACATTAAATAGTCGCGGTCAGACCGCGACTACTGAATATCTGGAACCCTCTGCTGCGGTGCGGCAGGGGGATCCATCTTTTTATGCCCGCTCCAAATCAACCCACGTATACTTCAGACCGTTCCACTCTCTCTCCTCTTCAAATACTTTTTTTGTGAAGGTGTCGGCGTACGGCGGGAAAAATGTATCGGCCGGCTTTTCATCATCGATAAGTGTCAGGTAGAGCTTGTCGATATACGGCAGCGCTTGCTCGTATATCTGTGCGCCGCCGCCGATGTGAACCTCTTCGCTGTCGAGTTCTTTTCCCTTCGCAATCGCCTCTTCAAGTGAAGACACGGTGATGACACCATCGTACTTCCAAAAAGCATCGCGAGTGACGACGATATTCGTACGCCCAGGCAGCGGCTTACCCTGCGTATAGCCGATGATAGATTCAAATGTCTTCCGCCCCATGATGATGGGATGCCCAAGCGTCAATTTCTTAAAGCGCTTGAGGTCGTCCGGAATGTGCCAAATCAGTTTTCCCTCATAGCCCAGCTCCCGGTTCTTCCCGACGGCGACGGCGGCACAGATGCGGGCAACCATGGTTATTTCAATGCCGAAAAATCCGTCTTCAATTTTTTGAGTTCGCCGCTAAATACGAGTTTCATCTCTGCCGCTTTTTCTTTCTTTCCCTTCTCAACGACATCCTTCTGATGCCAACGCGACTTTTTCGGCTCGACTTTGTGCTTGAGCTCTTCGAAGACGATCTGACAGAAACGTTCGCCCGGATGCAACTGAATGACCTGTGAATTCGTGTTGTTGCGGATGGGCAATGTGAGCGGCCCCTCATAGCCCGAATCGATGATGCCGGTCAAGTCTACGGAAAGTCCTTTGCGATTCACCGATGAGCGCGGATAGAGTACCGCCATCAAATCATTTGGTACCTTTATCGTTTCGAAGGTAGAGACGAGCACATACTCTTGGGGAAGAAGGTCAAAGGACTGCCCCTGCTCCAGCTCGATGACGTCAAAATATTCGGGCCCGTGGTCTTTCAGGGGATCAATACTGAGCGCTTGCCTTCCCTTCGGCGTCATTTTCCAGGATTTGGGAATGAGGAATGTGAATCCGAGTCGAAGGTCGACGGCGTGCATCTGGAGCTGAAATTGATCGAGTCCCGGTTTGAACTCGATATTGCCCTTCTTTACACGCGCCAGTATCTCGTCTTTGGTGAGGATAGACATGGTTTATATTTATAACACGATTTGCATTCCGGTGATGGCCGGCAGCGGATTGTACTGAGCAGCTATTGGATTCACTATTTCGTCCACCAATTTCTTATCTTTTTTCTCCGAACGGTCGAAGACATTCTTGGGTAGAACTACGTGAATTGGTTTGTGATCGTTGGTGCGCTCCACAAGCTCGCGCGCCACATTGTACTGATTGTCCCAGATGTGCGCATTGGATATCGAGTGCGAATACACGCCGGCCTCGACACCGAGCTTTTGCGCAAGAATAATTTGTAAAAGTGCAAACCCCGCGACATCCGACGGGAACCCAAGAACCATGTCATTGGAGCGGACGATGTTGTGGAGATGCAAACGTCCTCCGATTATGTTGACGGTAAACGAATACGGACACGGGACATTCGCTTTCTTCGTGCCACCGAGTCCGTCTTCCGCCGGGTCCCACGTGACGATGACTCCATGGCGAGAACTTGGGTCTTCTTTCAAGAGCTTCACGAGAAGTCCGAGCTGGTCGCGACCAAAATGTTTTCGCCAACGGTATCCGTAGGCGACGGTGACGACACCACCGGGATTCGTAAAGCTGTCCCAGATTTTTGTATAGTCGCCCAAAAAATCCGCGGGCTTGCGAAGTCCCGCGATAAACCACACCTGCTCAGCGGCAAACATCTTGACGGGGATTTTGCGGAGCGTGAGGAGCGGGAAACCATCCTTGCCGATGTCATGCGAAAAATGGAGACCGGGCACTGCCATCGTTGAGTGCCCATTGCGCTCACTCTTCTGCTCTATCCCCTCACTGAGAATCCGCTTCAGTAATCCCTGATACATTTCGTCGAATTTCGTCATTCCAGCATTATATGGCTGCAGTGAATTGTCGCAAACAAATGATAGACTGCGTTTTATGTCCATCGAATACCCTTACCTCCCGACAGGTCGCATCGTCAAGTACGTCGACAAACACAATCCCTTCATGATGGAGGCGTTGGAGTACGCGAGAGAACATTCGCTCGACGACTTCGTGAAAACAGGTTCTGTAGTCGTCAAAAACGGCGAAATAATCGGATGGGGTTCTAATGGGAGCAGTTACCACGCTGAGCATGGATGCGAGCGAGTGAAGCGTGGAATTCCTACGGGACACGGGTATGAACTTTGCGAGGGTTGCAATCCGAAAAATCATAGCGAACCGCGCGCAATTGCGGATGCACTCAAACGTGGCCACGAGACTATCGGCGCTGACTTGTACCTCTGGGGCCACTGGTGGGCGTGTCAGCCGTGTTGGAATGCCATTATCGAAGCGGGTATTGAGAACGTGTATCTGCTACAAGACAGTGAAAAGCTCTTCAACAAGGCACATCCCGAAAACATCATCGGCCGGCAGTTTGCGTAAAACAGGGGTACCGGAGTGGTTTATACTGTAAGTCATGGCCCGCGGAAAATTTATTGTTTTTGAAGGCGGCGAAGGCTCAGGCAAATCGGCACATATGGAGCGTTTGCGCTCGCTCCTCCCCGATGCCATTTTTACCCGTTACCCTGGCGGAGTTCAGATTGGTGAAAGGATACGTGCACTCGTTCTTTCGAAAGATTCCGAAGGTATTGATACGGCGACAGAACTCCTTCTCTTTCTCGCCGCGCGCGCACAGCTCGTGGCAGAAGTCATCCAGCCCGCACTCGAAAATGGAAAAACGGTCGTGTGCGACCGATTTGAACTTTCGACCATGGTCTACCAACTATACGGTCGCCAAAAGCCCGAGTACAAAGAATTTCTCGCAGTCGCATCGAAAACTATAAATAAAGATTGTGCGCCAGACGCAACGATTTTCCTCGATGTAACGCCTGAGATTGGTCTCGCCCGCGCCCGGACTCGGCCTGAGGGACCAAATCGATTCGACAACGAACAACTTGCTTTCCACGAACGCGTGCGTGAAGGATACAAGAAACATATCGGGGAGTACCGAAACGCCTTCATCATCAATGCGGATAAGCCGCTCGAAGAGGTCTGGCAAAGCATAGAGAAAGCAGTACAATCGGTTCTATAGATACGCGTATGATTTAATTATTTCGCATATCCTTATTTCCCTAACTTCGTCACCATGAATGAATACGGACATATAAAAAAACAGGACCAAGAGATATTCGACTCCATCGTCGGCGAAGAACACCGAGAAGCCGAGGGGCTTGAGTTGATACCGTCCGAAAATTACGTCTCGAAAGCAGTCCGCGAAGCCAACGGCTCATGCCTCACTAACAAATATTCCGAGGGCTACCCCGGCAAGCGTTACTACGGGGGCCAGACATATACGGACCAGATTGAAACATCGGCCATTGAGCGTGCGAAGAAACTTTTTAATTGTGGGTATGCCAACGTGCAGACTTTGGGAGGTGCCAATGCCAACATCGCGATGTACTTCGCACTCCTGCAACCAGGTGATACGGTCCTCGGCATGGACCTCTCACACGGGGGGCATCTTACACACGGGCATCCCGTCACGTATCTCACCAAAATTTTCAACTTCGTCCGCTACAAGATGAAAGACCCGAATACGGGAGAAATTGATTATGATGAGATGCTGAAAGTCGCTAAAGAGAACAAGCCGAAGATCGTACTCGCGGGATTCTCCGCCTACCCGCGCGAACTAAATTATGCAAAATTCGTCGAGATAGCGCGTGAAGTAGGCGCCTATGCCGTCATGGACATCGCCCACATTGCAGGACTCATCGCGGGAAAAGCGGTTAAAAGCCCGTTCGACTTCGGCTTCGATGTCATGACCTCAACCACACACAAAACGCTGCGTGGTCCCCGCGGAGGCCTCATCCTCACCCGAGAGAACGAGGAAATCGCCAAGAAGATAGACAAGATGGTCTTCCCCGGACTCCAGGGTGGACCGCACATGAACAATATAGCCGCCAAAGCCGTCGCGTTCGGCGAAGCGCTCCAGCCCGCATTCCAAACCTACGCAGCGCAGATAATAAAGAACGCAAAGGCGATGGAAAAGGTCTTTTTGGACAACGGTATTCGCCTGCTCACGGGCGGCACGAGTAATCACCTCCTGCTCGCAGACGTATTCGGCAGCTTGGGCATGCCCGGGCAAGAAGCGGAGACCTTGCTCGACCGCGCGGGAATCACACTCAACAAAAATTCAATCGCTGATGACACTCGAAAACCGATGGATCCCTCAGGAATCCGATTCGGGACACCCGCAGTAACGACGCGTAAATTCGCAGAAAAGGAATCAGCGCAGGTCGCTCAACTCATGGTGGATGTGATGAAAAATAAGAACGATGAGAAGCGACTCACCGAGATACGCGAAGAAATCCGCACTCTGTGTAAGAAATTCCCCATCCCCGAATCGTTCGTCTAAACATAGGAAACGCAGGATTGCGCAATAAGGTATACTGTCCCGAATGCCCGAGCTTTCACTCCCGGACCTTATCCAATTCGTCGGGTACCCCGGCCTCTTTACCGCGGTCTTCCTGGAGTCGGGAGTGTTCTTCGGATTTTTCCTCCCTGGGGCATCAATGCTCTTCACCGCAGGACTCCTCGCCTCTCAGGGAATTTTCAATGAATGGATTCTAATTCCACTCGTTACCATCGCCGCGATTCTTGGAGACAGCGCGGGATACTGGTTTGGAGCAAAAGTCGGCTACCGCTTATTTCTCCGGCCTGACTCCCGGTTCTTCAGACAGGAGCATCTTAAGCGCGCAAAAGATTTCTATGAACATCACGGGGTTCTCGCTATCGTCCTTGCACGCTTTCTGCCTGTAGTACGTACCTTCGCTCCCATTGTCGCGGGAGTGGTACGGATGAAATATCACACATTTTTGATGTACAACATTGTGGGCGCGCTCCTCTGGGGAGCAGGCGTTACATTCCTCGGTTTTTATCTTGGAGAGAAAGTGCCTGACGTTGATAAATACCTCACTCCCATCATCCTGCTCATCATTGCCGCAACTACCATCCCCGTAATACGGGAATACATGCGGCAAAATAGGAAGAACGGAGGACCTAATCCCTCTGTCTGAGGAGGGCGAGACCGCCCCAGAGACCGCCGCTATCTCCGAGCTCTGACATTTTTACGAGTGGTTGCTTGGCTCCGTTCGCGA
>CALRHH010000014.1 GCA_943359395.1 Candidatus Nomurabacteria bacterium
GCCCGCCCACCGAATTCGCATTTGCTTGCAAGACCGATTCGGATTTCGCCCACCCCCTTCTCATCACCGCGCGCAAGCGCGCGGGGGAATTTTCTGACCAAGTTATGAATTGTGCTCCCACGAGGAATCGAACCTCGATTATAAGCTCCGGAAGCTTACGTTCTATCCATTAAACTATGGGAGCAAGTGAGGGGCAAAGTGAATGCTTGCATTCGTTTTCCCTGAACGCCGCTTCCGTATGAAATACGGGAGCGATGCGCTCTACCTTACCATCCCCCTATTCTGTATCAAACAGAGCACTGAGGGATTCTCCTGATTCAATGCGCTCTATTGCATCGCCGAAAGTGTCCCCTACCGAGACAACCTCTATCTTGGGGCTAAGGGTTCGCTCGGTGGAAATAGTGTCAGTTATGAAAAGTTTCTTGATTGGAGATTCTTCTATTGTTTTCAGCGCCTCTCCCGAGAGTATTCCGTGTGTCGCCGTCGCGTAGACCTCGCGAGCGCCACTTTCCATGAGCAAATCCGCCGCGCGGGCGAGCGTGCCGCAGGTATCTGCCATGTCATCCGTAATGAGTGCAATCTTTCCCTTCACGTCTCCCACGAGTTTCATACGAGCAATTTGATTCGGGATTTCCCGCTCTTTGTGGATGATGGCGAGGTCGGCAGATTTCATGAGGCGCTTCGCATACGATTGTGCACGAACCACACCGCCCGCATCCGGAGATACGATAATGAGGTCGTCGGTCGCGAGAGCATTGGCAAAGATGTCTCGGAAGTGTGATATGAAGACTTTGCGCGCGTACAAGTTGTCAACGATGGTGTGACGAAAGAATCCCCCAATAGCATCATTGTGGAGGTCCATCGTGAGGAATCGGGTCGCCCCGGCGCTCTCAAGCATCGTCGCGAAGACACGGGCTGAGATGGGTTCGCGAGGTTTGGACTTCCGGTCTTGTCGTGAATACCCAAAGTATGGAACGACTGCAGTAATCTCGTGAGCCGACGCTCCGCGTGCGGCGTCTATCGCGAGCATGAGTCGTACCCAATTCTCGGCGGGAGGATTGGTGGGCTGAATGAGGAAAACATTTTTTCCGCGCAAGTTCTCAAGGAATTGTACCTGCTGTTCTCCGTCGCTAAACGAGCGGCATTTAATCTCCCCGAGAGGCATCCCAAGGCGCTTGGATATCTTTTCTGCAAGTCCATCGTTCGCCCCAAGACTGAAGATTTTGTACTCCATTGAGAGCAAAGTATACCAGCTTCCCCGTGGCCTCGCTAGCGGATATATGGCACACCATATACCGCCTTCGTTCATCCACCATGAGGATAGAGCCCTCGCGGTCCGTCTCACTAGCCGTTATAATCGCTCGGCGGGCATCCTTAGCTCAGTTGGTTAGAGCGTTCGATTCACATTCGAAAGGTCTCAGGTTCGAATCCTGAAGGATGCACACGGGCTGTCGTATAGTGGTAGTACGCATGGCTGGGGGTCATGCAGCCCGAGTTCGATCCTCGGCAGCCCGAACAAAAAAGCCCCGCGCTGTGGATAACACGATGGCGTAGAAGCACCAGCAGCATATGCTGCACTCTATGGGACCTCCCGTAAAAGTTGTTGCAGCATTTCTTGCTTCATTCGGCGTGGGATATTTTGGGTATTTCTTTGTCGACGCTCCCGCCTTAAACTGGCTTGCGAGCCTAACCAAGCCCGCGCTGACTCCGTCGGATGGTACGTATGCTGTTCTTTGGTTGATGGCATACGGAGCAATGGCAACGGCCCTTGCAATCGCGTGGACAAAAGAACCACGACCAAGCCATCTTGAGGGATGGGTTCGTTTCTTTTTCGTACAGCTCCTTTTCAACGCATGCTTCCTTATGTTTTTCTTCGGACTCCATGCGGTCCTTATCGCATTCATCACTCTCCTGTTCCTTGGATTCATGGTGCTCTCGCTCGCAGTGACAGCTACCGAAATTGACCGCCGCTCCGCCTACCTCATGGGTGCGCATTTCCTCTGGATAGTCTTCAACGGATATCTCACGATTAACATTTGGTTGTTGAATTGATTTTGTGGACTTACCGGGAATCGAACCCGGGACTCGGCAATGCGAATGCCGCGTAATGCCACTTTACTATAAGCCCGCCTCTAGCAGCCCGTGGCGAACAGAATATATCAGGACGCGCCGTGCGTCTATATCAGTAAGGACGCTCCCTCTCCATTTCGCTCGAGTACTTCCCTTGCGTCGCGAGCGAATTCATCCTGGAACGAAAGACGAGCGCCGCCTGCGCCTTCCCTACGTTTGCATTCGGATTTTCCGCCCATATTTTGAGGACAGGATTTTGAATCGCGCGGGCGTACGAAAACGAGAGTGGCCACGGAAGTTTGTCCATGGCATTCATAGCATTCAGATGTTCGGTCGCCTGTTCGTCTCCTTGTCCGCCAGAAAGGAAAACCACGCCCGCGAGCTTCGCGGGAACCGTTTCTTTGAGGGCACGGATGGTTTCCCTCGCAACCTCCTCGATGGTTGATTGTTGTGCAGCTTTTTTCCCTGAAATGACCATGCTTGCCTTAAGAATAGTTCCCTCGAGGGCGACACCTTGCCCGGCAAGCTCTTCGAATGTCCTTTTTAGTATCGCGACAGAGGCTTCGTAGCATTGCTCTATACTGTGTTCGCCGTCAATCAACACCTCCGGCTCAACGATTGGTACGATGCCGGCTTCTTGGCAGAGTGCTGCATAGCGTGCCATAGCATGCGCATTGGCGTCTATGCATGCGTTTGAAGGAATCCCTTTTCCAATAGTGATGACAGCGCGCCACTTTGCGAATTTTGCTCCAAGCGTACGGTACTCGGCGAGGCGTTCGCGAAGACCGTCGAGTCCTTCGGTCACCTTTTCGCCAGCGTGAAGCGCCAATTCTTTTGCGCCTGCATCCACCTTGATACCGGGGAGGATTCCTTTTTTCTCGAGAACGGCCGTAAATGCCTCACCCTCGCTCGTTTCTTGACGAATTGTTTCATCGTATAGAATAATTCCACTCACGAATTGTTCAAGATTCGGTGCCGAGAGCAATGTCTCGCGATACGCGCGACGATTCTCTTCGGTGCAGGGTACGCCCACCGCCTCGAATCTTTTTTGACAGGTCCCTGCGCTTTCATCCGCTGCGATAATCCCCTTTCCTGATACGACCATCTCCTTGGCAATTCGTTCGAGTGTATTCATAAGGCAATTTTACATGAAATGTTTCGTTTTGATAAAGCGGATAGTGCGTGGATGAGTGGACATGACCACCGAATGAGTTACGACTTCATCCGCCGTAAAGAGTACTCCGTCTGCCAACGGTCCCGATACAACCCCCGTGGCTGTGAAGCTGATATTATCCCCTTTCGCTAAATCATTCGAGTCGAAGATAGGAGAGAAGTCCGTAATACCAGCATCGTTGAGGCGTTTGATATGCTTCTCATCCTTTGGTTTCCATCGACAGAGTATTTCGCCGCCAAGAGAGCGCATCCCAGCGGCTGAGAGGACTGCCTCTGCGCTCCCCCCCGTACCCATGAGCATATCAACGCTTGAACTTGAGAGGCACGTACCGAGTGCCATCGCCACGTCGCCATCCGAGAAGAGTCTTACGCGCGCTCCAGTCGCGCGCGCCTCCTTAATCAGCTCTTCGTGGCGCTCGCGGTCAAGAGTCGCGACGATAAGCTCCGAGATTTCCTTTCCGAGCGACTTGGCGACTTTACGTATATTATCGGCAACCGGGGCGTCGAGGTCTATCACATCCTTTGATTTCGGACCGACGGCAATCTTCTCCATATATGAGTCAGCAGCGTGGTAGAGCGAGCCCGCAGGACCAGTCGCTATAACGGCGAGGGCGTTCGGGCGACCATTCGCAACGGAATCGGTACATTCAAGCGGATCAACCGCAATCTCGATGACCGGTCCGATACCATTGCCGAGTTTTTCACCTATATAGAGCTCGTGCGATTCATCTTTTGCCCCTTCTCCGATAACTATCTCTCCCTGAAAATCGATGGTATTAAACTGAGCTCGCATCGCATCTACCGCCGCCTTGTCAGCAGCCTTGCCATCTCCCCTGCCTATCCACTTAGCTGCTGCGATAGCGGCAAGTTCGGTCACGCGTACAAACTCCAGTGCCAGATTTGCGGACGAAGAAGCCGAATTATTCTGCATACGGTGGTAATCAAGAAAAATTAATTTTTATATGCATCAGCCTACCGCGTGAGCGGCACGCGTCAAGCAACGCAATCCACCGCTACTTGATGTTGACGATTTTGTATTTCTGAGCGCCTTTTGGTGTATCGAATGCAAAAGTATCGCCACGCTTCTTGTCCATGAGAGCCGAGCCGAGCGGTGAGAGGTGCGAAATTTTGTGCTCCTGCATATTGGCTTCGGCGGAACCGACGATTTCGTATGTGTGCTCTTCTTTTTCTCCTTGTTTCTGTATGGTGACAACACTCCCGAGCGAGACGGCATTTCCTTTTGGATGCTCGATTATACGGGCGTGGCTGAGTTGCTCCTCGATTACCCGGATTCGGTCCTCGGTCGCAGCTTGCAGATTACGCGCTTCTTCGTACTCGGCATTCTCCGAAAGGTCGCCGAGAGAGCGTGCGTACTCGAGCTGTTCCGCTATCTCGCGACGGCGAACGGTCTTCATGTGTTCGAGCTCCGTAGTGAGCTCGTTGAACTTCTCTTTGCTCAAGTAATTTGTGTCATCCGTCATAGCGCGCGAGCATTATACAGGATTCAATGACTTCAACAACTCCTATTCCAGATACTCAGGATGCTCTGCTACAAGCCACTCGAAGAACGCACGCACGCCATGGCCGGCTCCAATCGCGGTTGCAGAGGGTGCTTGCTCAAAGACGACAGAAAAAGCGTATCGCGGATTGTCACTCGGCCAGAAACCAATGTTCCACGAATTCACCCACTCGTTGTTGGCTCCAAGCTGTGCCGTGCCAGACTTCCCCGACAATTGTATTCCTGGGATTTGATACAAATTGAGCGTTGCATCCCGTCGGTCCGACGTGACCGCAAGCCGCATACCTTCACGTATGACTTGGAGGTACTCGTCGGGAATTCCGACTGACGTCCACTGTGGGCTGGAACTTGCCGTGAGTTGAGGGGTGAGTAACTTTCCACCGTTTGCTATAGCCGCAACGTACTGTACCGCCTGAATCGGCGTTATCTGAAAGCCGTACTGCCCTATAGACGTGTGGTAGGTATCGCCCGTGCGCCAGATTGGGTCATTCGGGAACACCCGAGTCTTCCAATCGGGTGTAGGAATTATCCCCGCAGCCTCACCCGGCAAAATAAACCCCGTGGTCGAACCGAGACCAAATCTTCGCGCATACTCATCGAGCTTCGTGATACCGAGCCCCCTCTGATCCTTGTACCCTCCACCGACTACGTAAAAATATTCGTCCGACGATACTGCGATTGCCTCACGCAAATTCACCCACCCATGCACTGTCCAATCGCGGAAAATTGACGGCTTTGAAGGGTCGTATGGATTCGGCAACGTAAGCGCCCCTACGGACAATATTTTTTTCTCGGGAGAAATGATTCCCTCGTTCAATGCCGCCGCTCCAAATATCAACTTCATGATAGAGCCGGGGGTGTATTGTCCGCTTATCGCGCGGTCTAACATGGGCGTACGCTTGTCAGAAAGTGCCGAACGCACGGCTGCGACGCTCCCGTCGTTAAATGCTTGATTGTCGTACTCAGGGAAACTGGTAAGCGCGATAATCTCACCGGTCTGCACATCCATAATAATGGCCGCGCCACCCCGATAGCCCTGCACGCGCGCCTTTTCAGCAAGTATTTTGTGTAGAGTGGTTTGTACGTCCGCATCTATTGAAAGCGTGAGGTCTGTCCCATGCTGAGGGGGGGCTACGATATTCTCTCTCTGCACCGACATGTGAGCATCGGTCTCTACCATGGAACTCCCGTTCAAACCCCGGAGCGCGTCATTGAAGGCGAGCTCGACGCCCGATTTGCCGATAAATTCTTCGCGCCACCAATTTCCTTTTGAATCAGCCTTCGGATACTGGATGAACCCGAGGATATGTGCGAAACCCGGCAACTGAGTGTACGTACGCCGAGAGTATGCTGCGCTGCTCGCGGCATCTCCGCTCGGAACTTCGTTCCATGCAAGCTCATGCCCGTGTCTGTCGAGGATAAGCCCGCGGGTACCGAAGACGACGGTGCGGTCAAGTGTATTATTGCGGGAAATTTCTGCATACGAAGATCCGTCAATAACTTCGAGGCTAAGAGCGCGGAAAGCGAAAGCGATGGTGACAATGCCGAAGACGAGACCGACCACGAGAAGAGTCCGGTGCGAGAGCTCTTGCACCACGCGACCTTCGAATTGCACAATGTTGTGCCCTGGTAGATTTGATGAATCAAGAAATATCTCGTCTGGGGCGATGTCGCGGGTGGAACGAGAACGATGGAAGAGTCTCATTCTTGCACTATACCCCGTGAGATAACTTCTTTCACGTAGTTCGATGAAGATGCGATACCTCTTATCTCACGGGGTAGACCCCATTCACCTACGGACGAAGAAATTGATTGCGGAGCGGAGCACATATCCATAGGAGCACGATGCCCCCGATGAGGAAGAAGGGTATCTCAAAACCCAAGCGAGGAAGCCACAACAAATCCATAAGGAGTCCTATGAAGAGGACCTCCCACGCGGGGTAGCGCATCGCGAGCACTCCCATACATACGAGAGGAACCCACCATGGTGCCAAGAATGCGCCGAAGGTGCCGACCGAAGCGACGAGAATCCGTGCCTTAATTTCTGACGGGGAGAATATAGACATATTTGAGTGACGAAATGTTGACAGGGAGAACGATGAAGACTTCCTGTGATGCGCTCGCGGAACTCGACGCGATACTTCCGACGATACCTACCGGCCGCTGCCCGAGTTCAGGCGCTACCACAGAATCCTGCACTTTTACGGTGAGCGCTCGCGGAACTTTCACGCGTGCATTGCCACCTCCAGAGCCAGTCGCGGGGAATGGTGCCCCTCCGACTACTGTCTCGACGGATGCCCCTGGCGCAAATATCTCTGTCACAACCGACGTATGCTTGCCCACATCTGTTACTTTGCCGACGACGAATCCTCCGCTCGTGAGGACGAGACTACCGGGCGTAATGCCCTCCTCCACTCCCGCACCTATCAAAAATGTCCCGTACGGCGACGTGCGCGCCGAGGAAACGACGGGGGCGGTAACCCCCTGAGCGGCGCTGGAAAGGCTTTCTGAAAGACGTACGAACGCGCGAAGCTCTTCGTTCTCGGCGCGCAAGGCTTCGTACCCCCCTGCCCGCTCCTCAAATTGCGCAAGCTCCTCAGCGAGAGAACGGTTTTGCACTTCAAGAGACGCCCGTGTCGCAAATAACCCAGTTCCAACGATGCTCTGTCCTACGCGCCTTGACCATCCCGCCATCACGACCACCCCTCCACGCAGGCGGTGTCGGATTGAGCCCCCCGTCATCACATCCAAGAGAAATAAAAATATAACGAGCGCGGTAACCGCGAGCAACCGTTTGTTCGGACTCTTATTCTGTCGGTACGAGTTCATCATCACTCTTGAGTAGTGCCTCCCGGTAGGCGTCCAAATCATCCAAAACGACCGAAGTACCCCGGACAACAGCCGTAAGCGGGTCGGGAGCGACGATAACCGCCACTCCCAATGCGTTCGTGAGAAATTCGGGAAGTCCGCGGATAAGTGCCCCTCCTCCCGCAAGGTAGATTCCCCTCTGCATAACATCCGAAATTATCTCCGGCTGTGTCGTTTCCAAAACCTCTTTTATCGATTCAACAAGCTCCTCTATTGAGTGTCCGATCGCATTTCTCACGTCTTGGTCTGAGATACTCATCTCGCGCGGTAACCCTGTCACAAGGTCGCGACCTCGAACGAGAGCCTCGATTGGCACCCTGTTGGGCGCAATAGACGCAATCGCTATTTTTGTCTCTTCGGCACTCTTGTCACCGATAAGCATCTTGAATTCATTGCGCACGTGACCTACAATATCGGTATTGAATTTGTCGCCTGCGATGCGTACGTTGCGGGAATTCACGAGACCTCCGAGCGCGATGATTCCTATATCGGTCGTGCCTCCGCCAATATCGACAATCATATTTCCTCGAGGTTCATGAACGGGAAGCTCGATTCCGATAGCCGCGGCCATAGGTTCTTCGATAATATGCACTTCGCGGGCGCCCGCTGCCCGCGCTGCATCCCGCACGGCACGCACTTCTACGGATGTGATTCCTGACGGCACACCCACGACCACACGTGGTCCGAGTAATTTCGTGTGACCTGCCTGAGCCTTTCCTATGAGGTACGCCAACATTTCAGAGGTCACTTCGAAATCAGATATGACACCATCTATCACGGGCTGGACGGCTTGGATGTGCGCCGGCGTACGACCAAGCATCTCTTTTGCTTGTGCGCCGACGGCGACAACTTGTCCCGTCTTTGTGTTCATCGCGACTATCGAAGGTTCGTTGATGACAACTCCGCGACCTTTTACATATACGAGCGTATTGGCAGTACCGAGGTCTATGCCGATATCGTTCGAAAAAAGACTTAATATCCGGTCTTTGTAACTTCGCATTGCTTCCACGAATCCCATAATCAATTGCGAATGCGCTCAATTATTTCGTTTTCCGACACGATAGCGGTGCCTCCGTTCTGTCTGCCGCTCACTTCGACACCTCCCTCGGCCATGGTTTT
Organism: Candidatus Nomurabacteria bacterium; assembly: GCA_943359395.1. Lineage (GTDB taxonomy): Bacteria > Patescibacteriota > Minisyncoccia > Phycocordibacterales > UBA2100 > UBA10103. The sequence continues at coordinate 8,750 of CALRHH010000014.1, forward strand.
TTCTGAGACGACGATACGCATTGGGATGCCAATTAAATCGGCGTCCGCAAACTTCTCTCCCGCACGTGCGTCGCGCTCGTCATAGAGCGCTTCGACTCCGTTCTCCTTGAGAAGTTCATAGAGGCGGTCTGCCTCGGCCGTGACGTCCGCGTTTCCACTCGAGATAGAAATGAGGTGTACCGGGTACGGCGAGACTTCCTTCGGCCAGACGATGCCATTATCGTCCGAGAGCACCTCGACGATAGTACCCATCAGGCGACCGGGACCAATACCGTAGGAGCCCATGACGACGGGCTGCTCAACTCCCTTTTCATCTTTATAGGTGAGCCCGAGTGCATCGGAAAAACGCGTTCCCAACGGAAAGATGTTGCCAACCTCTATTGCCTTTACCTCCTCAAGCTCGTCCTTGGAAATACCGAGTTCGGCAAGGATCTCATCCGTATACACCTCCTTATTGACTGCGATTCCTCTCCCGCGATGGAGGTGTACCGTATCTTCTCCCGCATCGCACAACGTCTGGAATTCATCGCTGAATTTCGAGAACGAGCCGCCCGAAGCGAACGTGCGGAATGTCTTTTCGCCAATTCCCACACGCTTGAATATTTTCATATACGCCTCCGCGCATTTCTCGTAGAAGCCGCGGAACTCCTCCTCACTCTTGCTGAATGAGTAGAGGTCCTTCATGACAAATTCGCGTGTACGCATAATGCCGCTTTTTGCACGCATTTCGTTACGGAACTTTGTCTGGAACTGGTAAACGTATTTCGGGAGGTCTTTGTATGAAGAGACGTATTCTGCCATAAGCGCGGTAAGCGGCTCTTCGTGCGTGGTCGCGAGACCGAGTTCCCCGCCGCTTTTGAGTTCCGTCTTGAACCACACATCGATGGAGTCATCGCGCCATCGGTCTGATTTTTTCCAGAGTGCTGGAGACTGAAGCGCCGTCATCGTAATCTCTTGACCACCAATGGTGTTCATCTCTTCGCGGATAATGTTCTCGATATTTTTAAAGACGCGAAGACCAAGTGGCAAATATGAATACGCGCCCGCCATTTCTTTGTGTATGAATCCGCCGCGAATAAGAAGCTGGGCATTCTTCGCAACTTCGTCTTTCGGCGCAAGTTTGCGTGTCTTAGTGAAGAGCTGTGATTGACGCATAGTCCGCGCATTGTACCGACGAAACAGCGCTTTGCAAAGAATAGCGGTTTTCCTTCCTTTGTCTTGACCTAAACCAATAGTCGTGCGACGTCGTTGTATGTGACAACCACCATGAGAAGGACGATGACCGCGACGCCAAACGCATTGAGTGCTTGTATGGCAAGCCGGGGAGCGGCGCGGCGCATGACCGCCTCGATAGCGAGCACGAAGAGTCGACCGCCATCAAGCGCGGGTATCGGGATGAGGTTGATGATTGCAAGGTTGATTGAAATGAGTGCCGCAAACATGAGGACTGCGCCCAGCCCGTTTTGTGAAGCTGCCCCTACGTAACTCACGATGCCGACAGGCCCCACCACTGCGGCAAGATTAGGCGCACCTTGGACAATTCCTTTGAGCAGTACCCAGAGGTCGTGCGCAACTGTTTTAAACGCATTTCGGGTTGCGGGAAAAGCTTGGCGGAAAGCGGTACCCCACGGCACTTGCTCGGTTGCAACAAGAACGAGGGCTACTCCGAGTGCAGGTTGGCCTGCGGCATTGGGGAGTACTGCGTTTGCCGGAGTGATTGTCGCATCCAAGTTCACACCCTCATGTATGTACGAAAGGGTTACCGGCTTTCCTCCTCGGGCCCGGACGAAATCTACGACATTCTGAGATATGAGTACCCCGACGGTATCCCCTTTTGCGTCTCTCACTCCTACTACCTCGTCTCCCGGCTTAATCCCCGCAGCATCCGCAGGCGACCCAGAGACGATGTCGGAAACTATGAGTTGTACGGGTTGGTCAGGGAGTGCGGTGTCCACTGCTTTCGGTACACCCAAGTGGAGGGCGATAGCAAAAAGTACCCACGCCACGATCACATTCGCAGTGACCCCCGCGACGAGCACGACCGCCTGCTTCCATCGCGGCGCATCCATGAAACTCCCGCGCCCGTGCACCATCTGCCCCTCGTCTCCGAAGAGTCGCACGAATCCTCCGAACGGAATCCAATTTAGCGTGTACTCCGTATCCCCTATTTTTCCGAAGCGAAAAGCACGCGGTGGGTAGCCTACGCCGAATTCTTCCACGCGCACACCAAAAATCTTTGCAGCAGTAAAGTGCCCTAGCTCATGCGCCACAATAAGGAGGACGAGGATGGCAATAACGAGAAACGCGGTGAGCATGGCGATTATGCGCTCATCTCCTCTTCTTTTTTCTCAAACGCCGCAGCGAGTTCTGCGTTTGCTGCGTCTACCTTTTTCTGTAACTCTTCTTTGAGTGCAAACTTGTCATCTTCTGTAAGCTCTCCTTCTTTTTCTTTTTCCTGAATATCTTTCCAAGCCTCATCTCGTACAAGGCGCACCGTAGTCCGTGCCTCTTCGAGCTTCCCCTTGGCGAGCTTCACGAGCTGCTCTCGACGCTCCGAGGAAAGCTCCGGAAATGTAACGCGAATATTAGCGCCGTCGGATGTCGTGCCCACGCCGAGGTTAGCTGCAGAGATTGCACGTTCAATATCTTTGATGAGTCCCGCGTCGTATGCGGACACACGCAGCGTGCGTGCGTCTTCTACACCCACATTGCCGACTTGTTTAAGGGGTGTCAGCGAGCCGTATGCGGAAACCATGACGCCATCGAGAATGGCGGGTGTCGCGCGGCCTGTACGCAAACCTCCATACTCCCTCCGCAACCACTCTCTCGCGTCATTAATCTTGTTGTCAAAGGTTTTGAAGTCGTAGTTCATATGATGTGCCGAAATTATAACGCTACTATTGCATTCTAACCTACTTTTGGTGTGAGTAGGGCAATCTGTTCCAAGAGAGGCTTTACCAGTGCCCCCTTATCGCCGACATATTTCCGTGCGCGGTATATTGCTTGAAGCCCATCAGGCTTTTTGTGTAAAAGCCGCTCCAAAGAAGACAGGAATCCGATAATATTCCCTATGTCACGCTTGTCGCCTTCATCCTTTTCAAGAAGCGGCTTCAGCATGTCTAATCGCCGTTGCGAGTCTGACGCGAGGAACGCCCTTGCATCAACTACCTCTTCTCTTTTGCTCGTTTGGTCAGGTATGAGGATTTGCGCTCTACTGCGCAGCGTAGACAGCAGCATCTCTGGAGCTGGAATTATAAAGAAAAACGCCGCGTCCGCGGGCGGCTCTTCGAGCGTCTTCAGGAGTGCGTTTTGCGCCTCGCTGGTCATGCCCGGTGTCGCAACGATAAAAAAGCGCTGCAATCCCGCAATCGGGCGCTTGTTTGAACGGTCTCTCAGCTCAATAGCATCATCAATACCGAACGCTCTATACACGCGCACGTACATATCGGGATTTCCGTCAATGACGACACCTTTCTCCTTTAGTAGAGACAGTATCTGTGGAATCGCGGCCGCAGTACCTGCGACCAGATGAACATTACCAACTAAATCCACCTTCATGTCCTCAGTATACCCCATGAGATATTTATTCAGCCTCCTCATCCATCTCAAAAACATGATCTGCCACCTATCTGTGGATAGTATCGATATTTTCTATCTCACGGGGTATACTCTCGCCATGAAATCGGGGGACAATATGCGAAAGACAGCCCTCTCCGTCACGCGATGGGTTGGCTCCCCCGCCTCAATCGTCGTGCATACCGTCCTCTTTGTGGGAAGTTTTCTTGCTGTTTTCACTGGGTGGCTGCATTTTGACCGAATGCTCCTGATTCTAACAACAATCGTTTCGCTCGAGGCAATCTACTTGGCGATTTTTATCCAAATGACAATCAACTTCACGACACAAGAACTGGCTGAGGTCAGCGAAGACATTGAGGAAATGCAGGAAGACCTCGGTGAGATTGCGGAGGATGTTGACGAACTGCAAGAAGACGTCGAGGAAATCAGCGAGGACGTGGAAGAAATGAGTGAAGAAGAAGATTCGGAAGAGGCGCTTGAAGAACAACGGAAAGCTGAGCAAAGAAACACGCTCACCACCATCCAAGGCGACTTGCAGAAACTAATAAAGGATATCGAGAGGCTCCAGAAACCGAAGCAGTAAAGCCTATCTCTTCGAGATAATAGCTTTCTTGTACGCGTCGAGGTGTTTCAATGCTTCGCCAGTTCCCTTCGCGACACAGTATGGCGCATCTTTGGCGGTGCGTGCCTTCACGCCCGTCCGACGGAAGACGAGCTCGGGCAAATTGCGCAGGAGAGATGAGCCGCCCGTCATGATGATGCCGTTGTCGATGATATCGGCAGCGAGCTCTGGCGGCGTTTCCTGGAGCACGTCTTTCATTGCGTTTATCATCGTACGCAGCTCTTTACCGATGGCGCGGACGACCTCATTGGTCCCCACCTCAATAGAACGCGGGAGGCCCGTGAGGTGGTCGCGTCCTTTCACTATCATCGTGAGCTCCTCCTCGACCGGCACAGCCGAACCTACCTGTATTTTAACCGCCTCCGCCATCTTGTCTCCGATTCCAAGATTGGATGTTTTTTTGACGTAGTCAGCGATTGCGTGGTCGATAGCATTGCCGGCACACTTGACCGACGTAGAGGCGACGATACCGCCAAGCGATATCACTGCCACATCCGTCGTACCGCCTCCAATATCGACAACCATGTGTCCACGAGCCTCATGTATCGGAATACCCGCACCAATGGCGGCAAGTATCGGTTCCTTGACGACGTACGCATTCCGCGCACCAGCCTTGGTCGCAGCCTCGACGACGGCACGACGCTCGGTAGAGGTCACGCCCGCAGGCACGCTAATCATGACTTCGGGTTTGAAAAGGTTCCATCTGCCCAAAGATTTCCTGATGTAGTAGCGCAGCATCGCTTCCGTCACTCGGTAATCGGCGATTACACCGTCTTTCATCGGACGATACGCAATGATTTCATCTGGGGTACGGCCCACCATTTCTTTGGCGTCATTGCCGACGGCAAGTATTTTGTTGTCTCGCACGGAAACTGCCACCACGGAAGGCTCGTTGAGTACGATGCCGCGGCCAGGGACGAAGACCAGCACGGTTGTCGTACCGAGATCAATGCCGAGTTTGGGAGAAAAAGAAAAGGCCATACAGGAAGTGCATTGTATTCGCTTTTCCTTGATTGACAAACCGCTCAGTATTCCGTGGTCTTCTTTCGCTTCGGGTAACGCTTCTTTATCGCCTGCGCCTCGGGAGTATGGTTTTTTGGGTTAATCTCCCACCAGAATTTCTTCGAAAAATTGAAGGCGTCATCGCACACCCGTTTGAGGTAGTAGAGGTCTTTGGTGGGTATCGCCTCCAGAAGCTTCCCCATTCTTCCCATTGATATGGCGTTTAGCCCATCGCGCAAGCGCGTGCTGTTGAGCTTGTCGCAGAAATACTGCATGAGTTCTCCGCGTTCCGTGGTACGTTCTTGGTCCAGAGATTTCTTGAGATGTGCGGCAATATGCTTCACCTCCCTATTCTATACGATTTGATTCGGATATCGATTCGAGATAGAGTCCCACGGGGTTCAGATACAAGCGTGCTGTCCCCAGCGCGCTTGCGGAGCGGCCTGTCGTAAGTTGAGTTTGCAACGACACCGCGCTCCGAGAGGGCGACTTGGAAGGCCGGGGCGACGGGCAACCGGTCCTGCTGGCACCTAGTCGGAATTACTTCGTTCAGGATGTTCTGGACGGTGCAGTCTGAGGGCACAGAACTATCGCGGTTCCGTGTCCTCCCCTCCTTTTTTATATTACAAGTATCCCTAACCCGCTTTCAGAACGTGGTCGTAGAAGTTATAGTTCCTCCATGCGAACAATTTTGCCGGAAAAAGAAAACCCTGCTCTGCGGGAGATTGCGCGTGAAATTCCGATTGCAGATATTGGGAGCGTCCGCATAAAGAAACTCATCTCAGAAATGAAAGCGCTGCTCGCCAAAGAAGAGTACGGTGTCGCACTCGCAGCCTCTCAGGTGGGAGAGCCCCTTCGCCTTTTCATTGTTTCGGGCAAAGCGCTCGCTCGCGATGGCCGCAATTCTCCCGATGAGCCTGAGAAAAACAAAGAGCTTCCTGCGGTACCCGACCAGGTGTACATCAACCCTGTCGTTCTCAAGATGTCTCGCACAAAGAAAGAGAAGCACGAGGGCTGTTTGTCAGTTCGTGGCAAATGGGGCATTGTCCCCCGTGCCGAGAAAACAATGCTCAGTGCTTACGACGAAAAGGGAGAAAAATCTACGCGTGGTGCGTCGGGGTTCCTCGCACATGTCTTCCAGCACGAGATGGACCACCTCGACGGCGTCCTCTACACGGACAAAGCGGAGTCACTTTATGATGACACCAAAGTACATTCACCCGAAGGTGAATGACTACGGGGCAGGCAAACCAGTATTCACACATGAACAACAATATTCGCTTCGCGTTCTTTGGCACGTCGCATATCGCGGTATATGTGCTCGATGCACTCTTTGAGGCAAATCTCACGCCGCAACTCGTTGTGACTCAACCGCCCAAGCCAAAAGGTCGCGGGCTGGAGCCGCAACCAACACAATCAGAAGTGTGGGCACACGCACACGAGATTCCTGTCGCGCACGATTCAAATGAATTTGAGAGTGGCGAGTGGGATGTGGCGGTAGTCGTCGACTACGGCAATTTCCTCCCGAAGCAGCTCCTCGATATCCCGAAGCGCGGATTTCTCAATGTGCACCCTTCCCTCCTCCCGCGCCTCCGCGGCGCATCACCCATGCGCTCCGCAATACTCAATGATGAAAAGCTAACGGGCGTCACGGTGATGCTCGTGAATGAGGGCATGGATGAGGGGCCGATTGTTGCGCAGAAGAAGATTGATGTAGAGCCGTGGCCTGTCGGCAACGCCGCGCTTGAGAATATTCTCGTACCGGAAGGCGGCAAGCTCTTGGCACAGATTCTTCCTCAGTGGGTTGCGGGCGAAATAGATGCGCACGAACAAAACCAGGATGTCGCGACCTATGCGGAAAAGATTACAAAAGAAGACGGGCTTCTCGACCTGCAAGCTGATGCATACAAAAATCTCCTGAAGATACGCGCCTACGAAGGCTGGCCAGGCACCTACACATTTTTCGAGCGAGGAGGCAAAAAAATCCGCGTCGGAATAATCGACGCGCACATAACAAACGACAAGCTGATTCTTGACATCGTAAAACCCGAAGGCAAAAAAGAAATGCCCTACACGGACTTCGTCCGCTCAGGTGCCAAGCCTGCCAGTATTTAGAATCAAAGGAACCCCACCCCGAAACGCCTCACGTATTACTGACCTATCGGCCGAATTTGAGCCAATTCTTTATTGCTGCGCCTGTTTTGCGTGCCATACGGATATCGAGTCTCTTGCCACGGCGAAGCTGACGCTCCACCTCTTCTTTTACATCATCAATAGCGGCGTTGACCGAAGAGGCATTATTGCGCGCGTAGACAGGGCTATTGCCCGGGACGAGGATGCGGATTTCTGCAAACCACATATTCGCTCCGTGCCTTTGTCCCCCAGCGGCGAGACCGAGCTCTACTTCACATCGAGCAGTACCTGCGTCGCTGACAAATTTTTCGAGTGCGGCGATTCGGTCGTCGAGGTAGCTACGTGTCTCTGCTGTCAATTCAAACCCTGTTGCTTTGATGCGTATATCCATATGCATCTATTGTCGCACACTCACTATTTTTCCGCGAGTGCGATGTCCTGAGACAATGCGGACACTTTTTGCGGGAACTTTGTAGCGTAGTGCCACGAGCTCGCACACGCGCTTGTTGGCACGGTTCCGTGAAGGCGGCTCTCGGACAAATATCTCCAACCTGTCTTTCTTGTCTTTCTTGACGAGCTCCTCACCTGCGTCGGGCCACACTTTCACTCGGACAAGTGTTTCAGGCATGGCGCTTCGTCAAGTACTCGACGATGTCTTCTGATTCATACATTTCGATGCCTTTTTCTGAGTCCACAAAATACGGAAACTGCCGCTTCCCTCCGCGTGCAATGAGCTCATCGACGACTCCCACATCATCTCTATTGCGCAACTCAAATGTGATGCCGTTCTTCTCTGCATACGAGAGCACCCGCGCACAATACGGGCAACCTGTTTTAACATAGAGAATGTACTTGGGTAGGCTGATAGTATCTTTGATGTCCATATCCTTGAACTCTACATCATCTTTCCTCATGTGCGTACTCGTTACAATCCCTATCATCATCCCTATAAGAGCACCCGCTAACACATCCGAAAACCAATGGAATCCTATCGACGCCCCGACCGCGATGACAAGCATGTAGAGTGCTGAAGCATATTTGACCAAGCGACTCTCCGGGAAGGACAGCATGAGTGCTACACACAGAGCCACGGCGACAGCAGTATGAGAAGAAGGCCACCCCCAAAATACGCCGTGTTCAAGAAAGCCAAAATTAAAACTCCTGCTTATATCCACCAAAGATGTATTCGTCAAAAATTCAGGCTGGATTCTCCCCGTAAGTGCCTTGTAGATGATTGCAATAATGGACGCGAGTATGACCGCCTTCGCGGTGGCCGCAGCCGCAGCGGTATACTCCGCACTCGCCCGCAGTTCTCCGTAGATGAAAAGTCCGACGGGAATGAGTACAGGTACGAAAAATCCTCCGATACCTGCCGCATACACGATGGGATGAAGAAATGTATTTCGAGTGTGCTCAAAGTACCACCAATCGAAACCGAACGAAACAAGGCCATACGTCGATACAGCTGCCACGAGGTGCCATAGAAGATTTCTTTTTTCCCAGCAACGCAAAAAGAGAGCGGGAATATCCTGCAAGAACACCCTGAACATCAGAACAGTATATCCCAAAACACAAAACGCCCCCGCCAGAAAACTGGCAGTGGGCGTTTTGTGTAAATCGTGAGATTTACGAGACGCGGCTAACCTTGACCGCGTTCGGCCCCTTCGGGCTGTCAGCGACCTCAAAGGTCAACTTGTCACCTTCGCGAAGTTCGTCGAAGGAAACCCCGACGAGCTCGTTAGAGTGGAAGAAGAGGTCCTTCTCCTGACCCTCGCGAGAGATAAACCCGAAACCCTTGTCAGTGAGACGGGCGATAGTTCCTGTTTGCATATGCAATAGAATTTTCGATGGATAAACCGACAAAGATTTTGGTCTCGGTTGGTATCAATGTCAGTTAGCTGGAGTTGTAGGTCGATCCCCCTTCTCTGGATCAGCACTGGTTGATATCAGGATACTATCATAGTGCTAATACCTTGTCAATGTCTTCCGCATCATGCCCGCGTCACTGCGTCGGCACAAAAGAGGCGTACAATGGACGTATTGACGCGAAAAAACCGACTCAATCTTCCTATGTTCAAAGACAGAACAGACGCAGGCCGGCAACTCGCACAAAAACTCGAACACTACCGGGGAAAGGATGCGGTTGTCCTTGCGCTTCCGCGCGGCGGCGTCGTACCCGGCTACGAGATAGCAAAAGTGCTCGACCTTCCGCTCGACATTGTCGTCGTCCGCAAAGTGGGCTACCCCGATAATCCCGAATGTGCGCTCTGCGCGGTTGACGACAAGGGCATGCGCCTTTGCAATGAAGCGGGGGCGGCGACCGTCGACGGAACGTGGCTTGCGGAAGAAACGCGACGGCAGATGCAAGAGGCTAAGCGGCGCGTCGCCCTCTACCGCGGCGGCAGAAAACCCGGGAAGATCGCGGGCAAGACCGCTCTCATCGTGGATGACGGCATCGCAACGGGCCTCTCAATGCGGCTTGCCGTGCGTTCGGTCAAAGCGCAGAAGCCGGAGAGCATCATCGTCGCCGTGCCCGTGGCGCCGCCGGAAGCCCTGCACGACCTCCGGAAAGAAGGCGCCGATGATACCATTGTATTGGAACCGCCTGAGGATTTTCTGGGCGCCGTCGGCGCCCACTACCTGCAGTTCGGGCAAGTCGAGGATGCCGAAGTAATCCGTTTGATGGAATCGGTATAAAAATCACGCCATGGATACTCATCTCAACATACTTCGCGACAGGACGGCAGACACGGCCGCATTCCGCGCCGCCTCGGACAAGCTTTGCGCCGGCCTCATGCGGAATCTGAAAGCGGATCTGGAGAAACGCGGCGTGCGTCCGGAGCGCGTCGCATTTGTGATTATCCTGCGCGCCGCCATCGCACTTCTGGGACCCGCGCTGCAGGCGTTCCCCCACGCCCCCGTCGGCGTACTGGGCCTGAAACGTGACGAGCACACCCTTGTTCCCCGTTCATACTACGAAAATCTCCCACTGCTTC
>CALRHH010000015.1 GCA_943359395.1 Candidatus Nomurabacteria bacterium
GAGGCGCAAGTGTCATTCGTCAAAATCCTGCGGATTTTGTCCGAAATACATTCGAACTTCGTCCAATACACACCGCATATGGCACTTCAGAGTACTCTGGCGTTTCGTCCGGTTATTTTTGCGCTTGTCGGTAATTCGATCGTTACTGTTGCGAAATTCTTTGCAGCGAGCATCTCGGGCTCCAGCTCAATGTTTTCGGAGGCGATTCATAGTCTCGCCGACACACTAAATCAGCTCTTACTCCTCATCGGACTGCGTCGTTCTCAGAAGAAAGCAGATGATGATTTCGAGTATGGGTACGGCAACGAGCTTTCTTTCTGGGCACTCATCTCCGCGTGCGGCATCTTTTTTATCGGCGCAGGGGTGACGACGTATCATGGAGTCTCGGCACTGCTTCACCCGCACACAATCGAGATTTCTGTAGTCTCGTTTGTGGTCCTTCTTCTGGCACTTGTTATCGAGACCTATACGTTGATGGTTGCGGCGAATCAGTTGAAGGTAATGTTCCCACGTTCGAAATGGCGCAATCGGCTTGCCAATGCCGATCCCTCCACGCTCGCAGTGTTCCTCGAAGACGCCGTCGCGGTGTTCGGTGTCTCGACAGCACTCGTGAGCATCGGACTTTCGTATTTGACCGGAAGTACACTCTGGGACGCGGCAGGCTCCATCATCATTGGCCTCCTTCTTGCCGCTGTCGCAATCGTGCTTATCGCGAAGAATCGCTCGTACCTTCTGGGGCGCGCGATTCCAGAGGGCCTACAAGAAGAGGTGGAGGCACTCCTACGCAGTGAGCCAGCAATAGAAAAGGTACTTGACTTCAAGTCGACCATGCTTGGCTTCGGCGTCTATCGAATCAAATGCGAGGTCGAGTTCAACGGCGCGGCACTTCTTGGTGAGGCGTACCAACAGGAGGCACTTGCCAATCAATACGAGGAAGTGCGCAACGACTACGAAGCGTTCAAAAGATTTTGCGCGGAGTATGCAGACCGCATTCCGCGACTGATGGGGAAGAAAATAGACGAGATAGAATCACGTATCCGAAAAACCCATCCGTCCATCCGTCACATCGACATCGAGATTAATTAAGGCGTCGCCGTATCCCAAAAAGCAATATACATAATAAACGTGCGACCGCACACTTATTATGTATAGGGAAAAAAGACAAGTTCGGGCGTGAGATAATGCCTTGGTTATGTACGACTACCATGTTGTGCTTGGTGCTTTTGCAGCGCTTCTCGGCGTTGTTGGGTACGTCCTGTATTTCCGCAGCATTTTCCGTGGCATCACGAAGCCCCATTTCTTTACGTGGGTAACTTATTTTCTCATCGATATCATTGTATTCACCGCGCAAATCACCAAGGGCGGAGGTCCGGGCGCGTGGGTGACGTTAACAGGAGTGGTGGGAACGCTTGGTGTCTCGATTCTTGCTCTCCGTTGGGGCGAGAAACATGTTACCAAAAGCGATTGGACGAGTTTTATTGGTGCGCTGAGTGCCATTGTTTTATGGCGAGTAACCGACAACCCTCTTGTCGCGGTAATGATTGCCGTTGGAATCAACTTTCTTGCATTGCTCCCGACATTTCGGAAGTCATACACTCATCCGTTTGAAGAGTCGGTCAGCATCTGGATCGTGGACATTATCCGATACTCAATCGCGTTGTTTGCGCTCGCGTCCTTTAATGCGACAACGGCGCTCTTTCCTCTGGGGTTAGTTACGGGAGACGCCCTCCTCGTCGTAGTGATACTAATCCGCCGCCATCAAATGAAAATGTGATGTACGACTACAAAGCAATCTTTGGTATCGCGGCCGTCGTCATCGGGCTCGTTAGCTACATTCCGTACTATCGGGACATTCTGCGCGGTACAACCAAACCGCATCCTTTCTCTTGGTTTGCTTTCGCTCTCCTCATGGGGATTACATTCTTCGCGCAGATTTTTACGGGAGCAGGCCCAGGGGCGTGGGTGACCGGTATTAGCGCTATTGCTGTGTTCGGTATTGCCGTACTGTCGATACTTAAAGGTCATCGGGAAGTAACGACTTTCGATTGGTTTTGCTTTGCGGGCGCACTCCTCGGCGTTGTCTTGTGGCGGACAACAGATAACCCACTTTGGGCGGTTGTTATAGTTACGATAACGGATGCCATCGCCTTCGCACCGACCTACCGGAAGGCCTACTTGCGACCTCACGAAGAAACAGTAAGCCTCTTCGTACTTTCCGCCGCGAAGTATCTCATCAGCTTGTTCGCACTTGTTTCCTTCAATCTTTCCACGGCCCTTTTCCCTGTCTCGCTTGTCCTGACCAACACCGTTTTTGCCATCGTCATCGTGTACCGCCGTCGGCAATTGGGGCTATTGGTAGGTTCTGCTACAATGTCCCCCAATGGCTGAAAGGAATTTTAGACAACTTTTGGAAGTCCAATGGGAGCAGGGCAAGTTTCTCTGTGTGGGACTCGATAGCGATTACGAAAAGATTCCCGAGGCTGCTCGCCAAGCAGGGGTAGGTGAGACCATCCTCGCTTTCAATAGGGCTATCGTAGATGCGACCAAGGATATCGTCTGCGCGTACAAGCCCAATTCCGCCTTCTATGAGTCCCATGGTGACGAGGGCTGGAAAGCGCTCCGCGCCACTATCCAGTACATCAATGAAGCGGCACCAGAGGTGCCTGTGATTCTCGATGCCAAGCGCGCGGACATCGGCAACACCAACAATGGCTACGCCGCATCGGCTTTCGATCATTTGCACGCGGACGCCATTACCGTCCACCCGTATTTTGGCTCCGACGCGCTCACTTCTTTTTTCGAGCGCACCGAGAAAGGAATCATTATTCTTTGCAGGTCTTCAAACCCAGGTTCGGGCGAGATACAGAATCTCATCGTGGAAGGTGAGCCGCTCTACAAGGTAATCGCACGCATGGTAGCGGGACCATGGAATACGCTTGGAAACTGCAGTGTCATGGTCGGGGCAACCCACAGTGAAGACCTTGCCGAAGTGCGCAAAATAGTCGGGGACATGCCGATACTTATTCCTGGCGTTGGCACACAGGGAGGGGACTTGGAAAAGACTGTTGCTGCAGCGAAAGATAGCCGGGGACGTGGGATGATAATCAGCGTCTCGCGCGCGGTCATATTTGCATCTGACGGGGCAGACTTCGCCGAGAAGGCACGTGAGAAAGTCACAGTCCTTCATGGAGCCATAACGAAAGCGTTATAAAAGGCTCCGCCTTTGCTGCTTGCGTCGCTTGGCAATGAATACGCACACGTATTCATTGCACTCACTATCCTCAGCAGATAGAATATCTCGATATGAATGAAGAACAAGTCCTTGAGTTGTTACAAAAAGTCGGAGCTTTCCGTGCAGGACACTTTGTTTTTACTTCCGGTTTACATGCCGATACATACGTAAACAAGAATGCGATGTATCCGTATACACGCGAAATGTCCAAGCTCTGCAAAAGTATTGCAGGGCGGTTCATCGGCAAGAATATCGAGGTGGTCGTCGGACCGGCAACGGGCGGCATTATCCTCTCTCAGTGGGTCGCGTATCACCTTTCTGAATTTGAAGGGCGGGAAGTGTACGGCACGTACGCGGACAAAGAGGGAGAAGGATTCGTAATCAAGCGTGGGTACGAGGAGATTATCAAGGGCAAAAACGTACTCGTGGTAGAAGACCTCGTGACGACCGGCGGCTCGCTGCGCAAGGTCATTGAGGCGGCACGTTTGGTGGGGGGAGATGTCGTTGGAGCTGTCGCAATCTGCAATCGCGGAGCCGTAACCAAAGAGACTATCGGTAATCCTTCTGAATTTGTCTCTTTGCTCACCGTGCATCTTGAGCAGTGGCCAGAGTCTGATTGTGAGCTTTGTGAACGGGGGATTCCCGTGAATATCGATGTAGGACACGGAAAAGATTTCTTGGCAAGGAAGAAATTGTAATGCTACGTTGTAATAAGGATAAGCAGATATTTTAAAAATTAAAATGGCACTTTTTATGTCCCGAAATACATGGATAGGGGTGGTAGTTGCAGTCGTTGTTATCGGGGGTGGTGTTTTTTGGTTCACGAAGCAGCCTGTTCAAGCGCCCATGGTAAATAATTCGACGGTGACGAGCGGGGACACGAAGGCCGCTCCCGCGACGACCGACACGACATCCCCTGGAGCGCTGGGAAAGTACCTCATGGTTGATATTGCAACACATAATAGTGCCGCAAGCTGCTGGAGTGTCATTGACGGCAATGTTTACGACCTTACGAATTGGATACCCCAGCATCCGGGTGGCCAACAGGCTATCGAGGCTCTGTGTGGGATAGACGGGACGGCAGCATTTCATGGTCAGCACGGAGATAGAAAAAAACAGGCGGACATCCTGGCCACGATGAAAATCGGAGTCTTGTCACAATAATTATGCAACTATTCATCCAACGTGCCTCTGTATATGCCTCACTCGTTCTGCGCTGCGGTCTCGCCGTAGTTATACTTTGGTTCGGTGTGCAGCAGCTCCTGAACGCGGAAGCGTGGACGATATGGTTGCCGTCTTGGACAGCGATTTCTGGTATTGCGCCGTCCACAATCGTGTATCTGAACGGCGGGTTTGAAGTGGCGGCGGGTACCGCTCTTCTTTTCGGATTCTGGACCCGGCTCGTAGCTTTTGTCCTCTTCCTGCATATGTCGCTCATCGTCTTCGATATCGGATTGAATCCGACGGGTGTGAGAGATTTTGGCCTTGCCATTGCATTGCTTGCTATCGCGCTCCGTGAGGAGAAGAAAAGCGTTTTGTGATACAATCGCGCCATGAACGCCGAAGGCGCAGACAATACCAAATTTCCTGAAGAGCTCCACGCAAGCTTGAAACGTGCAGCGACCTTACGCTACGGCGAGAATCCACATCAAGGGGGGGCTCTCTACCTAGACCCGAATGACAAGCGCCCGGGCGTAGCTACCGCGCGCAAGGTGCAGGGAAAAGGGCTCAGCTACAACAATCTCCAAGACGCCGATGCGGCGTTTGAATGTGTCGCAGAATTCGACGAACCTGCGGTCGTCATCGTGAAGCATATGAATCCGTGCGGTGTTGCCGTGGCGGAGAATGTGCACGAGGCGTATCTCCGTGCGCTCGCTTGCGACAAAGTCTCGGCCTTCGGAGGTATCGTCGCCCTCAATTCAAAACTGACCGCGGTGCTTGCCACTGAGCTGGTCCAGATATTCCTGGAAGTCGTTATTGCGCCCGACGCAGAGGAAGAAGCGCTCGCGATTCTCTCCGTTAAACCGAATGTACGCGTGCTTCTCACAGGAACGATGCCGAATCCGGAAGAGGAAAGAATCATGGCGCGCTCCATTGCGGGGGGATTTCTCGTGCAAAGTGTAGACAACATGGTCTTCGATGGAGAAGTCAAAACCGTCACGAAGCGTGCCCCCACAGAGCAAGAGCTTGCAGACATGCTTTTCGCCTTTACCGTCTGCAAACACGTCAAATCAAATGCGATAGTCTACGCGAAAGACGGAGCGACTGTCGGCATCGGAGCGGGACAAATGAGCCGCATTTACTCCGCGAAGCTTGCCGCGCTTAAAGCAGAGGAGTCGCAGCTTTCTCTCAAAGGTGCGGTCATGGCATCTGACGCGTTTATGCCGTTCCCCGATGTAGCGCAAGCGGCGGCGGAAGCTGGGGCAACAGCCATCATTCAGCCTGGCGGTTCGCTCAAAGACCAAGATTCAATAGATACGGCCGATGCCGCAGGCATTGCGATGGTTTTCACCGACATACGCCATTTCAAGCATTAAAAGAAAAACCGCCTCATATTAGACGATTCCATTGTAAGGGTGTGAATATGTTCACACTAAACACTCTGTTCATTTGTGCGAAGGAAGATGTAGATGTCTTCAAGCGCTTTGACTGCGTCGCCCGCGGCAATGTTGTTTTGATGATAGAGGCCGTCGGTGCAATCTCCCGCCGCCCAGATGCGAGCGTGTGAGGTCTTGTGGGTGCGGGGATCAACCTTAATCTGTTTCACCGCGTTCATCTCAAGGAGTGAGCCTACCCACCCGGTATTGGGCAAGAGCCCTATTTCGACGAAGACGCCCTCGACGGACAATAGCTTTTCTTTGCCAGTCAGGGAATCCTTCCAGCGTAGACCAGTAACAAATTTCTCTCCGACGACTGCGGTAATCTCGCTATTTTTTATGACGCGCATATTCGGATGGGCGAGCGCTGAGGCGACGCTTATCTCATCTGCCCTGAAGCTGCCTCCGCGGTTTAAAAGTGTGACGGTCTTGCAGTACGCGAGGAGTTGAAGCGCTGTTTCAAATGCGGCATTACCGCCGCCAATGACAGCCACGTCCTTATCGGCAAAAAGCGGTCCGTCGCATGAAGCGCAATACGTGAGTCCCTTTTGGTCAAATTCTGCGGCACCAGGAGCTTCGAGCTTGCGTCTGTTGGCGCCGGTAGTTATGAGCACTGTCGATGCTTGTACCGGACCACCCTTTGAGAGTGTTATCTCAACCGACTTGTCTTTAGGTGTGAGGCCTGTTGCGCGCGTCGATGTGATGATTGTCAAGAATTCCCCCGCATACTGCATGACGTGCTTTTTGAGGTTATCGGCGAGGGCGGCACCGGAAATAGACGGTGTGCCCACCCAATTTTGTATATCAGAGGAAACGCCGCTCTGCCCGCCCCACTCTTCGAGTACCATGACCGTCTTCAAGCGTTTCCGCGCGGCGTAAATAGCCGCAGCGGCCCCTGCCGGCCCACCACCGATAATTGCGAGTTCGTACATAATAGCTTACAGCTTACAGCTTTTAGTTTGCAGTTCAAAATTTAAAACACTGAACAACTTTTTGTTCTCTGTCAGCTAAAAGCTACAAGCTACTTCCTTCGCAAGAAGGAAGGCAACCCACCCCAACTATCCTCGTCTTCGTCGTTGGACTTCGAAGGAGCTTTCGAAGCTTCCGACTTATGGACATCTCGTATCGAAGATGCGGGCATGTCTTGTTTTTCGACGGGAGTTTCGATTATCTTCCTCATTTCTTCGCGAGCACGCGGGTTTACTGGGGGGACGTCTTGGTCTTTCTTGGCGACGAGACGCTGTGAGCCCGCGAAAAGGGAATTACGGACTCCTGCTTCAGGGAAGCCCGTTGCAATAACGGTCACGCGTACCTGACCTTTCTTGAGTGACGAGTCGGTGACGGCGCCGAAAATAACCTTGGCATCAGGGTCGATAGCTTCGGTGATAACGTTGGCTGCGTCTTGGATTTCGAGCATACCGAGGTCTTCGCCGCCAGCGATAGAGAACAATACTCCCTTGGCGCCGTGAATAGATACTTCGAGGAGTGGTGAATTGATTGCTGCGCGGGCGGCCATTTCGGCCCGGTGCTCGCCGATAGCGGTGCCGATACCCATGAGGGCAGAGCCCGCATTGTGCATGATGGCTCGAACGTCGGCGAAGTCTACGTTGATGATACCTGTCGTTGTGATGAGGTCGGAGATTCCCTCGACGGCTTGTTTGAGGATGTCATCGCACATCGCGAAGGCGTTCTTTACCCCTGTTTCGCGACTCACGATTGCCAGAAGTTTATCGTTGGGGATGATGATGAGGGCGTCTACAGCCTTGCGCAATTCTGCGAGGCCAGCTTCGGCGAGACGCATGCGTTGTTGCCCCTCAAATCCGAAAGGCCTTGTCACCACACCGACGGTAAGTGCTCCGAGTTCACGCGCAATTTTTGCGACGGTCGGCGCGGCCCCCGTGCCCGTACCTCCACCCATACCGCACGTGATGAAGACCATGTCGGAACCCTTAATGGCCTCTTGGATTTCTTCGCGTGTTTCTTCCGCGGCTTGTTTACCGAGCTCTGCATTCATGCCCGCGCCAAGTCCCCGCGTGAGTGTCTTGCCGATGTGAATCTTGCGTTTCGCTTTGTTTTTGTGCAAGTCTTGCGCATCTGTATTGATGGCGATGAAATCGACGCCCATTACGTGCGAGGCCATCATGTGATTGACAGCATTTCCTCCCGAACCTCCTACGCCGATAACTCGAATCCGTGCGAACGACTCAACGTCCGGTTTTACTTGTTTTGTCATAGTGAAGCCATAATAGCACTTTCGTGAAAAGGGCAAGCTTGACTAGCTTCTCTGTCGGTGTTTCAATCGAACCTCGCAAATCATGGAGGAGTGCGAGATGTCCAGCTCATTAAGGAAGATATTGGTTGTCGACAGTGACGTCGAAGACCGAAAAGCTGCAGTGGAGGCTCTACGGGCTGCTGGCTTTGGCGAGCCCGAAGGCTTCCAGGTCGTTGAGCGTGAGGAAATCGAGGGCACAACCCTCGTCTTGGCGGCTGATCACGGCTTCGTGGCCGTGATTACGGCCTGGAAGAGCCGTAATCCAAAAACTGGGGCGTATAGCCTGGTCGACGGACTCCGGCTTTTGGAGCAGCTTCGCACGCATCTCGTGCTCAGGCTCCGGGCCTTGCCCGTCATCATCAACTCCCACGACCCCACGCTCGGTAAGCGCATCGCCTTGCCACTTGCCCGCGGTGTCTGGAAGGGGCGAACACCGGATGACTTGCCAGTTGCGCTCCGCGAGTTGCTCGCGGAAGCCCCGTAAGAAAAAGACCGTCATCGACGGAACGGAGGATTGCCCTCGTTCTCTCGAGGGCGGTCTTCTGTTTTATTTACGGCAAGAGAGCGCGGAAGCCTTGTTTGACCGATTCCCAGCCGTCACGTACCACCTGGCTGAAGGTTTGTTTCTGCCCCGAGGTATCTTCGGCGTACGCCCAGCGGCAGAGGCCATACGCGACAGCCCACGTGGCGTCTACCCCTGATGAGCGTGGCAGGTGCCCGACTTGCGAGACTTGGGAGGGTAGTTGGAGGACGGCGCGCGCAATCTCCGCGGCTGAAGTGAGGCCAGACCCGCCACCGGTAATGACAATGCCCGCGGGGAGGAGTCGATGTCGGCTAATCGTTTTGAGGTGCGCGTTGACCAGCGTGTACATTTCTTTGAGCTGTCCTCCGATAAGGATCCCCATTTTTTTCTCTGGAATGTCGCTACCCGTCACTCCACCGCGCTTGAGACTCTCCGCTTCCGAGAGGGGGATTTTGAAAGAGAGCGCTATTGATTCTGTTATCGCGGATGAACCAGTGGGGAATACCTTAAGCGAAATGGGGGAGTCATCTTCAAAGACGACGATTGAAAGTGTTTCCGAGCCGATGTTTGCGAGGACCACACCCGCGGTCTTCTGAGCTCTTGTGAGCGTAACGAGGCTCGCGGCGAGAGGTGAGGCCATAACGCCATCGACCTCGACACCTGCGGCCTCTACCGCTTCAATGAGGTCGTCTTGATGTTGGGAGAGCATCGTAATAAGGAGGGTATCGACAGTGAGCCGCGTGCCTTGGAGGCCGTGAGGTTTGCCAAAGACCTTTGTGCCGTCGATGCGGTATTCAAGGGGAATAGCGTGGATGACCGTTCTATTAGTTAACTTCGAAGATGCCTTCTTTTCGCTCTCGCGCAAGGCGCGTTCAATCTCGCGCTCCGTCACGATACCGCCAGAGATGGTGAGTGCAACTTCTCCAGTGGAACGTATTTCGTCGAGGCCGATACCGCCGAGTGCAACGCGAGCACTGCGCACTTTTACCTTCGCGGCACCGAGTGCCCGCCCAAGCGCTTCACGAATACTCTTGGTCGCCTCTTTTTTATCTATGATGTAACCGTGTCGGAGGCCACGAGATGTCGACGTCCCCGTACCGATGATGGTAAGGGGAAGTTCGGAGTTTTCGGTGGGTGTCGCAATAACGACCTTGATATGATAGGTGCCGATGTCTATTCCTGCGTATAGTGGCCGTTGCATGAAAAATGAAAGGCGCGCAAGATGCGCTGCTCAGTCTCCTCCATTGTACGCCCATGGAGGAGTCCCTTCAAATGAAAACACCCGTGGACAAATAGGAAGGCAAGGCGGTCGCGGGGCGCGACCTTGTAGCGACGCGCTTCGCGTTCTGCGCTCCGCATGTTGAGGAAAATCTCCCCCTGGTTCTTTGAGAGGGGGAAAGAGAGAACATTCGGCTTGTAGCTTTTCTTGCGGTACTTCTGGTTCATCCGCTGGGCGAGGGTATCACCACAGACGACCAAAGAGAGCTCGTATTTTGAGCCGAGTATGGCAAGAGAGATTTTTTCATATGGAATACGTCCCGCACCTTTCAAAAAAGGTGCGGGACGTAGCGTCGTTCGTATATCCAACATTATTTAGCGGCAACAGGAGTAGTCTCTGCTGTCTTAGGAGCGGACGATTGTTCTGTTTGATTCGAACGATTGTAGGAGGGGCGGCTTCCTTGACCATGACGAGGAGCAGCTTCGATGACCTTTCCTTCCTTGATGAGCTGTTTGTAGTCGGCGCGGCGTTTGATGAGCTTGAGAGCGCGCTTCTTCTTGACGATTTTGGATGCGGTGCGGACATAATAGCGGCCCCCGCGGACAGTTCTCACCAAGCCCGTGCCTTGCACGCGGCGGGAGAATTTCCGAATGGTAGAAAGCGTGCTTTCGTTGCCGCTTTTGGATACTTCTGCGTTTATAGACATGAATCGCGAGTCTACCACACAATACCGTTATTTGGCAATGGATTACGAACCTTGTGGGCTACTACTGTCCCGCTGGTGCCACTAGAGTATTTAATTCTTCTTTCGGTAAACCCGCGGCTTTTTGGAGAGCATCAACCATAGAGCCCATGCTATGCACTGCTGCCTCGAGACCACTCGTGCCTAGCTCAGGGTACTTCTGCGCGACAAATGAATGGGCTTCTTGCTCGACACTGCTAAGTTCATCCACAGAGAGTTCACCTCCGTTTTGGATGGCGTCAATCTCCGCAATAGTATTCCAGCCTGTCTGCCGACTTGAGTCCGTGAAATAGCCATATTGCAGACTATCAATCAAAACGAGCGCCATGTTCCAGAAGTATGATGTTCGGATATCCCGCGCAAGAGGTACCCGTACAGTCACCTCATTTTGAGACGAGTCTGCGCCTACACCATTGTAGTAGTATCCGCCCAAATTATACATTGAGAGGGGATCGTAGTAATTTTGCGCGGAACATAATTGCCACCGGAGGGACTCATCGAAATCGTGTTTCTCGTGGAGAATTACTTCTCCGAGACCGGAAAGGTGTAGTCCCGTTTTTGCATCGTTCGGTGTACCGATTTGTAGCAATTGCAATTCATCGTCGAGGGAGAGTGTGAATTCCTTTTGGATATCCGCATCAGCTGATTGTGAGAGGGTCGTCAGAGCTGTGAGTGTGGAGGTTAACAACTCATTAATCTCCTCAAGATACGCGAACAAGACCGCATCAACTTCTCTTTGTTTGGCGGCGCTAACCTTTTGATAAGAGGCATCGTTGATACTTCCATACCAATAAGAATAGAGTAGTAAATCTTGATTCGTCACTTGGTGTTCAACTCCCTCTATCATTATTGGATTCTGTGACTGGCTCTGTGTGAATCCCGCTTTTTGAAAAGCATGAAAGAGAGCACCGAGTTTCGTTGCGGATGTTGAAAATCGTTTGGTGAACGCGGTACCCTCTGGGCTTGTCCTGTGCGCGGATTGTTCACTGATCGCACTAATTGCATCTTTTCCGAGACGCGTGTTGGCAGGATCCTCATCCAGAGCCATTTTCACGAGGGCTGAGCGCAAAAGATTGATAGGTTCTGGTGTTTGTGCTACAAAAGCCCTTTGGATCGCGGCGTCGATTTCTTCGAAAGAAGAAGTCTTGATGTTAAGCGGAATTTTTACCTGATTCACTGGTGCACTGCCTGGGGCGCAGTATGTGGCGTAGAGAGCGTCCAACTTTTTTTGCTCAGCGGTTTTGGGACCATACACATACAAAACATTTTGTACCGTTTTGTACAGGGGTGGTATACGCAAGGTGTTTGTTATTGTCTCGGTGTATACATCTGGATAAAGCCTCTCAATAATTAAAAGCCCAGAGATTGATACGACCAAGACGATGACGAGAATACGGATTAGAGACCAGAGGTAATTTCTGCGGACTGGAACAGGTACGACAAAAGGAGATAGAGGAGCATTTGTTTCCACGACGTAACTTTAGCATCCATCTTGCCAGCACATCTTGTTGCTTGTGGATGAACCTCCAAGACTCCAGGGCTAAGAGATTTGTTACGTGTGCGCTCCTTCTCGCCAGACTCCTACTCTGCGGCGTTTGAGGTAATTAGGGAGTTCGGGAATCAAGATTGCCTCCTGAGAATTTGTCGCGACTTCACGCACGAGGATAGTACCTTCCATGGCCTCTTTGTGTCCCATGATGAGTATGTATGGCACGGCGAGTGTGCGGGCTGCCGCCATTTGTTCGGCAACACGCTCGTACCAGATGCCTTGGTGCACAGGGATTGATGCGCGGCGGAGATTCTCGAGGACTCCAAGGACACGGCGGCGAGCTTCGCCTCCAAGGTGCGCGAAGTAGATAGCTGGCTGTGCTCCGCCGTCTGGTGCGCGCTTCTCCCGTTTTACACGCGTCTTGCCGCGTACCTCACACGTGATGGATATCATTGTCGCAGAGGACGGCGTACGCGCGAAGCGGCTTGCGAGCGGGTCATAACGTCCGCCGAATGCGATAGGCATGCGCGCTCCTGTCTCGGAGTCTGTCGTCGATATTTCAAAGAGAGAATGCGACCAGCAATCACGACTTCCAAGGATGTGAGCATTTAATTCGTATGGCAATCCAAACATCTCGAGATATTCAAGGAGCTCCCAGAATTTTCTCCGCTCTTCTTCGGTGAGATACTCCATCGCTTGCGGCGCGCGAGGCGTCGCCGGGTGGCCACGCTCAATGAGCTGCACCAAAGTGCCAAGCGGATCGACTGCTGCGCGCGGGCGGAGAGTGGGTGAAATTGACTCGATATGCTTCCTGAGATACAGCCCGATGTCGCGGACGAAACGATTCGATGAATCCGATGAGCCAATATTGTTTATCGCAAGCGCTCGCTCATTAATCCCCGCTTCTTCCGCTATCGCGTTGGCGACTACGATAAGGAGTGCTTCGGCAATCGCACTTGTCGAACCGACGACGTGGAGTTCGAATGAGACAGAGGGGATACCGGCCGTGCTCGGGAGCGTGCGCCATGCGAGCAATGTACCGCTGTGCGGCGGAGCGAAAGGGCCTGTGGCAGATGCCGAGGGAAGGTTGACCTGCGTGGGGAGACAATTCATGCATTTGCGCGCCGACGAGAGGAGTGTGCGTTCGTCACGGCGCGCAAACGATATTGCCGATTCGATTTTCGAAAGGGGCAAGACACCACGTTTATTTGCTGAACCGGTATTCGCCGGATTGCGCTGCATCCCTTCGAGTGGAGCAAATCCGTAGTACTCAGCGACGCGAATCGCATTGCCAAGGAACGCGGCCGTGTTTGGGTACTGCGTGTCTTTAAGTCGTATCATCGAGTGTGAGTTATTCTTCTAAATATCTGGATTCAGATGGAAGGACGCCGAGCTTGTCGAATGGATAGAGTCGCAAAAAGACACGGCCGACGATATCTTTGCGTGGAAGCGAACCCCAGACGCGTGAATCAGCCGAGACGCGGCGATTATCGCCGAGAACAAAAAATTCGTCCGCACCAAGCTTCATGGTGAGCTCGTTGGTATCCGTGAGGTTTGCGGAATCGAGGTATGGTTCTTCAAGCGTGAAGCCCTCAGGGTGTTGCGCGTTGGTTATTGTTACTTTTTCTCCCGACAGGACGACGGTCTCGCCCGGCAAACCGATAATTCTCTTTATGAGAGCTCTACTTTCATTCTGCGGGAGGTCGAAAACAATAATATCGCCGCGGGCGGGGGCTCCCATATCGTACGAAACGCGGTCAACTATCAAGTACTGCCAGTCGTGGAAGTTTGGCTCCATCGAAGCGCCTGAAACGACGTAGGGAGCAGCGATAAAGAATCGGATGAAGAGCGCGAGACCGAGCGCAACCACCGTATAGATGAGTAAGCTGCGTTGACTGTTTTTTGGAGAATCCGATGATGAACTGCTTTGCATCACGGAATCATTCATGTGCGACATTCTACTGTCTCGACGGCGTTGACACCAAGTGTTTCGTATGCCGAGACGCAAACATGCGCATATTTTTTGTTTAGCGCGTAGAATTTTTCGTGCAATTCGCGTTTCGCCGGATATTGTATGCGCTTGCATGCGAAAACTCCCGTGCTAGATTTCGTTCGACGTACGGCGAGTGCATGTGCGCGGAGAGAAAACGATATGTACCAACAACCAGCATTCAAAAAATACACCTTTTTGCTCGCAGGTGTCGTCGTTTTTACCCTCCCCCTGTCCGTGCTTTTACATGCGGTCATTCCACACAATCACGGAGGCGGACCTGTGGCAGTTGCGGTAGGGGAGAATCCCGTGGAACCCCTCTCCATGTCCACGTCACTCACACGCATCTCTTTCGATGCGGAATTTGGGAGGATTATTCCCGCAGAAGACGTTTCCGCACACGATCATCCAAGCGATCACTCGGGCGACACGGAGAAAGGCACGGCGAATGTTTGGAATTTTGTTCACGTTTCTTTGAGACACGAGCAAAAAAAGATTTTCTTCGGTCTCGACAACGTCCAGATGTTCGTGCATGCGGTGTTTCTGCATTCGCAACTGCGCTTCATCGCCTTCACCCCAATCGAGCGTATATATGCCATCCAATATGAACACGCGCTTTCGCGGGGCATACTCGCTTTTCGTTCATTCGGTTAATCATATCTTCTGTACCGCGCTGTGTGCGGTACGCTGGCACCCGTCGCTGTAGGTGATGTTCAGAGCCACCTGACGGTATTAGAAGTATTAACTGAACAAAAAATAATCATGAAATCAATCACAACAATTATTCTCGTGCTTATTGTTCTCGGCGGAGCGTGGGTATTGTTGGGGGGTGCGAAGAGCGTTCCTCTCACGGTACTTACGCCGCTTGAGAAATCAGCGCTCAAAGCATCCACAGTACTTGCGCCGGAACAGCCGGTTGCAGGGGAGACGACGAAACTTACTTTCACGTTTACCGATGAGAGCGGAAATCCGGCAGCGCTGGTGCTGCATCATGCGCGTCGCGTACACGTCGTGATTATCAGCAAAGACCTCGCGACACTTGGGCACATTCATCCGCAGGACTTCAGTAGTGATATGGCGCCCGAGGTGAAGAGTGGTGTGTATTCGGTGGAGTACGCATTCCCCGAGGCGGGGAAGTATATCGTCGCCGTGGACGTGATGTCGGATGCCGAGACGCTTGCACAGCAGTTCCTCGTCAACGTGACCGGTAGTCCTTCGATGGGGAGAGTAAAGGATGACATGAGCCTATCGAAATGTTTCAAGGGATACACGCAAGAAGCAACGGATGAGTACACCAAACCGTTCCTAGTCGCTGACATGGAAGTCGCGTGTTCGGACGGATACAAAATAACTCTCGCGCCCGGCTCTTCGAAAATAATTGCAGGTGCTGAGACGCTTCTTCGCTTGCATGTCGAGAAAGGAGGGAAGCCGGTCACTGACCTTGCCCCGTATCTCAGCGCACCAATTCACTTCGCGATTGTGCCCGAGTCTCTTGCCTTCACCTTGCATCGTCACGGTAGCGTGGACGAAACATTGGCGTCGGATGATATGGCGATGGGTGACCAGCAGGCAATGGCAATGAAGATCGACGACCACGTGAGCATGGAAGGTATGGAGGGGATGCACCACGATGACGACGTGCCGACCGCTTTCGGGCCCGACCTCATCAGCGAGCCCATTGCCTTCCCGCAGCCGGGCAAGTATCGCGTATTCGTTCAAATGAAGCACGGTGCCGAAATCATTACGGCCGACTTCATGGTAGATGTTGCGCAAGGCATTGCGGGGACCGGAGTCACGAAGACATTTGACCTAACGGTGACGGGAAAGAAAATCGTGTCGGGCTCCTCGACACTCACCGTGAATCAGGGGGATACGGTATCGATTACCGTTACCGACACGGACGAAGGGGAAGAGCTCCACGTTCACGGATACGATAAATCGGTCGAATTCGAAAAAGGGGAAAAGGCGACAATTACGTTCGTTGCCAGTGCAAGTGGTCGATTCCCGTTTGAGCTGGAAAACAGCAAGACGGACATCGGCGCGCTTGAAGTAATGCCGCAGTAGCGTATGCGTAGCATCAGAAATCTTATCGGAGGAGTGGGGCTGTGTGCCCCGCTCCTCCTGCCCTCGGTAGTATCGGCGCATGCGTTCGGACAGCAGTTCTCACTCCCCCTCCCATTTTCGTTGTATGCAATTGGTGCGTCATGTGCGCTGCTCGCATCTTTTGTCGCGTTCTTATTCTTCGGCAAACCTGCCGAATCGTCTACTCGGGCACCGAGAATCATCGGCCGTTTTGCTGCCCCATATATTCTCGCGCTACGTATTTTCGGCGTCGTAGTATTCGCTCTTACGCTTCTTGTAGGGTTCGTTGGTGCTCAAAGTGTGACGGCGAATCTCGCACCGGTCTTGTTTTGGGTATTACTACTACTTGGCGTGACGTACCTCAGTGTGTTCATTGGCGGGCTGTGGCGTCTTGTGAACCCGTTCGAAACACTCGTACGGATTATTCTCGGGAAAGGGTATCAGGCATTCAGCCCATATCCTGATTGGTTCGGTTACGTTCCCGCGTTTGTCTTCTATCTGTGTCTGATAAAACTTGAGTTGCTTTCGTACGGTATAGGTGCGGTTCCGGCTGTGCTCGGAATGATATTGCTCACGTACCTTGTCGTGTTATGTATCGGCGCGGCCATATACGGGGTAGATGCATGGTTTACCTACGCGGATTTCTTCAACGTCTTCTTCGAATTCATCGGGAAGTTTGCCGTGATATATGTCGAGCAGAATGGGGAAATCCGCGTTCGATGGCCTGCTGAGCAATTGGTTGCCGAAGTGCCACAGCATCTGAGCGCACTCTTTTTTGTGATGTTCATGCTTTCCTCTACGGCATTCGACGGTGTGCGGGAGACACAGGTATGGGCGGATGTTTTTTACCAGCTTCCGCTCATTGCCCAAAACAGCGCACTGTTCGGGCACGTTGTTCTACTCACCTCTCCGTTTTTGTTTTTCGCTTTCTACGCTATCGCCGTGTACCTCATGAAGGTACTGACGCGCACCGAGCATTCGTTTAGTTTCCTACTCCTGCGCTTTGCGTACTCTCTTATTCCAATTGCGATTGCGTACAGTTTCGCGCATTACTTCGCACTTCTCCTGAATGAAGGGCAGAAGGCACTCGCACTCGTCTCCGATCCGTTGGGGATGGGATGGAATCTTTTCGGAACGGCAGGGTACCAAGTCAACATCGGGCTCATTGGCGCAAAGGCGGTTTGGAATATACAGATCGCGGTTATTGTCATTGGTCATATTGTCGCCACGTACATTGCGCATCGCATTGCACTTCTGGAATTTAGGAAGGCGTACGATATTGCAATCGGTCAGTTGCCCATGCTCTTACTCATGGTGTTCTACACAGTGTTCGGGTTGTGGATACTCTCCCTCGCGTTTGCGCTGCCATAGCGGGGTGGCGTATTCGACGCATCTGGTATGATGTGCCGGATGGAATGGGTAATCGTTGGTTTAGGAAATCCGGGAGAAGAATATCGGGGGACGCGGCACAATACGGGCCGTCTCGCGCTTGAGCATTTCGCTTCTCACGTGAAGTTCGGGAATTGGAAAGAAGATAAAAAATCGAAAGCGCATATCGCAAGCGGAATGATAGGCAAAACTGCCGCCGTACTCGTCGCCACCGATACATTC
>CALRHH010000016.1 GCA_943359395.1 Candidatus Nomurabacteria bacterium
ATGTCGAAGCAGCGAACCCCACGGATACAGGATTATTTGTGAAAAAAGACGCATCGAATGGGCTCGCTGCATTATTCGCCGTATATCCTGAAAGCCGCGGTGTCACTTCGCTATGGTTCCGTCATGCATTTGAAAAATTATACGCGGCAAAAGTCTTAGACACGGTAGCAGACCCTATCCCCGCCGATATCGTGGAGAGGTACAATCTCCCCGACATCCAAAGCGCGCTTTTGTATATCCACAAACCTGATGAATTGAAACATGCAGAAGCCGCGCGCAAGCGATTCGCTTTTGAGGAGATATTCTCGATACAGGTCGCACGTGCTCGTGAGAGACAAGAGAACGATACGCTCTCATCTTTCCCCATCCGCGAAGGAGCAGCGCTCGCACAAAAATTCCTCTCGACCATTCCCTTCCCACCGACAGGTGCACAAAAACGTGCTATCGCGGATATCCTTTCCGATTTTTCCGCCAAAGGCGGATCCGCCTCCGGCGGAGAAAAATCCCACCCTATGGCGCGACTTTTGGAGGGTGACGTCGGGAGCGGGAAGACGCTCGTCGCCGCCGCGAGTACGTATACGGTCGTTACATCGCGCCCACCAGGGCGCGAGAGCGGTACACTACAAGTCGCCTACATGGCGCCGACAGAAATTCTTGCGACACAGCATTTTCAATCCTTCATCGAATATTTCAAACACTTGCCTATCAATATCGCCCTTATCACGGGCTCAGGCGCATGGAAATATCCTTCGAAAGTCTCGCGCGACAAGCCGACTGCTATTTCGCGCCCGCAGCTTCTCAAGTGGGTCGAAGGCGGAGAGATTGCAATGCTTGTCGGCACCCATGCGCTTATCCAAAAGTCCGTGAAATTCCAACACCTTGCACTCTGCATCGTCGACGAACAGCATCGATTTGGTACGCGCCAGCGTCGCGCGCTGGCGCGTAAAGGAGATGCAGCGCCTCACTTTCTTTCGATGACCGCAACCCCCATTCCGCGCACTCTCGCACTCACGCTCTATGGCGACCTCGACATTTCGGTCTTGGATGAATTGCCGCCTGGCCGCGCGAAGATAACCACACGCCTCGTGGGGCCGAAAGAGCGCGATGAGGCGTACGCGGCAGTACGCGACGAGCTCAAAAAAGGCAGACAGGCATTTGTCATCTGCCCACGCATTGAAGAACCTGACCCTGCGAAAATAAATGCGCTTCAGGCAAAAAGCGCGAAAGCAGAGGCGAAACGTCTACAGAAAGATATTTTCCCCGAGTACGCGGTCGGGCTTTTGCACGGTGCGATGCCCTCCAAAGGAGGGTCCGCCTCCGGCGGAAAACCGACGAAAGAAGACGTGATGAGAGACTTTGCTGATGGAAAAATCAATGTCTTGGTGGCGACATCGGTGGTAGAAGTGGGGGTCAACGTACCCAATGCGACGGCAATTTTGATAGAGGGGGCGGAGCGGTTCGGATTGGCACAGCTCCATCAGCTGCGCGGCCGCGTCATGCGTTCATCGCATCCGCCAATGTGTTTTCTATTACCTGAAAGTAAAAGCGAGCTATCTTTGAAGCGTCTTCGCGCGCTTGAGAAATCAGACGACGGATTCAAACTCGCCGAAGCAGACCTCGAGAATCGCGGAGCGGGAGACCTCTTCGGACGCAAACAGTGGGGAGTCTCCGACTTGGGCATGGAAGCGCTGAAGAACGTGAAGCTCATTCAAGCCGCACGTACGGAAGCGCAAAAAATCATCGCCGAGAATCCGACGCTTTCCAAGTATCCCGCGCTCGCAGAACGCATTACCGGAGCGCTACCACACTCAGAATAATGTCCGCAATTAGTTCGCCGCACATTGTGGGGAACCGTAACACCCAGTGGAAGAATTGTAGGAGCCACCAACGAGATGCTGACTTGAATTACAGAGTGGTGGAGAGTAAACCGGACATGAACTTATAACGCCGCCGACGGTAATCGTAATAGTGCCGAGGATAGGCCGCACACTCAAACACGAAACTTGCCCTAGCGGCGCAGGATCACATCCGGGACCGAGCAATTTTGCAGTATAGGTGCCGGAAGAAGTGTAGGTGTGATACGCATAGGTACTGCTGCCTCCACAGTTTGCGCCTGCTGCACACAAGACAGTCAGCGGCATCATCAGACCGCTCGAGCCGTCACCAAAATCGATACTGCCTCCTGTGTTCGAATAGAAAGTTACGGAGAGTGGTGCGCTGCCCGAAGTCGGCGATCCGGAGAATGTCGTTGAATTGCTTGTGCCGGTGATATTAAAGAGGCTGCTGGTTGCGGTTGCAAGATAGGTAGGATACGTGGGATTTGCGGGGCCATAGCCTCCCAGATACGCATCTGCGGGAGTGTAAATGTTCCCCACAATCCAGTATGTACCGACATCTGTGTAGTACGCGGCCGGACTATCGACCAAGATGGAACAGACTCCGCTCGAGCTACATCGCGAACCGGGCACTTGCCAGTTGAACGTACCGTTCGTCAATTGATTTCTTGCGATAAGACCTAGGTTCCCGCCGCTACTTTTGACAAGCCAGAGAGAGACAGCAGAACCTGTCGGCGCATTTTGCGAATCCCAAGAAATCGTCAGTCCCTCTCCTTGCTTGACGGTCTGACCAGACACGGGCGAGCTTATGGAGAATGGAGGAATGCCGCTCGTCGCGCCGACCACGATTGTGGTCGTGCCGATGCCAGTGCTCGAACCGAAACATTGTGACGGCGTACAGCCGGTCTTTCTTGTTACTGTCGCCGTGTAGATGCCCGCAGATGCATAGGTATGCAACAGTGACGGTGACGAGGTGCGGCTAAAGATCGTTGCTTGGCCATCCCCAAATTCAACGTAGTAGTAGATGCCACCGGACTCACTGTTGTCTGGCGCATACAGCGCAAAGGTAACGAGAAGCGGAACGGCGCCTGATGTTGGGGTGGCAAAAAAGGCACTCGATTGCGGTTGGACGCCCGCGACGCACGAGTGCGAGCAGTTAGGACCGACTTGATCATAGGTACCTAAGGGGCATAAGAGCGCAATTGCAGTACACGCGCCGATGGTCGATGTCGCCGGGGTCATCTGAGGAAGAGGGAGCGAGCACTTATATGACGTGACGCAGCCCAAGCTATCCGTATTTGCGCGCCATCCCGTCGAGCAGAGTGTAAGCGGCGGCTGAGCGAGAGGGCATGTGCGCGCAGATGACCCAGAGGCGCTCGACTGAAAAGCCGCACAACGGAGCGCAATGTCCGCGCGCGTACGCGGACCGACTACTCCGTATCCAGTTGTTTGGGGAGAACCTGAAGAAACTATCGCGCGATTTGCTTGCCAAAACTGGATAGCGCTTTGCGTACGGAGGTTAAAAGAACCCGTAACATCTTCCTCTGTGATCATGCTCTGCGAGAGGAGGAATCGTTGCAGGCCCAACACATCAGGCCCCGTCATACCCATCGACAAAGACCGCAACAGTTGAGGGCACGAAGAACCTACCCGTACGGGAATATTTGCAGGAGTTTGTATTGTCTGTGCCGCTTGGAGTTTTTGCTGAAGCACTGCCACTTGCGCGAGAATGCTTTTTATCTGAGCCGCAAGTTCTTCGGAGGTCAACGCACTCGCAAAAAACGGCACCGAGAGCAAAAGCGCGAGGACTCCCGCAAATGCCGTGCGTTTGTTCATCATTGGATTTTGAGCGCGACGTCGTCGCTCCGCGCAAGCGTCGCTCCGCGCTTCACCACGATCGTGTAATTTCCGGCGGCCGTGTACGTATGGCTGAGCGTCTTGGTAACGGGTGTTTGCGCGCACGCACTGCCACCATCATTCTGAACATCGTTGCTCGAACCATCACCCCACGAGAGCGTGTAGCCCGTGCAGGAAGACGGAAGGTCGAATTGCACGCCAAACAAGAAAGAGCCGTTGGTCGGAGGTACGAGATTCGGCGGGCTGTACGTATAGGTACCAGGCGTTGGCGCGGAAGATGCGGCTCCTACGATAATGGTAATCGAGCCCACAGTTAGCTGGCCGGCACTTGCGCCCCCCTGATAGAGCGTCGCTCTAAATCCCCCGCTTTGCGTGTACGTGTGCGAAGCACTGTAATTGAGCCAGCCGCCGATAGACGAAGGGAGATTGATGGTGGTCCCGGCTCCATCTCCAAAGTCCAACGTTGATGAACATCCGCCGAGGCAAAAGCCGGCATCGTTGCTATTGACCGTGCCCGTGAACGTGACGGTAAGCGGAAGCCCGCCCGACGTGGGGCTCGCACTGAATGATTCGCGCGGAAGATTGGGAGTAAATACCGGAGCCGGCGTCCCGCTCACGGTGACGGTCGCGGACGTCGAATGCGCTCCCGCCGAGAGTTTTACCTGATACGTACCGCCGAATTGATACGTGTGCGGATAGGTCTGGTTGAGTTGCGCGCAACCGCCTGCGGGGACGGGAATTTGTTGTACGGGCGTGTTGTCGCCGAAATCGAGGGTGTAAGTAGCTGCCGTACAAGAATTGGGCGTGTTGACAGTTGCAGTCACGTTGACGATAAGCGGCGCGGCACCCGATATCGGCGAAACGGTTATATATCCGCCGACCGTGGCTTGCCCCGTCGGCGCGGAAACTCCCCCGTAACTTCCGGTGGTGCAGAGAAGCGCAATTGCCGCCGCGGTGCGCGGGCCGACCACTCCGTATCCTGTTGAAGACGGCGAGCCCGACGAAACGATATTGTATTTGACCTGCCATCGTTGAACCGCTTTCTCGGTGAGAGCTCCGTAGTAGCCTGTCGTCTTACCTTCAGGATAGACGGATGGATCGCGTGCGAGGAACTGCTGGAGGCGCATTACGTCGTCGCCTGAGATACCCTGTCGCAGGGTGCGCCCGATAAGCGGACACGAACTGGCGTCACGGACGACGCTCGTCGCCACGGGCGCGTTGGGAGTGCCTCCGAGCTGAGCTTGAAGCGCCGCAATCTGCGCAAGCAATGATTGCGCCTGCGCTTGCAACTGAGTTGCGTTCGGACCGGTATTTGTATTGGTGTTTACATTGGTATTCGTGTTTACCACCGTTGGCGTAGGCGCGCTTGGAGCCACGACGGAGAGCGTGCCAGTCATTCCGCTGTGGAATTTGCAATGGTATGCATACGTGCTCGCCGCGTTGAAAATAGCGCCGAAGCTCTGCCCCGGCTGTATCGTGCCGCTGTCAAAACTTCCGTTGCCCGCGGTCGCCGTGTGTGCCACGCTCCCGTTATTCACCCACGTCACGGTGTCACCCGCGTTGATAGTGACATTTTGAGGAGAGAACGCATTGTCGGTTATGATTATCGTGATTTGCGCGGCGCGCGCGGCATGCGGCACAAGGAGGACAAACGCGCAGGCAGAAAGTACTACTGCTAAGGAAGAAAAACGCAAGGTGTATTGCATGGACACATTGTTGCACGGCTCAAAAACCCCGCAACCGGCGAATTCACAGCAAAATTCATTCTTCTTGTCGTCACGGATAATGTTTGCGCCGTCGCGCAAACCTTTCCGCGACCCCGCCTCGCGGTTCCGCAAGCTTGCGGAACATCGCTCCGGCTCGGACTAAAGCACAAAACCTGCCGAAGGGCAGGTGTTTGTGTCTTTAGTCCGCCCTCTTGGACTCGAACCAAGAACCGCCGAGGTATAAGCTCGGTGCTCTAACCAATTGAGCTAAGGGCGGGTGAAACTCGATTATAGAACGCGCGCACTACAAAACGCTAGTGGCGCGCATCTGCTATCTTTTTGCGAACCTCTGCTTCCGCTCGGACGACGTCTTGTCTGTATACGTCAAGCTTGCGCTTACTCTCGGCAGCTTTCTTCCGCAATTCGTCAACTTTTTTCTTCGCGTTTTCGAGAGCTAGTTCGGCGCTCTGGAGATCGCGCTCGTGGTGGCGCGCCTCTTCGGCATGCCACTCGACGGTGCGCTTCATCTGGGCAAGCTGCATCGGATCCATGGCACTAGTATAGCCTATGCACTGACTACCGAATCACTTTCGCGACCGCGGGCGCGACGCGCTTATCAAACATGTCGGGGACAATTTTGTGTGCGCTTGGTTTTTTGACGAGTCCGGCTATCGCTTTCGCAGCCCTGACTTTCATTGTGTCGGTAATTTTGGTGACGTGGTTATCGAGCGCTCCACGGAAAATGCCGGGGAATGCGAGAGAATTGTTTATCTGATTGGGAAAATCCGAGCGACCAGTACCGATTACCATCGCTCCCCCACGCTTTGCCTCATCGGGCATAATTTCGGGCGTCGGATTTGCCATTGCAAGCACAACGGCTTTCTTTGCCATGAGTCTGATATCTGCCGCCTTCACGAGATTAGGACCTGAAACACCAAGAAGTACGTCGGCATCTTTGAGCGCATCCTGCAAATTACCCGTAACGCCCTCTCCGTTGAATGTTGCAAGCTCTTGCTTGTGCGGCTGTGGACGTGAGCGCTTAATGATTCCCTTGCTATCAAGCACAATGACATTCTTTGCGCCCGCGACGTGCAGGAGACGTGCTGTTGCCGTACCCGCCGCACCCGCTCCCAAGATTACAATTCGAGCGGATTGCATCTTTTTGCCAACCACCTTGAGTGCATTAATCATTGCGGCGAGAACAACGACCGCCGTTCCGTGCTGGTCATCATGCATGACGGGAATATCAAGAGCTTCGATGATACGACGTTCTATCTCAAAACATTTCGGAGCCCCGATATCCTCGAGATTAATGCCACCGAATGCTGGCGCCACCCGAATAACAGTTTCAACTATTGCGTCAATTTCTGCCTGCGTGCCTGCCTCGACCGTAGTGGAGAGGTCGAGGACGATGGGAAATGCATCTACCCCTGCAAAAGTCTTGAAAAGCGCACACTTCCCTTCCATGACGGGCAGAGCGCCAAGCGCACCAATGTTGCCAAGTCCGAGTACCGCGGAGCCGTCGGAGATGACGGCGACCATACGGCCTTTTATTGTGTACTCACGGGCTTCTTCCGGATTCTTCGCCACATAGCTCGATACCGCTGCCACGCCGGGAGTGTAGACGAGGGAGAGGTCCGCGCGATTACGCACAGGCGCCGCAGGAACGACACGAATCTTGCCCGCGAGTTTCTTGTGGAGAATTAGCGCTTTTTTCGCAACATCCAATCTTTTCATAGCGACCACAATATCACTTCCGACGATGTGCGCGAATCAGTTTTTTGTCTTCACCCAAAAGAGTCTTCAGTATCGCCATGCGGACAATCAGCCCGTATCCCACTTGCCTGAAATACACTGCGTGTGGAGAATCGTCAACCTCCGGCTCAATCTCGTCCACGCGCGGCAATGGATGGATAATAATCGCTCCTTTTTTCATCGAGTCGGCCACCGCGCGAGTGATGATGTAACGCCCTTTTTGTTTTTCATATTCTTTGTCGTCTTTTATAAAATCTTTCGCTATCCGCGTCTGGTAGAGGACGTCGGCATTCTGCACCGCAGCATTCATATCCTCAGTCTCCTCGAAGTGAACGTTATTTTCTTTCAGGTGTTCTTTGACGTCATTGTCCATGCGTAATTCGGGTGACGAGACGAACGTGACACGGATATTTTTGTACTTACTCAAGAGATATGAGAGGGAGCGTGCGGAACGGTAATACTTTAGGTTGCCGACGAACACAATATGTATATCGTCCTCCCGCCCCAGCTCACGCTGGATGGTGTAGAGGTCGAGGAGCGCCTGCGTCGGATGCTGTCCGAGATTACCATCTCCAGCATTGACGATTGGAACTTTAGAAACTACCGCGGCCCGCGCCGCAGCACCGACTTCATTGTGACGCATGACGATTACGTCCGCGTACTGACTAACGACTTTAATCGAGTCTTCGAGGGTTTCGCCTTTTGACTGCGAGGATGACTCGCCGCCATTTTCCATTGTGATAACTCCCCCACCCAAGCGCAGCATCGCCGACTCGAATGAGAGGCGTGTGCGCGTCGACGGTTGATAAAAGAGCGCAGCCATAATCTTCCCCTTCAGCGAATCGTTACGCTTACCCTCAAGCGAGGAGGCGAGCTTGAAAAGCTCGGTGAGGCTCCCCCGTGTGAACTGTTGGGTCTCGATGAGGTGTGACATTGCGAAAAAGTATACCACTCGTCTGCCTGTTGTATACCCGGTGAGATATCAAGTTTTGGATACGGATGCGCACTCGAACGGGTCTATCTCACGGGGTATACTGGCGGAGATGACCGACGCCATTACGATTAGAAAACCCTTTGACGCACACGTACACCTCCGCCGCGGAGCGGTGCTCCGAGCGGTGACACCCATAACCGCGGAGAAATTCTCAAGCGCAATCGTGATGCCGAACACTGAGCCGCCTATCGATACCTTAGAAATGGCCGCGGAGTACAAAAAAGAAATTCTTGCTGCTGTGCCGACAGAAAATTCGTTCGAACCCTTGATGACCTTTTATCTGACAAAAAATTTGACACCTGCAGAAATTGAAAAAGGTGTAGGAAAGATACATGGAGTCAAGTCGTATCCGTATGGGGCAACAACAAATTCACAGTGGGGTTACCGCTCGATTCTCGAAGCGACGGACGTGTTGAAAAAAATGGAAGAAGTGGGAATGCCACTCCTTCTGCACGGCGAGGTGCACCTCAACGACGCAGGTGAGGAAGAAGACCCGTACGATGGGGAGCGACTTTTTATAGCAGATGTTTTGCCGCGTCTCCTCGATACTTACCCGCGGTTGAAAGTATCGCTTGAACACATGTCGAGTGCTTCCGCCGTCGACTTTATGGAAAGGAACGGCAAAGAAGGTCAGTTCGTAGCGACGATAACCCCGACACACCTTCTCTATGACAGACGACAAGCATTTTCCGGCGGCTACCACCCCCTCATCCACATGAAGCCGCTCGTCAAAACGACCGCCGACCGCGGGCGTGTCCGCGACATCGCCCGAAAAGGTCTTCCCTTTATTTCCGCAGGCACCGACTCGGCGCCACATCCAGAAGGAAAAAAGTTCTCCTCATGCTGCGCCTTTGGCACATTCACTTCTCCTGTCGCAATCGAAGTGTACGCGCAGATTTTCGACGAACTCGGATGCCTTGATAAGCTCGAAAACTTCCTATCGGTAAACGGCCCGCGTTTCTATGATGTCGAACCGAGCGATGAAACGATAACGCTCGCCAAAAAAGATTGGCAAACCACCGAGCCCGTCGTGACCGAAGAAGGCGTGAAGATTTGGCCAATCTGCAATACGATTCACGGACTCGGCAATGAGACTATTCACTGGAAAATGCAGAGGAGTTGACAGAATCGTTCAGAAATAACACTATGCAGCCCGCGGAAGCTAATGGCGGGGAGATACACGTATGAACTTTCCGGCTGA
Source organism: Candidatus Nomurabacteria bacterium (assembly GCA_943359395.1). Lineage (GTDB taxonomy): Bacteria > Patescibacteriota > Minisyncoccia > Phycocordibacterales > UBA2100 > UBA10103. The sequence continues at coordinate 9,349 of CALRHH010000016.1, forward strand.
ATACACCAGACGGCCCCTGTGGGAACGTCTGGACGACTCGCGGAAAAACGAACCGTGGGTATTCTGGAGTTTATCATTAGGACTCCTGGTTGGCTTTTCTCTAATGGCCTATGCAGGCTATTACATGTTCATCGCATCCGACGACTGGATGTTTCGATGAATACACGCAATGAAAACACACGGACTGTCGGTCCGTGTGTTTAGTATTTACGCCAACGGGGCGTGCTCGATATCTTCCTTTTTCTTTGGAATGATTCCGTGCGCGACCAGAATCGTCTCGAATTCAGCCCGTTCAAGCGTTTCCACCTCTACGAGCTTTTGTGCAATTGCATCAAGCGCGCCGCGGTTCTTCGTGAGAACGCTTTCCGCTTTTTTGTTAGCGGCGAGAATTATTTTCTTCACTTCCGCATCTATTTCGGCTATAACTTCCTGTGACGTCTGGTCATTCTCTACGCCTTCTCCGAACATCGCCCGCTGCGCGCCTGCGGCAAACGCGATTGGCCCTATTTTGTCGGACATGCCGTAGCGGACGACCATGTTGCGTGCGAGCGCGGTCAGTACCTGTAAATCATTCGAGGCACCCGTGGTCACGTCATCAAATATCATCTTCTCAGCGATAAATCCGCCGAGTGACACCGCGATGTCGTCCAGGAATTCTTTGCGCGACTGCATCCTGCGGTCTTCGAGCGGAAGCTTGAGCGTGTAGCCTGCTGCACGACCGCGCGAGATTATCGATATCTTGTGTACGGGGTCAGCGTACGGAAGCACGGATGCCACGAGCGCGTGCCCCGCTTCGTGGTACGCAGTGATTTCCTTTTCCTTCTTATTGAGTACATGCGAACGACGTTCCGGCCCAAGCATCACCTTCTCTATCGAGCGAATAAGGTCGTACTGGGTGATTTCTTTTCTGTCCTCGCGGGCTGCGAGAATAGCTCCTTCGTTCATGAGGCTCGCAAGGTCGGCACCCGAGAACCCTGGGGTACGCTCTGCAATCACGACGAGCTTCACGTCAGCACCAAGCGGCTTCTGGCGAGCGTGTACCTTGAGAATTTCTTCACGGTCTTTACGGTCTGGAAGGTCAATCATAACGCGCCTATCAAAACGGCCCGGCCGCAAGAGCGCTGGGTCCAAGACGTCCGGTCTGTTGGATGCTGCCATCACGATAACCTTCTCATTTGGCTCGAAACCATCCATCTCAACAAGTATCTGATTCAGTGTCTGTTCACGCTCATCATTGCCGCCGCCCACCCCCGTACCGCGCACGCGCCCGACCGCATCAATCTCATCTACAAAGATAATCGATGGGGCGGCTTTTTTTGCAGTGAGGAAGAGGTCGCGCACGCGCGACGCTCCGACGCCGACGAACATCTCAACGAATTCTGAGCCAGAGATTGAGAAAAATGGCACCCCTGCCTCGCCCGCAACCGCGCGTGCGAGCAAAGTCTTGCCCGTGCCCGGTGCGCCCATAAGCAGCACCCCTTTTGGGATACGTGCACCTATCTGAATAAACTTTTTTGGATTCTTGAGGAAGTCGACTATTTCGAGCAGTTCGCTCTTTGCCTCTTTCGCCCCTGCCACATCCTTGAATGTTACTTTTTGTACTTCGTCTTCAGGATTGACGAGTCGAGCCATTGATTTACCGAATGAAAAAGCCTGCATTCCCCCGCCCCCTTTGAGTTGCCGCGAAAGGTACCAGATGATGCCGAAGAGGAATATGACAGGCACGAGAATCGGCAAAAGCGTGAGTGCCCAGAAGCGCAGCCCTCCCTCATCTTTTATTTCTATTTTCACCGCCGCCATTTTTTCCGGCGTCAGACCGTAATCAGAAAGCGTCTGGGTAAGCGAGCTCTCGCTCTCTTTGCGCGAAGTCTTTTTGGTCTCGTCCGCGTAAGTCGCCGTTATCTTGTCACCTGATACGTCGAGGGCGACAATTGTTCCCGCAGTAATGTCTTGCGCTATTTGTGAAAGAGGGACGACTTCATCCCGCGCAGAGATGTACTGACGAATAAATGAGTATCCGACGGAGAGGACGAGAAAAATCCCGAATGCGGCTGCAAGCTGCAACCACATCGACGGTCCCATCGGCTGAGGATTTTTCCCTCCTGCGGGCGGTTTACGTACTACTGGTTTTTCGGGAGCTGCTATCATGAATGCGCATTATACATAGTGGAATCTTGAAGGAAAGAACTCGGCACGGTGTATAGTATCCGCATGACAACCGTGCAGAATAAAAAGGTTGGATTCGACTATACGATACTCGAGGAAATCGAGGCTGGTTTGGAATTGTTTGGATTCGAAGTGAAGTCGCTTCGCGCAGGGCACGGCTCGCTCAAAGGTGCGCGTGTAGTGGCGCGGGGCGGCGAAGCTTATCTCGTGGGCGCCACCATCCCCGCGTGGCAACCTGCTAATGCGCCGAAAGGCTACGACTCTGAGCGAACACGCCGACTGCTTCTTTCTCACAAACAAATAGCGCATGTGTCCTCTGCAGAAGGAGAAAAAGGGTTGACAATAGTGCCAATTAAGGTGTATAATAGGGGGCGAAATCTGAAGCTTCTCATCGCGATAGCCAAAGGTAAGAAAAAAGCAGACAAACGTCAGAGTATCAGGTCGCGCGACGAGAAACGCAGCATTGAACGCACGTTGAAATCAAAATAGCGCCATTAGTTTACGTCGAAAAATGTATACTCATTTCTCGACGTGATTCCTGCAAACGCGCAATCGAAGGAATCAGCCGGTCCCCATCTCTCATCTTTTTTAAGATGGGAGATGGGGGGTGACTGGCTTCGACAGGAAATTCAGTGTGCTTGTGTGCAAGGCGGAAGTGAATGTTCTTCCATAAAAACATTCAAACCCTAAGTGCAAATAAAACAGCACGTGGAGTACTTTCACCTATTCAGATGAAAGACCTTCAGTTCGCTTACGCAATAGCCTAAGCGACCACGCTCTTCCCTACATCCGATACGGAAGTCAGTGTGTCATATATTCGGGTTCGTTCTCTACTTCACTCCGAGTAGGGCGCTAAAGAAAGAGAGTCCGGTACAACGCGATCTTGTGTATTCCCTACTCGTTGTACTCAAACAAAAAAGAATACTCTACGCCTTGTAGAATCACCTGCGTGCCATTTTCTGGACGGGAGTTCGATTCTCCCCACCTCCACCAAATTTGATTTGCCGAAGAAGTTGCCTCGGCGCTTCGCGCCTCGGCATTGGTTTTCGCCAAGAATCCCCAAGGGTTTTTGAAATCCACCGCCAGCATTCCCGCCGCGAGGCGGCGGTTCGAGCCGATGGAAACAAGAAAATCTCTCATCCGTGAGGGATTTTCTTGTTTAGAGAGATTTTTGGCTTGGTTGGCTTCAATAATCCAGTTTCGCATGAGTTCGAGCCAATGATTACCTTTTCGCTCAAAATCAGATAATTTCTCCTCAATTGTTTTCTTTTCCGCCGTTAAAGTGTTCTTGCGTTCCTGATATTCTGCTAACTCCAACGCTTCGGCTAAATATGCGTCTGTTAGCCGTTCCAACTTTTCTTTAATAGCGGAAATTTGATCGCGGAGATTTTGAGCGAAAAGGTCAGATGAGTGGCGGGATTCCTTATTCTCATTTTCCAGTTTTGCCAAAAACTTTTCCCGCCACTCATCGGGCAAAGAAACTTTTTGACAGAGTTCCAGCACTTGTTCAGTTAAAACTTCTTCCCGCAAAAAGCGGTTTTGCGAACACTTGCGGGTTTTGCTCTTGAAAGTGCAGTGATAGTAGTGATATTTCAAACCACTCTTTTTTATTTTCCTCTCCGCCGTTATCGCATACCCGCACTCCCCGCAAGTGGCAAAACCGAGAAATTGAAAATTCTTTGGTCCTCGCTTTTTGCGGGGCTTTCCATTCTGAACAAGTGCAATTTGAATTTGGTCAAAAAGTTTCTTTGAAATCATTGGCTTATGCGAACCTTGATGCACCTCGCCACGATATTGAAAATGTCCGTAGTAAAAAGGATTTGTGAGTATGTGTTCAATACTGGCGAGGTGC
>CALRHH010000017.1 GCA_943359395.1 Candidatus Nomurabacteria bacterium
AATAACGACGGCTCGTCGATGGTGAATAACCCCGCATCATTCACCATCGCGCCGATGTGGCATGACTTCATGACCTACGCCATCTCGAAGTACTCTTCGCCGTCGGACATTTTCCCGGCCCCAGGTTCCGATCCAGACGTTGCCACGATGCCGGAAGTGCTCAAGGGCAATTGGAATAGCGACCCCACACAAGGCATCCACGACATCCTCTACTGGGTGAACAAAGACAACCCGCGGGGAGGTCGCCCGTCGAATCCGGCAAGCGACTCTCAATTTGCGTATTGGGAGTACTCCGTATCTCTCTGGGCGGGGAATCAGCCAGCAAGCACCTCTCCAATACAAGGGCTCCCGACCGCAGCGCCGCTGGATGGATTCCGCATAGCATCTCCTCGCGCTGGAGCAGAAATTCCTTTCGGTGCCGCGGTGACCTTCGGAGCAGAGTCTCCTCGACCACAGAGCATTCTCAATGTCTCGTATTTTGCCAATGGCGCCCTCGTCGGCGTATCAGGTCAGTCTCCCTACCTTATCTCCTATCGGCCGGGAGCTCCTGGGGCCGTGAGCTTGCGTGCGGTCGCAGTACACACAGACGGCACAAGTGAGGAGAGTACCATCACTTTTTCGATACGATAGATTACCGGTTGAGAGGCATCACGAGATACGTGAACGAGGAGTCGGAGACGCCGCGGATGACGAGCGGTCTTCCCGCGCCCGCAAAACTCAGAATGACGGAATCGGATTCGATAATCGATAGACAATCGGAGAGGTACCCTATGTGAAAATTAATATCGAGGTCGTTACCTGAAACCGCCGCGTCAATCGAGTCAGACATCTCCCCCACCTCCGCACTACGCGCAGTCGCGCTGAAAATCTTACGTTTTGGGTATACGTGGAATCCGACATGTTGGTCGTTACCAGAGAATACTCGTGCCTTGCGAAGCATTTCCGCAAAATCATTTTTTAAAACAGTCGCTTCCGTCTCAAACGTCTTCGGTATTATCTCTTTGTAACTAGGGAATGTTCCGTCTACGACGCGTGAGATGTACCTCACCCCGTTCGCCGATATCGACATCTGAGAATCGTCGGCGGAAAGATTCACTTCACTTGCATCGATACGTTCTAGTACGTGTGCGAGTTCGAGTGCGTGCTTGAGTGGAATGAGGAGTTCCACCTCACTCCTGCTTTTAATTCCTGAAATTGTTTTCTCAGCAAGACGGAATGAATCGGTCGCCACACACACAATTATCCCCGCTTTAAGTAACACGTACACACTCCCTAATTCCGGCCGTATCATCGACGGAGACGCGGCGTAAGAGACTGCTTGGATTCCGCGCATGAGCTCCTCCCGAGAAACCCCCGCCCCCTTCGTATCAGCTTCCCCGCCGAGAGCGGGAAACTCCTCATGCGGCACCGCTTTTATAAGGGTTTTTGTACCTCTCGACTCTACGACTAAGTTTCCATCTTCAGTTTTCAAAACTATTTTCTCCCCCGATATCGAACGTAGTGTCTGAGACAATACTGATGCGGAAATCGCGACACTCCCCTTATCCTCAACTTCACACTGCACAAAAATCTCTATCCCTGCTTCTAAATTTGTAGCTCTGACAACCAACCCACCCTTCTCAGAGCCAACGTCAAGAAGCACGCACGAAAGAACAGGGAGGGATTCCTTCTTCCCCGTGATTCTTTCTGCAAGTTGAATCGCACTCAGAATCTTTTCTTTTGTTGTTGTTAGTTTCATATCTAAATATCTATCATTAAATACTATTACTACTATTAGTAGTGTGGATACTGGGGAGAAATGAATTTGAGCGAGGGTTTGTAAGTGTATTTTCCGCGAAGGTATATGTTGAGAAGTTTCGTCCGGAGCTCGAATAAGATGTGAGTAGTTGTTTTCGTATTTCTTTTGGGTGGATAAGTGAGTAGTTGTTCGAGTGTAACGCAGGAGTTGTGCACAGGGTTATCGGTGGCGTAGAGCGAGAGAAACAAGAAGTACGAATTCCTTGTTTCCAAGTTGAGGAGACGATGTGAGATATTCCGATCATGCGTGGATGAGTGTGCGAATGTGGTCGAGCTCCTGTTCGAGTGACGGATTTGATTTTATTTCCTCCTTTATCTTTTCGCATGAGTGAATAACTGTCGTATGGTCGCGTCCCCCAAGTTTTTCTCCTATCGACGGGTACGAAACGCTGAATTCTTCCCGCAACATATACATAATTATCTGTCGCGGTTTCACCACCTCTTTCTTTCGAGTTTTTTCGTAGATGCTTTTTTCCGGGACGTCGTAATACGACGCGATGCGGCGAACAACCTCGTCGACAGACACCCCCCTGTTCGGCTTTACGTTGTGTTTGATGAGCGCACGCACGTCTGCTTGTGTCACGGCCTTCCCTTTGAGTTGTGATTTGCACACAATCATATTGAGTACCCCTTCGAGCTCGCGGATGTTTCCACGCAGGTTCTCCGCGATGTATTGGACGATGTCTTCGGGGATAGAAAATCCGTGTTGTTCAATTTTGGCGCGGATAATCGCGATGCGCGACTCCATGTCAGGCTCAGGAATTTCCGCAATCATCCCTGCGGCGAAGCGGCCTCGGAGCCGGTCTTCGAGACCGGGGAGAAGCGCCGGGTGCTTATCGCTCGAAAATACTATTTGCTTGTTGTTGTCGCGCATCGCATTGAAGAGGTGAAACAATTCTTCTTGCGTTTTTTCCGTATTTGCGATGAATTGCACGTCGTCCATGATGAGAACATCGTATTGGCGGTACTGATCTTTAAAATTGTTTGCATGCCCCGCGCGAACGGCATTAATATAGTCAACTGAGAAGCGCTCGGAGGTCACGTAAAGGACTTTCTTGTTTGCATGCCCTTTTTTGAAGTAATTTCCCACTGCCTGAATGAGGTGTGTCTTGCCGTGCCCCGTGGCGCCGTAAATGAAAAGGGGGTTATATGCGAGACCTGGGCGCTCAAGGATTGCCTTTGCAGCTGCGTGCGCAAGTTCGTTGAAAGGTCCAACGACAAAAGTCTCAAACGTGTATCGGGGGTTCAAATTGTCGCGTTTATCTATGTAGAGGCTGCCGAGGTCGAGCGATGCGTTCTCCTGTGCTTGCGGGCGCGGGGTTTTGCGCTCTGTCGGCGCTGTTGCGGAGCGGTGGACTGCATATTCGACGGTGCGAACGGTGTTATCGAGTCCGCGAAGAGCTTTCATAATGAGCTTATGATGCTTCTCCATCAGCCATTCTTTGACTATTTTTGAAGGAACGGCCACGTGGATGATGTTTCCGTCCCGACTTGCGATGTCGGTATTGCGAAACCACGTACGGAAGGAGGCTTCAGAGGTGCCCAATTCAATTTGAACGAGCGCGTTCTGCCACAATTCACGATTACTTATTGAAGTATTAGTCATGCGCAAGTCAGGTTCCACATTATACGCGGGGCACATCTCCGGGGAAGCGCGTCTCTCGGCCATACCACTGTTTATAAGGTGTGGATAGGGTGGGGAGAGTGGTTTCGCTTGACGGGAATGTGTTTTGCCGTCGCTATCTGCGGCTGCTGCCGCAGTGCTCAGTCTCACCGCCGCCGCGGCTGCGAAGACGGCAAAACACATTCCCGCCGCCCTCTCTTGTGGGTTGGCGAAAAGTGAGTATAGTATGCGGCATGTCGACAAAACGAAATTGGCAGCCAAAGAAGCGTAAGCGTGTTCGAACGCACGGATACCGCGCCCGCTCCGCGAGCACATCAGGCAAAAATGTCTTGCGTCGTCGTCGCCAAAAGGGCCGAGTGAAGCTTTCAGTGTAAGAGGTCCTACGCTCCATGCCAAAAAAATACCGGCTTTCTCGTGCCGACTTTACGAATCTCTCTCGGCCGGCTCGGCGCATCCACGGAACGTTTTTTTCTCTGACGATAACGCCGCTCCCCTCTTCGAAAGGGCCGCGGGCGGCTTGTGTCGTCTCCAAAAAAGTATCCGCACGTTCGGTCGACAGGAATCGAGTCGAGCGATTGTGTCGGGAGTGTCTCCGGCCTCATCTCGCACGAATAGAAGACTCGCTTGCGCTCGTTTTCCACGCCAAGCGCGAAGCTCGAGAGGCGTCTCACGCCGATGTGGCGCGTGATATTGAGAAGATGTTGAGAACTATCGACGCGCGGGACGCGCCCCGTTAGAGGCCATCTTCGATTTTCTTCCTCAACTCAAAACTTTTTAGGCCTTTGCTTCCGTCGCCTCTAACGGGGTACAATAGCCAACATCATGATATCGAAACTCTTTCACGCAAGCGTGTATGATCCGCTCTACAACGGGCTGACTTTTTTCGTCGGCATTATCCCGACGCATGATATCGGACTCGCCATTATCGCGCTCACGATTGTCGTTCGCATCGTTATCTACCCACTCTCGAGCCGCGCAATAAAAGCGCAGATGGAGATGAAAAAAATAGCCCCGGAGATCGAACTCCTCAAGGCGAAGTACAAAGACAACCGCGAAGAGCAGGGAAGGGCGATATTCGCCCTTTATAAGGAGCGTGGGGTGCATCCCTTTGCAAGCATTGGGCTCGTACTCATACAGTTCCCCGTACTTATCGGACTCTACTGGGTTTTCTACAAAGGGGGTTTCCCGAGCGTCGACTCTTCCCTCTTATATTCATTCATTCACATTCCCGCGTCCGTCAATATGGAATTTCTCGGCATACTCGACATGTCTAAGCGCAGTATCGTCCTTGCGGTCCTCGCATCTCTTACGCAGTTCATCTACACCCGCCTCTCCATGGGGTCGCGGCAAAAAGTACTCGAAGCGTCTCCTGTCGAGGCGTCCCTTTCGGGCGACATGGCGAAGAGTTTTGATTTGCAGGCGCGTTACATGCTTCCCGGCATTATCGGTGTTATCGCCTATACAATTCCTGCGGCGGCGCCACTCTATTGGGTTACAAGCAATATTTTGATGATAGTTCAAGAGTACGCGTCAGGTCGGCGTTTCGGGAAAGGAATGTAAGACAAGAAGAGGGTGGGTTGAGTGTCTGTATGCCATGGGGTATACCCCATGAGATATTAAGACGCTGGACATCCTAAGGCGTTTTTTGTGCAGGAGTACTTGGCTAAAGAATAAAAATGGACTTGTTTTATCTCACGGGGTATAGTGCCCCGCATGGAATCCGTCTCCGCCATCCTCAAAGAATTACTCGCCGCGGCGGGTATTCCATACTCAAGCATTGAGCAGAGTTCCATTGCAGGTCAAGAGGTATTTTCGATTCGTACCGACGACGGACGCACTCTTATCGGTGCGCATGGAGACACAATCTACGCTATTGATTTTCTTGTAAAGAAAATATATGAGAATCGCATGCCTGCACCGGCGGAGGGATCAGCGCCTGAACGGGCGCCGATGTTTCTCGTCGACGTCAATGATTACCGCGCGAAACAGATAAAGGACTTGCAGGCAAAAGCCTTGATTATGGCAGAACGCGCACGGTCGTTCCAATACGACGTGGAACTTTCCCCCATGAGCTCATACGAACGTCTCATCATACACACAACTCTTCAAGACGCGCCGAATATCAAAACCGAATCGCAGGGAGAGGGGCGAAGTCGTCGTGTCGTCATCAAGTACGCCGCGTAGTATTGCGCCGTCGCGCTAATTCCCAAAGCCACTCTGGCTTGGCGAGGTTGCGGAGTTTGTTTGTGAAGGCGCTCCCTGCTGCACGGGCTTGATATTTCGAAGTGCTTTCAGCGTCAAAATATCCCGGTTCACTTGGTAGAGGATGAGGTATATCGCCAAAAGAAGGAGAAGTCCGAGGGTAACGTCTTTAATAATGTCTTTTGCTTCCCCCTTGTGGCTCCACATGTCGGACTGCCCCATGTAGAGATAACCCGCGTATGCGAGGCGAAGTACGGCACCAATGGCACCAATCGCGATAGCGAATTTGAAAAGACCGTTGATAAACGCGGAAAAGTCCGAAGAGTTGTAGATGTTGGATAGTTTTGGAGATCCCGAGACGTCGGCGAGCGGGACGAACCCCTGTGCGTGACCGATGAGCGGGGTGAAAAGAAAGATACCTGCGAGGGCGACGAAGGCACACAATATGGAGACACGGTAGCGAAGTAGTAGTGACATGGTTATTGGGTGAGTCGGAAGAGCCAAAGGGATTTGTCTGCGGCGTTCGTAAATGCGAGGTACTCCCCCGTTCTATCCAGCGCCATGTTTTCCACATCAACCGGCGTATTGGAAGGAGGCGTGTACACCAGTTCTGCAGTGCCTGCGCTCGCATCAATACGCCACAGTGCATCGGACGAGTGCGCAGCTCCTTGGTACCACTTATCCAAGAAGTTTACCCCCGTGGTTCCTTGCGGCACTCCGCAATACGCTACGAATTCTTTTTCAGGAGACCATGCACACTTGTCGGCAACAGTTCTCACGGGGATTTGCACGGCGGTTGTATTCTCACCAACGCGGACGAAGAGGCGTAACTCACCGCGAGTCGATTGGCTCCAGAGAAGGGCGTTCGTTTCGGGCGCCTTCGAGGTAGCACGGACGCGCAGGACGAGACCGGGGAGAGGAGGAAGGAGGGGGCTCAGCACACCTCCTTGTTTCAACTCATAACTGTAGCCAAGAACGTTGTCGGCAGCAGCTTGCACAAGAATGGCGCGGCCGTCTTCCAATATGCTCGGCCGCCAACTGAGCACCGCCGACTCAAGCAAGACTTTTTGTTTTTCGCCGTTCCACTCGGCGCTTATCGCGGCGCTGCCGCCCGCACCTTTCACGATGTAGAAGAGTGCACCCGAGCGCGAGTTGACGCTCATGCTCGCGATATTCTTAGGGAGGTAGACCCCGAGAAGCGTCTTAGAGGACGAGGACGCGCTTGAAGTATCCGTGCTCGTTGCGACGATGCCTGCGAAGGTCGTGATGTTGCCCGTAGCGTCGAGTGAGCGTTGTACGACATGGCCGTTCTCGCTGAGGAGTGCTTCGTAGACCTTGGGCACGAGTGTGTTGGTCAGTCGCATAACGGAACCCGTCCTAGGGTTCGCCTCAAGTACGTAACCACTCGCACGTTCTACATAACGCAATCGGAGATTTTTCCCCTCCCCTATAAAGACATGACCTGCCGTTGGCTTTGTTTCTACGCTCCACAGTTGTGCGGGCGGTTGCCCCGCTTGTGCGGGCTGCTGCATGTCTGTGTCTTGCGATGCACTGAAGAAGCCCCCGTTGGCGTTGCCTATAGGAATATCAATACCGAATCCGCGGGCGATATTTTGAGCGGTCGTGGTGTTTGTTTGTGTACGGAGAAAAAAGTACCATCCCGCGAGGCTCCCAAGAATAAGGACAACTATCACCATGAGTATGTATTCGACGATTGTTTTTATTTTCATAGATTCTATTGGGTTGCGTTAGTGAACGGGTTGAATTGACCGAACGCCCCCGAACCTGACGAGAAGGTTATGTTCCATGATTCTTTTGCATCAAGATAAAAATTTGTCGCGTGCGTGACGTTGAGTTCCACGAACGCGACGCCGCTGGAATTTTCCGCATTGATGGTGAGTGCGCTCGGGTTCTTGGGATTCGCGGAGATGGCTGCCCCGTTCACGCTCCAGTCGAAATTGAGCGCGGTGTCGTACACGCTCCCTGCTCGCACGAAAAAGGGAACGACAGCGAATGTCGATTCTATTCCTCCGATGAATGCCGACGCACCGAGGGCCCGATGGTACAACACACCATACAGAGGATCTTCTTCATAAAGCGCAAGTGTCGGTTCGGTCGCAGAGACGAGGACAGATGAGCTGTGTGACATTTTATTGTCTGTACTACGGGCTTCTACGGAAATTATGTCGGTGCCGAAGAGGTGTTCGATGGGAACGGATGCCGCCATCTTACCGCGACCCGAGATACTTCCCAAGATTTCGCCGTTGCGTCGCCACGTGTATATAAGCTCCGAGGCGGGCACAAACGCGCTTCCCCGCTTAAACCGCGGAAACGCTTGGAGTCGGAGGTTGGTACCGGCGGACGGACGAGGCCACCCAAGATAAAACGGTGGAATGTATGAGTCGGAATCAATGAGCAGGTCAAGCTCTGTCGGGTTGATGGTCGCCTCTGTTGCGGCGCTCGTGCCGTCGGGAGCGACCACGAGCACTTCAATGCGCGTTTCCACGCCAAGGGCGCCAATTTGCACCGATGCAGAATCTACTCCCCCTCCCTGTGCAATAGTTTTTCCGTCTGCCTTCCAAAGGATATCGCTCCCTTGAATATCAAGGAGGGAACTGTGTACGGACACGGACACGGTATCGTTTGGAGAGGGAGTTTCCGGGGAAAACGAGATTGAAAGTGAGTTGCCAATGTTTGTCAACCCGAATTGTGCGTGTGCGAGAGGAGCAGACACCGAGAAGGCGCACACGGTGAGAATGGCAAATACGAACTGAAAGCGTAACGTCATACTAGTACCCTTAGTATATCCCGTGAGAGCGTCGCTGTGGGACCGGTCGCATTCATTGTTTGGGTGCTGTAGCAGTAACCTCGGTCGAGTTGAAGTTAACGGCCGCTGATTGTGCGCGTTCGGCTTGCTGGGCTGCGCCCGCGGCGACTTCCGCAGTTCCCGGGCCCCCCTCGTTTGCAGTGGCAAGGTCTTGTTTTGCTTTTTTTATCGCAAGGATTTGCGAGGGATCTGATGTGATTATCTGATCTTCCGTGTACGAAGCTATGACTTTAATAGCGACATGCTTGAGTCCCGCGAAGAAAATTCCCTCCCCCACATCGGACTCAAGGAGGAGATACTTCTCCTCATCGGAAAGTTTGAATGTCTGTTGCACGAGGTCGACCGAAGTCGGCGATTGGCGCAAGAGCATCTGGATAGACGAGTTGGTTATCATCGGAATCCCGTATGGTGAGTTCAAGAAGTCCGAGACGTCTTGGGTGATGGTCGAGATGCCGAGGAAGTACTTACGTCCACGCTTGGCGATAGAAAAAAGGAACGAGGCGGTATCTTCGGAGCGCATCATCCACCTCGCCACGTGGATGATAAGAAGGCGCTTGCGAAGTTC
>CALRHH010000018.1 GCA_943359395.1 Candidatus Nomurabacteria bacterium
TAGTTAAGTCCTATCACGTCACATTTCGCTATCACACGGTTCATAAAACGGTACGTCCAGAACCAATTCATCACCCATGCAAAAAATTGATTGATGGGATTTGCATTCGCATGGTAGAGAATGACCTGCTTCACGATGCCGACCTCGGCCTGGGGTGCGACTTTCTTAATCGCATCGTATGCGGCGTTGTGCGCACGCTCGAGACAGCGCATCACCGAAATGTACCGGGCGACATTGCCGAATCCGAGCTCAGATTGCGGATTGATGGTGCGGCCGGAACTTGTTATCGCCAGGTACTCGATGCCCGGCCATTTTCTAAAGGGCGGCCACGTACCCCGGCCCCAGCCGTTGGAAACGAAGACCATCGGTTCGTTCATGGTTGAAAAGTGAGTACATACACCGTAGAGTTTACCTGCGGTGTATGCGCAGTAGCGTGCAAATATCTTGGGGGCGTCCTTCCGTTCAAAACCGCCCGTCTTTGAAAACCAGAGCGGGAGCGTGAAGTGCCAGAGAGTGACGAAGGGTTCAAGCCCGCGCGCGTGCAGGGCATGCAGTACTTTGCGGTAGTGCTCAATCTCCCGTTCGTCGAACTGACCTTCATACGGCTCGATGCGTGCCCATTCAATGGAGAACCGGTGGCAATTGTGCCCGAGGGATTTCGCAATATCAAAATCCTCTTCAAATCGCCCGTAGTGTTCACAGGCGCGACCGCAGGGCGGGACTTTGCCCTCGCGCGCCGCTTGCGCCCAATCATTATTCTCTATTCCCCCTTCGAATTGATACGATGCCGTCGCGGCTCCCCACTTGAAGCCAGGGGGAAATTTCTTTTCGGTCATCCCGATATTCTATCAGAACACAGGTGAAGAATGCGCCTACTGTTTCCGGAAATAGTCGTCAACCGCCCATTTGCCGCCGCCCGTGATCATGAGCGATACTGATGCGGCAAAAATCAGCATGATGTACTCATAGCCGCCGCCCGTGAGAAAAAATCCTTTGGACGCATGGACGGTGAGGAACGCAACAAAGGCAACGATAGCGAGAATCTTCGCAGCTATACGTGTACCGAGACCGATGATGAGAGCGATACCCCCCAGAAGTTCGGCGGCGATGAGTATAATTGCAAAAACTCCTGGAAGCGGGAAACTAAGCGAGCCGAGAAAGCCCGTTACCCCCTCCACTCCCCCCATAAATTTCTGGTACCCGTGCATAGCAAACACAAGACCTGTGGCCACACGAAGGACGAGAGGTGCATACCCCGAATATGCCCTCATGAACTCACCCGTAAGAAATTTAGGCATGGTTATAAATGTTTGTGGATAACGCCTCCAATTGTATACCCGTCTTTACACTGTGCAATCTGAAACGCCTCAGGCTAGCCTGAGGCGTTTATTATGGCCCTATCCCTACCTTTTTCCCTATTGCAACTTTTTGCAAAACCCTAGAATACTATTGACGCCTCCGAAAGAAGCCTCATATTTTACGTATCAACCGAATGTAAACGTGTAGGCTTCAAGTCCGGCTTTCTCTACCTCAACTTCAATCGTATGCACCCCATAGTCCGCCCCTTCGACTAATTTATAGAGCCTGTCTTCCCGAATAGTCGCGTATCCATCCGCGCCCACATCCGCTCCCCTGTCTGCTCCGAGCGGCGTGCCACCATCGCGCGTCACTTTTATCCTGACCGGCGTGTCCGATGCGGCAACAAAATACACACTCTTAGCATCGTAAAGAAACCGAATCTGCGCTTTTGCTACCGTATTTTGGATGTATTCTTGCATGGTGTCCCACTCGCCACCAAGATACAGCTTGTTGGGCGAAAGCTTCTGAGGGAGTACGAATACCTGCTTCCCCCTCGTGCCCTGCGTACCATTTCCGAGATTGGAATTGCGCCATGCGCCGAAGTATGTTTCAGGAGAATTTATCTTCCCGACCCTCGGAGCAACGACCGACTCAGCAGCGATATTTTCATCGGGCATATCTGTACCAAGCCGCTCAGCACGCTCTGTGAGAGCTTTTTGTATCGCGAGCTCCGTCTCCGCATAACTACCTTCTCCGATATGGTCGTAGACGATGTAGCCGTCGATGTCTACTAGGTACTTACGCGGCCAGTACTGATTTCCGAGCGCATTCCATGTGCGGTAGTCGTTGTCCTGCACGACCGGGTACTCGAGACCAAATTTCTTCACCGCCCCTTCGACATTCGCATAGACTTTCTCAAACGCAAATTCAGGCGTGTGCACGCCGATAATCTCCAATCCCTGGTCTTTGTACTTTGCATACCACGCGTTCAGATACGGAAGCGTGCGTTGGCAATTGATGCAGCTGTACGTCCAGATATCCAGGAGCACGACCTTTTTACCACGCAACTCCGCGAGAGTAATGGACTTCCCCTCAGTGTTTATGTAGCCGTCGGGCGAGACAAGCTCGGGCACACGCGTATACTTCGCAGGCTTTTGTTCAGCAGGTATAAACCCTGCGCTCGAATTGGACTTTACGGAGGAATCCTCGTCAGCTCCGAGCAATTTGAGCTCAATGAATGTGGAGTTATATCCGCGCTCTATAAGCCATGTCTCGACGTCCCTCATCGTCCCCGTAAACACGAGAACTCCGACAACCACGAGAACTACGCCGATGCCGCGGAAGAATTTCCCTTCTGGATCGAGCGTCACGCCGAGTCGACTCACGAGCTTCTCACCGAGAATCGCGACGAGTAAAAGCGCGAGCGAAAGGCCCGTCGCATACGCGATGAGGTACAGAAAACCAAGAAATGGTTGCGCGGGTAGAACCGTGGCGAGAATGATGAAGTACGTAGGGCTGCAGCTCGCAAACACGGGGCCGAGTGCCGAGCCCATGATGACATCTCCCCAAAATCCTTTGCGCTGGTACCCTTCCGCGAGCAGGCGGTTAGAGCTGCGATTCAGGGCATTCACTCCCGGCACGAAGACCCAAAGCTTCGGGAATACCATCACGATACCGAGGACGACTACGATACCCCCTGAGAGATAACGCCAGAGCTCTTCAGGCACACCGATAAGCGCCGTGCTTGCCTTAAGGAGAAGCGTGAAAGCAACAACGGAGACCGCAAGAGAGCCGACGATTACGTATGTACGCCGACGCGAGCCTCCCGCCGCGAGTGAGCCGCCCACGATGACGGGAAGAAGGGGTAGTACACACGCGGCAAATACGGAGAGGACTCCTGCCGCGAATGAAAGCAGAAAGAAAAACATGTATTTATTGTACCTGAGCTACGAGCGCCGCCAGCGTAGGAGAACCACTCCATTTCTTAATGAGCGTACCGTCAGCCTTCACTTGTACGAACGTGTGCTGGTATGTCACGCCGTACTTTTGTTTGAGAGAGGAGGAATTATCGTAATCAACATCGAGAACGGTGAGCCCACCGGGAATTGAGGAGAGATGTGAACGTATATCAGCATCAACAGCCTTACACGTCGGACACCAGCTCGCACGGAAAAAAAGTACGACATTTCCTGAGTTTGCCTTTGCGAGTTTCTCGGGAGCATACGTTTCGTACGAACCCTTCTCCATCATCGCGTCATCCTTCTTCATCATTGAGTCATCAGTCTTTTCCGCTGCGGACTCATCCTTCGTCATCGCGTCATCCTTCTTCGTCACAGAATCCTCTTGCATCATCGCTCCGTCATCTTTCGTCGCCGCGTCTTCTGCGGAAGTCGCTGTCGAGTTTTGTATAAGAAAGAATCCGCCGCCAAGTACTACAATCGCACCTACAATCCAGATAAGTATGTTGTTCATAGAAAAAATATTATTCGCTGCCTAATGAAGACAGTCTAAGGTGTCTTGGAGTGATGTCAAGTTGACTTGACATCACTCTTGTGGATAAAAAATTATAGGTAGCGGTCTTCGTATACTCGCGCAAGCATTTTTGTCACAACCATAATAGTGAGTGCGCCGACAAGCCACGAATCCACCTCGTGCGTAAAACTCTGAACCACGATGCCGACGATGAGAACAGCCGTCCCGGCAAGAAAAGCTACACGCCCTGCTCGCATACGGTGCGCAATGTCGCGTTCGTCTCCTGCTCTTTCGCGTACAACAAACCCGGCGACGACTCCGAATGCCGCGATTGTCGCGCCCAGCACCATCATATGGAGTGGCATCGGCATCCAAAAGTGGAATGGATTGAGGATGAGCACGACAAGCCCGACGAGAACACATGATGCTAGTATCTCTTTCATAGTATTAAGATGCGATAGTAAATATCTTTTCAACAGGCGTCTTGAAGAATCGCGCAATCTTCAACGCAAGCAACACGGACGGCGCGTAATTACCTTTTTCTATCGCGATAATTGTCTGACGGCTCACTTCCACACGCTCTGCGAGTTCTTCCTGCGTGATACCGGACTGTGCCCTGAACACCTGCACTTTATTTGTAACATATTCACTCATGGAGATAGCCAAGAATAGTCCGACCGAAATGATACGTCAAGTGTCCTTTACACTCACGGGGTTACGAGCGCAGAATCACGTATAGTTACCAATCGTTGATTCCTTGAGTTTAAAAAAGTATCACACTACAATCAAATCTGGACGTCAAGTTTCTTTTTGCTGCAACCCGGGGGAAAACGCCAATGCGTACTTTCACGCTCGCCTTAGCTTCACCGCCAAGTGAACCCGTCATCCGTAAGGCCATCGAGGGTATCCTTTTGGCTGCCGCAAGGCAGCCAGACGACGGAAGTTACTTCGATAAAAATACGCAGGATATCCGGCACCTTGATGATGAGTTGCTTCTCGTTGCCCTGAAGGAAAGGGGCTACGATAGCGTCGTCGCCATGGAAGACGGGCGGCTCGTCGGTTTCACCGCCTTTCAGAAGCACGGCGAGGAATGGCACGGATTTGTGCATTTCGTACCGGAACAACTGGAAGGCCGGGGTATCGGTCGCGAGCTCGTGAGTCAGTTCCTGTCGTACGCCCGCGAAGGTGGAGCAAAGTTCGCCTTTCTTTGGGCGGGTGACGAACGCGCTCTACTCGCTCCCGCAAATCGCGCGAAGATGGAGCACTTCTATTCGGAAGCTATCGCCAACAACATAGGCCTGCCATTTACGGTGAAAGCCGGAACGAGGCCCGGAGAAGTTGTTCTCAACGTTTAACGAATCCAAAGGGGTGAAAAAACGCCCACGACACCGAAGACCGCCTTCCACCGCGGTCTTCATCTTTTTCAACTGGTATAATTCGCCGATGAATCTCCGCGAAGAAATCGCACGCCTCATAAAGGGCGATGCGAGTGACGACGCACAAGTACGCACGCAGTATGGCCGCGACACGAGTATTTTTGAACGCGTGCCCGAAGTCGTCGTCTTCCCCAAAGATGCCGAAGATGTTTCTGCCGTCGTGAAGTACGTGAATAGGGCGAAATCACAAGGACAAAACATTTCCATTGCTCCGCGCTCAGCGGGCACCGACATGACGGGCGGACCGCTTACGAATTCGGTAGCTCTCGTTTTTTCGAAATACATGAATCATATCGGCGAAATTGGACAAGACTTTGCAGAGAGTGAACCGGGAGTCTATTATCGCGATTTCGAGAAAGCAACACTCGCGAATCGGGGAATGATAATGCCCTCCTATCCTGCTTCCCGCGAACTATGCGCCATCGGTGGCATGGTTTCGAATAATTCAGGCGGCGAGCTGACGCTTCACTACGGAAAAACCAACGATTATGTGAAGGCGCTCGACGTCGTACTTTCGGATGGAAGCGCAGTTTTCCTCAAACCGCTCTCTATGCGCGAGCTCGCGGCGAAAGAATCTCAACAAGACCTGGAAGGAAAGATATACCGCGAGACTCATGCTTTGATTGAGGCGCATGCGGCGGAGATTGAGGCGGCGCGACCGAATGTGACAAAGAATTCGGCCGGCTATGCGCTCTGGAATGTGCTCGACAAAAAGCGTGGCACCTTCGACCTCACACAGCTCATCGTCGGCTCGCAGGGTACGCTCGGGCTCGTGACCAAGGCAAAGCTCGGGCTCGCAAAGACCAAGGGACACCGCGCGATGCTCGTGGTATTTCTCTCCGATATCGGAATACTTCCCGAGATTGTGCACCGTGTCCTCAAATCCGATCCTGAGTCCTTCGAATCGTACGACGACCAGACTTTCAAACTCGCGGTGCGGTTCATTCCGCAAATCGTCGGACAATTCGGCATCATACAAATGATAAAGCTTGGCCTCGCGTTCATCCCCGAGACGTGGCTCGTGCTCACGGGCGGCGTACCGAAACTCGTACTGATGGCGGAATTCGCGGAAGACACTGCCGACGAGGCACTGGAAAAAGCCGAGGACGCACGGGATGCGCTCGACGGTCTCGCAGTGCGGACCAAAATTGCCCGCTCGGAAGCGGCCGCAAAAAAATACTGGACCATTCGGCGCGAAAGCTTCGCCCTCCTGCGCAAAAACCTCAAGGGCCTCTACGCCGCTCCGTTTATCGATGACATTGTCGTACACCCCGACGACTACCCTCGATTTCTCCCTGAACTGACCACACTGCTATCACAGCACCATCTGCTCTACACTATCGCAGGGCATATCGGGGACGCGAATTTTCATATCATTCCCCTCATGAATTTGGGCGAAGAGAAAAACCGGAAAGAAATACTCGAGCTCTCTCCCAAGGTCTACCGACTGGTCGCAAAATATCACGGTTCTATTACAGGGGAACACAACGACGGCATCATCCGCACCCCCTATCTTCCGCTCATGTACGGAGAAAAGATGTGCACACTTTTTGCCGAGGTAAAAAAGATATTTGACCCGCTCAATATTTTGAATCCGGGGAAGAAAGTAGGCGGTACAATAGCGGATATTGAAAAATATATGATAAAACATGGATAAATTCTTTCGAATTGTATCTGGTGTATCGTCCGTAGCAGGTGTATTGCTCTTACCCGTCATCGTCTCTGCGCACGAAGTGTACGTCTTGAGCGGTAATTCGGTTGTTGCGGATATCAACAAGCCTCCGTTCGACATGATTGCGGTTACGCTTCAAAACATGCATCAATTCTTGTTTTGGGGATTTATCGCGGCAGTGGTCGTCGTCGGCATCTTCCTCATCTCGATTATCCGCCCTCTGGAACGCAAACTCGATCCGATGCTCATTCGATTCAAACCGTATGCGCCCGCCGTTGCACGCATCACCGTCGGCGCCGGATTCATTGCCGCCTCCTACTTTCAGGCGGCCTTCGGTCCCGAACTTCCGCTTGCGGCGAGCTTTGGCTCCTTTGCGCCACTCGTCTCGCTTATGCTCGCCGTCATCGGGACACTCCTAATCATCGGTTTTTGGGCACGCGGCGCGGCAGTTGCCGCGCTTCTTCTTTTCGGCATATCGGCATACCTCCACGGATGGTATCTTCTCACGTACACCAATTACCTCGGCGAAATCATTGTATTGCTTCTTATTGGTTCGCATCGCCTCAGCGTCCACTCTGTCATGGGATGGGACGAACGATTTCACCGCTATTTCCATTTTTTCTCCGACAGGCTCAAACACCTCGCATTTCCCATTTTGAGAATATGTTTCGGTGTCTCACTCCTCTATGCTTCGCTCTACGCAAAGGTTCTGCACAATAACCTCGCGCTCCAAGTCGCTTCGCTTCCCCTCGCGGGACACCAGTACCCGCTCGCGCATTACTTCGGGTTTGAACCGCACTTTCTTGTCCTCGGGGCGGCAATCATTGAAATCATTGCGGGGATGTTCTTTGTACTCGGAATTGAAATACGGTTTACGTCTCTTTTTCTTCTCTTCTGGCTTTCCCTTTCTCTCTGGTACTTCGGTGAATCAGTCTGGCCGCACATCATCCTCATCGGCATCCCTGTCGCCTTTATCATGCACGGGTATGACAAGTACTCTCTCGAAGGAAGGTTCTTTAAGAAAGGGAACCGGGAGCCGGTGTTTTAGGCTGTCCGCCGTCTGACAAAAAACATAAGCACGATAAGAAATCCGAAGAGTGTCGCCGCCATGAGTGGAAACGTAATGTAGTTGAACTCAAACAAGAAACGCTGAGCGCAATCCCCCGCCCCGCTTGCCGGGCACGGGACAAGTGCACTTCCTCCCATTTGCAAGTAGTGTTGATACAGTGCAGCAGCAGCACCAAACACAGAAAATGCTATCGAGTAATCGGCGGCGGCACGGTCACGTTTGTACAGAGCGATGGCGAACAAGAGAACTTGCGGCCACAAAAATACCCGCTGCACCCAGCACCATCCGCACGGTAGAAATCCAAGCACTTCAGAATAGTAGAGCGTCATCGCGGTCGCCCCGAGCGTAAGGGCTAAGCCGAGCCGTATCCCCCAACGACCCAGCATGTCCGCAATATCCTGCAAGTCGGAGAATTTT
>CALRHH010000019.1 GCA_943359395.1 Candidatus Nomurabacteria bacterium
CGCTGATGCTCGGCGTGTACCCTACTATCCACGCGTCATCGTAATTGTCTGTCGTTCCCGTTTTGGCCGCGACCTGGTAGCCCGAGAAGAAGAGAGGGGAGTTAAGTCCGAATTCCGGGGAACGCGCGACGTTGTCCGAGAGAATGTCGTTGATAAGACGTGCGATACGGGGCTCGAGTACCCGCGAGCTTTCTTGCTGGTACGTCTCGAGGATGTTTCCCGCCGTGTCCTCGACACGCAGAATCCCAGTCGGAGGATTTTTGATTCCATCGTTTGCGAAAACACCGTACGCTCCCGCCATATCCAAGAGCTTGACCTCTCCGCCGCCGAGCACGAGCGGCAAACCGTAGTGGTCGGGAGAGAGGTTGAGTGTTGTTATGCCGAGATTGTGCGCAGTATCAATTGAATCTCGAATACCTGCGAGATAGAGGAGTTTAATAGCGGGAATGTTTTCCGAGCGGGCGAGCGCATCACGCAGTTTCATCGGGCCTTCAAAACCTCCGTCGAAGTTCCTCGGGGCGTAGCAAGGATACGTACTGTTCGTCACGTCGCCCGGTGCGCATGCGGTAGAGAATTGCGTCTGGAGGTCGAAGATGACGGTGTCCGGAGTGTAGCCTTTCTGGAATGCGGTTGCATAGACGAACGGTTTGAACGAAGATCCCGGTTGGCGGTTTGCGACCGTGACATTTACCTTGCCGTCTATCGTCGCATCGAAGTATCCCTTGGAGCCCACCATCGCGAGGATTTGGCCTGTCTTCGGATCTACCGCGACCACCCCTTGGTTTGACGCGTTGAGATTTTTCAGAAGCCCTGGCGCGAATTTTGCGACGCTTGCCTCCGCGTGTTGCTGCAAGTCGTAGTCGAGCGTCGTCACGACGTGCAGACCGATTTGATTAACCGCGTCGGCGCCGTATTTTTGTTCGAGGTATTCTTGGATGAAAAAGACGAAGTGCGGCGCTTTAATGCCCGCATTCTTCGGATCGTTGAATTGGACATTTTCGCTTACTGCCTGATCGTATTCTTCTTGCGTGACGAGGTTATTCTCCCGCATTTTTAGGAGTACCAGGTTTTTGCGGGCATCAAGTGCGTCCCGGTGGTTACCGTACGGAGAAAAGTATGTTGGCGCCTGTGGCAATGCGGCAATGTAGGCGGCTTGCGCCAAGTCCACATCTTTCGCGGGAACTCCAAAGAAGTACTGGCTCGCTTCTTCGACTCCGTAGATGGTGCCTCCATAGGCCGTTTCGTTGAGATAGGTGTTGAGTATCTGGTCCTTGGTGTATACCCGCGTGAGTCGCAGTGCGAGGATTATTTCTTTAACTTTGCGCGTTACGGTTTTGTCTTGTGTGAGAAGCGCGTTTTTTACCACCTGCTGCGTGATGGTCGAACCACCCTGACCGCTCAGGAGGTTGCCGCGGGTGAGGTTCGTCCAGATGGCGCGCAGGAGTGCGAGCGGGCGGAATCCCGCGTTCTCATAGAAGGTCGCGTCTTCGATACCAATAGCGGCTTTTTGAATGTAGGGAGAGACATCTTCGAGAGGAACTGACGTGCGTCGCATCGTGCCGTGAACATCATAGAGGACGATATTTCCCGTTCGGTCGAATATTTTTGTGGACTGTGCGACTTGCCGGTTCTCAAAGTTATTTATCGCGGGAATAGGCATGACAGTCGCCCAGATGATGCCGCCGCCGACGACGAACAGCGTCGTTACTATGGTAATGAGGAAAATCACCTCGAGCCACCTTGGCATGATGCGGAAGATATATGTAATACGTCGGAAACGACGTCGTGATGCGACCATATATTCAGACCATTGTATGCTTTTTCGAGTTTTTTGCTATGTGGTGCGGGCGCGGGAGAGGTGTGTCACGGCAATCGCAATCGCGTCGTATTCATCGTCGTGTGTGATTTCTTTCTCGATTTTTATGAGTGCGTGGAGCATCCGTGCAACCGCTTTTTTATCCGCGCTGCCGTGTCCTGCCGCCGCACTCTTTACCTCACCCGGGGTGTACTCAAAAATCTCTATACCTGCGCCTTGCGCGGTGTTGATAAGCGCGCCGCGCACCTCGGCGACACGCATGGCAGTCTTTTGGTTTGTCTGGAAATACAACTTTTCGAGCGCGATACAATCAGGAGAATACTCTCTAATGAGCCGGACGCATTCGTTAGCCACTTGTGAGAGTCGGTCGGCGAATTGGTTGTGCGCGGAGGTCTCGATGCAAGCCGAATACAAAAGAATTTCTTTCCCGCCACCGTTTTTCTCCAGAACCGCTACACCGCAACGTCCGTACCCAGGGTCTATTGCGAGGACTTTCATCCTCGAAGTTTAGCACTTACGAATGGTACGATAGAGACATGAAGTCCGCATCTCTGCGCAGAGCACTGTTTCTTCGGAATCTTGTCTTTGGAGTGGAGGACGGTCTTGTCTCCACTGTCGGCCTCCTCTCCGGTATCGCAATTGCGGGCGTACCACGCGAGACCATCTTCCTTACGGGTGTCGTACTCATATTTGTCGAGGCGTTTTCGATGGCGGCGGGGAGTTTTCTCTCGGAAGCTTCCGTGGAGGAGATGAACGGGGGAGTGGATGATACGCGCGGCTCAATCACGGCGGGAGTCGTTATGTTCACAGCATATTTCCTCGCAGGACTCGTCCCACTCCTCCCGTATTTGAAATTTGAAGTTACGGAAGCGTTTCCGGTGTCGATTGCCTGTTCAGTTTTTGCACTTCTCGTGCTTGGCTACTGGAGTGGCAGAAAAACAAAATCGGCATGGCGCAAGGCGGTACGCATGGCGCTCGTCGGCGGTCTTGCGATTTTGGTCGGCGTGTTTGCAGGAAGCCTACTTACCTAATCTTCGGCAATCATTGTCCGTAAAAAAACAGCCCTCCTGCGCAATGCGTGCGCGGTGTGAGCTGCTCGTTTCTCTTGGCTCGGCGGTTACTTGTCGAGCAGAAGCATGTAGCGGTACTCGATGCCGTTCAATGGCATAAAACGGATGATGAGGTAGACCTCATTAGGCCGCCGCACGATACGGTCTACCTGTTCGGGCTCACCCGTGTACGGCACCATATCCAGCTCACATGCCTTCGGGTCGTGTGCGAGGATGTTCACCTCACGCACGGCGAGCTCGGGGTCTGGGCGCGGTCTCGTCCAAGCTTGCGTTTGGAAAAGATTCTTCAGATCGCGCGCATTTTTGCAGATAAGGCCGACCGCGACCTTTCCGCCCTCCGCATGTGGCGCTGCTTTTTGCGATATTGCGTGCGTGGGTGTCGCGAATGCCAAGATGCTCGCGAGCACCGCGGCGATACGAATGAACTTCATTGCCTCACTCCTTCCGGTCTGTTTGCTTGATTGCAGGACCGGCAGCCACCACCCTAGCATAGGCGGCATATTCCGCGCGAGGGAGACTCACCCGGCGTTGGTGTAGACCTCTTGCACGTCGTCGTACGCGTCTATCTTTTCCATTATGTGTATGAGCTTCTCGTCATCTTCGGGGGAAAGCTGAATCGTCGATTTCGGCGCGTAACCCTCGGCAGTTTTCTCGAATGCCCACAAGGCGCTTCCTTGAGATGCGAGCGAGAGACCGTTCTCGGAGAGCAGATGTTTTATTTCTTGTGCGGTTCTGTTTCTACTGTCAGTGAGTGCTTCTATCACGATTGCACATCCTCCTGGCCCGTATGTTTCATACGTTATCGCTTCGAGTGCCGCCGCATCTTTGGCGATTCCTTTCGCCACAGCGCGCTCGATGCTGTCCTTGGGCATATTTTCTTTTTTTGCGGTCTCGATGATGGTGCGAAGTCCGGGCAAGGCGACATCCCCGCCGGCCTTTTTGCTCTCTACTGCAATGCGTTTTGCAAGTTTGCCCCACACCTTGCTCTTATTGGCGTCTGCCGCGCCTTTCTGGCGTTTGATTTGCGACCATTTGCTGTGTCCTGACATGGGGGTATTCTACAACAATCGTCGGCACATGCTTGTGCCGACGTGAACCTTCTCCTATCGGCATACAGCCGACAGTCGAACCGCCTTCGGCGGCACCTCGCGGTGGATTCACCTTCGGGCGGTGGACTTATCCACCGCCCTATCCACTCGAAATCCACTATTTTCGGCATCTACCGCTTTGCGCACGATTTTTTCGATGCGGTACTATTTTCTTTATCGATGCGCCTTACCGTGCGTCGGTCGCTTCCGAAGAGACCGTAGAAATGTGGTCACCCCCGAAGGCAGTTCCCAGGATATATCGAGGCGCAAGCTTCTGAGACAGTGCGGGAACAGGCGGCTAGAGCAATGAAGTGATGTGCTGGGCCCGATGAGATCGTATCAAGTCGAATCACGCTAATCATCGATCCGAAATAGCCGCAAAACAAAAGGCTCCCGAAAGGGAGCCTTTTGTTTACCGACGACATAGAGCGAGCGAAGAGGGAAAGTGCACACTTTCACTTTTCCGAGCCGAGGAGTTGGAAATATAATGCCCCGACGTCTGCCGGGGCATTATATTTACCGTGCGTTTGTACCCCGTATAGTACACGCCTTACTGACCGTAATAGTCCTTATCCCCACTCGATAACCTATTGGAGTAATTTTTCTTGCGTGCGTGGAGCATCAGCGCCCATGTGTTCGTAGCCTTTCTTTGTCACCGTTCTCCCGCGCGGGGTGCGCTCGATGAGTCCTGTCTGCATCAGGTATGGTTCGTTTACTTCTTCAATCGTCGCCTCTTCTTCGGAAAGCGCAGCCGCAATAGTCTTGAGTCCTACCGGGCCGCCATTAAATTTCTCGATAAGGAGCGTGAGGATGTCGCGGTCGGTTTGATTGAGCCCGCCTTCATCTATCTCCAAGAGCGCGAGAGCTCGTTTCACCGTTTTCAAATCCAATGTCGCTTCGTTGACCGCGGCGAAGTCTCGAGCACGTTTCAAAAGATAGTTTGCGGTACGCGGAGTTGAGCGCGAGCGACGAGAAACCTCTTTGAGCGAATCAATATCAATACCTATTTTCAATATTTTTGCTGAGCGGCGGAGGATTTCTGCAATCTCGTCGTCGGTGTAGTACTGGAGTCGGAAGGTACCGCCTGAGAAGCGTGAGCGGAGTGGGGCGGAGAGCATCGAAATTCTTGTCGTTGCTGCAATCAGAGTAAATGGCGGAAGTTCCAACTGCACGGTGCGCGCACTCGGACCTTTGCCGATGACGATGTCGAGTACGCCCGCTTCCATCGCGGGGTAAAGGACTTCTTCTATGGTGCGATTGAGTCGGTGGATTTCGTCTATGAAAAGGACGTCACCAGGAGAAAGATTCGTGACGATTGCAGCGAGGTCGCCGACGCGCTCGATAGCAGGGCCCGAAGTCGAGCGCAAATTCGCGCCAATCTCTTTTGCCATGAGGTGGGCAAGCGTCGTTTTACCCAAACCCGGCGGTCCGTAGAGGAGGACGTGTTCAGGCTGATGGTTGCGCCCTTTTGCAGCCTGCAAGAGGATACGAAGGTTCTCTTTGATAGCCTCTTGCCCCACATATTCCGCCCATGAATCAGGACGAAGCGCTTGGTCGAGGGAACGCGGGCTTTTTTCTATGATTTCTTGATCTTTGTCTGTCATACGAGGCTCTGTTGCGCCGCAATAGCGGGGGAACGGTGGCTCAGAGAAAGGGCTTGACTTTTGAGTTATATATGTTACACTCCCATCTAGTAACTCAAATGTTTCATGACGGGGTCGTGATTCTCTCAACGATGGTAACTTTACCGAGGACGCAGCGGTTGTGCTGCTTGCGGCAATGTGCTTCTGCCATCCTTAGGTCCGCGTTGCACCTTTCTCCCGAAAGTGTCGCTGAGAGAATCAAGCCCCTGTTTACCCTGAACAAGTCGAAGGGTGTACTTCCTTTACGATAGCACCCCATTGCCTCCGCGCAACGGAGTTTTGTGGTGTAAAATTTAAAAATGATTGATGAGATGCGACGCAGTCACCTGGATATGCGAACACCTCGTCCAGAAAAGCAGTCTCCCGCGTTTAGAACCCTTGTTGATTACATAACGGGAGGTCATGGAGCTGCTCTTGAAGAGGAAATCATCGTACATTGCGCAAAGCTGAATGAGAGGGAAAAGGAGTTATATCGGCAGAAGCTCGCGGAGAGGTATGCGACGCTCAAGAGCGTTACTGACGGAAGCACCACTGAATACGCACTGAATGAGTACGTGGCGGCGCTCAAAACCGTTTCTTTCATCGCCAAACACATCGGGCTGGATTTGGATCCTGCGGAATAACGGGCGTCGCCTACCCGTTGATTGCGCTCGCGAGAAATTCACGGGCGCGTCTCCGGTCATCTTCGCGAGCGAGCATTGCATCTATGATTCTCGGCACGTGCTCGGACGCGAAATGCCGGAGATTTAAATCCTTGGCAGTCGTGTGCTCGCGAACTGCATCCAGGATGAGGCCGGGAACCCTCGATACGGGGACGGTTTCTCCAGCATGTCGCACAAGAAGGGGAAAGAAATCCCTTTCAGTTTCTGCGAGCGTTTTCAAGTCGAAGACCTCGCGGAGGTTTTCAGTCATTGTGTCTTTCCCGAGAAGTGTGACGTCTTCACTCTTTCGCTCAAGCCACAGTTCTTCGGGACGGGGAACAATAGGCTTCTGTCGTTCGGGCATATGTGAATTATTTTGAAAAGCTGTGTTTTAGTTACCAATTGATTCGAGCATGACCTCATCGCTGAGGTCGACGACACGCTGCAGTTCTTCAAGTGAGGTCACACCCTGCAAGACTTTCACAATGCCGTCTTGCCCCATGCGGCGTATCTTTTGGTGCGCTGCCGCTTTCCAAATGTCGCGCTCCGAAGATGTATGCCGTACGCACTCTTCTATCTCGTGGTCCATGAGAATCACTTCCACGACCGCGATACGGCCCTTGTATCCGAGTCCGCCGCACTTCTCGCATCCTTTCGGGAGCCACATGGTGTCGTGGTTTTTGGGGAGTTCGTCCGCGTGCGGGATATTGCGCAAGAGAGGTTCCATAATCTTCTTATCTTCGGGGCTGATTGGTGTCGGCACGCGGCATACAGGGCAGAGGCGGCGCACCAAGCGCTGTGCCATCGCGACAGTGACGGCCGCGCCCAAAATATCCGCGTTCACTCCCATGTCGATGAGGCGGGGGAAGGTACCTGCGGCGTCGTTGGTGTGCAGTGTGGAGAACACAAGGTGGCCCGTAAGCGACGCATGTACCGCCGTTGAAGCGACTTCGGCGTCGCGGATTTCCCCGACCATGATGACGTCGGGGTCTTGGCGGAGTGTCGAGCGCAAACCGAGCGCGAAGGAATAGTCTTTTGAAACCTGTGTCTGCACGAGACCAGGTAGGTGGTATTCGATAGGGTCTTCAATAGTTACAACCTTAATTCCGGGGTTTGCCACCTGCCGCAAGAATGCGTAGAGAGTGGTCGTCTTTCCAGAGCCTGTCGGACCAGTGTTGAGAATCATGCCGTTGGGCTTCGCTATCTCGCGATGGAAGATATCCATGAGGTACTTGTCGAAACCGAGCGCTTCCATCGGGAGCGCGATGGTCGAGGGGTCCAAAATACGCATAACAATGGTTTCCGCGTACGCACCGGGGAGTACCGAAGCACGGATTTCAATTTCCTTCTGTTTGACCACGATGGAGAAACGACCGTCCTGTGCTGCGTTTTTTATATTGAGCTTGAGTCCCGAGAGAAGCTTGAGACGGCTTGAGATGAGCGCGTACGTCGCCGCATCAAACGTCGTCACTTCGATGAGTACGCCGTCGAGTCGATAGCGCATGCGCACAGCGTCTTCTTCAGGCTCGAGGTGGACGTCGGAGGCTCCGAGTGACAGTGCACCCGCCATGATGATTTCCAAGACGCGCGAGATGCGGTGGGTGTCCTTTGAGCCCGCATGCGATTGAATTTCGATTTTTACATCTTCGAGCTTCTTCAACTTTTCGAGCATTTGTT
>CALRHH010000020.1 GCA_943359395.1 Candidatus Nomurabacteria bacterium
TGCCGTGCATTTGAGTACCTCCCTTCCGTGCGGTACGGGGTGACCTCAATAACCTTGAGCCGGGGATTATCAGATTTTGTCACGACGCCGACGGTGCCGTAATTGTTTTCATAAAACGTATCTTCGAAAAGTAATTGTATTTTTTCTGGGGTGGCGTTGGTCGTGATGTCCCAATCCTTCGGCTCGCGACCGATGATGAGATCACGTACGCACCCTCCGACTAGGTATGCTTCAAATCCTGCTGCCTGAAGGGCATCAGAAACGTCGCGTACTTCGGCCGGGACTTTAAGCTTTACGGACTCCACTTTGGTATTGTAACTCACAAGCGTCTGGTAGTGCTCCCGGAGGGATTCGAACCCCCAACAACAGCTTCGAAGGCTGGCATGATATCCATTTCACCACGGGAGCTAGCGAGGGACAAAGCGAAAGCTTGCTTTCATTTTTCCCGAGCGACGATTCCGTATGCTTCAGGCCTACGGGAGCGTTCACGCATAATACGCGGGCATGCCCTTGAATACAATCTGTGCGGGGTTGCGTTGCGCTTGACCGTACGTCGTCTCTCGGACATGAGAACAAACTCTCGTATCACTCGTTCCAAGTGCGGGTACGGAGAATCGAACTCCGCTCTCGTCCTTGGCAAGGACGCGTTCTACCACTAAACCATACCCGCAGCCACCCAATCCAGCGAGTTCATTCTCGATTCTGGAAAAGCAGTGGGTGGATTATACAGCACCGAGCCCCTACGGCAACGGGCATTACTTTTTCGCAGGCGGCGGAGTGATGATTGTCGTGGACGTCAGTTTTGGTGTGGGAGTCCAGGGTTTTGTCTCTTGGATGAGGAGCATTTGGGTTACGCGCGGGTGATTCCAGAACGCTGCGAGCAAGCCCAGCACGGCCACGAGGAAGGCCGCGAGAGGCATCCAGAGGGCTGCTCTGCAGGAAATTGAGAAATACCAGAATGTGAGGAGAAGGAGCAAGAGGACGAGGATTATAGTTGCTATACGCTCAGGAGTACGAGCCCAAGCCGCCGACATAGGGAATTCCGCCCAGAGAAGGGCTCCGACGATAAGCATGTACAGAATGAGAAGGATAAGCCACAGACGGTAAGCGCTCGCGTCAGACGCGCATACGTTGCGGAAAGGATTCTGTATGGAACCCACAACTGAATCCTTTGCAGTGTCCGTGGTCAGTACTCTTTCTGTCGTTGGAACCGGGGCTGGACTTGCAGAGGTTGGTCTCGGTGTAGATGCGATACTCGACGACGTCGGAGCGATAGATACGCTTGTTGGGACTGTATTTACAACGGAGTTGTTTTGAATCGCAACTGGACCCGAGCCAATACTCGTCGATACTGTCGTCAAACACACGGGACTCCCAAGACTTGATGACAGCAAGGTTACTTTAAGTGGTAAGGTTCCCGAAATAGGGGTTGTTGGAATGTCGACATGAATGCGAAGCATCCCTGCGGCATCTATCTTGCGCGTCATTACCCAAAAAGGAAGCGGTGTATCCCCCAACGAGCCCAAGACTGCGACTTTCGAAGCGTCGGAGACCGTAAATTCAAGAGAATGAAGGGCTCCATCGTAGATGTAAGGTGTAAAATTTGTTGCTGAAACAAGAGCACAGGTATTACCTCCGACCGGCAGTACCTGTGTCGTCTGAGTCGTTGCGTCTAGGGCGAATGCCCTGACGGGGAAGACCGTAAAGAAAATAACAAACGCTGAAATCGCAAGAGCAAGAAGGAGCAGTTGATAAGCGAATACCCCCAGTTGTTTCATATGTGCAAAACGTAGTCTATAGATGGTGTTGGCGTCAAGGAAAATATGTGTTGTAAATGCACATTTTATCCAGTTTCTGAGCCAAGAATTCTAAAGGACAAGGTCTCTGATCAGTGTCCGTTTACTTGGATCCATCGGAAAGGATGAAAAATCCAGGTTTCCAAGGCTTTCTTTTCGGACAAATGTGGGGAAAACTCTGTGGATATGTGGATAAAGGACAGATTCTACTAAAGATTGTCCTTTGAATATGATGATAGTTATATTTAGAGCCACGAATTGGTGCCGTGACTCTCAGATACGTAAGAGACGTCGGGTAATATGGTTACTTAAGTAACACATCTGACGTGTTTCGCGTGAACCCCGTTAGAGGCACTACTTCTAATGGGGTGAAAACATTTTGAGGCATACCGTATAATTCACTGGGTATGAGTAAAGACGAGTTGAGAAAGGAGGTCGGACGCATTGGCGAGGGCGTAGCCGCTACATTCCTCGAACGTAAGGGTTTTACCATCATTGCGAGAAATTACAGGAAGCCCTGGGGCGAGATAGACATCATCGCGGAAAAGGCGGGAGTTGTACGTTTTGTCGAGGTGAAGGCAGTTTCACGTGAAAACCTCCCAGACGTTTCTTACGAAATGTCTACCTATAGGCCAGAAGAGCAAGTGCACCCCGCCAAGCTCAAGAAAATTTGCCGTACGGCGGAACTGTATATGGCGCAGGAGGGGGAAGAGAGGGAGTACCAGATCGACGTGGTCGGCGTCTTCTTGGACATGACGAGGCATAAGGCGCGCTGCCGTCTCTTTGAGCAGGTTCTTTAGCGAGGAGTCTCTAAAGGACATAAATGTCCGATAGGATGTCCTTTATATTATTCAATTCTATGTGGTAGTATTCTGAGGCTTTTCCAGAGTAGGAATTTTCAACTGACTTTGTTTGTTGAAGTAGGCTCGTGGTAGGCAGAGAGAGATACGTGCGGGGTGTCGTATACCGGTAGTACGCTTGGTTTGGGACCAAGTAGACCCAGTTCGATTCTGGGCACCCCGAAATGTGGATTACTTTTGCGCTCGCGAGTGCTCTCTTGCTCGCGGTGAGGCGCATTTACGAAAAAGACCTCACGGCACGATTTAGCAATTTCTCTCTGAGCTTCCTTTTGATGCTTTTTTCGGTACCCGCGGTGCTGGTCCTCTTCTTATTTTTCCCGATTCCGAGGAATATTTTTGCTCTTCCCTGGGATTTTTGGTGGCCGCTTAGCATTATCTGGATTGTTTTGTATCCGCTGCAGAATTACCTTCTGTACCGTTCTCTGAGGGAGGGGGAGTTGTCCCAAGTGACACCTGTTTCAGCGCTTCTTCCCGTGTTCAACATCGCACCTTCATTCTTTCTTCTGGGCGAGCTGCCGAGTACCCTCGGTGCGGTGGGTATATTTACGACAGTGGCCGCGACGTACCTACTCCTCACTGATGTGCGGACGGGAGTAAAACAAAAATATAATCTTCCAGTGCTTTTTATGATAGGAACGGTGGTGTGCACCGCTATCGGTTCAACGCTCGACAAAGTAGCGATTGAAGTTTCAACCCCCGTGTTTTACACATTCGTGAATATGATTGGAGCGTCGGCAGTATTCTTGGCACTTACTTTTGCGTATCAGCAACAACACGAGCTCATGCGTGCCAGAGAATCTTTCTGGACGTTTGTCGTCCTCGGTGTCGTCATGGCGCTCGCGTTTGTGGCTTTCGCTACGGCGTTTACGCTCGGTCCTACGTCATATACGCTCGCGATTCGTTCGGGCGGATTTATCATCGCTGCTCTCTGGGGTGTTTTCCTACTGAAGGAGAGTTTGTCCTCGCGCAAGATTATGGCGCTCGTACTTTTTGTCGTGGGAACAGCAGCACTCGCTGTCGGGTAGTCTGAGTTAGTTTGCAATTTCAGCCAGGTAGAGCTCGATGAGTCTCGGCGCGGTTTTTTTATTAAACTCAATGGCTTGTGCAGCAATATCGCCGCCGAGAATGGTTGCGAGGTCAAATCGCGTCTGTGCCGCGAGGTCACGATTGACATAGCTGAGGCTAATTGCGCGGAGGTCGCGCTCTGCCGTCGTGTCGCCTTCGCTGGTTGTTGATATGAGTGCGATAAGCCGGCCCCATGCGTTTACGACAGCACCACCCGAGGAGCCGCCCTGTGCGCCGACAATTCCGCCGAGTGAGATGACATCGACTGTCTTTGTGGCGAATGTCATGAGTTGCCCGACCGTCGTTACCGATGATGCGGGATATAAATTATATTGTGCTGCCGAGGCAAGAAATTCTGCAGGGTAACTGACTGCGAGCACCTGGTCAGTGGAGAATCCAATAGCCTCGCGTGTGTCAGGTGATAGGGATGGAAAGGGATTCGGTAGAGGCGCGGTGTCGAGGCTTCCCGTTATGCGGAGGAGAGCGTAATCATGTTCTCCAGTGCCCATTGGATGCGTTGCGGATATCTCGTGAGCGTGTGCTTCTACCCACAGGGGCGGGATGTAAAGAACCTCTGCACTCCACCGTGGCGTGGCAGGTGCTCCCGTGCGGATAACACACGTGAGATTGATGCGAGCACTCTGCGCGAGTAGTACATATTGTCCGACATGCGCATTGGTGAGGATGACACCTCTCGGATCTATGAGTACACCAGAGCCGGAGACAGGGGAGAGGACCGCTCCCGCACCGCGCGGTTTGCAGAGTATGTTGACGAGGGCTGGTCGTGTTATCGCATTCACAGCTTCGAAAGGTATCGGAGCAAAGGAGTAAGGATTAAGGACGCGTTTTGCTTGGTTGTCCGGCGCTTTTTGAATAACTGCCTCTTGAGGCGTCGCTTTCTTCACTGAGGTTTTTGTTGCAGTGGTGGTTGC
>CALRHH010000021.1 GCA_943359395.1 Candidatus Nomurabacteria bacterium
GACTTAACTATTACTTGCATAAGAAGTTCGGCGACAAAAGGGTATACGACAAGACCGATATGGACTGGGATGTGTTTCCGGAAGGCATCTGCGAGGCGTTGATGATGCTCAAGGGTTACAACAAGCCGGTGTACGTGAGCGAGGCGGGCGTCGCCGATGCGGATGACCGCATCCGCGCGGGATACATACGCTCGACCGTCAATTGCATCCACTTTTCTATTGAAAACGGTGTCGATGTGCGCGGGTATATGTATTGGTCGCTTCTGGATAATTACGAATGGGCGAGCGGATTTACTCCGAGATTTGGGCTTGTGGAAGTCGATTACTCTACGCAAGGCCGCCGCGTCAGGGAGTCTGCATACGTGTATAAGCGAATCTGCGAAGCGAACACTCTGGTAGACCCCGTGAGATAATGCCCCGCGGTTCGCCGAGAACGCTGCGCTCTTATTAACAAGTGTAGTTCTGGGAACTTCGGCGCAGGTATCTCATGGGGTAGACTAGAGTGCATGGCGTCGTGGATGGTGTTCGCCGCTCTTGCCCAGTTTATTACAGCTGGCATCGTTTTTATAGACAAATATGTTCTCGTGACCAAGTCCCATGTAGGGAAGCCCATTGTGTACGCGTTCTACGTCAGCATCCTCTCTGGAGTCGTCCTTCTACTCGTCCCATTCGGCCTTGTCTCGGTACCGTCTTTCCTCGTTCTTCTCCTTTCCTTCGTGTCATCCGTCACATTCATCCTCTCGATAGTGCTTCTGTATACGGCGCTGAAGGAGGGGCATGCCTCAGATATCATGCCTATCGTCGGCGGTGTCGGCGCGGTCGCAACCGCCCTCTGTGCGTGGTTGTGGCTGCATGAAGACCTACCAAACGCTTTCGTCCCCGCTTTCGGTTTGATGGTGCTTGGAATGCTTCTCATTTCACATTTTCGCCTTACACGGCGACAGAAGTTCCTCGTCGTATTCTCGGGTATATTCTTCGGTATCACGGCCTTCCTTACCAAGCTCATTTTTCTTGAGACCAACTTTCTCGACGGGTTTTTCTGGTCGCGGATGACTAACGTCGTCGGCGCTCTCTTGCTGCTCGCTGCCCCAGCACATCGCAAAGCAATATTTTCGGGCTATAGCGGCTCGTCATCTGGTACGAAATGGCTCGTCATTTCAAATAAGGCGCTCGGTGGTGTCGCGGGGATATTGACTCTTCTTGCTATCAGTTTGGGAAGCGTCTCAATTGTGCAAGCGCTCACCGGGCTGCAGTTCGTTTTCTTGCTTTGCATCGCATATTTCCTGTCGGGGCGGTTTCCGGCAGTGCTGCGTGGCGAAATGCATTCCAAGGGGCTCTCGCATAAGCTGCTGGGTATAGGATGTGTGATACTCGGTCTCGCGATGCTTTTCGTCA
Source organism: Candidatus Nomurabacteria bacterium (assembly GCA_943359395.1). Classification (GTDB taxonomy): domain Bacteria; phylum Patescibacteriota; class Minisyncoccia; order Phycocordibacterales; family UBA2100; genus UBA10103. The sequence goes on from CALRHH010000021.1 coordinate 1,396, forward strand.
CCTAGTCTGTATGTCACATACTCTTTTCAAAGTCGCCGGAATTGCAGTGCTCGGGCTTGTCCTCTTTCTTGCTCTCACGCTCCGACCGGTGCCCGCTCATGTCACGTACGGAGTTTCCTTTAGCATCATACAAGCTGAAGACTTGGGGCTTGACTGGCGTACCACTTACCGTGCGGTCCTCGGTGATCTCAAGGTACGCGAACTCCGAATCCCTGCGTACTGGCCGCGCGTAGAGTCGAAGCGCGACGAGTACAATTGGAACGAACTTGATTTTCAAATGCAAGAAGCGCGCGCGCGCGATGCGCACGTGGTTCTCGCCGTTGGACGTCGTCTTCCGCGCTGGCCGGAATGCCACATCCCCGGTTGGGCACAAAAGCTCCCATGGGAAGAGCAGAAGGTGGAGTTGCGCGCGTATATCACTGCTGTCGTGGAAAGATACAAAGGGAACTCAGCGGTTACCTACTGGCAAGTCGAGAACGAACCGTACCTCAGCGCATTTGCCTTCGAACACTGCGGAGAGCTCGATGAGGCTTTTTTAGAAGAAGAGATTGCGCTCGTGCACTCACTTGATAGTCGTCCCGTGCTTGTGACCGACAGCGGAAATCTGGGGACATGGACGGGCTCTTACAAAAATGGAGATGCTTTCGGGACGAGCCTCTATGTGTATTTTTGGAACCCCGAGTTCGGACAGTTCAAGACAAAACTTCCCGCTTTCGTCTACCGCATGAAGGAACGTCTCGTGGACTTCATATACGGCACGAAACCGACGTTTCTCATCGAGCTCTCTCTTGAGCCGTGGCTCGTCGGGCCGACCGCCGACGCCTCCCTGGAAACGCAGCTTTCACGCATGGATATAGAAAAATTCGACGAGATAGTCACCTATGCGCGACAAACCAGCTTCAGTACGCAGTACCTCTGGGGTGCCGAGTGGTGGTACTACCTCAAAGAAAAACAGGGGCATCCCGAGTTTTGGACGAAGGCAAAAGAACTCTACTCCGAATCGGAATAAGTGTCTCAAGCTAGTTGGATGCGTTTATTTTTTTATTGCAGACCTTTACGAGTTCGTCGATGACAATTTGCGTCTTGTCAGGCCCCGTCACGGAACGAGTTTGGATTCCAGTTGCGATTACTACTTCATCATTGCCGCCTGGGTAGAGTGCGTCGCCCACGTAGAGCATCTCGCTCGTGGGAATGCCGAGTCGTTCCGAAAGCCACCTGACCCCATAGGCCTTATTCACGTTTTTCCGCGTAATGTCGATAGTCGTCATTCCTCCCATCAATATTTCGAATTGGGGGATTTTCTTCTCCAAGACGGTCACAAGTTTCTTTCTTTTTGCCTTATCTGGATCCCATGATTGCTTTTCCTCTAGTGACGCGTCGAGGCCGAGCGCGGCAAATGCAATCTGCGCGTCCCGGTCGATAATCATCGGTTCATATTTCGGGTGTGCCGGGAACGTTTCCGTCTCCGCGATGCTTTCCCGTATCGCCTCGGTGATACTGAGGCGCTCGTCTTTGGTCAGGCTCTCGCTGTAGGCGATTTCCCACGCCTTGTTTTTGTACACGTAGCACTCAGCGGTGCTGTTGGGGAAGACATAGAGGCGCGATATGAACGATGAATCCGCCAGCTCGGACAAAAATTGATTCTCAATACGCGCGAATCCAGCGGCCGTCATGATGGCGATAGGCATAAGATCAAGAAGTGTGCGCAATTTTGTCACCATCCCGCTTGTTGGCGGCCGGAAACTCTCGGCGAGGGTGTCATCGAGATCGAAAATGGCAGCTTGAGGACATTTCATGCATAGAAGCCTACCATACCTCGGTGTCTTCGTGGCGCCTTGGTCGCACGTGTTACAATGTCGAATATGTCATTTGAACCATATGCATCGCGCTCGCATGAGAAGATGAAAGAGGTGTTGATGAATCCCGATGCGCAGGGGCCGGCAGTTCACTACTACATGATTCGCGGCGGGTCCAAGAAGCGGAATATTACGGTATGGGAATCGGGGAATGTCGGCGGAGAGTACATAAAGACGTACGGTCACTACCACGTGGGTGATCTGGATGAGACGTATTGGATAGTGCAAGGAGAGGGTATAGCCCTGCTTCAAAAGATGGTTGTGGAGAATGATGTTCCGCAGCCCGAAAGAATAGAAGAATTCAAAGCCATTCCCGTAAAAGCGGGCGATTCTGTATACATGCCGGCAGGGTACGGTCACTTGGTTGTAAACACGGGAGCGCAATGGCTTGTGACAGCGGACGATAGTCCTGTAGAGGGAGCTGAGGACTCCGCTTCAATGCCCGGTCACGCGGACTATGAAATGGTCAAAAAGATGCGTGGTTTTGCATACTACATCGTCGAACGCGACGGCAAGCCAGCGTTGGTACGCAATCCACTCTACAAGGAAATACAAAAAACAGACTTCGGTGGAATTACCGTAGCCGAGAATTAATTTTTTCATTATGGAGATAGTAATGGATATTGGAGGAACCAATATGCGCGTTGCGGCTATACTAGATGATACGTTAGGCGACATAAAAAAAGTTCCAACACCGAGAAATCCAGTAGAGGGAGTCGCGCAGTTTGTCACATTGGCGCGTGAATGCGCGGGTGGGGAAGAAATCACAGCCTGCGCAGGCGATGTCGCGGGAAGCGTGAGCGAGGCGGGAGAGATATCAGACGCCCGAAACTTACGCGCGTGGGAAGGAACAAACATTGTGCTCGAGCTATCGAATGCTCTTGGCGTCCTCGTCCATGTGGTCAATGATGCGGCACTCGTCGGCTTGGGAGAGGCGACGTCGGGAGCCGGAAGGGGATATTCGTCGCTCGCATACATCACAGTCTCAACAGGTGTTGGGGGGGCATGGATTGTCGACGGAAAAATCGCTACCATAAGCGGGATGCAACGCATTACAATCGGGGATACTGACCTTGAGGACCTCGTTTCGGGAACCGCGGTGACGAAGAAGTTCGGTATGAGCCCCAAAGACCTTGATTCAATAGAAGAGCGCAATAAACTCGCGGACACTCTTGCGGAAGGGCTTCGTATCGTCGTTGGGCGATGGTCACCCGACATCGTCGTACTCGGAGGTTCAATGATTGTGGGCGTGAACCCGATACCGCTCCCGCGTGTACAGACGTCACTGAATGCACTTCTCGCGAACGGAGCCAAGCAACCACTCGTAAAAATGTCAGAGCTCGGAGATAGCGGCGGTCTCTGGGGCGGTCTCGCACTCCTCAGACA
>CALRHH010000022.1 GCA_943359395.1 Candidatus Nomurabacteria bacterium
CGAATTGACTTAAGAGGGGGAGGGAATCGGGAGTGGTCAACCGATGCTCCGATAGTAGACGCTATGTTCAATCTTCCCGGAACGGCGCGGCTATTTTTAAATAACGGACAAAAATTTGTCGAGAAAGCCAGCTTACGGGAAGCGGTTGCAGCCGCGCTGCAAGTGCAGCAAGAGTCTCCTGACCTAGATTCATTTGGGCACGGCACACATCCGTATGCGAGAGTGTCTGGGGCATTTTTTCAGCCAATTGCTTTTGATTATGACAACGATGGGCGTATGGATGTGCTTCTGACGAGCGACTTTGGCGCAAATCTTTTTTTGAAGAATGAGCGGGGGTTGCGATTTCGAGACGTCACGACAGAGGTCGGGATGGATTACTTTGGAAGCGGGATGGGTGTCGCCGTCGGAGATTATGATGGAGACAACCTTCCAGATGTTGTCGTCACCAACTCTTTAGGTGATTTTGTGTATAGAAATAATGGAAACGGCACATTTTCCTCCTCTAGTGAGTTTCTCTCTTTTGGACCAACGGGAGTTGGCTGGGGCGTATCCTTTTTGGATTACGATTCTGACGGACACGAAGATGTGTATATCGTCAATGGTGACAACGCTCGCACGGTATTTGGGCCAGATCCAAAATTACAACGCCCTCTTCTGCGTAGAGATAATTTGTACCGGAACCTCGGTGACGGAACCTTTGTTGACCGCTCCGGCATTGATATGTGCTCGGATACATCGACGGGCTTCCCGCTTGCAGTTTCTGACTTCGACAACGATGGAGATCCGGATATCTTTATCGGAAATGCCCCGATATTTGGCGGCACCCCCGAATCAAATGTACTCTTAAAAAACACGCCCTCTCACGCCGATACACACTACGTTTCTATCAGGCTCAAAGGTGTCAAAGATAACTCATTCGGAATTGGTTCAAAAGTATCAGTCACCTCCGAAGGTACTACCCATACAAGATTCGTAACTCTTGGAGAAAGTTTTCATTCGCAAAACAGTTCGACACTCCTTTTTGGTCTGGGAACGAACGCTCACCCTGTCGATATCCGCGTCGAGTGGCCGTCTGGGATAATTACGGAGCGGAAGGGGGTGGGGGTAGACCGGACAATCACAATAACTCAATAAAAAAATGAAAGTTCGCGCACGTATATACTGTGAGCCACCCCCTCATGTAGCCTAGCCAGTGGGGCAGAATTAGGTGATAATTCATACTTCATGCAGCCTCTGTCGCAGCCAGTTCAGCAACTCCTTTTCCGTATGCGGGCGTATGAGACGCGGGAGCCCCTGCCTGATGACGGCGATATCGTCATAGACGAGCACCGCACCTCGAATCCCGCCGCTTCACTCTACGAAAACTTGCGGTACGTCGTTGACTATCAGGAGGAGCACGCGGTACGTCGAAGCGCGATTGAACGTATTCTCAAACGATGGTTGCTTATCGAGCGGAGGGAAGTGGATGCACGTACGCTTCTTGTCGAGCTCGTGGAGGGTGGGTATCTGCCGCGAAGCGGGGCGACGAGGGCTGTGGCGCGCCAGATTACGCTCAGTCTCAACAAGCTGGCTCGTATCGAACCACTTCTCGGCGGCTCCACTCCCGATAAACGTGCGATTCTCAGTTTTGTCGCAAGTGAGGTTGAGTCGGCGCTTGCCGCACGGGAGCATCTTCTCGACGATGCCGTTGTGCAGGCTTTTTATAGGACGGTTCAACCGAGGATACAAGGAGCCGAATTTGAAAAGGAATTTTTGGAGGTTCAGGTGCGCTGCGCCTGCCGTCGCGCTCTGCTCGGCTCCGACGATGCGTCGTTGTCATATGCGCTCTGGCTCTTGTATGTCCCACAATGGAAAGAGGGGGCAGAGGGGGACTTGGAAGCGCTCGCAGAAAAGATTCCCGCGATTCTTTCGACAATTCGGACAAACGTGAAAAGTACGGTCCAGTGGCAAATTGCGCAAAAGATTAAGAAGGAGTGCATCTATTTTCGAATAGTCCGCGCGCTCGTACAGCGAGACGGAAGTGTGGCACTCGATGTGCTTGCGGACCCCAAGAAAATGGAAGCCGCTACACAGGGGTTTCTTGCCGAGAAGTATTCGCACGAAAACGACAAAGCCCGGTCGAGTGGTTCGCGCGCGGTTTGGTACCTTTTGTTTACCAAGATCGCCCTTGCGTTTTTGATAGAGCTTCCGTACGAGGTCTACTTCCTCGGGGGCATTAGCCCGATTCCACTCCTAGTAAATATTCTCTTCCACCCGCTTCTCCTCTTCGGCCTTACCTTAGAGGTTGTATCTTTGGGTACTGCCAACACCCAGGTCATCATCCGCGGTATGCAGCAGGTACTCTATGCCGAGGATATGCAGCCTATCCACATCTACAGTCGCATCAGATTTGGGAAAACGTTTGCCGCGCTCTACGTACTCGTCACACTCGGCGTCTTCGGGAGCATACTCGCGATACTACAGGCGCTTGAATTCAACGTAGTCGGGATGTTCCTCTTCTACCTCTTCTTCGTGTTCGTCAGTTACTTCGCATTTCGCATCCGCTACAATGCGAATCGCTGGAAGGTTTTGAGCGATGGCACCTTTACGGCCATGATTAATCTCCTCGCCGTGCCTGTCGTACGCACGGGGCACTGGCTCAGCCGCAAATTCTCGACGGTCAACATCTTTGTCTTCACGCTCGACTTCATCATCGAGACACCCTTCAGGCGCATGCTTAGTTTCTGGAATCAGTTTGTCCGTTATTTGAGAGATAATGTGGCCGACGTACACTGATTCTACGAAAAGTATTTCGTGGATTATAGGAGTGCCGGTTGTCATTCTCGTCGGGTTCTTGATTTTTAACAGTTACTCCATTAGTAAGAAACAATCTGATGCATCTATGTCAACAACAGAAAGTTTATCCATACAGGTAATTCCGATAATGCACGCAACCGCTATCGTGCAGTGGGAGAATACGGCTATATACATCGACCCCACGGGAGGTGCGGAGGTATTTGAAGGAAAGCCACCAGCTGACATCGTGCTCGTCACCGACATACATGGCGACCACTTGAGTGTAGAGACCCTGAATGCGGTAGTGGGGGAGGCAGAGCTCATCGCTCCACAAGCGGTCAAAGACCAGTTGCCAGAAAATATTGCCTCACGCGTGCGCGTCCTTGCGAATGGAGAGACCATGTCACTTGGAGGATTCGATATCCTCGCGATGCCGATGTACAACCTCCCAGAATCTGCCGACAGCCGACACGCAAAGGGTCGGGGAAACGGGTACATCATTGCCCGTGACGGATTCCGTGTGTACATAGCTGGTGATACGGCAGGTACACCCGAAATGCGGGCGGCCAAAGATATCGATATCGCATTTGTGCCGATGAATCTCCCGTACACGATGGGAGTAGAAGAGGCGGCGGATGCCGTACTCGATTTCAAACCCCGTACGGTCTACCCGTACCACTATCGCGGCCCCGACGGCTTAGCCGATGTAGCGAAATTCAAAGCATTGGTGAATGCAGGTAACCCCGGCATAGAAGTTATTTTGGCGAATTGGTATCCGCAATAGAGCCGTGTTGATTACCCGGCGGGTATCGACAACGCCCCGTACGTCCTCACGCCGGCTGTGTGCCGAACGAGACGGGCGCGTCGCCGTATCCGAAATAGCGGTCGCCGAAATCTCCGAGCCCCGGCACTATCATGCCCTTGTCGTCGAGCTTCTCGTCCACCGCTGCGAGCACGATGTTCTCCCGGGGGATGTGCACCGAGAGGCGGGAGAGTCCCACGGGCGCGGCAATGACACCGGCGAAATAGAGTTTTTCCGGACTGGCTCCGCG